>JAZKAO010000008.1:0-270691 GCA_040389105.1 Bacteroidota bacterium
CAGCGACCCTCTGATTAACAGTCAGATGCTCTAACCAGCTGAGCTACTCAGGAGTATTTTCTGGTTTGGAGTGTGCAAAAGTATGATTATTGAGGTAATTTCACAATATTTGTCACAAAAAAAATTAAAATATTTTTACATGAGTTTGTTAGTTATTGGTACTGTGGCGTTTGACGCAATTGAAACCCCTTTTGGTAAGACAGATAAAATTGTTGGCGGCGCGGCAACTTATGCCAGTTTAGCGGCATCGTACTTTTATGATAAGACAAAAATTGTAGCCGTTGTAGGCGATGATTTTCCACAGCACGAGATAGACGACTTTGGCAAGCACAATATTAATACCGAAGGTTTACAGGTTAAAAAAGGCGAAAAATCTTTTTTTTGGAGCGGTAAATACCATAATGACATGAACAGCCGTGATACACTGATTACCGAATTGAACGTATTGGCCGATTTTGACCCTATTATTCCTGAAAGTTACCAGGATTGCGAATATCTGATGCTGGGTAACCTTACCCCGCAAATTCAACAAACGGTTATTAAGCGTTTAAAGAACCGCCCGAAGCTGATTGTGATGGACACCATGAACTTTTGGATGGACATTGCTATGGGCGATTTATTGGAAACCATTAAGATGGTTGATGTATTGACCATTAACGATGCCGAGGCCCGCCAGTTATCAGGCGAACACTCGCTGGTTAAAGCCGCGCGCAAAATATTGGCGATGGGCCCCAAATATCTGATCATTAAAAAGGGCGAACATGGCGCTTTGCTGTTTAGCGATGACCTGATCTTCTCGGCCCCGGCATTGCCCTTGGCCGATGTGTTTGACCCAACCGGCGCGGGCGATACCTTTGCAGGCGGCTTTATTGGCTACCTGGCTAAAGTGGGTACCATCAACTTTACTAATATGAAGAACGCTATTATTTACGGATCGGCACTGGCTTCGTTCTGCGTAGAGAAATTTGGTACAGAGAAAATAAAGAACCTTACACAGGAGGAAGTTGCAGCACGTGTACAGGAGTTTGTCACGTTATCGCAATTTGCTATTCTGTCGTAAACAGAAGTTCATGGTTGATGGTTCATAGGTCATAAACGGAGAAGTATTGCTGGTGCCATGAACTATCAGCTATTAACCATGAACTAAAAAATATGAAATACAGGGAATTAGGCAATACCGGCGAAAAGCTTTCGGCCATTGGTTTAGGCTGCATGGGCATGTCGCATGCTTATGGCACGCGCGATGATGCCGAATCTATCGAAGTTTTGAACCTGGCTTTTGAACTGGGCATTAACTTTTGGGATACCGCCGATATTTATGGCCCGCATATTAACGAGGAGCTGATTGCCAAAGTACTGGCCACTAATCGCGATAAGGTATTTATTGCCACCAAATTTGGCTTTGTGCCACAAGCAGATGGTAGGCTACGTGCATTCGACGGTTCGCCGGCTTATATGCGCAAAGCAGTTGAGGGTAGCCTAAAGCGACTGAATGTAGAGGTGATAGACTTATACTACGCCCACCGCATCGATCCGCTGGTGCCTGTTGAAGAAATGGTTGGCGGCATGGCCGAACTGGTGAAGGAGGGCAAAGTGCGTTACCTTGGCCTGTCCGAAGCATCGCCGGCTACTTTGCGTAAAGCGGTTAAGGTACACCCCATAGCCGCGCTGCAAAGCGAGTACTCCCTGCTCACGCGCGATCCGGAGGCCGAGATCATCCCCACCTGTAAGGAACTGGGCATTGGTTTTGTGCCGTTCAGCCCGCTATCGCGTGGCTTGTTCAGCGCTACTTTGCCGGGCAATGCGGATGAATTAAAATCAAACGACTTTAGGCATACCATCCCCCGTTTCCAGGGCGATTATTACGAGAACAATACCAAATTGGCTGCCGAATTTGCTATGCTGGCGCAGGATAAGCACTGCACACCCGCGCAGTTAGCTTTGGCTTGGGTATTGGCACAGGGCCAGGGCATTATACCTATCCCCGGTACCAAAAAGCGTAAGTACCTGATGGAAAACGCGCAATCGGTAAATGTAGTGCTAACAGAAGCCGACCTGAACGACATGGAAGCTTTATTAAAGAAGTATCCAAACACAGGCCCCCGTTATACCGAGGCGGCCATGAATATGGTGAATAGGTAGCGCTAATTATTATTTTGAATAGGGGTGTACAAGGTGTACAAGTTAAACACATTGCACAGTTTGTACACCTTGTACACCCATTATTAAGCTAAAAAATCAACCAATACGCCAATCTTTTTAAACTTTTCAAACACGGTTTCGGTATGCGGTGCATCGGGCAGTTCGTCGGTCAGGTCCTGCCCGGCCCAATGTTCGTAATGCTTGCCGTTGCGCCACAGGCGGCTCTCGGTTACATCATATATCACCCCCAGGTAGGCTACCCAAATTTCGGGTTTATCCTGCCCGTTACGCAAGGCCAGTTGAGAGCGGGTATAGCTGGGTAGGTCGGTCATCGAATATATTTTCAGGCTGCAATTTAAATTTTATTCCACAGAAACAGCTACCCTTCAATGTCTATCCAGATACGCTTATCCTTATTGGTGGATTGGCTACAGAAACCCATTAAGTTATCTGTTTAGCATCCGATCTACCACATAGGCGGGATCCCTAAAGAAATCCCGATAGGTTTGGAACAATTCGGTTTGCTCATATTTTAGTGCCTGCACCCCCTCCCCGCTAAATTCGTAAATGATAGAATTGGGGTACGCGAGGAGTATTGGCGAATGTGTAGCGATGATGAATTGCGAATTATCGGCTATTAATTCATCCATCCGTAACAGCATGGCCATTTGGCGCGATGGGGATAGCGCGGCTTCGGGCTCATCTAAAATGTAAAAGCCATTTCCTAAAAAGCGGTTCATAAACACCGACCAAAAAGCCTCCCCGTGCGATTGTTCATGCAGGGATTGGTCGCCATACGATTCAATCGCGCCAAGATGATCTATTTCGGTAGCCACGTTAAAAAAACTTTCACTCCGCAAAAAAAAGCCGTCGGTATGCCTGCGTGTACTTCTGGATGTGCGTAAATATTTATGCAAAATGGAGTGTGATTCCCGGGTACTGAAGTTAAAATTAACCGTACCCCCTTCCGGGTTAAACCCCGATGCTATGGCAATAGCTTCTAACAGGGTAGATTTCCCTGTGCCGTTCTCGCCCACCAGGTAGGTAATCTGAGGGTGTATTTTAAGGCGGTCAACCATATTAAAAAAGGGAAGGGAAAACGGGTAAACATCAAGGTCAATATCTTCCTTATTGAAATAAACATCAATTAATTCCCCTCTCGAAATCATGTGGCGTATTTGTTTTTAGCGCTGTTTAAATTTGTTGTATTGCCAAATGTACTTAATATAATTAATTAGGTTTTGGTCCCAAAACTATAGCGCTATCAATAGCTGCACTTTTTTAAATTCTTTAATTTACTTTTACTGTAACCTATTGACATTTAAAAACGTCTTATCCCTACCAAAAAGCTATTAACCATGAAATCACTGACCAAATTTTTATTTGCCGCTGTAATGCTTGCTGGCTTTAACAGCGCTTTCGCGGAAACGCAAGACCGTCACCTTTCGGGCTTCCACGCCATTAGCGAATCGGGTTCCTTTGATATTTATATTACCCAGGGCGCAACCGAATCGGTAAGGGTTGAAGCACCATCAGACATTATTAATAAAATTATTACCGAAGTAAGCGGCGATGTATTAAAGATCCACGAGAAAAGCGACCACTTTAATTGGGGAAATATTTTTAACGGCGGCCACAAAAAAATTGCCGTTTATATTGTTGTTAAAGATATCCACGCCATCAGCCTTTCAGGATCGGGCGATGCTTTCTTTAAGGAGGGCCTAAGCGCCGATCGCCTGGAGTTAAAAACCAGTGGATCGGGCGATATGCTGGGTAAAGTAAACGTAAAGACATTAGAAACCGGGATATCCGGCTCGGGCGATATTAAATTATCAGGCAGCGCCGAAACATCAACCATCAGCACTAATGGCTCGGGCGATTTTAGCGGCCGCGATTTGGTTACCGCCACCACTATGGTGCGCATCTCCGGCTCGGGCGATGCCAGCGTAAATGCTACCCAAAAGCTGGATGCGCGTGTGTCCGGCTCGGGCGATATCCGTTATACCGGCGGGGCTAAACAGATATCAAGCCATAGCTCTGGCAGCGGAGACATACATCGGTTTTAATCTTCTAATTCATCATTTCGATAAAGCCCCGAGAAGATAGCGGGGAGGGGCGAAAAGAGAAATAGCCTATGTGCGCCATCCACCACATGGGCTATTTCTCTCTACATTCTAAATGACATATCTTTAGGTAAATTAGAATCTCATGAAAAAAATCGCTTATATCACTTACCTGCTATCCCTCTTCGCTATTCCTGCTTTTTGCCAAACCGACGAGGCCCGTATCAAACAAACGATCACCACATTTTTTGATGGGATGCGCAAGAGCGATACGGCAATGATGCGATCGGCCATAGCTAAAGATATGGTTTTGCAAAGCGTAGCCAACAAAAAAGATGGCACTACGGCATTAGTGACCGAAAGCATGGCCAATTTTACGGCCAGCGTAGCCAAGCCGCATGCAGAGATATATGACGAGCGCGTTACCTTTAACGATATTCGCATAGATGCTGACCTGGCCATGGTATGGGCGCCGTATAAATTTTACGTAGGCCAAACCTTTAGCCATTGCGGTGTAGATGTTTTCCAATTGATGAAAACCGCGCAAGGTTGGAAGATCATTTATATTGTGGATACCAGGCGTAAGGATAAGTGTGTAGAGTAGCTTTTAGAAATTAACTTGTAAATCAAGTTGCTTGATGTATAGCTGCCCAACAGGTTTATTTTCTTGTAATTGATAAGCATCATCAACCAGTAAATAATGCAAAACACTCTTTGTTTCGGGATCGATAATAAAGTATTCTGGGATGCTGTTGCGCTGGTATAGCTGTAACTTTGTTTCTTTATCAAACTTCAGGTTGGTTGACAGTATTTCAATAACAAAATCAGGTGAACCGATAATGCCTTTCTTTTCAATGATAGCCCTCCTGGCTTCTTTAATAAAAAGAAGATCTGGTTGTACTACACTTTCGCCATTATCTAAATAAACATCGCACGGCGACAGCAAAACTTTTCCGTAACGATTCTTTTTGCAGGCAGTGGCTATTTCAAGGAAAATCTCGCCTAAAATATCTTGGTGATCGGTTGTAGGTGATGGTGACATATATAAAGCATTGTCAATTACTTCGCACAAAGTCCCCTCGGGCAGCATTTCAAATACTTCCATTGCGGTACGGGGTATATCAAGTACGTCTTTCATGGTAATCTAATATACGATAAAATAAATAAACGCAAAAATGGTATGAATAGTTTATTAAACCCTTCCGTTAACCCTTATCCACTAACTTATAAAAAGCCTCGCGATAACTATCGCCTACAGGTACCACCTGGTCGCCAATACTGATACGGCCACGTTCTATAGAAGTGATATGCCGCAAAGCCACAATAAATGATTTATGTACCCGTACAAACTCGTTTCCAGGCAGTTGTTCTTCTATCTTTTTCAGCGTTTGTAGGCTAAGCACCTTTCCACCACCGGTAGTAATGGCTATGTAGTTTTGCAGGCCCTCAATAAACAGGATTTCGTTCAGGTCTATTTTTTGTATCCGGTGTTCGGTTTTTACAAACAAGTACTCCGGCGATGGCTCGGCTGTATGTACAACCGGAGTACTTATCGGATCCGGCGAAATCGCCTGCAAGGCCTTTTCGGCAGCACGGTAAAATCGGTCGAAGGGAATGGGTTTCAACAGATAATCCACCACATCATGTTCGTAACCATCCAGGGCATATTCGGCATAAGCGGTGGTTAATATCACACGGGATTGCTTGCCGGCTATTTTTATAAACTGCAGGCCGCTTAGTTCGGGCATTTGTATGTCCAAAAAAACAAGGTCAATCTGCTGCTCGCGGATCATCTTTAATCCCTCAATAGGGTTGGTAGTAGTGCCGGCCAAATCAAGGAACGATACCTTGCCCGCATAATCGGCAAGGATATCAATAGCCAGGGGCTTATCATCAATGATCAGGCAGCGTAGCTTTTTCATGTTAATTGTAAGGTTAAATTAACGGTATAGGTATCAGCCTGGTTATTAATTACTAAAGTATGCTTGTTGGGGTACATGAGTAAAAGCCTGCGGCGTACATTGTTTAAACCAATGCCCCCGGTTTTATCTTTTTGATCGCGGTTTTTCACATTGCTGATGCTTAATTGAATCTGCTGATTAGTTGTCTGCAGGTTTATTTTCACCGGGTTTTGCGGGTCGGTTAGTGCGCCATGCTTAAAGGCGTTCTCTACAAAAACGATGAATAACAGGCTTGCTATTTTTTGGTTGCCTATATAACCTTCTATGTTAAAATCAATATAAGCATTTCCCTTGGCGCTAATGCGCTGTAGCTCTATCACATTCTCCAGGTACTTAATTTCGCTCTGTAGCAACATAAAATCCTCCTGGCTTTCGCGCAGCATATAACGCAATATCTCCGATAATTTTAACAAGGCCACCGGTGCCAGTTCCGATTGCTGGTAGCTGAGCGAATAAATATCGTTAATGCTGTTAAATAAAAAATGAGGGTTAACCTGTAATCGTAAAAAGGTTAATTCGGCAGCGGCCTTTTCCTTTTGCAGTTGCTGTTCGCGGTGTGTGGTTCTATACCAGTTCTCGGCAAAAAAATACATCAGGCCATAAATAAAATAAGCCGGAAAGTAATAGTAAAATATATTGCTGACGTAAAATTGAGCGCTTACCGGCTTCCCCATGTAATTATCAAAACCCAGCACGGGTTTAAAAAACCAAAACTCCACTACATAGCGCCAGGCTATTAGCGCTATCATAATCAATATGATAAACAGGAAGGCTTTCAGATAATTTTTTTTAATAAAAAGCTGTGGGGCCACAAACAGGTAATTACTATAAAAGCATAGCGCGGTGATGCTGCAAAAACCAACCTCGGTAGCAAAATACTTAAAAAAGAGCAGCAGGCCTTTGGGCTGTGCCTTAAACGAGTAGAAGTAATTATGACCAAACAGCGTAATGGTATGGTTAAAAATCAATAACAGCCAAAAAGCAACGTGTAAAAGGATAATGTACTTCCGCTTCATCTGTTAAATATACCGCGGGTTTTTTGCATTGGATTAATAAATACATGAACGGGCTAATTTTAATGACGAACAGGCAATTTAATCGCGTGAAGTATAAATACCCATTGGTCAATAAAATAGCCGTGTTGGTCAATCGCAATTTTAATTACGCAGGCAATACAGCAGTTTAGCAATATCAAAAACAATATCGCAATGAAAAAACTACTATTGATATGCCTTACCGCGCTGCTTCCCCTTACAGGCATTTGCCAGGATAAGCTAAAAGTAACCGTGCATCCCGGTGTGGAACTGTTTACCATTATCCAGATCCTGGCCGATAGGTACGCGCAACCCAACCCATCGGCTTATAGTAAAGAGGTAATGGATTATTTTGGCAAATATAAAGATCACCCTGCCGTTAAAAAGGTAGCATCGTTTAAACAAACCTACCCCGATTTGGTAGAACTGGGTTGGTGCATGAGCGATTTCCCCAACATTAAAATTTATGAACCAACTGCCGACCTAAACTGGTATAAGTTTAACGGCAAGGAAAATACGCTGGAATATATTAAACTATGTAAGGATTTTTTTAACGACACTCACTTCTGGGAGTTTTTTCAGCAACACCAGGATAGGTATAATAAATGGGGAAATGATTTAAAGGCCACTATCGATTCTGGCAAGCTGCTGGATAAGCTAAAGGGCTTTTACAAATTCGATTCGGATGTGGCCTGGTTTATCTGTATCGACCCGCTGAATAGTTGGGGGTCGCACGCTATCATGACTAAAAACATCAACCCCCAGTTTGCCAATATGGTGGTCTATAATACGGGCTACTTTAGCCGGGATGCATCCGTAACCACCGACCCTGTTTTTGCAGTGCGCGATTTTGAAAACCTGGTATGGCACGAAGGGAGCCATATCTACATAAACGATATCCTTAAAAAGCACGAAAAGGAAATAGCCGATTTAGCTTATCTGTTTAATAAAGACGATGCCGGGATGCGCCGCAACAATATTAGCAATTGGGCCTATTGTTTTGATGAAAACATGGTACGGTCTATCACCGCGGCCTTATACCAAAAATACCGCGGCGAACGCGCAGCTAAACGGCAAATAGCCGGCGAAACCATTAACGATTTTATTTATGTTGAAGAACTGGCACCTTTTATATCCGACAACTACATCAATTCCACCCGGTATAAAACCTTTGCCGATTTTTTCCCCGAGATATTAAAACACTTAAAAAAGACCCATCCTGCAAAAAACTAAATGATGGATATCATACTTAAACTATCGCAAATGAAAAAACTATTGGTCCTGGCCCTTTTCATACCTAAATTACTGGCAGCGCAAACCTATAGCCAGTTAGCCGATAGCGCCTTACACGTAATGAATGGCCCGCGTGGGGATAGTATAGGCGTTATTACTGCCTATCCCAAAGCGTATGCGCTGTACCAACAGGCTTTTAGTATGTTCCCCGCCGAGGCCGACAGGCTGGGCTATTACAAAGCCGGCTACCTGGCCGGCGAGCTTAATAAACCCGACGAAGCCTTTATGTATTTAAACAAGGTGGTGATAGACATGAAGTATTACGACCTTGTTTTGGGCAAGTACGCCAGGGGCGAGTTTAGCAAACTGATAAATGATACCCGCTGGAATGTATTGGTTGGCAAAGCCCGGGTAAAAAAGCAGGCTTACCTTGCCGCGCTAAAAGACAAACAAAAAGCGCTTGAAGCGCAAGGGATACTTAACCGGTTGGATTTTAGTAAGGACGATGCCCGCGCCGCCTATCAAAAAATAAAGCAATACAACCAATACCCGGCATTAACCGGGCAATACATATCTATGCAGGTGCCTTTAACCGATACCCTGCATACGGCCTTTTTAATAGCGCTCCCTTTTAAATACAATCCTGCAAAAGCTTACCCCGTATTGTTTTTTCTGCATGGCGCTGTAAGCAGCAATATTGGTTACCTGGATGAGGTTGGCAAAGAAGACCTGGGTGGCTGGAACCGTTACTACACCAAATACGCCGCGGGAGATGATGTGATTATGGTTTACGCCCATGCCAACCGCGATTATAACTGGATGTATCCCGATAAAGGCTTTTTTATGATTCCGGCTATATTGAAACAAATAAGGCAGGTGGTGCATATTGATGATAATAAGGTATTCATCAGCGGCCACTCTAACGGCGCTACGGGTTCATTCTCTTATATGATGAAACAACCATCGGAGTTCGCGGGCTTTTATGGCTTTAATACCAGGCCTAAAGTAGCTACCGGCGGTACTTATATCCGTAATATCCTCAATCGCTCGTTCTTTAATGTATCGGTAGATCAGGATTATTATTACCCGCCTGCCGCGCACGATTCGCTTTCGGCCACGATGAAACGCCTTGGTGCCGATTATCAGGATCACCGCTATAATGGCTACCCGCATTGGTTCCCGCAGTTTGATGCTTCGGAGCCTGCTTACGAGTTATTGTTTAACGATTTGGCTAAGCGAAAACGCGATCCATTCCATCATGCTATTTATTGGGAATGCGATGATGTGCAATACGGCACTTGCGATTGGATAAAAATTACCGGTTTAGATACCACCGCGAAAAGAGCCGCCTGGCAGCAAAACATTAACTTCCCCATTAAAAAATGGATAGTGCTGGATAAAAAGAACGAAACGCACGAGCGTGATACGTTATTAAATGCCTTTAAATACATTAAACAATCGGGCGCTATTAAAGCTACCTATAAGGATAATGTATTTACGATTGAAACATCGGATGTTAAAGAGTTCTCCATATTAATATCGCCCGAAATGACCGATCTGACAAAGCCTGTAACAGTGATAGTAAACGGAAAGTTATACAGCAAAAAGCAAGTAAATTATGATAAAGACTATATGCTAAGCGGGTTTAAAGCTACGGCCGATAGAGCGGCAATATGGGTAAACCGTATAGATGTGAAATTGTAAATTATAATAATTTACTTATAAGTACATTTCATAAATGCCCAAGTCGTCATTTAATAAAAAATCTTTAATTGCTTGCTCCCGCTTGCGCAAATTATCGCCAATTTCATGTGTGCTGATATTACCAGTTCGCAGCCAGATTACTTTAGGAGGATAACTGTATAAGTTTTGTAACTCGGAGAAATCTTCGTCGAAAGTTAATATATGATATTGGTTTGATTTTGCAAAACTCCAAATCAAAATATCTGATAGCCTGCTATTGATTGTAATTTCATTAGCGGGAAGAATATCCCAATCCGGTAGCAGCTTTTTAATGCGCCAGGAAATATTCTCGTCGGAAATTAAACGAATGTTCATGCTACTTTTATAGCACGTTCTTTATTGGCGGCATAAGCCAGGCAAGCCAAAAGTTGTTCTTCGGATAATTGAGGGAAGTCAGATAATATATCCTGGTGCGTCATGCCCGATGCCAGCCATTGTAAAACATCATAAACGGTAATGCGTGTACCTTTAATAACAGGCTTGCCAAACCTTATTTCAGGGTTAACTTCTATATGTAGTTTATAATCAACCTGTCGAGACATAGACAAATTTATACAATTTGCGCCGTATATTTTATACTAAACCTTTAATTTATAACTCGCCCAGTTTACCCAACGCGTAAAATAACCCGGTGCAATGTAATGCCTGGGCTATTTTATTATCGGCCAATAGCTGCTTAACCTCGGCAATAGTATATTCTTCTACCACCAGTTCTTCATGTTCGTCCAGGCTTTGTTCCTGTACTTTTTTGCCACCTTTGGCCAGGTAGCAATAGGTATGGTTGGTAGCGGTTGATGGGTTGGCGTAAACAGTTGCTATCAGTTCCATATCGCCAAATTGGTAACCGGTTTCTTCCAGCAGTTCGCGGCGCATGGCATCGGCAGGTGCTTCATTGCCATCAATTACGCCACCGGGTATCTCCAGCGATACTATGCCTGCCGCGTGGCGATATTGGCGCACCATTAATATTTTACCTTCTTCGGTTATAGCAACAGCATTTACCCAGTTGGGGTATTCCAGCACATAATAATCGGGCATAATGCGGCCGTCTGGCATTTCGCACCTATCGGTACGCAGGGTAGCCCATGGGCCTTTATGGATATATTCGGAATGGAGTACTTTCCATTTAAGGTCGTTCATAAGTAGTATTTAAAAAGCGGAATATTGTTTTTCGTTTGTCGATGTTTTCAAAGGAATCAAAATGGTGTTTTTGTTCCAGGATATCAAAAATAAGCAACACTTTTTTCAGGAGCAGGATGGTATCGTCGTTATGTGCAAATGGCTGGGCAAATACATAAAGCATCTGGCTTAAGGCGTTTAGCTTTTCAGCGCTATAATCCGTTTCCTGTAACCGGGTTTTAAAATCAGGTTGCGATAGGTTAAGCAGCTGCGCTAGTTCCATATCATATTCATCCTGCAAGGCCTGGTTAAATTCCTGCACAAATACATCTTCATTGCCTTCGGTTTTTAAACCCATTAGCCGGGCTAAAAGCTGTGCAAATTTGCGTGCCTCGTTAAGCAGATAATCCCGCTGATACATACTGAATACTCCCCCTCAAATGACTAATGACAAGTGACCAATGACTGAGAACTACCAGCTACCGCTCGATCCGCCGCCGCCGAAGCTGCCGCCACCAAAACTACCGCCGCTACCGCCACCCCAGCCGCCGCCGCTATCACCGCCGCCGCCACCCGAGAAACCTCCCCAACCGCCGCCGCCACTGTTGCGCCCCAATGCCGAACCAGCCAGGAACCACCAAAACGGGCTTGCGCCGCCGCGGCTGCCAATAATATGGCCGCCGCCGCCGCCACCACGCTTACGGAAAATAGCGATCAGGATAACCACTACAATAATGATGATAAACCCAATAGGGCTGCCGCCACCATCGCCCTGGTTGCGGTTTTGGCGCTTGCTGGGTTCGGCCTTGTACTCGCCTTTGGTGTATTTAATAATATCGTCCACCCCGGCATCCAGTCCACCGTAATAATCACCGGCTTTAAAATGGGGTTTCAGGTCTTTTTGTATAATGCTTTGGGTAATGGCATCGGGCAGGGCACCCTCCGCACCGTAGCCGGTTTGGATAGACATTTTACGGTCGGCTATGGCAACCAGTATCAGCACACCGGTATTTTTATCCTTATTGCCAATGCCCCATTTGCGGCCCAGTAAAGCGCCGTATTCATTAATATCATACCCACCCGTCGATTTCATGATCACTACCGCGATTTTTATAGCCGAAGTATCATTATGAGTAAACAACTTTTGTTCCAGTTGCTGCTTATCGCCGGCAGAAAGGGTATTGGTATAATCGGTAACCAGTGTTTCCGATTTCTCAGGAAACTCCTGGGCAAAGGCTAAGGTTGTGCAAAGCAGCAGGCCCCAGCAAAATATCAGTTTTTTTAACATCTATCGGTTAATTAATCCCCATCCATAAAAGCAATGTCATCTGGCAGTTCATTACGGTCGCCGGCCGTATGCGGGAAATATTTTTGCAGATGATGCCCGGCCATCTCTATACCGGTAACGATACCTTCTACCAGTTTGCCATATTTAAACTGCTCCAGCATGGCCAGTTTGGTGTCGTCCCAAAAGGTTGGAGGAACCACTTTATTAATCCCGGCATCGCCAATAATGGCAAACTTACGATCAACCGTGGCCAGGTATATCAACACACCATGGCGTAGCTTGGTTTTGTCCATATCCAGCTTGTAAAAGTATTTGGCCGCGCGGTCAAGCACTTCTTCGTTACAGTTCTTCTCGATACAAATCCTGATCTCGCCCGATGTGTCTTGTTCAGCACGCTCCACCGCCCGGCGTATCAGCAATTGTTCTTCTTCAGTAAATACAGCCATATTATTTGTGATTACACAGATTATTTTAAGATGATTTCACCGATTATTTCTGTTTGGTTTCACAGGCTAGAAGGGAAGATTTCACCGATCCTTTTCAAACAAAAATCGGTGAAATCATCTTCCAAAATCGGTGAAATCTTAGAAAGCAACTTTCGGTGCCTTATCAGATCCTGCTTCGGCAGCAAAATAGCCTTTCGGCGCAAAGCCAAACATCTTGGCGGTTAAATTAGCCGGGAACGAACGGATTTTGCCGTTATATTCCTGCACGGCTTCGTTAAAATCCTTACGGGCAATACCTATGCGGTTTTCTGTCCCCTCTAACTGGGCCTGTAAAGTATTAAAAGCCTCGTTCGATTTTAAGTTAGGATAATTTTCTGATGCTACCATTAACCGGGTTAATGCACCACCCAATTGCCCTTGTGCCGCCTGGTATTGTTTAATAGATTCGGGCGTAAGTTTAGTAGGGTCAACCTGCATAGAGGTGGCTTTGGCACGGGCTTCGGTTACATCGGTTAGGGTTTTTTGCTCAAAATTAGCCTGGCCTTTTACTGTAGCTACCAGGTTAGGGATCAAATCGCTGCGGCGCTGGTATTGGGTTTGCACCTCGCCCCATTTGCCTTTAACGTTCTCGTCCATTTTTACCATGCTGTTATAACTGCACGAGTTTAGCGACATAGCCACAGCTATGAGTATGATTGCTGAAAGTACTTTTCTCATTTTTTTATGTGTTGATTTGTTATTTAGATTACAAAACGCATACCGTTGTTACAAACGTGGTTTTACTATGACATAATGGCAATTTAGTTATTTTGTTTGGATAACAGATGAATAACGCGTGAAGCCTTATATTTGGTGCGTTAACTATTTGCTGCATCTATTAATATGAAAAAAATATTCCTGATTGCCTTAAGCTGCCTGGCCTTAAATGCAGGCGCGCAAAGCCTGGTACAATATGTAAAGCCAATTATAGGCACCCAGCGCATGGGCCACACCTATCCGGGAGCAACTGTCCCTTTCGGGATGGTGCAGCTAAGCCCCGAAACCGATACCGCCAGTTATGAATTGAACGGCCGCTATAACCCCGATGTATATAAATATTGCGCCGGTTACCAGTACGATGATAAAACCATTGTAGGCTTTAGCCATACCCACTTTAGCGGCACCGGCCACTCCGATCTGGGCGACTTCCTGATCATGCCATCGGTTGGTACGTTGAAACTAAACCCCGGCACGGCTGATAAGCCCGGCAGCGGTTACCGCTCGGCGTTCTCGCATGCTAACGAAGTGAGCGAAGCCAACTATTACAAAGTAAAGCTTGACGGCCCTAATGTCCTGGCCGAAATGACGACAACCACCCGTGTGGGTTTCCACCAGTATACTTTCCCTAAGTCCGATCAGTCGCATATTATCCTCGATCTGATGGCGGGCATTTATAACTATCCCGATAAAAACGTGTGGACGTATCTGCGTGTAGTGAACGATAGTACGGTGGTGGGTTACCGGTCGACCAATGGCTGGGCGCGTACCCGCACGCTTTATTTTGCCATGACCTTTAACAAAAAGTTTTTGCAGATGGGTTACCGCAAGTACGATAAACGTGAAGTATACGGCGGCTTTTGGGGCCAGTTTGCCAGAACAAAGAACTTCCCCGAGTTAGCAGCCCGCCAGCTGCGCGTTTATTTCGATTTTAAGACCGAAGCTAACGAAAAGATCAAGATCAAGTTCGCGCTGTCGCCGGTAAGTATGGATGGCGCGTTAGCCAACATGAAAGCCGAAGCACCAGGCTGGGACTTTGAAAAGGTAAAAGCCGACGGACAGGCCGCCTGGGAAAAGGAACTGCACAAAATTGTAGTGAAGAGCGACAGTAAGGACGAGTTGGAGGATTTCTATACTTCGATGTACCACGCTATGATTAACCCTACCGTTTATATGGATGTGGATGGCAGCTACCGCGGGCTTGATCAAAATAACCATAAGGCCGAGGGTTTCACTAACTATACTACCTTTTCGCTTTGGGATACGCACCGCGCGCTGCACCCGCTGTTTAATATTATCGACCCTAAGCGCAATGCCGATATGGTGCGCAGTATGCTGGCCCATTACGATCAAAGCCCCGAACACATGCTGCCGGTATGGTCAAACTCGGCTAACGAGAACTGGTGTATGAGCGGTTACCACAGCGTATCGGTAATTGCCGATGCTATTGTGAAAGGCAACGCTGAAGGTGTGGATGCTAACCACGCTTTAGAAGCTTGTGTAGCTACTGCCCGCCATCGTGATTATGCCGGGATAGGTTATTATATGGATTTGGGTTATATCCCCGACGAGCGTAACGGCAATTCGGTATCATCAACCCAGGAATATGCTTATGATGATTGGTGTATTGCCCAATTAGCTAAAAAGTTAGGTAAGAACGATATTTACGATGAGTTTTACAAACGGTCGCAAAACTTCAAAAATGTGTTCGATCCGGCTACCGGCTTTATGCACCCTAAAATGGAGGATGGGACTTTCCGCAAAAAGTTTGATCCCTTTACCACCATCGGCATGGGTTTTATAGAGGGCAACGCCTGGAATTATACCTTGTATGTGCCGCAGGATCCGGCCGCGCTGATTAAGCTGATGGGTGGCAATAAGCACTTCACTACTTATGTAGATAGCCTGTTTAGCTACGACTTGCCCGATAAATACTTTGCCGAAACCGAGGATATTACCAAGGACGGCATTATTGGCAACTATGTGCATGGTAACGAGCCATCGCACCACGTGGCCTATCTGTACGATTGGACAGACAAACCATGGAAAGCGCAGGAAAAGATCCGCATGATATTGAAGCGCATGTATAAGCCAACCCCCGATGGCTTAGGCGGTAACGATGATACCGGCCAAATGAGCGCCTGGTATATCTTCAGTACACTGGGCTTTTATCCGGTTGCACCAGGGTCGGACCAATACGCTATTGGCAGCCCGGCTATCAGCAACGCGGTGATCAATCTGCCGGGTGGCAAAACCTTTACGGTTGATGTAAAAAACCAAAGCGATAAAAACGTATTCATCCAAAAAACAACCCTGAATGGTAAGGTACTAACCACACCATTTATAACCCATGCCGATATTATGAACGGCGGTACCATTGTTTTTGAAATGGGGGCTAAGCATAAGTAAGTTAACGAGGGAAATTGCGATAATTTAGTTTATTTTGAGGCCTGTTATCTAAATAGATACGGGCCGCGCCATAGCTCGCAATAAATATTGTGTTATCATAGTTTATAAAACTAAATGAAAAAAAACTCGCTCTTAGCCATCCTTTCCGGCTTGCTGCTTTGGATAGCATGGCCGCCAACGCCCTATACCACATTTTTACTTTTTGTGGGATTGGTGCCCATACTGGTGGCTATGGAAAACATCATCAGCACCGCGGGCGAGAAAAAAGGGCGCAAGATCTTCCGGGTAACATTCCTGGGCTTTTTGGTGTGGAATTTCCTGAGCATTTATTGGGTTTATAACGCGCTGAAGGATATTGGCGAGATAGCCGCTATACCAGTATCCATTATCCCTTACGCTTTGGGGCCATTGCTAATGGCCGGGGCTTGCTGGTTTTATTTCAGGTTAAGGCTGCTTACCAAACGTAGCTGGGCCCTGGCCGGCCTGGTTTGCCTTTGGATAGGCTACGAATACCTGCACCAAACCTGGGATTTAAAATTTCCATGGATGACTTTAGGCAATGGCTTTGCCACCACCCACCAATGGGTGCAATGGTACGAGTATACCGGCGTATATGGCGGCACGGTATGGATATGGGTGGTGAATGTTTTTGTATTCCTCATTTATACCGGCCTGCGCGAAGCGCAATCCAAGGCTATACGGATACGGTTAATTGCCGGCCTTGCGATGGCATTACTGTTGCCGCTGGGCCTTTCGCTTAACCGCTATTATAACTATCAGGAGCAGCCTAATCCATCAAATATTGTAGTGGCGCAACCCAATATCGATCCTTATGCCAAGGAGTTTACCTATCCGGCAACCGAACAGATCAGCATATTAACCCATCTGTCCGATTCGTTGGCACAGCCCAACACCGAGTTTTTTATATGGCCCGAAACCGCCATTGCCGACCGTGTGGAGGAAAACCATTTGCGCGACAGCCCATACTATAGGCAGGTACAAAGCTTTTTATATAAATACAAAAACGGCAATGTTATTACCGGTTTAGAAGGTTATAAGATTTACGATACCCGTGCTACCAAAACAGCCAGTCCGTTTACCAGCGGCGGCCAGTTTTACGATAACTTTAATTCGGCGGTAGAGATTGAAAACTCGGCCGAGGTTCAGATCTACCATAAATCTAAACTGGTGCCCGGGGCCGAAGCGCTTCCTTTTGGTAATGCCTTATCTTTTCTAAAACCCGTGTTCGAGCATTTAGGGGGTGCTGCGGGCAGTTATGGCGGGCAGGATAGTTCCGGCGTATTCTATTCTCAAAGCGGCATTGGGTCCGACCCGGTGATCTGTTATGAATCTATCTGGGGCGAATATGTGGCCAGTTCGGTACGCAAAGGCGCGCAGTTTATCGCTATTATTACTAACGATGGCTGGTGGGGCAATACATCGGGCAAGGACCAGCACCTGGATTATGCCAAGCTGCGCGCCATTGAAACCCGCCGCTGGGTATGCCGATCGGCCAATACAGGGATCTCGGCATTTATTAACCAGCGGGGTGATGTGGTGCAGCATACCAAATGGTGGGTGCGCACAGCCATAAAGCAAAACATTAACCTGAACAGCGACCTGACTTTTTACGTGCGCTGCGGCGATTATATCCCTAAAACAGCCAGCATTATAGCCTTGCTGTTGATGGCTATGATTTTGATAAGGATGCCGGTTAAGCGGAAAGTAGCTATTGCAAAATAGTTGGGCTAAAGCCCTGTTTTTGGTGAGCCTCATCCGTTGGCTTAAGCCAACGGCAATGAAACAATGTTTTTCGTTCCAGCAGGGTCCTCTTCGAGAGAGCTGAGGGAACAATAAGCAAAATGTTTCTATTTCATTGCCGTCCCATTTATGGGACGGGATAAGTAAGAAAAAAATGTGGCTTTAGCCAAATCCTCCATCAAGCGCTCAAATTACGCTGTAAAATGAAGTGCAGCAACTCATCAATTGGTTTTTGGATGATCTTGCCTACCTTGATATGGTATTTGCTGCATTGGGTTTTTAGCTCTTCGCTAAAATGCCAGGCAATGGAACCTACAAAATGGCATTTATACTGGTGATATTCGGGGTAGCTTTTAATGTTGGTTTCAATAAACTCCACAAAGGCGCCATTTAACACCTGTTGGCCGTATGCGGTATGCTGGATGCTGTTTAAAAACTTGGCGAACGATGCCAGGTACGAGTTAGCCCGGGGCTGCTGATAAACGTTTTTAATAACAGCCGCCTTGTCCAGCATATAAGCTTCGTGGAACGACGCTTCAATATCGGCCGGCATTTTACCGTACATATAATCGGTTACCAATATTTTTCCCAGCCACGACCCAGATCCTTCATCACCCAAAACATAACCCAGGCCATGTTTGCCCTCGGCTACATCCTCGCCATTAAAAAAGGAGATGTTAGACCCTGTACCTAATACACAGCAAATGCCTTTATTGTGCCCGCAGGTAGCATAAGCCGAGCCCAAAAGATCGCTATCGACACTGATAAAGGCTTTTGGAAAAACCTGGCTCAGGGCGTTAGAAACCATCTCGTGCCTATCCGGACTGGAACAGCCTGCTCCAAAAAAATAAATTTCGGTAATTTGATGAGATATGGCCACCAATTCGGGTAACTGCTCATGCAGTTTTTTGGATATTTCCTTTTCCGATAAAAAGTAGGGGTTTAATCCGTCGGTACGGTATTCGGCGGGTTCACCGCCGGGATTGTCCAGCAGCCAGTCGGTTTTTGATGAACCACTATCAGCAACTAAGATCATGCACTAAGCTCTTCCAGTATTTTGTGGGTAAGCGGCTTGTGAATAAACTGTGTGATGTACTTGTTTTCTGTTGATCGTTTAAAATCGGTAGGATCAAGCGAGGATGATAGCATAAATATTTTTGCGCCCTTAACCTCATCATTCAGTTTATCGTACTCCTGCAAAAACTCAAAACCGTTCATCAAAGGCATCCTGATGTCTAAAAAAATCACATCGGGTTTAACCGAGCCTTCCTTTAACGATTCGATAGCTTCGGCAGGCGATTGCCGTACAATAATTTCGTCTGCAAAATGCCCGCTTTCCAATATCCTGCGTGTGACAAAATTATCAATGTAATTGTCATCTATCAGCAAACATATTTTATAGGTACCAGGCATAATGATATGATCCTCAAAAATAGTCTTTTACGTAAACAAAAGATAAATGTTACGCTTTTTATTCAATATTTATGCTGCCGGTAATCTGCTTAAGGGTGATTTCCGCTTGTTTTGATTGGTATTGTGCTTCAAAAAACTTGGATTGCGCATCTAAATAGTTCCTTTGGGCTTCGCGGATCTCCAGCGGGGTTATGTTGCCCAGCTTATATTTATCTAAAGATATATCTAAATTACGCTTGGCTATAGCCACATTGGCTTGCCCAAGCTTTACTAAATCCATACCCGAAAGATAGCTTACATACAGGTTATTGATTTGTGCTTCCACATTCAACCTCGATTGTTTGGCATCAATTACCGCGTTATCAATTTGTATTTTGGCGTTACGCTCCTTACGGGTTTGGTTAAAGCCGTTAAAAATATTGATGGACGCGGTTAGGCCATAATTAAAACCATGGGCATCCTGCATACGGGTAAAACCCGCGGGGGTTTTGCTGTTGGTCCAGGTATAGCCCGATCCTACACTTAATGTTGGGTAGCGGGTGGCTTTTACCTGGCGCAGGTTAATATCTGCCAAGCGCTTATTGATCTCGGCCGATAGGATGGTAGGGTTTTGGGTTTGCGCGTTGTTAATAATATCGCCCAGTACCAGTTTTTCATCTACCACAATGGTATCCGCTACCGAAAAATCGGTTTGCAAATCGCGGATCAGCAATTGGTTCATCCGTATTTTGTTGGCCTTAAACTGCTGTATTTGGGTAAGCAGGGTAGCGGTATCCGTATTCAGGTTCACCTGCGCGTTCAGCACATCCAGGCGCGATGCCCGGCCTACAGTAAACTTATCATTAGCAATACGGAATTGCGTGCGGGAGATTTCGATAGCCCCCTTCTGCGCCCTGATCTGCTCGTTCTGGTTGATCATATCGTAATAGGTGGCAATTACATTAGCCATGGTGCTTTGTATGGTGTCGCGCATGCGCACATCGCTCAGGTGGTTCAGTTCCTTTAACTGGTCGTAATTGGCAAACATGGCAAAGCCATCAAAAATGGTCCAGCTTAAACTGGGGCCGTAGCTTACGTTGCTGTTACTAATGCCATTCAAGTTATTTACTGTACCATCCGACTTGGTTTGCTTGATGGTTTGCTTACTGTTATTAGTAGTCAGATCGGCCGATACCTGGGGCAGCATGCCGGCAGCGCCCGGTGTAACATTGTTTTTGGCAATGTTATTATTGTTTTGGGCCAGTTTAATATTATAGTTGTTCTTTAATGCAATCTCAACCGCGTCTTTTAAGGTTAGCATAGGCGCGTTTTGGGCGCGGCTGCCAACACTAAGGGCGGTGCATAAAAAGAGCAGGCAAACTATTTTACTCAATTTCATATCGTTTACAGCTTTTCTATCAATTTTGGTTTCTTCGGGTTCAGCTTTTTAGGTTCTACATCCTCATCTTCTGCATCCGGGTCGCGGCGTACTTTGGCCGCTATCATCATATAGATCATCGGGATCACATACAGCGTTAATATCAGCGAAAACAACATGCCGCCAATAATTACAATACCCAGCGATACGCGGCTTTTTGCACCCGCGCCCAGGGCCAGCGCAATAGGCACCGAGCCCAGTACTACGGCCAAACTGGTCATTAATATAGGCCGCAAACGTGCTGTGGCCGATTCTACCACCGCCTCGAATTTGCTTAGGCCATGCTCCATGCGCTGGTTGGCAAACTCCACAATCAGGATCCCGTTTTTGGTTACCAGGCCCACCAGGGTTATCATACCAATTTCGCTGAAGATATTTAGTGTTTGATTAAACAGCCATAGCGATAAAAACGCGCCCGCTATAGCCAGCGGTACAGTCATCATTACAATAAATGGATCTACAAAGCTTTCAAACTGGGCGGCCAGCACCAGGTATATCAGCAACAGCGCGAACATAAACGCGAACATGATGTTGGATGACGATTCGGAAAAATCGCGCGATGGGCCGCTAAGCGCTGTACTAAATGTAGGGTCCAGCTTGCTTTTGGCTATGCGTTCCATTTCGGCAATACCCTGGCTCATACTCACACCCGGCGCTAAACCAGCTTGTATAGTGGCCGATTTAAAACGGTTAAAGTGATAAATAGATGGCGGGATAGCATCCTCGGATACTTTTACCACGTTATCCAATTGTACTAAATTACCCCGCGTACTGCGCACGTATACCGATTTCAGGTCCAGCGGCTGGTCGCGGTTTTTACGGTCAACCTGGGCTACCACCTGGTATTGCTTCCCGTTAATCAGGAAGTAGTCTACACGGCCGGCACTATAATATAGTTGTAGTGTTGCTGCAATATCGGCTACACTTACACCTAAGTCGCGGGCGCGGTCACGGTCGGTTACTACGGTTAACTCGGGTTTGGTAAATTTCAAATCCACATCGGGGGTTTGCAGTATGCTGCTTTTTTGCACCTCGGCCAAAAAGTCGGGCAGTACCTTACGGATCTTTTCAAAATCCTGGTTTTGCAAAACAAACTGGATAGGCAGCGATGTACGCGCGCCGCTACCGCCGCCGCTAATGGTTTGCTCCTGCACCACAATAGCGCGGGCATCGGGGAATTTGCTTAGCTTTTTAGTCAGGTAATCGGCAATTTGCGCCTGGCTACGTTTACGTTCGTCGGGGTTTAGTAAACCTATACGGCCAAAGCCACTGTTCACCGCGCCGCTACCACTACGGCCAAAAGCGGTGATGGAAATATTCACATTTTTTTCGGGGATAGAATCCTCGATCATCTGCGAAATTTTATCCATGTAATTGCTGGTATACTCGTACGATGAACCCTCGGGCGCGGTAACCGAATAACGCAGCAAGCTACGGTCGTCCAGCGGGGCCAGTTCGGATGGGATGATCTTGATCAACACGTAAACCGCTATCAAACAAATACCCAGGATAGGCCACGATGTCCAGCGCCATTTCATGGCGTTCACCAATGTTTCGGTATATGCGCTGGTCATACGCTCGAAAAACGGCTCGGTCTTTTCGTAAAACTTTGATTTCTTTTGATTTTTACGGATCAGCTTTACGTTCAGCATTGGCGTAAGCGAAAGCGACACAAATGCCGAGATCAACACCGCACCCGCGACGACGACCGCGAACTCGCGGAAGAGCCGGCCGGTAAAGCCTTCTAAAAATACAATGGGGAGGAATACCGCCGCCAGCGTAACCGATGTGGATACCACCGCGAAGAAGATCTCGGCCGAACCCTCGAAGGCCGCCTTGCGGATCTCCATGCCGGCTTCCACCTTTTTATAAATATTTTCTGTTACCACAATGCCGTCATCTACCACCAGGCCCGTTGCCAGTACTATCCCCAGCAGGGTTAGGATATTGATAGAGAAGCCGAATACATACATGATAAAGAACGCCCCGATCAACGATACCGGGATATCTATCAACGGGCGGAAAGCGATCAGCCAATCGCGGAAGAAGAGGTAAATGATAATAACCACCAGGATGAATGATATCAGCAACGTTTCCTTTACCTCGGTGATAGATTGATTAATGAAACGGGTATTATCCAAAGCCACTACTACCTTAATATCGGGTGGCAGGTCTTTCTTTATCTGTTCAAGGCGTTTGTAAAAGTCTTTGGCTATTTGCACATAATTGGCACCCGGCTGCGGCACAATGGCCAAACCCACTTCGGGCACGCCCGATTCTTTCAGCGACGATTCCTCGTTAGCCGACCCTAATAAGGCATAGCCAATATCGCTAAAGTGAATTACCCGGTTACTATCGGCACGGATGATGAGGTCGTTAAAATCTTTTACGGTATGTAGTTTGCCCAAGGCGCGTACGGCCAGCTCGGTATTATTACCTTCAATTTTACCGGCGGGCAGTTCTACGTTCTCTTTGCTTAAGGCATCCTTAATATCGGTAGCTGCCAGGCCCAGGGCCGATAGCTTGTTAGGATCGATCCAAAGGCGCATAGCATATTGGCGCTGGCCCTGTATGTTAATAGAGCTTACACCGGGTATGGTTTGCAAGCCTTCCTGCAAAACGTTTTCGGCATAATCATCAACCTGGTTAATGTTGCGGGTATTACTGCTAACGGTAAGGGTGATAATTTGGTCGGCGCTGGCATCGGCCTTGGTTACTACCGGCGGCGCGTCAATATCCTGCGGCAGCTGGCGCTGTGCCTGCGATACCTTATCGCGCACATCGTTAGCGGCGGTTTCCAAATCGGCATCCAGCGTAAATTCAACGGTAATGTTGCTGCTCCCAACCGAACTGCTTGATGTAATGTTACGGATACCCGGTACACCGTTAATGGCTTTTTCCAGCGGCTCGGTTATCTGCGATTCGATAACATCCGAGTTGGCGCCCGAGTAGCTGGTGCTTACGGAAATAATAGGCGGATCGACCGAAGGGAAATCGCGCACACCTAAAAAGGTATAGCCTATTACCCCAAATACCACAATCACAACCGACAATACGGTTGCCAGTACCGGCCTTTTTATACTTACTGAGGATAAACTCATAATAGGGGTTACTTAATAACTTTAATGATCTTGATGACAACTTTAGGGCGCATTTGGATAATGCCCGATACAATCAGGCTATCGCCAGCTTTCAAGCCCTTGGTCACCTGTATTTTGGTGTCGGTACGCAGGTCGGTCTCCACATTTTTGGGCATAGCTACGCCATTTTTAACCAGGAATACTTTGCTGCTTTTTAAATCGGGGGTAACCACCTCGGTAGGTATCATAATGGTTTTCGGGATCTGGTCCAGCGTTAGGTTTATCTTGGCAAAGCTACCGGCAGTCAGCTCGTTTTTAGGATTTGGCGCCTGTGCCCTGATAGTGATACTACGCGACGCGGCATCAATAGCAGGCTCGATAGCGTAAACCGTGGCCGAATAAGTTTTGGTTGAGCTGGCCACAGTGAATTTTATTTTACTGCCCGGCTGTATAAGTGACAAATAACGCTCGGGCACCGAGAAGGTGAGTTTAGCCGGATCGATATTTACCAATGTGGCTATGGATGTGGAGGGCGATAAATAACCACCCGGACTAACATTCCTTAAGCCGATAGTCCCGCTAAACGGCGCGCGGATCTCTGTGCGGGAAATTTGCGCGTTAATCATATCGGCCTGTGCCTTTAACGAGTTAAGGCTGGTTAACGATGTTTCGTATTCTTCCTTACTTATAGCTTCCTTTTGCAGCAATATTTTATTGCGGTATTCGGTTTGCGCGGCTAAAGTTATCTGATATTGGTTTTGCTGCAGGGATGCCTGCAAATCCTGATTGTATACTTTAACCAGCAGCTGGCCTTTGCTTACACGGCCACCCTCCTTAAAATAAATGCCGGTAATATTGCCCGCCGTTTGGCTGATCAGGTTTACCCGTTCGTTAGCATCAATAGACCCGGTTACATCAATGTTATTGATCACTACGGTATCCTTAACAATCATTACTTTAACAGGGATAGGGCCTGTTTTCTTTTTGCCGCCCTTACCACCTTTGCCGCCTGCGCCGCCGGTTGCCGCTATGCTTTCCTTAGCTTTGGGGCCCCATAGCCTGCTGTAAACCAAATAGCCTACTACGGCTGCAATAATGATATATACAATATACCTGATCTTCATAATATTGATGTATTACTTATTTAATTTAAGTTTGATATTCATTTCCTGGGTAGCGTATGGTTTTAAATTGTCCTCCATTTTTAACAATACGCGGTTAAATATTTCCATTTCGGCAGCCGACAGATCGGAGGTAACCGTTTGATTGATCGCTTCAAAAGCAGCTACAATTTCGGGGACGGCTTTGCCTGCTTTTTCGGTTACTTTTAGTAAATGCTGGCGGCGGTCGGCCGGGTTTACTTCCCTATAAACATATCCTTTTTCGGTTAAAAAATCAATAATGCTTACTATAGCCGATTTATCTTTACCCAACTTTTCGGCCAGCGCTTTTTGCGTTAACTGCCCGTTATTGGCATGGATGAGCGACAGGATATACCAATAGCGGTTAATGCCTAAATGATCTACCCTTTTTGATAATACATTTAAGTATACTTTTCCCAAATGGATCAGCTTGCGCGAAATTGGTTCTGTTACTTCCATCAATTATATAAAGCGAATATATATTAGTAGGTTTTACAGATAGTTGTATGTATCAACCATTTTACAGGATATGGACCAATACCTACTTAATAGTAAGTATTTGGCAGGAGGGGCTGGCCGAAACGCCTCTGTATCCGCAGTGTAAAACATCCTGCCGGGCAATTAATTCAATTATAGGTGAATGGAAAAATCATTAAGTTTGCGGCATGGAACAAAATATATTTGTTTACAACACTTTAACCCGTACCAAGGAAGTATTTAAACCGCTAAACCCGCCCCACGTGGGTATGTATGTTTGCGGCCCCACTGTTTACAGCGATGCCCACATGGGCAATTGCCGTACCTATATATCGTTCGACCTGATTTTTCGTTACCTGAGCCACGTGGGCTACAAGGTGCGCTATGTGCGTAATATTACCGATGCCGGCCACTTGGAAGGCGATGCCGACGACGGCGAGGACAAAATTTCGAAAAAAGCCAAACTGGAACAACTGGAACCTATGGAAATTGTACAGCAATACACCGTAGGCTTTCATGATGTGATGCGTGAGTTAAATACCCTGCCGCCAAGCATTGAACCAACCGCCACCGGCCATGTGATTGAGCAGATAGAGCTGGTAAAGGAAATATTAGCGCGCGGCTATGCTTACGAGGTAAACGGTTCGGTTTATTTTGATGTAGAGAAATATAACACCACGCAGGATTATGGCATATTAAATGGCCGCAACCTGGATGACCTGCTGACCAATACCCGTACACTGGGCGGCCAGGATGAGAAAAAAGGCAAACTGGACTTTGCCTTGTGGATAAAAGCTAAACCCGAACACCTGATGAAATGGCCATCGCCATGGGGAGTGGGTTTCCCGGGCTGGCATTTGGAATGCTCGGCCATGAGTAATAAATATTTGGGCCATAAATTTGATATACACGGTGGCGGGATTGACCTGGTGCCTACCCACCATACCAACGAAATTGCCCAAAATGTAGCCAGCTGCGGCCAAAACCCGGCTACCTATTGGGTACATACCAATATGCTGACCGTTAACGGGCAAAAAATGTCGAAATCGTTAGGCAACAGCTTCCTGCCGCATGAATTGTTTAGCGGCAATAACAAAATCCTGAACAAGGGCTACAGCCCTATGACCGTGCGCTTTTTTATGCTGCAGGCGCACTACCGCAGCACGCTTGATTTTGGTAACGACGCCATGGAAGCATCCGAAAAAGGTTTTAAACGCCTGATGAATGCCTATGGCTTACTGGACACCCTGAAGCCATCGGCTACTAACGAGGCCGAGATAGCAGCACTGCAACAGCGATGCTACGATGCCATGAACGATGATTTTAACAGCCCCGTGCTGATTGCCGAACTGTTTGAGGCATCGCGCATTATTAATTCGGTGCATGATGGTAAGCTAAAGATAGATGCCGCCAACCTTGATCTGCTAAAAAAGCTGATGAATGACTTTTTGGTGAATGTTTTAGGGCTTGAAAATGAAATTGCGGCCAACGATGACCTGCCCAACGTAATGGAAATGATAGTAGACCTGCGCAGCGATGCCAAGCGCAACAGCGATTATGCCACATCTGATAAAATACGCGATGGGCTGCAAAAAATAGGCTTCCAGCTAAAGGATAGCAAAGACGGCACCACCTGGAATAAAATGTAATTATACCCATATAAAAAACAAGGGCCGGGTATACTAATACCCGGCCCTTGTTTTTTACAGTTATTATAAGCCGTTATAATAATCAAACAATTGCCCTAAACTGGCATCGTTTTTAAAGTTTACTTTGTTGGTTTTAAGGTAAGTATCTATTTGCGCGGCCTTATCGGCGGTTAAGTCTGATATGTTTTTCCGATCGGGTTTTATCGCGCTCATTTTATCATCCTTAAATACATAATAGGTTTCGATGCCTGTGTATTCTCTTGTGACTGCTGCCGAACCATACGTTTTATTTTCCTCTATATGTTTAGCGTAGTGCTTTAATAATTTTACTTTACCATCCGATAATACCTCGTAATACGAATCCTTACCCTGCGCGCCGATGGCCGGGAAGCCGTTGGCAAAGTTGCGGTTATTTATACTGAATTTTTTAACCGGGTCGGCAAAACCCATGGGCACATCATCTTTTCCGGCAAAAATAAGCTGGTCGTTTTTAATGTCGTACTTTAATTTAATATTGTCATACCTGCCTTTTTCTACCGTTGCCGATCCTGCCGTCCAATTATCAAGCAAATAAGGCGAACCCTCTGTATCTGCCGACTTGTTTTCCTTAATGGCATTACCTTGTATATCCTGGTAAAACTGTGCCTTTGCTGCAATACCCCCTGTAAGTAATGCAATGGTTAAAACTAACCCCTTGAAAATTTTCATGTGTTAAATGGCTTTTTAGTTTCCCAAAACCCTTCGTTTATTGCTGGTCAGCAACGGGGCTTAGCCCCGATTATAAATAATAGTCAGCTAAATATACAAATAATTGCAACACCCTAACAAATTACAATACCCCGTCGTATAAAAAAGCTATATTTAATATTTAGCCGAAACAATCACATTATGAAACTTTACAGGTCTTTATCGGGTATAAAGCTGCTCAGCAATTATACCGTAAAATTTATGTTTGTATCCTTTTTAGGGATCCACATCCCCTTATTTGGTATTATAGGCTTGTTAATCTACTCGTCGGGCTCGTCCATTAATAAAGCATCCTGTTTTTTACTCACCCTGGGCTTAACCTTATTATCTACAACGGTTACTTTGCTGGTGCTAAACGGATTGGTAGTGCCTTTAAAAAAAGCCCAGCGTTCGCTTTCTGACTATATCGATAAAAAGTCCCTGCCTAATTTACCCGACGATATGACCGACGAGATGGGGATACTGATGCGCGATATTAATACCGTGGTAGCCACCCTGCATACTAATTTAGGCGAAAAAGATCAGGTGATCCAGGCGCTCTCGCACAATCTGCGGGAGCCGGCAACCCGCATCCAAACCATCATCAAATCCATAAAGGCCGAACAAGATCCAGCGGCAACAACTAAATACCTGAACGATATAGACGAAGCCATAACCAGCCAACTATCGCTGATGGATGAAATAGTGCGCAAATACGGCGATTAAAATAAACCCGTATGTTATCCGTTAGGCTAAGGATAGTTTAATATAAATACCCGCGCGGCAAACAAGCACGGCAAGCATTTGTTATATACCCGTATTAAGTAAAATGCTTTTGTAATAACATTTGCAGCTTAATATTTATTATTAAATTGCCACACAAATCTATTTAAACAAAACAGCATACCCCCCGGCAACAATCAAAAACAAATACGATTAAACATGCCGTATGCTAAAAATGAAAACGAAATTTAGCCTCAAAATGAAACGAATTATCCTGTCAGCAACACTATTTATTATTTATAGCAGTTTAGCATCAGCACAAAAAGCACCTGTAGCCAAAGTATCAGCAGTAGTAAGCGCCGAAGAAAATTTCAACAAACTGGTTGCCAAAAAAGGGATAAAGGATGGCTTTTTAGCCGTAGCCGACCCTGAAGGTATTGTGTTCAAACCCGACGCGAAAAAAATAACCGAATTTTACGGCGCTATTGATAAGCAACCGGGCACTTTAACGTCCAAACCAAAATTCGCGCGGATATCAGCCAATGGCGACCTGGCCTTTACTGCCGGCCCTTATGTTTACCAAAACGGCAAAACCGATGACGACAAGGTTTATGGCGATTACGTTTCTGTATGGAAAAATGATGGCGAAAGCGGCTTAAAGCTGTTAATTAACCTGGGGATCCAGCACCCCGAAGCCGAGGGCGAAGTAAACACCGACTTTAAGGAACCCGATCCTGCTAAGCAAAAGGAAGCCAGTAAAGACCCGTTCGCGGGCAAATCGGTTATATTACAGTACGATAAAACTTTTAACTACTCGCTTAGCAAATCGGCCCTTGCAACCTATAAGGAGTTTTTAAGCCCCGAGGGTCGTTATTACTTCCCTGGTTTTGAGCCGATAACCGGTGTTGATAAAACCATGAAGTTTTTGGATAACGAAGCTATTGCCATAAGTGCCGAAACTGTTAACGCCGGCAGGGCTACCAGTAACGACCTTGCTTATAGCTATGGTACTGCACGCATAAAAAAGGGCGGTATTGTAAGCAGTTACAACTATGTGCGGATATGGGAAATTGATGCAACCCACAAATGGAACGTTTTGCTGGAAGTTTTCTCGGCGGTTGAAAAATAAAATGGCATAAACATCCATTTACAATATCAAGGGGTTGAAATTTATCCCTAAAAAAGCAGGTTAACGGAGTTTTTATTCCTTCAATCTGCTTTTTTTGTTCTATATATCCTTGTTTTATTATATTTTGAAAAATATTTATTAATTTTTTCGGTGTTTTATTAAAAACACTTCATAAATTACCATAATTTTATAAAAAACGGAGTTTAAATATATGCAGGGATCGGGCTATTTTAACAAGTACAACCCCATTGATGGTGTTTGGGACGAAATGTTTGGCGCTGATTCCAATATTCGCGATCATTACAGCAAGGTGATTAATTACCTGTCGCTGGAATCGCCCGACGAATTGAACAAAAAGGAAGAATTGGCCAAGCGCTTGTTCATGAGCCAGGGTATTACCTTTACGGTTTATAACAGCGGCGAGGGGATAGAGAAGATCTTTCCATTTGATATTATCCCCCGCATTATTACCGCGGCCGAATGGGCTTTTGTAGAGAAAGGTATTAAACAACGCCTTACCGCGCTTAACCTGTTCCTGAAAGATGTTTATCATAACCAGTTTATTATTAAGGATGGCATAGTGCCAATTGATATCATTTACTCGTGCCCGCACTTTTTGCGCGAGATGTACCAATTGCAGGTGCCTTATGATATTTATGTACACATAGCCGGTATCGATTTGATCCGAGATCATGATGGTACTTTTTACGTGCTGGAGGATAACCTGCGCACCCCATCGGGCGTAAGCTATATGCTGGAGAACCGCGAGATTACCAAACGCCTGTTCCCTGATCTGCTGCCGCAATGCAATGTGCGCAGCGTTACCGAGTACCCGGCCTTATTGTATAAAAACCTGTTGGCGCTATCGCCAAGGCCGGTGAGCAACCCTACTATTGTATTATTAAGCCCGGGTATTTATAACTCGGCTTATTTTGAGCATACTACCCTGGCCCGCCTGATGGGTGTGGAGTTGGTAGAGGGCCGCGATTTGGTAGTGGATAACCACAAGGTATACATGAAAACCACCAACGGCCTGCAACAGGTAGATGTGATCTATCGCCGGGTGGATGACGAGTATTTAGATCCATTGGTGTTTAACCCAACAAGTATGTTGGGCGTAGCCGGGCTAATGGGCGCTTACCGTAAGGGTAACGTGGCCATTGTAAATGCTATAGGCAACGGCGTGGCCGATGACAAGGCGGTGTATGTATATGTACCGGCCATGATCAAATACTACCTGAATGAAGAACCAATCCTTAAAAACGTACCGACTTACCAATTAGGTAATGCCGACGAAAAGGAATATGTATTTGCCAACATCAATAGCATGGTGGTTAAAAAAACCAACGAAAGCGGCGGCTACGGTATGCTGATGGGCCATGCATCAACCGAAGAAGAGATTGACGATTATAAAAAAGAGATACTGAAAGCCCCGCGCAACTTCATCGCGCAGCCAACCATTAGCCTTTCGGCATCGCCGTGTTATATACAGGGCGAATTGGCCCCAAGGCGGATAGACCTGCGCCCTTATGCCCTGTGCGGGCCAAACGGGATTGAAATAGTACCCGGCGGCTTAACCCGTGTAGCGCTGAAAGAAGGATCGCTGGTGGTAAACAGCTCGCAGGGCGGCGGCAGTAAGGATACGTGGGTGCTGGGAGAGTAAATATAAGTCGAAATGCGGATTGCCAAATTCGAATTATTAAAAGATTAAAGACATTTCGAAATTGGCATTTCGAAATCCGAAATAAGAAAATATGTTAAGCAGAGTAGCAGCAAGTTTATATTGGAGTAGCCGTTATGTGGAACGTAGCGATGGGTTATTGCGGATGCTAAAGATCAACTACGCGTCGTCGCAGGATGCGGTGGCCGGTTTTACCTGGGAACCCATGATGCGCCTGTATGCAGCCGAGGGCGATGAAGATGTAAGGGCTAAGTTAAATAACGATAGCCGCGCGGTGCTGAAGTACATGATCACATCGAAGGATAACCCAAACTCCATCCTTAGCATCATTACCCTGGCCCGCGAAAATGCCCGTGGTGTGCAGGAGCATATTACCAAAGATTTATGGCAGTGCCTGAACGAGTATTATCATACCGTAAAGGATGCCAAGCTGGATAAAATGCTGCAACGCGAAGACCCTATCAGTACGCTTGATGTATTGATAAAACAGGTAATGCTTTATTATGGAACAGTAGAGATTACCATGGAGCGAGGCGAAGGCCGCAGCTTTATGAATATTGGCAAATACCTGGAAAGGGCTATCCAATCGGTTGATATTTTGGATACCAAATTTAATAACCTGAACGAAAACCCCGACCTGCTGACCGATACCACTTACTGGAAGCACCTGCTGTTATCCATAGGCGGTTATGAACTATACCTGAAAACCTACCGCTCGGGTTTCGAGGCTAAGAATGTTTTGGAGCAAGTGGCGCTGAACAATGATTTCCCGCGCTCGGTTATTTACGCGGTGAACCATATCCAGCGTTATTTTGACAGGCTGAAAGGCGACCATGAGCGGGACGATTTCCGTAAAATGTCGTTCCAGATAGGCCGCTTGCAAAGCCGCATTAAGTACAGCTCGGTTAACAGCATCAGGCACGAGGGTTTGCATCCTTATTTAACCCAGATCAGGACGGAATTGTATGGGATAGGCAATGCCCTGAACGAGAATTATTTTGCCAATTCCTGATCGTTATAAATTATTTGAATTATGCCCGAATTTAAAATACAGCACATCACCAAATATACTTATGAGGGTTTAGTGCGCGACAGCGCCAACCAGATTATACTTTATCCTTTGCAGGATGATTACCAGGATGTGCTGAAGCATGAACTAACCATTACCGGCGACCCGATAGTGGATACTTATGTTGATTATTACGGCAACCAGGTAGGCAGCTTTACCCACCGCGACCCGCATAGCCAGTTGATCATTAATTCGCAGCTATGGGTAACTACCAAACACCGCCCATTGCCGGTTAACGACATCTTCCCCGAGCAGCAATGGAAGGATTACGAACGCCTGCGTTATATTGTGCCCTATATTGATTTTTTAAAGCAGGAATACTTTAACGGTCAGTTTGAATTATGGCAGATTGTTAAAACCGAACTAAAAAAGGAGGATACCCCTTACCAGGCCATCCTGCGGTTTTGCCAGTATGTGTACGATAATTTTGAATACATAAAAGGCGTAACCACGGTTGAAAGCACCCTGGATGATGTATGGAAGCTAAAGGCCGGCGTTTGCCAGGATTTTGCCCACATACTAATGGTGATGCTGCGTTTAATAAGCATCCCTGCCCGCTACGTAAGCGGTTATATTTGCCCCAACCACAACGGTATGCGCGGCGAAGGCGCCACCCATGCCTGGGCCGAAGCCTACCTGCCCGATTATGGCTGGATAGGTATCGACCCAACAAACAACGTGGTAGCTAACGAAACCCATGTACGCCTGGCCGTAGGCCGAAACTTCTCGGATTGCTCGCCGGTTAAAGGCACTTATAAGGGCCCATACACGCACAAGTTAGAGGTTGCCGTATCAGTGGGCTATAACAAAGAAAACCCATCAGGCTGCGGCGAAATAGCCGAGGTTTTTGATGAACCGGTTATTAAGCACCCCGCGCCCGATTTCTCGAAGAATAGCTATCAGCGGTATATGGAGATGATACAGCAGCAGCAGCAGCAACAACAGTAGTATTACTTTTTGTCATTGCGAGGAGCAGCAAGGGAATGGTGAGATGGGGCGACGTGGCAATCTCGTCGTAAGCATAATCAATCATGGATAACTACGAGATTCCTACGCTACCCATGATATGTTAAAAACAGGGTGTCATGGTGAGCCCGTCGAACCATGGAGGGCAGGCCTACGCACGCACCCTTCGACGGGCTCAGGGTGACACCCTCCTCTCTGTCATTACTCCTTTAAAGCCCCACCGGGATCAAACTTCGCAATGACATTTTTATATACAATTAAACCCGCTACAACTTACTTCCGCCGCCGCCACCTGGTGGGTTACCACCACCCGATGGATCATCCGGGCTACCGTTATTATCATCCGGGTTGCCGTCTTTCTTATCCTTTTTCTTCTTCTTGCTGCCATCATCCGGTGTCGAACCGAAACGGTAGGACAGGGTAACCAACATGGTGCGGGTTTGGAAACGGCGAACCGATTCGGAATGGATACTTGCCGCGCCGGCGGTGTAATTGGTTATCGAACCAAACTTGCGGCTGTTAAATATATCGCGGATGCTGGTGCTGATGTTAAGGGCTTTAGTTAAATCATATTTCAGCCCGCCATCCAAGCCGTACATGGCGCGCTGGTGGCCCTGGCTAATTACCTGCGGCGCGTTATAATCGCCGTGTAATTGTATACCCAATTTTTTAACGGGTTTAATGTTGGCGGTCAGGTTACCGTTCCAGGCAAAGCCTGATGTGGAATTTAAATTAAACTGCGGTGCCGCCTGTAAATAGCTGTAATAAGCATTTATGTTGGCGGTAATATCAATATTTTGCGTGGCATTAACCTTGGCTATTAACTCAAACCCGCCGTTTTGCGAACTGGTAATGTTTTCCGAATGTAATACCACGATGCTGGTTGAGCCATTGTAGGGGGTACGGATGCGCTGGATATCATCATTTGTTAAACGATAGTAAAGTGATGATGTCAGCGTCAGCGTTTTCCAGTAGTTAATATAACTCATCTCAAACGAGTGGGTATCCTCGGGCTTTAAATTGGGGCTGCCCTGCTGATAGTTGTAAGGGTCGCTGGTATCTAAAAAGGGCGAGATCTGCCTGTCGCGCGGGCGGCTTACCCGGCGGGTATAGCTTAGTTGCAGGGTTTGGTTTTCGCTCAGCTTATCGCTTAAAAAAACACTGGGGTATATCCTAAAGTAATCCTGTCCGTTGGCAATACTACCTTCGCGCAGCAGCGTGCGGATGTGGGCGCTTTCGGCACGCAGGCCAACCTGCAGGCCATACTGGCCAAACTGCTGCTGGTAATTACCATATACGGCGTGTATTTGCTCTTTATACAAAAAGTGATTGGTCAGGGTACCATCGGGTACATAAACACCTGCCAAAACGCTATCCACATCGTTACGGTTATTGTTTTGGCTAAAGGTGCTGCGGTAACCCACATCAAATTTATTGTTATGGTTTAGCGGTTGGGTATAATCGGTTTGGATGTTGATGTTGTGGCCCTCCTGCCCGTTGGCGTTAATTTGCCTGCGCTGCCTGTAAGCAGCTGTTGGGATATAGTTATTATATTCGGTGGACTGGTAATCGTCGGCATCCTCAAAGCCGGTAGAGTAGCCCACGTTTGCAGTTAGCTCGCCTTTTTTATACTTGCGGTCAAAGTCGGCATTGTAATCTAAATTATGGTTGCCCTTGGTGTACGAACTGCTGTTTTGGCTGGTCAGTTGTTTCAACACACTTGCGGCATCGGTAATACGGGTATCGCCAAATTGGAAACGGTTGCGGTTACGCAGGTTAGCATTGCCCGAAAAACTAAGCGTGGTTTTAGGGTCGAGGTTAATATCGATACCGGCGCGGATATTGTTCGAGTTAAAATCGAAGCTTTGGTTGGCTATCTGGTTTTGAAAGGTTTGCCCGTTAACCGGGTCGGATATGGTGCGGTTGGTAAAGCCATTGCCGGTGCGTTCGGCTTTACGATAGCTGTAGTTGGCGTAAAGGTTAACAGCCTTGGTTTGATAAGCGATATTGGCACTGCCGTTGTATGTTTTTTGATTACCTACCGAACCACTCACCGAGCCATTAAAGCCCAAACGCGCGTTCTTTTTAAGGATAATATTGATAATGCCCGATTGCCCCTCGGCATCGTATTTGGATGATGGGTTGGTGATCACCTCAATGCTTTCGATGGCGCTGGCAGGGATGGATTGCAGCACATCGGCCATGCTGCTGCCGGTTAGGGCCGATGGCTTACCATTGATCAGCACCCGCACATTGCTGGTGCCCCGCAGGTTTAAATTGCCATCCACATCTACCTGTACCGATGGTACATTACTCAGCAGATCGGTAACTGATCCACCCTGGCTCACCAGGCTTTGGTCAACACTAAAAACCTTGCGGTCGATACCCAATTGTATACTGCTGCGTTGCGCTTTAACCGATACTTCCTTCAGCGCGCCCTTCATTTGTTTTAACTTAAGGGTGTTTAAGATGTAGGTCCTTTTTTTTGCGTCAAAACGGATACTATCCTTAGTATAAGTACCGTAGCCCACATAGGTGGTGCGCAAAAGGTAATAACCATCGGCAATATTATCTAACTTAAAATTACCCTGTAAATCGGTTTGGATGCTTTTGGCGGGGAGGTTGTCTGCTTTTTTTATTAGCGCTACGGTAGCAAACTCCAGTGGCTGGTTGCTGTCGGCATCAACCAAACGGCCCGATATAGAACCTTTAACCGCAGCACCCTGCTGCGCATAAGCAGGAACGGCCGAACATAAAATTATAGCAGCAAACAGGCTCAGGGTATACTTAAAACTCATGCCGCAAAAATCAGTGTTTAAGCCTGATTTTCGTTACCGGTTTTTGTAACTTTATTGCTAAGCAGGACAGCAGGCAGGTAAGTTTTTTATTACCATTCCATTTCGGAATTCGGATGTTCGATTTCGGATGTGTAATTTATACAATAACAAATGGCTTAAACCCGAAATCGAACATCCGAATTCCGAAATCAATCCTGTTTCCAACGGAAACTCCTGATCATCACATCCACATCCTTTTTTACAAAATCAAGCACGGGCTGTATCGAATCCAAACGGGGTTCTACATTAAAATATAGCGCCCCACGAATATAGTTTTTGGTGCTGTCGGTCAGGTAAAATTGCGATGACGAGGCCACGTTACCATCAATAGTATAATAAATGCCATACACCTTGTAAAAGGGCGAGCTGATAGTACCCTGATCGATTGAAGTAGCTTTTACCGTATGCTTGGATGCCAGTTTGTAGGTATCCTCTACCAGCATATCAAACATGGCTTTAGATTGGATATGCTCGTAACTTAAATGCAGTGTACCTTTAAATTGTGGGAACTGCATGTTTAACCAGCAGGGTTTGGCACCGGCCTTACGGTCGGGTTCTATTACCGCGTATTTGGGATACCTGAAAATAATGGGGCAGCCGCCTGTATATTCCTGGTACTCTTTTTTGGGGAAAACGATACGAAAATAGCCCCGTGGTTTAGGTGAATAATCGTGACCGCCACAGCCGCAGATTAAACCAACCAGCAATATCAACAGCAGGCCCCTCATTATTGGGTAACTTCGTTTGATTTCCATATCTCCCACGATTTTTCTGCCTGCAATATTAGCATTTCAAAGCCATTTTTGGTGGTCGCGCCTTTATCGTGCCCCTGCTTTAAAAATAGCGTTTGCTCGGGATTGTAAATCAGGTCGTACAGTAAATGGTGTTCGGTAATATATTCATAGGGGATGGGCGGGCACTCGTGTACGTTGGGCGATGTACCCAGCGGCGTGGTGTTGATAATAAGCGTATGCTCCTCCATCATTCTTTTGGTAAGATCTTTAAACAACACGTGGTCGCGGCCGGGTTTGCGGGTAACCAATATGTATTCAATCTCCAGTTTGTCCAGCACACATTTAACTGCCCGCGCTGCACCGCCATTGCCCAGCAGTAAGGCTTTTTTATGATGCTTTTTCAGCAATGGCTTTAGCGAATGTTCAAACCCGTAAACATCGGTATTAAAACCCTCCAGCTTAAAATCATGGTCCTGTATACCCACTTCGCCGCTAAAGGCTGCCAGCACCGGGCTCTCGGCCGTAATGCGGATGCAGTTTACCGCGCCAACCTCCTTAGCCTCTTCGCTTATCCAATCCATATAGCGCACAATGCCTATTTTATGCGGAACGGTAACATTCAATCCGCACAGTTTGGTGTTGGCCCGCAACAGTTCGGGAAAATCGCTTAGGTTCTTCAGTTCAAAAAGCTCGTATACATGGTCGGTAATATGCTCTGTCTTAAATTTCTCGGTAAAGTATTTTCGCGAAAACGAATGTGTGAGCGGATAACCAATAAGCCCGTAATGTTTCATGCTGTAATAATAACAAAAACAAAGAAACGGTTTAAAAAAGATATATATGCGCAAGCATCCTACAAATAGTTATTCCTTGTAAGTATTTAAAAAATCACCTGGATTTAGAATAGGGATACTTCTAAAGGGATGAAGCACCAGCAAATCCTGATCGCCACTAATTATACCGTCGGCCTGAGCTGACACGGCAAGCGAAAGGAACATATTATCTTTTGGATCCCGACAGGCTGTAACCGTTTCGGATATTTTGATGGTTAGCGAATTTGTCAGGATATTTTCAAGGAAAGAGATCCGTGTTTCTAATGATAAATATTTATCAAACTTTGGCCGTGTAAATACAGAAAAATACTCTTCACTTATTTCAGTGGAGATTAATAACGTACCTGTTTCATTCGCCAATAAAAGTGCCTGGGCCGGTGATGAGCGCACATTAAGTAATGCACTAAGCAGCGTATTGGTATCAAATACCCAAAACTTATTATTCATCCTTTAACAACTCATCAAGCTTATCCGGCGTAAACCCATTTTTTTGCGCTTCTTTGGTTGCATTTTCCATTATAGCCTTCAGTCTTTCGTTGGGCGACTGCTTGCTTAAAAACCCATCTAACCAGGCATTAATATAGATCTCCGCCTTTTGCTTTACCGAAGCGTCGGCTTGTTCAAAAGCTTTTGCAATTTTAGGCGGCACATTGAGTGAGATCGTTTTCATAATATTTAAAGGTACAAAATTACTATAAAAAATACCGTAATTTGATTTATGGATTATTCAAACATCAACCTGATAAACAATATACCCATCCACAATTTCGAACTTTTTGTTGATGGCGAGCGCGCTTTTATTGATTACAAGCAAAAAGGCGATAAAGTATACCTGATCCATACCGAGGTGCCGGCAACGCTTAAAGGCAGGGGCGTAGCCGAAGCCATTGTTGACAAAACCATGCACTATTTAGAAGAGCATCATTTAACCATGGTGCCGCTTTGTGTTTATGTAAAACATTTTTTAACGGTTCACCCCGAATGGAACCGTTTAGTGGCCGGGCATACGGAAGAATAATATAAAACAAATGAAGAAACTAATCATCCTCGTATCACTATCCCTATTTATCCTATCCAAAAGCAACGGACAGGTAAAACCCGCCGGGCCAATACCCGCTACGTTTTTGGGTAATTTTACCGATGATTACGGCATCGGCTATAGCATTACCGATACTTTATGGCAACAGCTGCCGCGCACCCGCTTCCATATCATCCGTTGGAATTTGGCCAAGCAATATCTGATTGCCCGTAACGACGAGCGCAACCCCGGCGAGGCCGGCCTGTATACCCGGATAGATTTTATGCAGTTTAATGATATGGAACCCTGGCGCTGGGGCTTTTGCCTAACCGCTTACGCCGCCAAAACCGACGCGGAAGCCGAGGCTACCGCCAGTGCAGACAGAGTGCATCCCAAAACAGGTTGCAACGGCTTCCCGTTTTCACGGATGAAAATTGTAAGCAAATAGGCTGGCCGGTTTCTACAACTTTTCTATGATCTCGTCCGTTAAGCCAACCTCACCTATCCGCGGGAAGATCACCTTTAAGCTGTTTTCGTGCGCGGTGGCTACCATATCTGTCATGGCATCGGCGGCAAAGGTGATGTTATAGGCCCGTTCGCTGGCCTGGCGGGCGGTACCCTCCACGCCAATACTGGTAGCTACACCAGCCATCACAATACCAGTTATACCGCGCTGCTGCAATTCATCGTGCAGCGGGGTTTCAAAAAATGCGCCCCAGGTATGCTTAGTGATAAAAATATCGCCAGGCTCGGTTACAATCTCGTGAGTGATCTCTAAAAAATCATCCTTATAAGCACCAATTGGTTGCCTCGCATCCTTACGCGACCGGGTCCATTTGGCGCCGGCAGCATTTACGTTTACAATTACAACAGGCAAGTTAGCCTTGCGAAAGGCGGCTATCAGTTTAGCGGCATTTTCCAACACGCCGGCCATGGGGTGGATGGTTGGGTAGCCTACAATGCCCTTTTGCAGGTCGATGAGTACCAGGGCTGTTTTTGTGTCGATTGATGTGATCATGTGGGGTATGTATTTTAAAGTTAATGTATACTATACATGTGCGGTTTCCATGATTTGTTGTTCCAGTAAAACCTGCTCCTTTTTCTGGATCCGTTTCTTTTTCAAAAAACGCAAATTCAGCAAGCCGATGATCAATGCCACACCACCTTCGGCCAGCATGGTATTTTGCACGCCTATCCATTGCGATAGGCCACCAATAATTAAACCACCCAGGGGCTGCATCCCGAAGAAAGCCATGGCGTAAAAGCTGATCACCCGTCCCCGCATTTCGGGGGCAACGGTGGTTTGGATCAGCGTATTACTGATGGTGATTTGCGACATCATCCCAAAACCGCCAATAACCGAAAATACCAGGGCCAGCGGGTAATTGGTTTCGTGCGAAAACAAAGCCAGCCCGGCACCAAATATCAGCGTGTTTATAGCCAGGATCTTCTTTAAATCGTGCCCCGGTTTTAGCGAAGCCAGGAATATGGCACCCGAGAATGCGCCTAAGCCTATCACACTATCTATCACACCAAAGGTTGATGCTGTCCCCTTAAAAATATCCTTGGCATAAACGGGGATCAGCGTACTATAAGGCAAAACAAGCAAGCTGATAGCGGCCAATGTTAACAGGATAAAGGAAATATTAGGCGAATTTTTAAGATACACAAAGCCCTCTTTTAACTCGCCAAACATATTTTTGGTGTGCGGCCTGGCTACATATTTAGGCAGCTTCATCATAAGTAATGACCCTATCACCGCCACAAAGCTTACCGCGTTTACCCCAAAGCAAACATCGTTACCCAGGGTTTCGATCACTAATCCGGCTATACCGGGGCCAATTAACCGCGACAGGTTCACCATAGATGAGTTAAGTGCCAGGGCATTGGGCAGGTCGGCCTTATTATCCACCATCTCATACACCAGCGATTGCCTGGCCGGCACATCAAAGGCGTTAATAATACCCAGCATTACGCTTAGCGCAATTATTTCCCAAACATTATAATGCCGGGTAAATACCAGCACCGTAAGTAGTATAGCCTGCAGCATTGATGCCACCTGGGTAGCCAGCAATAAGCGGAAGCGGTTATACCTGTCGGCCGCTACACCGCCAAAAAACGAGAATAAAAACGAGGGGAACATGCTGGCAAACAAGGTAAGGCCCAGCATAAATTTAGAATGTGTCAGATCGTACACCACCCAGCTTACGGCGGTCTTTTGCATCCAGGTGCCAATCAGCGAAACCGACTGGCCAAAAAAGTATAGCCGATAATTGTAGCTTTTAAAAGCTTTAAATGTACTGATGTTCATATTCCTCACCTCTCCCAACCCTCTCCAAAGGAAAGGGCTTTTAAATCCATATATCCTAATCCCTCATTCATCCCTCCCTTTCGGAGAGGTTAGGGGGGATTTATTCCCAATCAACCAGCTTGGTCAACGGCCCTAATGCCTTTTGCAGTAGTTCTTGTTCTTCGGGCGTGCAAACTTCATTCAGGGCCTTGTTTAGCCATTCCTCGCGCTCGTTACGTACCTGGTACAGCATCTCCGCGCCCAATGGCGATAACGAAATGATCACTTTGCGTTTATCCGTTTCGGATGCGGTACGGATGATCAAACCCATATTGTGCAAATTGTTAAGCACCTGCGACATGGATTGTGTAGTAATATGCTCCATGGCGGCCAGTTCGCTGGGCAGTAATTGCTTGTGCAGGTCAAGCATAGCAATGGTCGATCGCTCGGTCAGCGATAGTTTTTCGCCCGTGGCCGATTGCTTGCGCAGCTTTTTGGTTAACCGGGTAATTACATTACGCAGGTTGCTTGCCAGTTGCCGGGTAGTTTGATCGCTCATTTTTTATTATTATTAAGTAAACTTGTAAGTTTACCTTACAAATATAGGGTTTATTTTGTTTAGAGAAAGTCATTTTGTACCTTGATTAAAACAGATTTTTAGGATTAGCTTGATGGAGATGAATAGCAGGATGATAAAGCGGATTTATCCTAACTTGCATGTATAAACGAAAAATGAACTCACGCCTACTCGTATTCCTGCTATTATGCTGCTGGTTTGTTGCCTGCAAACAAAAGCAAAATAGCGGCTACAATAAATCACCATATCATTTGGTTAAAAACTGGCCGGCATTGCCGGATACGCTGCAAATGAGCAATCCGGCAGGCATTGGGGTTGATACCTGTCAAAATTTATTTGTTTTTAGGCGGGGCAGCAGGGATTGGCCTTTGCTGGGCTCCATGCCCGCTACCACCATCGCGCAGAAGACTGTTTTATTACTGGATAATAAAACCGGCAAGATCATCAATAGCTGGGGCGATCACCTGTTTGTTATGCCGCACGGATTGACGGTTGACAGCGTCAATAATGTTTGGCTTACCGATGTAGGCCTGCACCAGGTATTTAAATTTACACACGAGGGTAAACTGTTGCTGAAATTGGGCGCAGCAGGCGTGCCGGGTAACGATGCCACGCACTTTAATCAGCCTACCGATGTGGCTATTGCAGCCGATGGATCGTTTTATGTGAGCGATGGGTATGGTAATAGCCGGGTTGTTAAATTCTCGGCCATGGGGAAATATTTGTTTGAGTTTGGCAAAAAAGGTGGCGCCGATGGCGAGTTTAGGGTGCCGCATGGCCTAACGCTTGACCAAGCCGGCCATGTATATGTAGCCGACAGGGAAAACAACCGGATAGAAGTGTTTGATGCCGAAGGTAAATTCCTGAAGCAATATCGCGATGAAAGCTTTGGGCGCATCTGCGGGATAACGTTTGATAAGATACATAATAGGCTGATAGCGGTAGATGACCCGACATCGTGGTTTAACTTAAGGCATCATGGATCATCGGTAATTATTTTGGATACCGCCGGCCGGGTACTTTATCAATTCCCCGCCAGGGGAGCTGACCCTAAAACATGGTATCATGATGTAGCTATTGACAAGCACGGGAATATTTACACAGCCGATATATTAGGTAACCGGCTCCAAAAGTTTAATGCGCGCTAATGAAAATATATATTAGGCACTGTAGCACAATAAGTAACGGTTGCGTATACCTATAAAAAGACACATCCAATGAAAAAGCTAACCTATATCCTGCCGTTTATCTTTGTGGTATTGGTATTATTTACGGCCTGCAAAAAAAGCGGTAAGGTACAGCCCCCTGCCACGGTATCGGTAACGGGGACCTGGCTGCTGGTTGCCCAAAGGGGCGGGCTCACCGGCGGATATATACCTATGCCTGCCATTCCGCGCGCTTTTACCTTTAATGCCGACAGCACTTACCTGTATGTGCCAGGCCAACTGAGCGGCACCTATCATATTACCCAACAAAAAAGCATTTTTACCGGCGCTATGGAGCCATATATTATCATGAGCCAGGGCAGCACAACCTCAGGCGGTTTAATTGTTACCCAAAAGGACACTATGGTGATTACCGACAATCATGTGGAACCTATCAGCTCTATCTTTGCCAGGGTTTATCAAAAATAAACCTTAAAGAGATTGGATAACCCCTGCCTGCTCGCTAACTTCGGGGAATGAAACTATCCGAACTAACCAACTACCTGGAAGGCCTGGCGCCGCTGGCCTACCAGGAGGATTACGATAACTCGGGCCTGATTGTCGGTCACCCCGATAAGGAGATCCAACAGGCGCTGGTATCGCTGGATTGCACCGAGGCTGTAGTTGATGAGGCTATTGCACTGCACTGCCAGGTAATTGTATCGCACCACCCCATTGTGTTTAAGGGGCTGAAAAAGTTTAACGGCAAAACTTATGTAGAGCGTGTGGTGGAAAAAGCTATTAAAAATAATATTGCTATTTACGCCATCCACACCAACCTGGATCATATTAAAACCGGGGTTAACGCCCGTATATGTGAAACCCTCGGATTGAAAAATTGCCATATCCTATCACCAAAACAGGGTTTGCTGAAAAAATTGGTGACCTATGTGCCCCATGCCCAGGCCGAGCAGGTACGTGGCGCTTTGTTTAAGGCAGGAGCGGGCCATATAAGCAACTACAGCGATTGCAGCTTTAATACCCATGGCCAGGGCACCTTTAAGGGAAACGAGCATAGCGACCCTTATGTTGGCCAACGCGGGGAGCGCCATACCGAGCCCGAAACCCGGATTGAAACCATATACCCGGCCAATTTAGAAAGTAAGATACTGATGGCGCTGTTTTTAGCCCACCCGTACGAAGAAGTGGCTTACGATCTATACCCTATTACTAACCAGCACCAGGAAGTTGGCGCAGGCATGATTGGCGAGGTGGAACACCCGGTAGATGAGAAAACATTTTTACAGCATATAAAATGGAAGATGGATGCCAGCGTTATCCGCCATACGGCATTTACCGGTAAGATGGTTAAAAAGGTAGCCGTTTGCGGCGGTGCGGGGGGCTTTTTATTAAAGCAAGCCATTGCCGCCGGGGCCGATGTTTTTGTGACGGCCGATTACAAATATCACGAGTTTTTTGATGCCGAAGGAAAGCTGGTTATTGCCGATGTGGGACACTTTGAAAGTGAACAATTTACGCAACATTTATTGTGTGAAATAATTCAAAAAAAATTCACTAACTTTGCCGTCCGTTTAACAGAAATAAATACAAACCCCGTCAAATACTATATTTAATGGAACAAACCGTAGAACAAAAGCTAAAAGCTTTATACGAACTACAAAGCATCCACTCACAAATCGACAAAATCCGCCAGGTACGTGGTGAATTGCCGATGGAAGTTGCTGATTTAGAGGATGACGTTGCTGGCTTAGAAACCCGTATCCAAAAAATTAAATTCGAGCTGGATGATTTGGAAGATGAGATCGTAACACGTAAAAACGTGATCCGCGATTCGCAAGCCAATATCAAAAAATACGAAACCCAGCTTAACGAGGTTAAAAACAACCGCGAGTACGAAGCCATTTCAAAAGAAATTGAGATACAAGGCTTAGACATACAGGTGAGCGAGAAAAAGATCCGTGAGTTTGGTTTTGAGATCACCACCAAAAACCAGGTTTACGAAAAGGCATTAGCCGATTTAGAAGACCGCAAAAAAGACCTTGAGGTTAAGAAAGAAGAATTAGGCACCATTACTTCAGAAACCCAAAAGGAAGAAGAAGATTTGGTTGCACAGGTTGATAAAGCCAAGGCTAATATCGAAGACCGTTTATTATTTGCTTACGACCGCCTGCGCAGTAATGCTAAGAATGGCCTGGCAGTAGTAACCATCCGTCGCGATTCATGCTCTGGTTGCTTTAACCAGATCCCGCCACAGCGCCAGTCAGATATCCGTCAACGCAAAAAGATCATCGTTTGCGAGCATTGCGGCCGTATCCTGGTTGACGAGCAAATGGCTATGGAAGTTGAAGAAGCATAATATAGCGGTTAGGTAATTAGTGATTGGAGGGTTAAACCTCTGTTATCCTATCCATAAAACAAAACGAGGCGTTGTATACAACGCCTCGTTTTGTTTTATGTGATTGCTCGATTCCGCATTTTGCAGCTTAAACAGGCTTAAGCTTTGTTAAAATAATCCTTCAATAATAGCATCCGCTGTTAAGCCTTCGGCTTCGGCGTGGTAGCTGCGTACAATACGATGGCGTAAAATTGCCTTGGCTATGGCCTGCACGTCCTCAATATCGGGCGAGTACTTGCCACTGATGACCGCGTGGCATTTAGCGCCCAGTATTAAAAATTGCGATGCCCTTGGGCCCGCGCCCCAGTTTAGCATTTTTTTAACCTGTGGTGTAGCCATATTACCTTGTGGGCGGGTTTTAGCTACCAGCTTAACGGCATATTCCAGCACATGATCGGTAACCGGGATATTGCGCACTAATTGCTGAAAGTAAACGATCTGCTCGGCGGTTAATATTTTATTCACTTCGGCCTTCAGCGTACTGGTGGTGTTTTTAACCACCTGCAATTCTTCGGCAAAAGTTGGGTAATCAAGGTATACATTAAACATAAAGCGGTCCAGCTGCGCTTCGGGCAGGGGATAGGTGCCTTCCTGTTCAATGGGGTTTTGGGTTGCCAGTACAAAAAATGGTTGTGGCAATTTATGCGTAACACCCGCGGCGGTAACCGCTTTTTCCTGCATGGCCTCTAAAAGGGCGGCTTGCGTTTTTGGCGGGGTACGGTTAATTTCATCGGCCAAAATAATGTTGGCAAATATGGGGCCACGTATAAATTTAAAATTACGGTCTTCGCCCAGTATCTCCGACCCGATAATGTCTGATGGCATTAAATCGGGGGTAAACTGTATCCGGTTAAAACTCAGGTCCAACACTTGCGATACGGTTTGCACCAGCAAGGTTTTTGCCAAGCCGGGTACACCAACTAATAAACAATGCCCGTTACTGAAGATGGATATCAGCACCGACTTCACCACATCATCCTGTCCGATGATCACTTTTCCAATTTCGTCCCTGATTTGTTGAAATGTGTTTTTTAAAGCATCGGCAGCTTCAACATCTGTGCGGTGTGGCATAATTATTATTAGGGTTTAGCTTGTGCGGTTGTTGTGTTTATCCAGGTTTTTAATTGCGGGCAGCCTTGGTATTCAGGGTCGATGCGTATAAAAGTTTCCTTGCGTTTTTTCTCGAACCATTGGCTTACCGCACGATTGGTTTTTTCTTCGAAAGCTATTTCCTTCAACTTAGGGAAATCCTGCGCCAGGTTAGCCTTGTGCGCGTCGGTAACCGATTTAAGGTATAATATCCTGTAGCTTTTTTTGCCATCCTGGCCAGTATAAAGCATCGGTTTTGATATGCTGCCTACCTTCATGGTATCAACCACTAAGGCTACCTGCGGGTCCAGCTTATCGGTTGGGATATAGGTGGTGCGGGTTTGCACGTTCTCGGCATTTAGCATCATACCGCCATTAAACTTGGTTTCTTTATCGTCCGAATAAAAAGAGGCCGCGGTAGAAAAATCCATCTTTTTGTTGGCTTTTATCAACGCGTAAATACTATCGGCTTTGGCCTTATCCCTGTCAAGGGCAGCCTGGGTAATGTTTGGCATAATTAATATGTGGCGGGCGTGTACCTGTTCGCCACGGCGCTCAATCACCTGTAAAACGTGAAAGCCAAAATCGGTTTCAAACACGGGCGAAATTTCGCCGGCCTTTAATTTAAATGCTACTGCGGTAAACTCCTTCACCATTTGGCCACGATCAAAAAAGCCCAGGTCGCCACCTTCCAGCGCCGATACCTGATCTTGTGAGTAAGAGCGGGCCAGCAAACCAAAATCGGTTCCGGCTTTGGCACGGGCGCGTAAGTCCTCCGCTTTTTTGCGGTAATCTTCCTTTTCGTCCTTGCTTAACACCGGGGTAAAAACAATCTCGCCTACTTCAACTTCCTTGTTATAGGTTGGCAGGCTATCTTTAGGAATGCCGTCGAAAAAGCGCTTTACATCCTGTGGGGTAACGTTAATTTTTTCAGTAATTTTTTGCTGCATACGCTCGGCAATCAGCGATTCGCGGATATCGGGGCGAACCTCGTCTTGATATTGGATAAGTGACCGGCCTAAAAACGCCTCTAATTTATCCTGACCACCAGCTCTTGACTTCATGGCGCGCATTTTACGGTCAACCGTGGCATCTACTTCGTCTTCCTTTACGGTAACGCTATCAATAACGGCCTGTTGGGCCAATAACTTTTGGGTAACTTGCTGTTGTAGTAACTGGCATTTAAATGCCGGTGTAACCTGCATGCCCTGTGCCTGGTATTGAGCGTATAACGATTCGATATCCGATTGTAATATAATGCTGCTGCCAACCACACCGGCCACCTTATCCAAAACACGCGTTTGCGCGCGGACTAATGTTACTGTAAATATTAAAATTAAAACGGCTATGCCAAACTTTCTCATGTATCTCTTTTATAGTAAAAACGCTTAAGCCGCAGCTTAATTTAAACCCCGAATTTCGGAAAATTATTTGATTATGAAGCTATAACAATATCAAAACATCATTATTACACTTAATACTGCGAATATGCTGATAAAGCTTCAAACACTTTAGCTATTTTTGGTTAAATTTTGTTAAATATATGATAGCCGAAAACCCGCTTGCCCTTTCCTATATTTTACCGGCCGATGTATACCTGCTGGCCGGCGAGCGGGCGGAATTAGCCATTGATGCACCGCTACCCGAAGTACAGGAAGCCACGCCGGTTATACAAGCCGAAGAACCCGTGATAACTTATACCGAACCTGCCATAATCCCGGTTATACAGGCTGAAGAAAACACTATCCCGCAAATGCCGTCCATCGCCGCGCCGGTTGCCCCCATTGCTATACAAACGCCCGTTGCCGCATTTAATTATGCTGGGGGATATCAGCAGAAATTTTTGGTGATTGTACACTATCCCAACCACAATTTAATGGAACCGGCCCACCAAGCCGCGCTGGAAAGCACCATTAAACGAAAGGAATTGAGCATAGAAGATGTTGCCATTTTTAATATCGGCAAATACCCGGGCACTGATATTAAGGCCATCGGCCGTTTTTTTAAACCCAAGCGTATGTTGCTTTTGGGTAAGGATACTTTCCCCGCCGGCATGGCGACACCCGTGTTTAACGAGTTGACTATGCTGGGTACCTGCCAGCTATTATCAAGCTATAGTTTTGGCGAAATGATGGGTAATAAGGAAAACACCAAAGCCTTTTGGGAACAAATGAAAATGCTTTAAGCCATGCCCCAACAATTAGTATTTGCCACCAATAACCGCCATAAAGTTGATGAAGTATCGGCCAAAATTGGCGATGAATTTAGGCTTTTAACGCTTGATGATATTGGCTGTACCGCCGATATTGAAGAAACCGGACTAACCTTTAAAGAAAACGCGTCGATAAAAAGCTGGTTTATCTTTAACCAATACCACCTGGATTGCTTTGGCGATGATAGCGGCCTGGAGATTGATGCGCTGAATGGCGAACCGGGTGTATACTCGGCTCGTTACGCAGGTGAACATAGTAACCATGCCGCCAATATAGCCAAGGTGCTGCAAAGTATGCAGGGTTTAAGCAATCGTAAAGCCCGTTTCCGCACGGTGATATCCCTGATATATCAAGGTGAAGAGCATTTTTTTGAGGGTACCGTTGAAGGCACTATCCGGCACGAGGTATCCGGCACAGGCGGTTTTGGCTACGACCCTATTTTTCAACCCGATGGTTATGATATTACCTTTGCCGAAATGAGCATGGACCAGAAGAACAGCATCAGTCACCGCGCGAGGGCGATGGATGGCTTGATTTGGTTTTTGAAAAGCCCCATCCCAACCCTCCCCAAAGGAGAGTAATAGCCCATCAAAAGACATCATGCGTTAAAAAGCGAGGGGATGTGCGATTCCCTCCCATGAGGAGGGTGTAGGGAGGGGTTTCCGCGATATTGCATCGTGATCAAACCCCTCCCTGTCACCGCACATCCCATCACACCCCTCCCCATGGGGGGGACTGTCTTTTGATAGGCTATAGCTCAAAGGATAGGGCTTTAAAAAGTCCAATGCCCTACTTCTTCCCCATTCCATCCGTAAAAAACTGGTCCTTTTTATCCGACGAGAATTTATCCTTGTTATAAGCGTTTGATTTACCTTTAGGGATAGTCATAGATTGCCAGCCCTCGCCCTTTATCATTTTAGCCGCGAAAACCATTTGGCCAACATGGTAGGGCAAATGTGCCAGCTGGCGGTTAATAGCCTCTAACACGGTATGCCCCTCGTTACGAATGTACACCACGCGACTTAAATCAGCATCAACCAGTGGGTCGATAGCGTTGAACAGGCATTGCCAGCCCCTTTCCCAAAATGCAATTAACTCCTGCTTGCTCATGGCAGTTTCCTCAAATTCCTCATCGCGGTTGCGCCATTCCTTTTCCCCATCCGATGTCAGGAAATCCGTCCATCGCGAAAGCGAGTTGCCGGCAATATGTTTAACAATGATGGCTATACTGTTCGATTCCTCGTTATATTGCCAGTGCAGGCCTTGCTCGTCCACACGGTCAAGCACGGCATCGCCCAATGATTTGTAATAACGGAATAGTTTGCCGCTGCTGGCGATATAGTTGTTGTTAGCGTCCATAATTTAAATATATAATTATCGATACGAATGGCGGGACTTTAGGGTTTACTCGCCAATAAAAAGTTTGTTTACGATGGGGGTTTAGACAAATTTATAAACTTCGGTCAATATGTAAAGCAACATCTCCGTGCCCTTTGTATTCCCTTTTTGTGCCCTCTGTGGTTAAATCTCCTCAACGCTATCACGCACTAAAATATTAACCTAATCCTGACACAATCCCCACAAAATCAACATCTTTTTTTACGTATATTTGCTAAAAAAATGAGCGAAGTGTTGTATTGTTTAATGTGCGGGTTTAAGTCCTGCTTAATTCAATAATTCTCTCATTCAAAATGCTAATATGAGTACAAAACCTATTGACCTTGGCGAACAAAGCGAAGTTGAAGTTTTCGGAGCCCGGGTACATAATTTAAAAAATATCGATGTTTCCTTTCCGCGTAATAAGCTGGTAGTAATTACCGGGTTAAGCGGCAGCGGTAAATCATCGCTGGCGTTTGATACCATTTATGCCGAAGGGCAGCGCCGTTATATGGAAACGTTTTCGGCCTATTCGCGCCAGTTTATGGGCGGTATGGAGCGGCCCGATGTGGATAAGGTATCGGGCCTTAGCCCGGTAATTGCCATTGAGCAGAAGACCACCAGCAAAAACCCACGATCGACCGTGGGCACCATTACCGAGATCTACGATTTTATGCGCCTGCTTTATGCCCGTGCCGGCGATGCCTACAGCTACGTAACCGGCGAGAAAATGGAGCGCATGAGCGAAGATCAGATTATGCGCGCCTTGTTAGAGAAATTTGATGGCCAGCCCGTAAATATATTGGCCCCGGTGGTAAAAGGCCGTAAAGGCCACTACCGCGAACTGTTTGAACAGATTCGCAAGCAGGGTTACCTGAAAGTTTGGCTGGATGGCAAGATAGAAGACATTACCCCAAAAATGCAGGTTGACCGGTACAAAATTCACGATATTGATATTGTGGTTGACCGGCTGATGGTGAGTGCCGATGATACCAAGCGCCTTTATACATCGGTACAAGCGGCTTTGAAAATGGCTAAGGGCATTATCCGTATTGCCGATAAGGACAATAATGTATCGTACTACAGCAAGTACTTAATGGACCCGGTTTCGGGCATCTCGTACGATGAACCGCAGCCAAATACCTTCTCGTTCAACTCGCCTTATGGCGCTTGCGAGAAGTGCGATGGCCTGGGCTATATTTTTGAGGTAGACCAGGATTCGGTAATCCCGAACCCCAAGCTAAGCATTATGAACGGCGGCCTGGCCCCCATTGGCGAGTACCGCGAAACCTGGATCTTCCAGGTATTGAAAGCGTTGGGTAAAAAGTACGAGTTCGCGTTAAGCACACCGATTGAAAAGTTGCCGAAAGAAACACTGGAAATTATACTGAACGGCAGCCACGAGATGATTACCGTAGCGGTGGAATACAACAAGTGGAACGTGCAGAACTACCAGATCACGTTCGACGGGATTATCCGGATGCTGGAAGAGCAGCAGGAACGCCGTGGCGAAGAGGGCATGGACGACATGGAAAATTACCGTGTACTGAAAACCTGCCCTACCTGCGAAGGAGCGAGATTGAAAAAGGAATCACTTAATTTTAAGATCGATAATAAAAACATTTTCGAACTGGCTTGCATGGATATTAACCACTTGCAGGATTGGTTTACCGGTTTGGAAGATAGATTAACCGAACGGCAGAACACGATTGCCCGGGAGATATTGAAAGAGATCCGTGCGCGGATTATATTTTTGTTGGATGTGGGTTTGAGTTATTTAACCCTCGATCGTACCACACGTACCCTTTCAGGCGGCGAAGCACAGCGGATTCGTTTGGCCACACAGATAGGCTCGCAGCTAATGAATGTGATGTACATTTTAGATGAGCCCAGCATTGGCCTGCACCAACGCGATAACGATCGCCTGATAAAGGCACTGAAAAACCTGCGCGACCTGGGCAATACCGTTTTAGTGGTAGAGCATGATAAAGACATGATACTGGAAGCCGACCATGTAATAGATATGGGCCCGGCGGCCGGCGTACATGGTGGCGAAGTGGTTGCCGAAGGCACACCGGCCGAACTGATGCTGAAGCACACCCTCACCACATCATACTTAAACGGCGAACGCGAAATTGCCATACCTGAAAAACGCAGGGAGGGTAATGGTAAAACCTTATCGCTTAAAAAAGCTACCGGGCATAACCTGAAAAAGGTTAGTGTCGAATTTCCGTTGGGGAAACTGATAGGTGTTACCGGCGTATCGGGCAGTGGTAAATCCAGCCTGATCACCGAGACGTTATATCCTATACTGAACCATCACTTTTTCCGCGCCAAAAAAGCGCCGCTTCCCTACGAGGCGGTAGAGGGGCTGGCCAACATTGATAAGGTAATTGAGATAGATCAAACGCCGATAGGCCGCACACCACGATCGAACCCGGCTACTTATACCGGCGTATTCTCTGATATCCGTAACCTGTTTGTGGCCCTGCCCGAATCGAAGATCCGTGGTTACAAACCCGGTCGTTTTAGCTTTAACGTAAAAGGCGGCCGTTGCGAAACCTGCCAGGGCGCGGGTATGAAGGTGATTGAAATGAACTTTTTACCAGATGTATCTGTCCCTTGCGAGGAATGTGGCGGCCGCCGCTATAACCGCGAAACGCTGGAAGTACGTTACCGGGGCAAATCCATCAGCGATGTATTGGATTTGAGCATTGAGGATGCTACCGCGTTTTTTGAGCATATCCCATCCATCTACCGTAAGGTAAAAACCTTGCTTGATGTTGGCTTGGGCTATATCCGCTTAGGCCAGGCTTCAACCACCTTATCAGGCGGTGAGGCGCAGCGCGTAAAGCTATCAACCGAACTGTCTAAAAAGGATACCGGCAATACATTCTATATTTTAGATGAGCCGACTACGGGCTTGCACTTTGAAGATATTAACGTATTGCTTGGCGTACTAAACCAACTGGTTGACAAGGGCAATACCGTATTGGTGATAGAGCATAACCTGGATGTAATAAAGGTGGTTGACCACGTGATAGACCTTGGCCCCGAGGGGGGATCGGGTGGTGGTAAGATCCTGTTTAGCGGCACGCCCGAGGGTTTGTGTAAGGTGAAGGAAAGCTTTACGGGGATGTTTTTGAAGAAAGAGATGGGGTTGTAAAAGAAGTATTGACAATATATTTCTTAACTTTATATATCAGGTAAAAACAATGACAACGATAACAATAGATATTCCCGAAAATTTCACAGAGGAAGTATTGGCACAATTAAAAAAATTTGGGGTGCAAATTCGTGAATCGAAATTAACCGAACTTGATAAGTTGACGAAGGATGATTATCAAAAGCATTTTGAATATCAAGCTAAAGCAGCAAGAAATAAAGTGCTGAAACATTTATGATAATTCATCAAAAAGACATTGTTGAAATTGCGTTTTATACAGGAAGAAAACCCGAAGCACATCCAGCAGTTATCATATCAAATGATGAAATTTTTGAATCGGAGGGTTTCTTTTACGCTGTTCTCTTATCGACAAAAAACATTTTTCCCGAATACACTTTGGAGATCACCCCCGATATGATCAACAAGCCGAAGAATGACCGGACTGGTTATGCGGTCTGTCATATGCTTCAGCAATTTTATCCCGAAGATATTATTGGCCGTACGGGCGCTACACTAAAACAAATTGCTTTTGATAAAGTAGTTGAAAAAATTAAGCAGGTTGTTTTTTGACTGTGCCTTAAACACCCCTTTTTTGTCGCAATTACCCTCATTATATTTAATTACAAGCTTTTATTTTTGAACTATACCATCAAACTAAAAGCCTGTAGAATATGAGAAACGTTATTTGCGCCTTTAACATCAGTATAGATGGCTGCTACGACCATACCAAATTAAGCGGCGGCGAAGAGATACTGCAATATTTTACCAACCTGATGCGTGATGTTGATCAGGGCGTTACCGGGCGTAAAATGTACGAGATCGTGAACCCTTATTGGAGAGAGGTAGCAAAAGCGCAATCCGGCACACCAGCTGCGAATGAATTTGCGCGGCGAATTACCGATATCCCCAGTATCGTTATTTCCCGTACGATGGAAGAGGTAGAAGGCGGCCCGCGCATTATTCGCGGCAACCTTGAAGAAGAGATACGTAAACTGAAAGAAATGCCTGGCAAAAAGATATCGATCGGCGGCATGAGTGTACGCTCGCAATTAATGGCGCTTGGCCTGATAGATGAGTTGCATGTGGTCATCCACCCCGCTATTGTGTGTTCAGGCCCCAGGTTATTTGATGATATCAGCCTTAATGAAAATATTAAAATGGAATTGGTGGATACAAAAATCATCCAGTCGGGCTGTGTGGCGCTGCATTACCTGAAACGGTGATTTGTTAATTAAGTTGATTCCCGCCTATTATTGATTCCCGGAAACGGCTACCTTAACCCAATTAGCTATTAACGCTTATGAGGTTTCTGCTATTCCTGTTTTTAATAATAGAAGCAAGCCTATCGCTCGCCCAAACAGATAGCATCCCTACCATTAAATGCGATGCCGATAGCACCCAATCCTACAGTATTTGCCTGCCGCCAAATTATAGTAAAGCCCAAAAGTACCCGGTACTGTTTTTATTTGATCCGGTCGCGCGGGGAAGAATGGTAGCCAGCCTATATCAAAAAGCATCGCGGGATTACAGCTTTATCCTCATCGCATCCAACAATAGCCGCAACGGCCCCATGAGCGAGTCCCTCAACGCGGCCAATGCCATGTTTACCGATGCCTTTAAAAAATACAGTATTGATGATAGCCAAATATACCTTGGCGGCTTTTCGGGCGGGGCAAGGGTGGCTACTACCATTGCCTTGCAATCGGGCGGTATTGCAGGCGTGATTGCCTGTGGCGCGGGCTTTGGCGAGGAAATTCCAAAACCCAAATTACCTTTCACTTTTGCGGGGATAGCGGGTACCCGCGATTTTAATTATGTGGAATTGCAGCAAGTCGCGGCAGTTTTACAAGCCGGCGGCACAACAACAAATCTGCTCCTATTTAAAGGGCCACATGCCTGGCCGCCTGCCGATGTTTTTAGGGCGGCCTTACTATGGTCGTACTTACAACACCCAAAGCCGGGGGCCGATAACGCAGCGATGGAAAAAGAACTACATTTATCATCAGCGCCATACCTGGTAAAAGTACCTGCCGATGCTATTGCAAAGGAAAGCGCCTACCAGCAAAAAATAGCCGAAGCATTCCGGTTTATTATGGTCAATAGTGCTATTGATATCAAATCAAAGGGCTGGTGGAAAGGTGAATTATCGAACCTGGGCAAAAGGCTGCTCAAGCATAACCCCGATGATAGCAATTATGTAGCCCGGCAAAAGGCATTTATCTCGGCTAATGCTTCCGAAAGTTTTGGCAATTATTATAGTGCCGGGAGATATGATACAGCTGCCGAATTATTACTTGTTTCCGAAATTTTTGAACCGGATAGCCCGGTTGTTTTTTATCGCCATGCATTGCTTTCGGCTAAAGAGGGGGATGAGGACAATGCCCTTTACTATCTTGAACAAGCAATTAAGCATGGCTTTACTAATAAAACGCAAATGCGAAATGAGCCGGCATTCGGTTTTTTAAAGGGGAATAAAAAGTATTTGGCTTTGCTTAATTAAGCCATCAAAACAAAAAGCATAAATCCTACCTTTATGCTGATATGCTGCCATTACTTACTGCCCAAGATACCCGTAAGGCCGATGCTTATACCATTAAGCACGAACCCATTTCGTCTGTTGATTTAATGGAGCGGGCTGGTAAGGCTTTTGTAGGCTGGTTCATCAACCACTTCCCTGATAAAAAGCAGGGCATTACGGTTTACTGCGGCACGGGCAATAATGGCGGCGATGGCTTAGCCATTGCCCGTATGCTGGACCAGCATAAGTATCAAAAAATAAAAGTGGTTATCGCCCGCTTTAGCAAAAAATCATCGGCCGATTTTGATGTGAATTTTGAACGGCTAATATCCGCAGGCATTAATTATACCGAACTATTACCCGGCAGCAGCCCTTTGCCGGAAGACAAGGGACAGATTATTATAGATGCACTATTAGGGAGCGGCCTTAACCAACCCCTTGCCGGGGATTATGCCCGATTAGTGAAACACCTGGATGGTCTTGGCAAAACGGTTGTAGCGGTGGATGTCCCCACCGGCTTATTTACCGAGGGTGAAATACCCACCGATGCCTTAGTACTTAAAGCCGATTTGGTGATCACATTTCAGCAAGCCAAGCTTACGTTTCTGCTGCCCGAATCGGGCCCATATATTAATTGTTGGGAGGCCGTAAATATTGGTTTAGATGAGGGGTTTATCCAATCGCTCCATTCGCCTTATCAGTTTACCGAAGAAAAGGATATCCGCCAAATGCTGAAGCCCCGCCAGCGGTTTAGTAATAAAGGTACCTATGGCCGTGCGCTGTTGATCGCTGGTCAGCCGGAGACAATGGGGGCGGCTTTATTAAGCGCATCGGGATGTGCTTATGCAGGCGCGGGCTTAACCACCGCTTGTGTACCCGAAAGTGGCCTGACCGCATTAAACACCTCACAGCCCGAAATTATGGCGATAGTGCGCAAAGGCAAAAAACAGCCGGAGATACTATGGGAAAAATATAGCGCGATAGGGATTGGCCCGGGATTAGGCAAGGATAAAGATGCGCTGGACCTGTTAACCGCCCTGTTTAAAAACTACAAAAAGCCGGTAGTGATTGACGCTGACGCGCTGAACCTGTTATCGGACAACCTAAAGCTTTTGAAAAAGATCCCTGCCGAAAGTATCCTCACCCCACATGTAAAAGAGTTTGATCGCTTGTTTGGCGCGCATACCAGTTGGTGGGCACGCATCCAAACTGCTATTACAAAAGCAGCCGAGTATCAAATCTACATCCTGCTAAAGAACAATTATACCATTGTGGCCACTCCGGGTGGTAAGGTGTATTTCAACTCTACGGGTAACCCGGCTATGGCCACTGGCGGCATGGGCGATGTGCTGACGGGGATCCTCACCTCGTTGCTGGCACAAAAGTATACGCCGCAGCAAGCCTGCATTATTGGTGCCTATATCCACGGCAAGGCGGGCGATGAACTGGCCCTGCCCAATCGTATGGAAGTAGTACTGCCTGGTAAACTGGCGCAGCAATTACCCATAACGATAGCCCGGCTGAAGGCAGTATGATCTTTCTGCCAAAATTCAATATATTAGGCTAACCATTATTTATTATTCATAGATGCTAAAAAAAGGAGAACACATTGAGGGCACACCTGCAGAATTGCAAGTGCTTTTAAATCAGGATACCGATGCTAACATTTTTTTCGAAAGCTTGTCTAAATCATACAAACAGGGTTATTGTGATTGGGTTAGATCGGCCAAACAGGAGGAAACCCGTAAGGTTAGGGCCGATAAGGCGATGATAATGCTGCGCAACAAGCAAAAAACACTCAAGACGTAATAAGACCTACAATAAGCTGAAATGTGTCATCTCCGAACAATCACTGTTGCGAAAACGACCAAATTTTTTACATGAATTTTACTTAATCAACTGATAACCATTTGATTAAAAGGATGGCATCTAATTTGAGGTATTCAACATCTAAGCAAATACCATGGATTGGAATAACAGGTTTATTGTCAGGCGTACCGACTCACAAGAGCGATTCGAGGTACTTTGGGAAAAGCGCCTAAACGGCGAATCGACCTTAAAGGAACTGGCGGAAATGGATGATATTATCAACCGCGATCCTTTGGTTCATCAGTTTGTTTTAACGGAGATGGCAAAGGAGGCCTTACCACATTATAATGACAGGCAAGACACCCCGCCGCCGGCAATTTCGCCGTTTAAAAAATTGGTCGGCAAGCTGAGGTCAATTTTTAAACGGCTAACCATTTTCTTTATAAGCGAACATAAACTGGCGATAAACTGATTGATAGCTTGTGCAGATAAAAGGTGCATGCCGCGCCGTTTGGAGGTTTTATAAATCTCCTCTACCGCCGGTTCAAGCGTCCTCGCTTTCGAAATAAATTAAGCGTGGACACTTAATTAGGGGTGCGGTCAAGCGTGGACGCTTGACCGGGCGAGAACACAAGTTAGTCCACCACACACACCAGCTGCTTAAACTTGCGTCAGCATCAATAATAAAGACCCCAAAAAACCATAGCGCACAAAAAAAGGGATGCAGGTATCATGCATCCCTTTTCTAACTATTAACTGATCTTATAAAGAACAAAATACGCTTTGTACTATATAAGACGTTAAACTAAGCAAATAGTTACATTAAACTGAAAATATTTTTTTAGATCGTTTTAATCACGGTTAAATTAGCCATAGTTGGGTTAATACTGCCCCCCTTTTTCTCTAAAGTTACAGCAAAAGCCTGTGGCTTATCAACCGATTTCATGATCTTCATCATCGTAGCCGAATCCAATTTGGCATCAAACACGCCTAAATCAACCGGCTTGCCGTCAACAATGGCCCATAGCTGGTATTGGTGTTCGGCATCATTAACGGGCAGGTTTAAATCGGCCATGTTAATAATCACATTCTTTTTAACGGGGCTCCAGGCTACCATCATTGATGCTTTGGGCGTTTTGCCCGTTCCCGGAAGTTTAAACAATTTATAATCGCCACGGAAAACATCCAACTGTTCGCTTTGTAAGCTTACCGTCTTGGTCATCCGCTGGTTTTGTGTGCTTAAAGCTACCACCTGTCCGTTTGATTCCTGCAGGCGGTTATATACATTATATAATGCCACTGTACTTAAAAGCAGCAGTGCAAGGCAGGCCGCGAAAGCATATTTATAAAAATTAGTGTTTTTTGGCGCATGCATGGATATAACCGGCGCTTCGGCAACTGGTTGCGCTTTTGTACGGAAAGTATTATCATCGGCCAGGTTAGTCAGCATACTGTTTAATATCCTGTCCCGTATTGCCGGCGATGGTTCAATTTCATGTTCACCCGCAAATAATTCCATCGATCGTTCAATCTCCGCCAGCTCGGCCCTGATAGCCGGATGCTGCGCGGCCATAGCCTCCACCTGCAACCCCTCTTCATGGCTTACCTCGCCCAGAACGTAAAGTTCCAGTATCCCCGATTCGATATATGCCTTAACTTCTTCCACTTTAATTAAAATGCTTTCTTAATTCTTGTATAGCCATTCTTAAACGAGTTTTTACAGTACCCAGCGGTATGCCTAATTCGTCGGCTGCCTCTACGTGCGTATAACCTTTAAAATAAACTAAATCAAGGATGGACTTTTGTTCGGGTCTTAACGTTTTGACCAAATCTTTGATTCCCAATAACTCGGGTTTGTAGACAGTACTATTTTGCTCGTCGATTAAATTTACGGTGTTTTCTAACTCTTGGTTTTTATTTTGATTGCGAAAATCTTTAGATCTTACCTTATCAATGGATAAATTGCGGGCAATATTTACCATCCAGGTAAACAAGCGGCCTTTATCGACACTGTAGCTGGTAAAGGATTGCCAGATCTTCACAAAGGTTTCCTGTAAAACGTCTTCGGCAATGGCCGTATCGTTAACTATCCTAAAAATAACACCATACAACGATGAGGAATAATTATCGTACAGGGCTTCAACGGCAACTTTTTCACGATTGCGCAGCCCAAGTACCAATTCCTCTTCTGTTAGCGATATTTTTTTGATCTTACTCAACAGCGGTGAATTTAGAAAGAATTTTTAGAATTCAAATAAATGTTTTTCAGCGTGATACGATGACCGTACCAATGGCCCGCTTTCCACATATCTGAAACCCATTTCCATTCCGGCTTCTTTATAAAACTTAAATTGATCGGGGTGGATCCAGTCAATTACCGGGTGGTGTGTTTTGGTTGGCTGCAGGTATTGGCCTAAGGTTAATATGTGTACGCCTGCATTTAACAGGTCCTGCATGGCTTCTAATACGTCCTCTTCTTTTTCGCCCAGGCCCAGCATAATGCCCGATTTGGTGCGCAAACCTGCGGCCGAAATGCGGCTTAATGCTTCTAAACTTCTATCGTATTTAGCTTGGATGCGTACCTCTTTAGTCAGCCGGCGTACCGTCTCCAGGTTGTGAGATACAACTTCAGGGCGTACGGCAATTACACGGTCAAGATTATCCCAAATACCACGGAAGTCGGGTAGCAGGGTTTCCAATGTTGTTTCGGGGCTTTCGCGGCGGATGGCGTTAATGGTTTCGGCCCAGATAATAGAACCGCCATCTTTCAAATCATCACGGTCTACCGAGGTAATTACGCAATGCTTTACCTGCATCAGCTTTACCGATTCGGCTACGCGGTTAGGTTCGTCCAAATCAACAGCCAATGGCCTACCGGTAGCAACCGCGCAAAACGAGCAGGAGCGCGTACAGATGTTACCCAATATCATAAAGGTGGCCGTACCGGCTCCCCAGCACTCGCCCATGTTGGGGCAGTTGCCGCTTTCGCAGATGGTATGCAATTTATGAGTATCCACCAAACTGCGCACATGCGCATATTCCTTCCCGATGGGAAGTTTTACCCGCAGCCAATCGGGCTTGCGTTGGGTTTGGCTTACAGGAATTACCGGCAAATCAATCATTGCTACAAATGTAGTTAAAAAGGCCGTAACGATTAAAATAGTTAAAAAGCTTACTTACAATTTACAGAGGGTGGCAAATCGGTGTCTATGTAAATCGGTGTCTACGCAGGGTCTCTCGGAGAGGACCCTGCGTCCGTATGCATGGTCGGCATATAATTAAGACTCATTATTCGGCTCTGCTTAGTTGCGCAGGGTCCTCTCCGAGAGACCCTGCGTAGACCTTAAACGTCTTTTTTATGTTAACCCACAAAAACAGTTAAAATATTGATTATAAGCTATTTGTGAAAATAAATTTCGAATTATGTTACATTGTGTTAACCCTATTTTTGGGTTTATGCAGATGAGGATTCCTAATTCGCACATCTGCATATCCGCACACTTGCACATTACTTCCCTACCACCGTAGCCGGTTCGCTATGTTCGCTTTCATTTTTGAGGCGGTCTATAGCGGTTACTACATAAATATACTTCTTACCTTTTTCGGCGGTGCGGTCTTCCACTGTTTGTTCGGTACTGTAACGGATGCTCAGGATGTTTTCGGCCCGGCCCACATCTACCTTTTCATCGCCCTCAAAACGGTAGATTACGTAGCCGTATGTAGCCTCCTTATCCCTTGCGGGCAGCGGGGCAGTCCATTTCAGGGTTACTTTGCCGGGCAATGATGTAGCCAGCAATTGCTGCGGCTGGTTAGGCGCAATAGAATCAAGCCAAAGCATTACAGGCGGTAGCGCGGGGTGGTTATAGTATGATTTTTTTAACGAATCGGCAAAACCCAGCGGATTATTGATCAGCGATTTTTGGCTGAAGTAGATACTGCCCTGCACCCGCGGGTTACTGCGCAGGTACTTGATCTGATCGGGCAACTGCGATGGCATGTGGAAGCCCGGCGAACCGCGCTCGTTAATGCGGTAAGCGGCCTGGCCAATATACAGGTGGCGGCCGTAGGTATTTTCGCTCCACCAGTCTAACAGGGTTTCAAACGCGGCCAGGCGGTATTTAAAGGTCCAGTATAGTTGCGGGTTAATATAATCAACCCAACCCTCTTTTATCCATTTGCGCGAGTCGGCATACAACTCGTAGTATGAGTCGCCGCCATGCGTATCCGACCCTTCGGGGTTTTGGCTTTTATTGGCCCAAATGCCCATAGGGCTAATGCCAAATTTCATGTTGGGCTTATGCTTGTGGATACTATCGCTCAGGGCTTTGATCAGCAGGTCGACATTGTTGCGGCGCCAGTCGTCAATATTCGGGAAATCGGCACCGTACTTTTTAAAAGCGTCGGCATCGTTTATTTTTTGGCCGGCTACGCGATAGGGATAAAAATAATCATCCATGTGTACACCATCAATATCATAGTTGTCTACCACGTTCAGTATCACCTCCACAATATAATCGCGCACTTCGGGTATACCGGGGTTAAACAACTTAATGCCGTTGTATATAAAAAACCACTCGGGTTTAATGTTAGTAATATGCTGCCGGCTTAGCGCCGCGAAGTTGCCATCCAATGTAGCGCGGTAAGGGTTAAACCAGGCATGCAGTTCGATAGCGCGTTTGTGGGCTTCGGTAATGGCCAGTTCCAGCGGATCGTAAACCGGGTCGGGGGCCTGGCCTTGTTTGCCGGTTAACCATTTAGACCATGGTTCGTGGCTTTTAAAATAAAAGGCATCGGCCGCGGGGCGCACCTGAAACATGGCCGCGTTAATGCCGGCCTGGCGGTCAAATTCCAATATATCTATTAATTCTTTTTTTTGCTGGGCGGTTGTCAGGCGGGGGGTGCTTGGCCAGTCGATATTAGCCACGGTGGCTATCCAGGCGCCCCTAAACTCGCGTTTGGGAACAGGGTTGGGCTGAGGGGGTTGCATTGGCTGTGCTTGCAAGGCAAGGCAGGTACAGAGGGTAAAAACGGATAAAAAAAATGTTCTGTATACGGCCATTAGCTATTATTTAAAGGGTGCAAAGATATAAACTGCAGCAGTTTAATATGACTATAACGGGCAATAATTACAAGTATTTTGTGTTTTTAAACATAATGTAATTACTTTTAGCGGTATGTTGCAGCCGAAAGATAACCTAAATTACGGCAAACCTATCTGCAAAACTGTGGTTATAATAAACGGATGTTGAAAAACACCCACTGTAAACAAGGCATTGGATATGCTATTTTTTGAACATTAAACTAATAGAAATGGAAAACCAACCAACGCAAGCTCCCCGTAAAAATTCGAACGTTATTTATTTTTTAATAGTGGTGGTTATTGCTTTACTGGTAACTGATGTTTACCTGTACATGCAAAAAAGCAAATCGGATGTAAGGGTAGTCAGCACATCGGACGAGAAGACCCGCCTGCAAACCGAACTGGATAGTTTGGAGGCACAAATAGAGCAAGTTAACTCGGGCAAGGCAAAAATGACCGCCGCCATGCAAGCTGCCAACGATTCGCTTAAAGTAAAGATCCGCACGCTGCGGTCTGAACTGGCTAAAGGCAAACTAACCGAAGCCGAATTGGGCAAGGCCCAGGAGGATGTAAAGCAACTGCGCTACTTTGTTACCAAATACACCGCCGATATTGAAGAACTGAAAAAACAAAACACCACCCTTGCTACCGAAAGGGATACCCTAAAAACCAACCTGGCCACCGTTAACGAAAAGGCCACTACCCTGCAAAAACAAAATGAAGAGCTGAATACCAAGGTGCAAGCAGCTTCGGCCCTTAAATTGGGTGCTGCAACTGTTGTGGCCTACAAGGTGCGCGGCAGCGGTAAGGAAGTTGATGTTACCAAGGCAGGGAGTGCCAAAAAAATAAAGATCAACTTTACGGTAGCCAGCAACCCGGTTGCGGCAAAAGCATCGCACGATATTTACCTGCGTATACTTGACCCTACCGGCAACCTGATCACCACAGGTGAAACGGTAACCTTTGCCGCCGACGGCCAGGACTTACAAAACACCTACAAAACATCAATTGATTACAAAGACGACGGCGCGCCGTTTATTATAGATTGGGTTAGCCCAACCACGCCACCGTTCCAAAAAGGGGTTTACACCGTGCTATTTTATGCGGATGGTTATACCATGGGTAAAGTGAATTTTACGTTGAAGTAACCCCCGGCCCCCGAAAGGGGAAGTAGAATTATAACAAAAAAGGAGCAGAGAAACTAAGTTTCTCTGCTCCTTTTTTGTTATGGGTAGTTTGATAAAATTAATGGGCAGCAAATAATCGGCGCTGCTTTCTAAAATAAATTATTTGTTCGTAGCCAGTATTTATGGTAAAGCCGTCTTGCCCGGGTAATAGGATCGCCCTGGGGGCTAACCGGGTAATCTTTCCGGGTGTTTACCCATTGCCACTCCCAGTTTTTAATTTGCAGGGCAAAGGCTTCATTATCCAGCGTTTTTTTGCCTTGCATATCTAACGTTAACTGTGCGAAGAATTGTTGCCAGCGGGGCTTATAAAAGTCGTTAAACAGGCCGCTCCATTGTTTGCAGGCATACTCGTTAAGCGGGCAATCCTTATCGCCCCAAAGGGTAATTAAATCTTTGGCGTTCATCTCGTACAAGGCCTTTTCATTAGGCGTTTTCCCCCAGCGGCGGGCATCGGCAATCCAGGTACCTAATAAAAAATCTTTACGGGTGGCCAGTAACTGGTCCATATCCTGTATCAGTTCAATAAACTCGCCGCTATATTTTTTAAAGGATGCCAGGTCCTTTTGCCGATAAGCCAAAACAAATTTTTGCTGCAGCGGCTGGGCGTAATTGGCTAATACCTGCCGGGTAACATCAACCAGATCAAATTTAAAGCCATCACTGTTTTGCAGATCGGCCGAAGCATTGATCATAGCTTGCCAGGCCGGTAGTAAATCTTTAGGCCGGTAATTTAATTTAGTTTTGGCCCACCGGGTAGAGCTATCCATGGTAGGCCTGCCCTGAATGATGGATTCGGCCCCATCGCGGATATATTTATCGGCAGGGACGCTATAAACAGTGCGCCTTAAAATATCCCAGGCTTTTAAAGCCTGCTTGTTGTTTTTACCGTAGCGGTTTAGCAGGTATTGTGGCAGCCAGGTAGTTACATTTATGGGCTGGTTGTGCCAGGTATTATCGGTTAGTAATTCATACAGTACCGGGTTTTGCTCAATGCCCTCCATGGTTAAACCAATACCCTGCATCTTCCCGCTTTTTGGGTCGTGGTAAGCATTGGCAGGGCCATGCGCTACCTCATCCATACGGCCAAATAAGTTGGTGTTGGCGCCGAAATTATTCAGCATATTCCATATCCATGGTTTGCCATAAAATGCTTCGGTGCGTTTCCATATAGGCTCAATCTCGGTAGCAAGGTCAAGGATGATCATCTTATTATCGGGCACGGCTTTTAACAACGCTTCGGTTTGGGCTTCCTTCCAAAACTTACGGTCGCTGTAAAACAACCAGCCCTGCATTACCCAAACGGCGGCCGTATCGGCCTGGTGCATACCCTCATAAACCCTGGCGCTAAGTTTGCTCAAATATTCGGGCGCATCGGATGGTGGCTCGTTTTCGTTAAAGGTATCGGCCGAGTATAAATGATCGGTACCCAGCAAGGCAGTTTGTTTTTGCAAAAATAATTTGCCTATCCGGGCAAATAACGGGTCTTCCGAATCAAGTATATAAGTATCGGCAAAGCCGTTTTTCCAATTGGTGGTTTTTAGTTTAGCATTTGGGAACTTGTTTTTAAATGCGGCCGGTACATGCCCGGTAAAGGCCGGCAGCACAGGTTTCATACCTAATGCCCGCTCACGCTCAACAATCTTCTTTTGCAGGTCTATATGGCTTTGCATCCAGTGCAGGGGCAGGGGGCCGCCCCAGTTATCCATATTGCCCATCCAAAACCACGAGAAATAAGATGGGCCGGTAAAAAAGCCTTTCAAATCATCATCTGTAAAGCCCATTTCCTTGTACACGGTATACCAGGTATATTCCTCGCCGGTAATGGCCAGCGGCATATTGATACCATGCAGGGCCATCCAGTCTATTTCCTTTTCCCAGCGGGGCCAGTTCCACCAGCTCATGCTGTAATTAAAGGTGCAGTAATTTAGGTAATAGCGATATTGGTAAGGTGTCTCTTTCCTGATTTTGGTTTTTATTACGGGCAGCACCTTTGGCATGTTAAGATTAGTACCGTTCCAGGTAACCTGGCAATGGCAATACTCCGTGAGGTAATAATATAGTGCCGAGGCTATGGCCACCCCGTTATTGCCCCTCAAAACAATTTTATGGTTACGACTTTCCAGTTCAAAAACATCCAGTTTTTTAACGTCATGGATTGGTTCTATCTCAAAATTGATTGCCTGATGCGGTAACAACCGTTTTACCAGTTCGCGCGATGATTGCAGCGTTAATTGCGCCTTTGTGCTAAAGGCCAGCAGTAGAAAGGCAAGCGTAAATAAAAAATTTTTCAAGGTGATATATCTTTTAGGACACTAAAGTTTTAAAAACATTTTTTTGCGATATAAAAAGCGCAGCAATAACAATTGTATTAATAATACGCCAATCCATATCCAGGCATGTTGCCATGGTAGCGGCATTTTATTAATCACACCGCCAAAAAGGTATTGCGATGTTGATTCAAAATTTATCAACCCGTGTGCGGCCATATAAATAAGGATAGAATTAGTGCCGATCCAAACAAAAGGCTGGCACCATTTTTTATACCCGGCAACATCAATCAAACCGTAAAAGGCTGCGAATAATATCAAGCTACAACCACCCGCAAACAGCACGAACGAACTTGTCCACATGTTTTTGTTAATGGGGAAACTGATGTCCCAAAGTAAGCCAAGCGCTATTAACATAATGCCTGCGGCAAATATCCATAGCATTTTTTTAAACGGGCTTAACCTGTCGGCATCCCATCGCAAAAAGCGCCCGGTAAATACGCCTAACAAAGCAGTGGCAATTGCCGGAATGGTTGAAAGTAAACCTTCGGGATCGTACACCTTACGGTGTAGCTTCCCGGGCAGCAAGTGCTGATCTATATATGCCGAAAGGTTTTCGGCCGGGTTAAGTATCCCCGCACCATGACCGGGTACGGGCACTAATACCATTAATGCCCAGTAGCCCAATAAAATAAGGCTGAACCAGGCTAACTGCCAGCGTAATGAAGTGTTTAAATAAATTATAGCAGCAAAAAAGCAGGCCAACGCAATACGGCCTAATACACTGGCAAAGCGGGTTTCATGATACCCCGGGAACTTTAACAGGCCGTTTACCACCATACCCAAAAGTATTAACAGCACGGTGCGTTTAAATAATTGAACATAGCGTTGCTGTTTAACAGATGCTGCACTTTCGCCTGCTTGCATTTGCTGTTGCGCATACGAAAAAGGCATAGAAACACCTGCAATAAAAATGAATAAGGGAAAAATAAGATCGTAAAACGTAAAGCCATTCCAAGGGGTGTGGTGCAGCTGGTTACTGATGCCAACCATAATGCGCTCGGGCAGCGATAATTGATTGCTTGTAGCTATCTGCCAGTTAATGGGGTTGCGTGTTAAGGCGTATTTATCCTTTACTACATCGGCAAAGCCATGAAAGATCTCTTCGCCGCTGACGATCCAAAACATATCAAAGCCGCGCAGGGCATCAAGCGATACCAGTCTGTTTTTTTTTGGGGTAGGATTATCGGTCACAATTGTTAATGATGCAGGCATGATGATAAGCTAAGATACAATAATTGCATAAGCCGGTTAATAAAAACCTCCGGCCAGATCATCTGGCCGGAGGTTGCATTATCAAATTAAACCCTACTAATAGCCGGGGTTTTGTACAAGGTTGGGATTGGTAGCCGTGGCAGTACTTGGTATAGGGAATATACGGCGATAAGTATCGGTATTGGTTTTACCCAAACCGTAGCTAGTTTCGTATTTACCAAACCTGATCATATCGTTACGGTGCCATGCTTCCCAGGTAAACTCACGGCAGCGTTCGGCGTAAATATCATCAATTGCAAGCGTTGCCAATGCGGCCGAAGTAGTACGGTTAGAGCGTACCGAATTTACCAGCGATAACGCGGTAGCACCTAATGTTGGCGCACCACCCCTAAAAATAGCTTCGGCTTTCATCAGCACGATATCTGAATAACGGAACACAGGTACATCGTTATTTTGGTTCCTGCTGATGGTGTTAGTATAATCGGGCAGGAATTTGATGTTGCGGTAGCCGGTATTCCAGGCAATTTCATCTTTACCAAGGTCAAACGAGGTTGCGCCCAGGCGTGAAGTACCCAGCGGGGTCAGGTTCAGTTGATAAGTGTAAGATGCCGCGGGGCTGCTACCGGTGTAGAATTGGTTATAGCCCAGATTGGTAGTGTTTACCATAATTGGGGTACCATCCTGCCAGTATTGTGGGCCTGTTAACCATTGCTTGTTACGCACATCGTTAGGGTCGTTAAAATAGGCGTAAAACTCGGTAGTAGTCATACGTGGGCCGCTTGGCTTCACGTTGTTCAGGCCGCCGCCGCTACTTTGGTTCATGATTGGATCGGTTATGCCGCCTGGTGTAGAACCTGAATACAGGTAGCGGATACCCTGGTTACGATTGAGGTCGTATCTTGCCGGAAACCAATAGCCATTAGAAGTTGAAGCATCAAACGGAATAGCAAAGATAAACTCCTTTTGTGATGGCCCGTTGGTGGGATAAAACATCTGCAAATAGGTGCTGGCTGGTTCAATAGCATACAGCCCCGAACTGATGATCTGGTCGCAGGCAGCTATACAATCGTCGTAACGGGCGGTGCCGGTATAAACGGCGGCGTTCAAGTACATTTTAGCCAGTATTGAATAAGCCAGGTATTTGGTTGGCAAGCCATAGGTTGCCGCGCTGGATGTTTTTAAATAAGGAATGGATGCTTTCAACTCACTTTCAATATAAGTGAACACTTTAGCACGCGGGCTGTTGGTCTTCAGGTCCGTAGCGCCATACAGGGTATCCAATGGCACATTGCCATAGCAGTCCATCATCATAAAGTAAGCCAGGGCACGCATGGTTTTTAATTCGGCCAGGCTGGTGCTTTTGGCAGCGCCCTCAGGTGCCGACGATTTGATCACCGAAATGGTTTGGTTAGCTGTACCTATCATATTGGTCATATAGCTCCATTCCCCAGCTACCCAGGCATTATCTTTGGTCCAGGTATGTCTGTGCAGTTCCAGGTACTTATTGCCATCTATCCAGTCGGTAGCAAAAATAGGAAGTACAGCTTCATCAGTTGAGCAACTTTGTAAAAACCAGTAACCCTGGTAATCGCTCCGAAGGCTAATATATATCGGGCCAGATGCCGAAGTAAGCTGGGCCGCAGTTTGCGGATAAACATCCGGCGTAAGTTCGGCTGTAGGAGGTGTCTCTATCTTATGACAGGCAGAGAATATAGCAACCAGCGAAAGCATGCTTACTATTCCAAAAAATATCTTTTTCATGTCTTTAAACTTTCTTTTTTAAAATGATACGTTAACACCGAACAGGAAGGTGCGTGTTTTAGGGTAGAAGTTGTTATAATCTATCCCCGGCGCCACACCACCCTGGTTAATTTCAGGGTCGATACCTTTATATCCGGTTATGGTAAACAAATTATTTGTCGATGTATATATCCTGATGTTGCTAATATTTTTAAAAGGGGTTTTGAAATTATAGCCTAGCGTGGCATTGTCTAAGCGCACGTATGATCCATTCTCAATATACCTATCTGAATAATAAGAGTTACGGGTATCTGATATTTTATCGTTAGCCGCGCTGTTTAGGATATTGCTGGTAGCTGCTCCGGCTGTGTATGAAAGGTCGGCACGGGTGGCGTTAAATATTTTGTTACCAAAAGTACCACGGAAAAACACATTTAAATCCAGGTTTTTATACCTGAAGGTATTGCTCCATCCCATAATAACGCTTGGCTGCGCGTTGCCTAAATAAAAATAATCGGTACCAATGCCGGGTGCTGTAGTGGTAGTACCATCCTTTTTATAGAATTGCGAGTTACCGCTGGCATCTTTTCCGGCATATTTCAGGGTAAAGAACTGGCCGATAGGGTAACCCACTTTAAGCAACTGTAGTGTAGCATTGGTTTGGCCCGGTCCTTCCGGATCAGAGTAACGTACCGAGTCGGGATTACCGTAAAGCCCCTTTAAGCTGGTGATTTTATTTTTGTTGTATGCCATGCTTACATTGCTTGACCAGCTAAAGTCTTTACCGTTAACCGGCGAAGCGCTTAAAGTAACTTCGATACCTCTGTTGTTGATACTGCCGCCATTTGCTGTGATTGCACCACCAGGAACAAGTGCCGGGGGAACGCTGTACCTAAAAAGCATACCAGTGGTGTTTTTATCATATACATCTACCGAGCCGGAAAGTTTATTATTTAAAATGGAAAAATCAATACCGATATTTTTGGTAGCTATTTTCTCCCATTTTAAATCAGGGTTTGAACCTTGAAAGGGTGTATAAGCCGACGCCTGTACGCCATTATTATAGTAAGTACCTGCTGCTACATAAAATAATTGCCCTGTGTATGCATTAATACCTGCCGAGTTACCTGTTTCGCCATAGCTGGCACGCAATTTCAGATCGCTAAACAGGGTTTGGTTTTTCATGAAACTTTCCTGTGTAATACGCCATGCCAAACCTACCGATGGGAAGTACCCCCAATGGTTATTAGCACCGAAGATAGAACTACCATCGCGGCGTATGGAACCCTGGAACAAATATTTATCCTTATAGCTGTAGTTCACCCTTGCAAAATCAGATATCATCACAGACTTACTATAAGTAAGGTCGTCGCCTACATTAATGCGATAGTTTGCAATTGCATAAGGATTACCTAAGCTAAGGTTTGAATAACCGGTATAGTCGGTAGGGAAATTGGTACTTGATGCCTTAAATCCATCCCCAACGCTATTGTCCTGATAAGCGTAGCCCAGCACCGCCTCAATGTTATGATCGCCAAGCTGTTTTTTCCAGCTAAGGAATGTTTCCAGCGTTTTGTTGGTGTTTTCTAAGTTAGATCTTATAGCCGATCCGTTAGATCCGAACAGCGAGCCAATAAGTGTGTGCGATACCCCAATGGCAGGATCGGGATTATTGTAAAAGTTTGATGTTGGGTATTTGCTAAAATAACTACCATAATATTCGCCATGTGCCGATGTAGTACGCTGGTACGACAAGTTAACATTATAAGTAAAATTGAATGGTAATTTTAACTGAGTATTAAAGCTGCCTAACAATATATTCAATTTTGTTTCGTCCTGCGCGTTACCTACTATAGCCAGCGGGCTAAAATAACCGGTATTGTTCAGGTTCTCAAAATAGGTACCATCAGCATTGTATAAGGGCGATACCGGCGAGTGTTTGGCCGCCTGCAGCAACACAATGTTTTGCAAAGGCTCGTTAATAGAATTGCTTGATGAGTTGGAAACATTCAGGCTAAACTTCAAATTGTCGTTTAACGCATATTGCTCCAGGTTTAAACGGCCTATCACACGCTCAAGCGAGCTTTCGGTAAGGATACCTTGTTTTTTAAAGTAATTTAAGCTGGCGCTGTAGGTGCTGTGGTCTGTACCGCCGCTTAACGAAAGGTTGTGGTTATGCGAGTAGGCTGTTGAACGCTCTATGGCTTTCATCCAATCTGTATTGGCGCCCTTATCGTCGTTAGGAGAAAAAGCGTTGTTATTGGCTGTAATGAACGCGCGTAACTGATCGGCATTCATTAGATCAAGCGAATTGCTTACTTTCTCGGTACCAAAGTAACCACTGTACGTTGCCTGGGTAGCGCCTTTTTTGCCGCGTTTGGTGGTGATCATAATTACACCATTAGCAGCCCTGTTACCATAAATGGCGGTAGCGGCGGCATCTTTTAACACATCGATAGAAGCGATATCGCTGGGGGCGACAGCACTTATTTCCGCGCCCGGGATACCATCAATAACGTAATAAGGCGCACCCGGCATGTTCACCGTTGAAGCACCACGCAAAATTACCGCAGCCGGTTTGTTGGGGTCGCCACTGGCAGTAACGTTAAGGCCTGCCACCTTACCCTGCAGCAATTGCCCTATATCAGATATGGCGCCTTTGTTCAGGTCGCCTGGCTTAATGGTGGTGATAGCGCTTGATAAGGTTTCGCGTGTAGTTGTACCGTAACCAATTACCACTACTTCGTTAATGGCGGTGTTGGCTTCAATAAGTTCAACTTTGTAATACTTTTCGGCTGTAACGGCAACTGTTTTTGTGGTATAACCTACCGAAGTAAATACCAGCATATCGCCTGCCTTTGCTATTACACTGAATTTTCCATCGGCGCTGGCCGATGCTGATTTTGTAGTGCCTTTTACCGCTACGGTGACACCGGGAAGGGGGAGGCCTTTATTGTCAACCACTAAACCGGATATCCGGCTGTCGGTTTGCGCAAAGGCTGCAAACGATAAGTTGATCAGGCACAATAAGAGTAGCAAACGGATCCACTTGCTCTTGTTAAATTGAAGGCTTAGTCTCATGATTTAGTAAAAATTTGGTTCATAATAAATGGTTGGTTGATTGGTATACGTGTTTTAAAACTTAAGGTTTGCAGGCAGATATTTTGCCAGCAGCGCTTCGTAATAAGGCTTTAGTTCGTCCCAGCTTTTTTGGTTGGGGTTTTTAGAGTACAAGTCGTAAGGGTTAAAAAGGGCTACCCATTTAAACATCTCGTGGTCGTGGTCGCTCATTAAATGGTTGTAGGCGTTTTCGCGGTGCTGCGAATAAAAAGAGTGGTAACGCAGCATATATAAACCCGGTTCGGGTATATAATCCTTCATCATGTGGTAAACGTACTCATCGTGCCCCCATGATAGGTGTACATTATCCAAACCACAGTTGCGTTGATAAATACCTAGTTCGGTGCTGTAATCAGCATTATGCCGATCGGGGTTAAGCTCAAAAAATTCGGGATAGACGATCTTATCGGAGAAAGCGCAGCCTACCGGGAAGGTATCGCCCACAACAGCCCATTGCGGTTCGCCAAAAAGGCACAATACCTTACCCATATCATGTATTAAGCCTACCAGCACCATCCAGTCGGGGTGGCCATCGTTCCGTATCGCTTCCGATGTTTGCAGTAAATGCTGCATCTGGTCAAGGTCGGTATCGGGGTCCGAGTCATCAACTAATTGATTTAAAAAGGCAAAGGCATCCCAAATGGGCATTTCCTTTTTATCAAACTTTAAAAAGTCGGCTTTTTTAGCCATTACATAATCATAAGTTTGATAGGTATGGTTAAGGCGATAAAACTCCTTTACACCATCCTTCTCGGTTTCCTGGTAATTACGGAATTCTTCAGCTTTTTTATCTTCATTAATATTCGATGGGTCGGGGTAACGCTTTAACAAATCGGCTTCCCAATCATCCAGGTTGGAAAGCGGTGCCAGATTATCGCCGGCCAGGGGGCTGTTGTTTGAATACATATTATTAATATTACGTTTAGTTTTACTGTTAATATTGTAGTACTGACAGTTATTGGTTTTTTGCCTATGCTGTTATAAGCAATTATTGGTTTATGAGTTAAAGTTCAATAAATAGTTATTCATATTTTTAATATGCCGTAACAATATTTACGTAAACGATTTCGTAATTAACCCTATATTACCCCTGATTCTGTTGATTGATATCCCCTTATGAGTGCCATAACCATTAAGTTACTTGCCGAACGACTGCAATTATCAACCGCTACCATATCTAAAGCGCTGGGCGATAGTCATGAAATAAGTGCAAGCACTAAGGAGCGTGTACTGGCGCTGGCCAAAGAACTTAACTATGTGCCCAATGCTTACGCGGGTAGCCTTAGGGGCAATAAAAGTAAAACCATTGCGGTATTGATCCCCGAAGTTTCCGACAGCTTTTTTTCGCAGGCTTTAAATGGCATTGAAGAAGTTGCGCTGGAAAAAGGTTATCATACCCTCATTTATTTAACACACGAAAAGATTGAGCGGGAGCGCGCTATTTTACACGCGCTTGCCGGCGGACGGGTTGACGGGGCTATTATGTCGGTAACGGTGGAGACGGAGGCTATAGACCATATCAGGGAATTTAACCGGCAGTTGCCCGTCGTTTTTTTCGACCGCGTATGCGAGGAAATTGATACCGCCAAAATAACCACCAACGATTTTGAATGTGGTTATAAAGCTACTGTGCACCTTATTGAGGCCGGGTGTCGCAAAATTGTATTGCTATCAATATCTAACAGCTTATCCATTATTTCCGAACGTAGCAAGGGCTTTGCTAAGGCCATAGCCGAACATGGGTTGAACGCTGAGGATTGTAAAATAATTAACTGCTCGGAAGATGCCGTGCATAATTACCAGTTGATAAAAGAACTGATGCAGGGTAATGACCGCCCCGATGGTATATTGGCTACTGTAGAAAAACTGACTACAGAAATTTACCTGGTTTGTCAGCAGCTGAACATCAATATTCCGCTGCAAGTAAAAGTAATATGTTTTTCCAATCAATCTTCGGCCATTATACTTAACCCTACCTTAACTACGATTACCCAGCCCGCTTTTGAAATGGGGAAAGCCGCGGCTACTGTATTGCTGAGAATGTTGAAAAACAATACCCTGATACTGAAAGAAGAATGTACGGTGATCCCATCAACCCTCATCATCAGAAATTCTACAACAGGCTATATCAGCAGTTAATAAACGTGGGTAACAATTGTTAATATTTGATAATAGCCGGAGTTTTGCCGGGAAATGCCGACTCGCCATCCAGGTTAGTTGTTTTTAGATTGATAACGCCGTGGCTTTCTAACACATGTTTATAATAAGCCGGCCGGTTGGCACCCCAGTTCACTGCACTGTTGCGGATGGTGATATCGCTTACGGTATCCAAATAAAAGCCCGATGTGCCCGCGTTTAGCAAGCCGTCTATCTTTGCCGGGCGGCGATCGTATATACCACCGGTTATGGTAGTGGTTTTATTAATTTGCAGGTCAACCTGGTCAAATACAATCCCTGATACCTTATCGGCCGATTCGGCACCAAGGTAAATGCCATTCTCGCTAACTCCCTTAATATTATTAAAGTAAATATTACTTACCTTACCCACGCTGCCTTCGGTTTTCCCCTTCGGGAAACGCCAGTTAGCATCCTTATTATTGCCATTGGCCCGCCGGTAGGCTGTTACATAAATAGGCTCGGCTTTGCCCCACCACACATCCGAAAACAAGTGCGAGTCGACAATGATATTGGAAAATATCACATCGGTCACCGTGCCTTCATCCCGGTTTTGGATGCCGATACCACGGTTACTGCTTCTGATAACACAATTATTAATAACTACGTGACTAATACGGTCCATGTTTTCCGACCCGATCTTAATTGCGCATGACCGCGATGTCATGGTGCAATTGCTGACAGTGATGTTTTCGCAAGCGCCAAATTCTTCATACTCGCGCCTGTTTTTTAAACAGATACAGTCATCGCCCGATTCGATATAGCAATTGCTGATCCGTACGTTTTTGCTGTGATCTAAATCTATCCCATCGCTGTTCCTTACCTTTAAACTGTTTAGTAAAGTGATATTGTCGATAGCCACATCATCGCAGCCCACCAAATGCACCGTCCAATAGGCCGAATTACGAATAGTAAGATCGCGGATACGGATGTTTTTACCCCCAACAATAGTTAGCAAATGCGGGCGGGGATCTACCACATTAAACGGTTTTAATACATACGAGTCTTCCAGCTCGGCACCCATAAAGCTAATGCCGTTACCATCCAGTGTACCGGCCCCGCAAATGGTAACGTTGTTTAAATTTTCGCCGCCTATCCAAATGGTGCCCTCGCCTTTGTTATCCTTAAACGCGCTTTTTTTATACACCAACTCATTGGGGTTTGCCAACACGCGCGCGTTTACTTCAACCTCAAATACGATGTTTGATTTAAGGTTGAAAGGCCCGCTCATAAACTCAGATCCGGCCGGTACAATCACCCGCCCGCCACCTGTTGCGGCGCAGGCATCGATGGTTTTTTGGATAGCTTTAGCATTATCTGTTTTGGCGTTGGCTATGGCACCGTAATCGGTGATATAAAAATCGCGGGACTGCTTTTTTTGAGAAAACACCTGTGTGCCGATAAGTATAATGAACACTAAAAGCGTGTAGCGTTTAAAATAGAGGTTTAACATATTTATCTGGTTAATGATGCCGGTTGGTCGGCAGGCTTAATGGCCCACGTTTTATTGGGCTTATTGCTTAAAAATAATTCCAGCAAACCACCGTTTGTCATCATGCTATGGGTTATATAGTTTTTAGTATAAGGTTTGCCGTTAAACTTAGCTGCCGAAATGTATAATGCACCGGCCGATTGCGCATGAGTTAATACCTTAAAGTGTTTGCCCTTTGGCAAACTAATGCTATACTGCTGAAACAAGGGAGTAGTTAACAAATATTGGTCTGAAACCGGATTGAGCGGGTAAAAACCTAACGAGCCTAATACGTACCAGGCCGACATTTGCCCCGCATCATCATTACCGCTCAAACCGCCGGGGCCGTCGGTATATTCATCTTCCAATATCTGTTTTACCCTTAATTGTGTTTTCCATGGCGATGGGGTGTAATTATACATAAAGGGGATTTGGTGGCCCGGTTCGTTACCGTGCCAGTATTCGCCTCCATCAAAAAGCCGGTCGAGCGCGGTTTCCAGTTTATCGGGGCCACCCATTAGTTTGGCCAGGCCCTTTACATCCTGGGGTACGTAAAATGTATACTGCTGCGGGGTACCTTCGGTTATATAAGGTTCTTTTGATACCGGCTTGAATGGCTGGTACCAGCTTTTATCGATATAGCGCCCCCGCACCATATTTACCGATGGATCGAATACGTTACGGTAGTTAAAGCTCCGCGCCAACAGGGTTTCCTTGTCGGCTGTTTTGTTTAAACTGGTGGCCACGCGGGCAAGGGCATAATCATCATAAGCATACTCCAGCGTGCGGCTAACCTGTTCTTTTTTGTGGAAAGCTTCGGTCACCGAATCTTCCATGGGGATGTAGCCATATTTAAGGTATGAACCCAACGCGCGCCGACCCTTGCCATCTTTATAATCCACTTCGGCAGGAGAGTCAAAAGCATTTTGGCGCATCAGCCTATAGGCCGACGAAATATCATAATTGCGGATCCCCTTAACCCAGGCCGACGCGATGAAAGCCGTTGCATGATCGCCAATCATGGCCGCGGTATAACTATTCCAACAAGGGAAAATAGGCAGCCATTTGCCCTGCTCGCCCTTCAATATCATCGAGCGTACGCAACTATTGATCAAATCGGGTTTCAATATTTCAAACAAAGGCAATTGCGCCCGGTAAATATCCCACATAGAAAAATCGTCAAAATATTCGCCCCCGGCTATATGTTTAATTTGATAATCGCCCGAAAATTGGGGATAATCCCCATCAATATCATTATACAAGCGCGGCAATTGCATGCTGTGGTACATAGCGGTATAAAATATCCGCTTATGCTGCGCGTTAGGGGTTTGTACAGTTACCTGGCTTAAAGCTTTTTGCCATACACTTTTGTTTTGCGCCATAAGCGCTTCAAAATCCCAGGTTTTTATTTCTGCCTGTAAATTGCTGAACGCCCCTCTTAAACTGGTAAAAGATGTGCCCACCCTGACGCGTAGTTTCTCGCCCTTTTGCATTTTAAAGCCGGCATAAGCCCCCATATCCTTTTCGTTGTGTAGGCTATCGGCTTTTATCCTGCGGTCGCCTTTATAAACCCCGAATGATGCGATCGGCTTTTCAAATTGTATCACAAAATAACCGCTAAACCCGGCTGGCTTGCCCCAGCCCTGGTAAATACGATGGGCGGGGTTATATCCCCATATCAATCCCTTTTTCGCGTCAACTTTTATAAAGCCCTCACCACGGTCGCTATTGGGAGTGATGAGCAAATAAAGACTGTCGGCTTTTTGTGCCGTAAATTGCAACATGCCGCTACGCCGGGTAGCAGTTATTTCTGACAAGATACGGTACGCCGGTAGGTTTACGCTGTAATAATACGGAGTGCTTACCTCGTCATCGTGCGAAAAGTTGGTACGATAATCGGCCGATAAGGTTTTAAGGTGTCCGCTGATGGGCATAACGGTAAAGCTGCCATAATCCTGCGTGCAGGAGCCGCTTAACCAATGGGTAGCCCTAAAGCCGGTCAATTGTTGATCTGCATAAACATAAGGCGGCTGGCATTTAATTTCCGATTGCCGGGTTTCGGCCGTCCATTGCGTCATGGCAAAGGGCAGCGTTACGGCGGGGATGGTATTGGCATTTAACTCGGTACCGGCACCATGCTTTAAAGCAGCCCTGGTAGTAGCGGGGGCTGTGCCCGACAGGGGTTGTACGTATTGAACAAAATCCTGCGCGCATATTTTATTAGCCACAGCTATGCTGCTTAAACAGAATATAAATATGATCTTATGCCTCATGTTATTTATGGTGATGAACAACACCGGGTTAATGTTTTCAGGTAAATTTAAACGAATAACAATTGCCGCCGGTTTTATAATTGATGTACGAATGTATTAACTACGCGACCTTTTATTTTATATGCAATGTAATTTAATTACGAAATCGATTAAGAAAAAGCATGCTTTCTAACTAATTTGCACAAGATGGTACAGATAAAACGCACAAAACAGCTTGTTTCTATAATGGGGATAGCTTTTATATGCTTGTTTACTTTATGGGGTTATGCCAGGCCTGCCCCAATAAAACAACAGGAGCACCCACGGATAGTTAACATTGTGAACTTTATACGTTTGCTGGAGCCAAGGGACGCGGCCATTACCCAGGATGTACTTTACCAAACGGTAGTGAAGCAGGTGGCCATCATGAAGCAATACAAATTGGGCGGTACTTTTTTATTACAGTACGATGCGCTGATGGATCCCCGCTATCAAAAGCTGTTAAAAACGCTCCCGCGCAATACATTTGAAATTGGGGCCTGGTGGGAGATCCCCCAGCCCTTGGTAGAAAACGCCGGCCTAAAATGGCGAGGCCGTTATCCATGGGACTGGCGCGCTAATATCGGCTTCAGTACCGGCTATACACCTAAAGAGCGTGAGCAACTGGCCGATGTTTATATGCGCGATTTTAAGCGGATATTTGGCTATTACCCTAAATCGGTAGCATCGTGGTTTATTGATGCGCATACCCTTAATTACCTGTATAAAAAATATCATATCGTAGCATCGGCCAATTGCAAGGATCAATACGGTACCGATGGTTATACGCTTTGGGGTGGCTATTGGAACCAGGCCTATTACCCTAGTAAAATCAACTCGTACATGCCGGCGCAACATGCGGCTAACCAAATCCCGGTACCCATATTCCGTATGCTGGGCAGCGACCCGGTGCGCCAGTACGATAACGGCTTGGGCACCACCAGGCAGGGTGTAGTTACACTGGAACCGGTTTACAAGTTTGGTGGCGGCGACTCGACCTGGGTTAACTGGTATTTTAAGGAGTTTGTTAAAGGCGAAGCCATGGCCTTTGCCTATACCCAGGCCGGGCAGGAAAACTCCTTTACCTGGGATGCTATGGCTAAGGGTTTTGAAATACAAATGCCCCTTATTGCCCGCCTAAGGGATGCCCGCAAAGTTAAGGTAGAAACATTGGCCGCATCGGGCAAATGGTTTAAAGCTCATTATAAAATAACCCCGGCAACGTCAGTCACGGTTAATACCGATATGGGTAATAGCGACCGCAAGACGGTTTGGTTTAACAGCCGCTTTTACCGCGCTAATTTACTGTGGGATAAGGGTACACTTAAGTTTAGGGACATCCATTTGTTTAACGAAAAACTGCCATCGGTTTATGAAACGGCCGTAGCTACATCAAACGAATGTTCGTTTTTTACCCTGCCTGTTGTTGATGGTTATATATGGAGCAACCCGCGGCAATTGGCTGGACTTAAATTTAAGGCTATTATTGATGGACAGGAAACGCTTTTAGATGGTGGCGACCCGGTGGTAACCAGTCCGGCTGCGGGCAAACTGCATATTACCTGGCCATTAAAAACAGGTGGTACGCTTGTAATGGATCTGGATGAACGGCAAATTAAAATGAGCATAGCAGGCGGAAAGCCCGTCAACTGGTTCCTTGACCTATCCGTGGCTGATAAGGCAAAACTGCCCTTTGTGAAAATTAACCCCGGCCGGGTAAATTGCAGTTTTGAGGGGATGGATTATGCCTTTGTAGCCTCGAAAGGTTCTTTTGCACAGGCTGATGGTAATAGCGTTTTCACCATCCATCCTGAAAGGAATGTTTTAATTTTAAATCTATCGGGAGATAAGTAAACCCTATCCCGATAATTTTTTAAATTGATTTATGGAATGTATTACTTGCCTGCATCCTGTAGGTAAATCAATAGATCCATGAAAAGCCTTAATTACTTCCTTTTAGCAGTACTTGTATATGTTTTACCAGTATCCATAGCCTGTGCGCAATCACCACAACTTACGGTTGATGGCAAAAGCAATAACGGTGTAAAGCTGCAGCAATTGAAAATTGATGTGGCGGTTTACGGTAATATCAGCCGCACTACCTGGCAAATGACTTTCCTGAATACAACCTCGCGCATATTAGAGGGTACATTAAACTTCCCGCTAAAGGATGGCATCAACGTAAGCCGCTACGCGCTGGATATTAACGGCAAAATGCGCGAGGCCGTACCTGTTGACCGTGGCAAAGGCACAGCGGTTTTTGAATCGGTGGAGCGGCGGCGGATAGACCCCGGTTTGCTGGAAAAGGTAGCGGGGAACACTTTCCGTACCCGGATCTACCCCATCAACCCGCACAGTACCCGCACCGTAATTATTGGTTATGAAGAAGAGATACCCATGGCCGAAAACGGTAGCCTTAAATTTACCCTGCCACTTAATGTAAAGGATACGGTAGAAAAATTTTCGCTACATACTTCGGTTATACAAAGTACTGCGGCCCCCGTTGCAGATCAGGCCAATGATGAAATCCTGAAATTCGATAATCATCAAAATACCTATACTGCTAATGTTGAAAAAAGCAATTATGTGCCCGCTCACCCGGTATCGTTCGCGATACCTAATCCGGCGGATGCCAGCGAGGTAATGATACAGGCGCAGGGTAATAAGTATTATTATTTTATTAATACCGCTTTGCAAACCAAAATAGTAAACAAAGCGCTTCCGCAGCGTATAGCTATATTGTGGGATGCATCGCTAAGTGGCGCAAATCGTGATTTGAAAAAGGAACTGGCCCTGCTGGATGCTTATTTCAAGAAGGTAAACAACGCCCAAATTACCTTAGTAACCTTTAGCAATACTATTTTAAGCACCAAAGTATACCAGGTAAATAGCAGCAACTGGGCCGAGCTTAAAAAACAACTGGAGCATATTACCTACGATGGCGCTACCGATTTTGGCAACATCAACTTAGCGCAATACCCGGTAGATGAGTTTTTACTAATGAGTGATGGCCACCAAACTTTTGGCGAAAAAACATTTAAACTGATCAATAAACCGGTTTACTGTATTACTTCATCGGCCGCGGCCGATTATAGCGCTTTGAAATTGATTGCCCTTAAAACACATGGCGAATTAATAGACCTGACAAGTGATAATAACAGCAAAGCCTTAAACAGACTGACCGCTCAATCCATGCATTTTTTGGGTATAAAGCCCGGTGCTTCGATCGAGGAAAATTATCCATCGTTGCCTGTTGCGGTGTCGGGCGCATTTTCGGTAGCAGGGATTACCCGTAATCCCAACCAAACCCTAACGCTGCAATATGGTTACGGGAATAAGGTGACTTATGAAAAGGAAGTCACCATCGACATGGCTAAAAACGCGGTTGATGATGTAGACGTATCCAAACTTTGGGCGCAAAAAAAGATAAACGAACTGGATATTGATTATACCGCCAACCGCCAGGAAATTGAAGCCCTGGGCAAGCGCTTTGGCATAGTTACCCGCAATACATCGCTGATTGTTTTAGAAAATATCAGCGATTATATCCAATACGATATTGAACCACCTACCGAACTGCGCGCGCAATACGATGCCATTATGAAGCAACGTGGACCAAACATGCAACCTAAAAGGGAGAACCTCAGCACTGCGGTAAATACCCAGGCCGAACTAACCCGCTGGTGGGGCGCCGATTTGCAAGCCAAACCCGCTAAACCCAAACCTGCAAAACAAACAAGAACTGCGGCCGATGCGGCGATACGTATTGATGAACCGGTTGGTAATTCGGACACCAGGGCAGTAACCGAGGAAAGGGTAGCGGAAAGGGCGCCCGCAAACGCGCCGGCACGCAGCCAGGGCCAGCTTAACGAAGTAGTTATTGTGGGTTATGGAACGCAAGCGAAAAGGAGTGTTACAGCAGCGGTAACATCCATATCACCCAATACTGCACTGCAAGGCCGGGTAGCAGGTTTACAGGTTACCCCTGCAAGCAGCACGGCCGACCCTACTACACGCCTGGTGCTACGGGGCAACAGGTCGGTATCGGATAATAACCAGGCTTTGGTTGTTGTTGATGGTGTAATTGTGCCCAGCAGCGTTTTAGGTGCAATGAGTCCTAATGATATTGCCGATGTACAGGTGCTTAACGGCACGGGCGGGGTTGCTATTTACGGTTCTTCGGCAGCTAATGGCGTGATGTTGATCACTACCAAAAAGGCAAAATCAAATCGCGCGGATACCTCGCTTTTTGTACGCAAGGGGGGCATTAACATGGCCTACCATGCAGTAGATGCCAATTATTTAAAAATCATCCAAAAAACAGCTAAGGAAAACCAGTATCAAAAATACCTGGATCTGCGGGTATCGTTTAGTGCTAACCCGGTTTATTATTTTGATGTAGCCGGCTATTTTATGCAAACCGGTAATAAGGAAATAGGTATGCGCATATTAAGCAATTTGGCCGAACTGGACATGGGCAGTTACGAGCTGTACAAAATGCTGGGCTATAAGTTTAAACAACTGGGCGATTTTAAATCGGAAGTATTTGCCTTTAAAAAGGTGACCGAGTTGAGACCATTAGACCCGCAAAGTTTCCGCGATTATGGCTTGGCGCTGGAAGATGCCGGCGAACATCAAAAAGCATTAGATGTGCTTTACGCGGCCATGATTAAAAGCTATACCAACGATGCAGATGGGCTTTACAACGGCATCCAGGAGATCTTCCTGCCCGAAATTAACCGCATTATCGCTTTAAATAAGGGCAAGCTGAACCTGTCGACTATACCCAAAGATTTGATTAAACCAATGCCGGTAGATATCCGCATTGTGATGGACTGGAACATGAACAATACCGATATTGACCTTTGGGTAACCGACCCCAATGGCGAAAAATGCTTCTACAGCCACAACCGCACCGAAATTGGTGGCCGCATATCGCACGATATGACCCAGGGGTTTGGCCCCGAGCAGTTCCTGCTAAAGAAAGCGATAAAAGGGACCTATAAAATAGAGATCAATTACTATGGCGACAGGCAAGCCACTATTGCCGGCCCAACTACCGTGATGGCCGAATTATTTACCCATTACGGTACAGCAGAGGAAAAAAAGGAACTGATCGTTCTGCAAATGAAAAAGGACGCAAAAGGTGCGGTTTATATTGGCGATTTGGATTTTAAGTAAGATATAGCGAAATAAAAGTCCGATAGCGACAGGGTTAACACAATGTAACACAATTCAATGATTTTTTCATTTAAAATATTGATAATCAAACGATTGTGTTTTTGGGATGTTAACCTAAAAAAGCATTATTTTGCTCAGGATAAACGCGACTGAACGCTGCCCCATCTATTGCTGAATTTGGAACAGGCATGAGGATATTTGAGGCAGCAAGGGTATCTTTTTTTAAATAACGGTATTAACCGCAAGTTTGCCGGGCTTTTATTTACCGCTTAATAAATTTATCCTTCAGTATCCGCTTCAGCACTTCATCGGCATAGCTTAACCCGATGGTGATTTTAACATCGGCCAGGTTAAGGATGTGGCCATCAATGCTACTGATCTTATCCTGGTTAACGATATAGCTTTTATGTACTTGCAGAAACCTATCGGCCGGTAGCTTTTCCTGGATGCCTTTAATGGTGAGGTATACCACCAGTTTTTTTTGATGGGTATACAGGCTTACATAATTGGCCATGGCCTCCACGTATACCAGGTCATCGTAATTAACGCGTTCTATCTTGCCATCGCATTTCACAAAAAAATGATCGGGGATATTTTTTACCGATGCCACGGATTTGCTTTTTAGCGTTTTAAGTTCAAGTGCTTTTTGGGCGGCTTTAATAAACCGCTCTAACGAAAATGGTTTTACCAAATAATCAACCACGGCCATTTCAAAACCATCCAGCGCGTATTGGCCATAAGCGGTAGTCATAATTACCATAGGCAAATTAACCGCCGAGCGCAGGAACTGGAAGCCGTTCATTTTGGGCATATTCACATCTAAAAATATCAGGTCAACCTCCATCTCGCTCAGCAAGCTGGTTGCCTTTAGCGGATTTTCAGCTGTGCCAACTAAGGTTAGGAAATCGGTTTCCTCAATATACTCCTGCAATAGCTTGCGGGCTATGGGCTCGTCGTCAATAATAATGCAGTTTAATATCATACGTTAAACAAAGTTAAAGCAATGGCGTAGCTATCTTCCCGGTTATTAATGCTCAACAGGTGCCGGTTTGGATACAAAATCTCCAACCGGCGTTTCGTATTGGCAATCCCCAGGCCCGACGATCTCTCAGATTGGTTAACAAAGCTATCCTTGGTATTAAACACTTTAAAAGTCAACGCACCTTGCTCATACTCCAATGCAATATCCATAAAGTTATCCTTACCCTCGTTAAAGCCAATGTACTTAAAGGCATTTTCAATAAAGGTAATAAACAGCAGGGGCGCTACCATTATCTGCCCGTTAATGTGCCCGGGGTTAAAGGCCACTTCAATGCGTTCGTCAATCCGGCCTTTTTGTATGGCGATGTAGTTTTTAATATAATTGATCTCGCTGTCCAGTTCAATCTGCTCCACATTACATTCGTATAACTGGTAACGCAGCATCTCCGAAAACACCAGCAACATTTCGCGGGCATCCTTGTTTGATTTATCGATATGCCCGTAAATAGAGTTGATGGAGTTAAACAGGAAGTGCGGGTTAAATTGCGCCCGCAGAAAGTTCAGTTCGCTGGTGGCTTTTTCCTTTTCAATTTGCTCGATATAAACCTGCGACCGGATTTTTTCGATCACCATTTTGGCGGCCAATATACATACCACCCAAAACAGGATATTGATAAACGAATCGAGGAATATGGCCAAATAATTAAAGTGAGGATGCGCCACCTTAAAAATATAGGTGATCACCAGCATGGATACCGGGATGCGGGTTAGCGCCGTAACTATAATGCCCGCTATAAAACATAGCCCAAATTTTACATATCGCTTTTTATTAAGCAGGTGCGGGATGGTGTATAGCGCGTTAAAATAGTAATTGACGGATATAAAGGCCAGGTAGCAAAACTGTATGGTAATGGTATGCGTAAGCACCAGCGCCCCGTTCCTGAAAATAAAGATCCAGAAAAAGTAGGCCGAGAGCCAAAAGGCAAAGTGGTATAGTATTTTATGGATTTTCAATATCCTGATTTTGATAGCGCTAAGGTAATTAACGCAAAATTACATTTAATTATTTCGGTTCGGCACCATCGGGGAAAGGCTGGCCCTTATGGCAGGTGGTGCATTGGATAACCAGTGCGGCATCGCCCAATTTGGCATGTTTATTTTTGAGCCACTTTTTATTAATGCCTAAGGTCATGCGCATCATGGTGCGGGTAATTTGCTTTTCGGGTTTGGCATCGCTGGCAAAATCCAGGCCATGGCCGTCTTTATTATTGGCATGGCAAAACCCGCAGCTTACACCCAATCCGTCCTCAAAGTCGTCGGTCATCATACTTTGCAAATCGCGCGAACTGATATTTTTAGGCAGTACCTTTAAATTGGTATAGCGTGCCGGTTCGGGTTTGGTGGCGGCCGCTGTGATTACCACTATCGCGCCAAGCGTAACTATCACCACCAGTTTTTTATTTATTCTCATTTTTTGGCAATGATATTTAGGTTTACCTCCAGTTCGTCGGCTATGGTGCTGGCGCCGCCAATGGCAAAATCACGCCGGTTCATTTTAAATGTGCCTTTAAACAGGTAGCCATCGGCTGTTGGGTTTGCCGTAAACGGAAATGCTATTGCTTTGGTTTTACCTTTGATAGTTAACTCACCGCTAAAGTTGTAAGTGCCGCTTTTATTGGCGGCAGCTACTTTCGTCGATACCAGCCTGATGCGGGGATGATTCTTCACGTCAAAATAAGCGTCGCCTTTTAAATGCTCATCGCGCAGGTTATTGTCGGTATTCACCGTGGCCGCGTTAAGGGTTACATCAAAGCTGCTGGCAGCCACATTCTGCGCATCGAAGTTGATATTGCCCTCCAATCCGCTAAAGGAGCCATCCACACCAAAGCCCAGGTTTTTAATGGTAAATTTTAGGCTGGAGCCTTGCTCAACTGGTTTGTATTGTGCCGGGCTAAGTTTGGCTATGCAAAGCAGCAGCAATACGTATATCGTCTTTTTCATATAATCGTTTATTTCTGTTCCGCTCTATCGGTTTCAATTAATGGGGTATCGGTAATGGCCAGGGTGTGGTTATGCTCTACATAGCTTACGCTGGTTAAGCCCAGCATGCTGCGCAACTTTTCGGCAGGCACTTTCATGGGGCCGGGAGCAGGGGCGGTACCCGGCGCCGGTTGCGGGAACGCGGTAGAGTTGGCGGTGTGAAAAGTTATATTACCCTCTACCTTTTGAATAGTTTGATGGATATGCCCGTTTAAAACCGATACCGAACCAAAGCGCTTTAGCAATGCCAATGCCTGCGCGCTATCATCAGTACCCCAGCCCCATTGCGGGTAAATAGCCCAAAGCGGGATATGCGCGAATACAACAATAGGCATACTGTTTGATAAAGGTTTCAAATCATTCTCCAGCCATTTTAACTGTGCCGCGCCAATATAGCCCAGGCCGCCATCTACATGGTTGGTTACGTTTACCAGGCCAATAAAATGCACCCCGTGCGAGTCGAAACTGTACCAGCCATCGCCCAATGTGCCTTTGCCGTAACGCTCCAGGTATAGCTTGCCGTTGTCGGTCATATCATGTTCGCCGGGTACGTAAAATATCTTTTCGGTCTTTACGCTTTTAAGCGATTGCTCCAATGTGTCAAATTCCTCGGCCTGGGCCAGGTGCGATAGGTCGCCGGTATGCAATACAAAGGATGGGGTTACAGGCATGTTGTTAATTTTGGCAATGGCCGCGTTTAGCGTACCTACCACATTGGGGTTGGCGGCTTTATTAAAACCAATATGGCTGTCGCTGATCTGCACAAAACTAAAGTCGGACGCGGGCATCACCAGCCCCTTTTTTAAGCCGCCGGTGGTTTGATCAATCATCTGGCTCATGCCAAACGATTTCATAATGCCGCCCGACATCATCCAAATTACACCGGTGCCGGCCCAGGCCATGCATTCTAAAAAGCCACGGCGGTCTATACCGTCGTGATTGGTTTGGTGATTAAGGTTTTCTTCGCCGTGGGAATGGTCTTTCATATCATTATCTTTTTAGTGGTTGTTTTGATTTACGCCACTAAAAAAGACAATGAGAACAGCCTGCTATAATTTTTTACATGAACAGGGGGATTTACTTGATGAAATGAGGGATTATCGGGATATGGAGATATCGGATATTTTACCCATCTTGCTGCATAAACCGTTTTAAACCATGAAAGTATTAGCGCTGTTCCTTTTAGTTATTGCTTTAGCCTGTCCAGCACAAAAAATATTGGCCCAGGCTAATAATAAACCTGTTGCCAAACTAAACCATGCGGCCCTATTGGTGGCCGACCTGAAAAAAAGCACCGATTTTTACGAAAGCTTGTTTAACCTGGTGATAGGCCCCGAGCCTTTTCACGATGGCAAGCATACCTGGTTTGATTTGGGCAACGGTGTAAACCTGCACATTATACAGGGTGCCAAAACAAAAGAGGTTTACGAAAAGAACGAACACCTGTGCTTCAGTGTGCCATCGGTAGAGGTATTTGTAAAAACGCTGAATGCCCAAAATATCAAATTTGAGAACGTGGCCGGGACTGTGGGCGAAATTACCGCCAGGGTTGATGGCGTAAAGCAGATCTATTTTAAAGACCCCGACGGGCATTGGATAGAAGTGAACGACGCGAAGTAAAATATAATTACCCCCTAAAGGGTGATAACGGTATCCATAGCTAACCTTACATTTAGCAGTATGAAGAAATACCTTTTCCTTATGCTTTGCTGCTGGGCAATTGGCGCGTATGCGCAAAACGTTCAGGATGTGGTTGATGCCGAGAAAGCCTTTGCCGCTTATGCGCAGGAGCATAATACCCGCGACGCGTTCCTGCAATTTATGGCTGCCGACGGACTGGTGTTTAAAGCCGGCAAGCCCGTAAACGCAATTGAAGATTGGAAGCCCAAACCCGCTGCACCCGCCAAACTATTATGGGAACCCGCCTTTGCCGGCATAGCCGCATCGGGCGATATTGGTTTTACCACCGGGCCATGGCAGTTTAAAAGAACTATGCAGGATACGGCAATTGCATCGGGCATATTTACTTCGGTTTGGCGCAAACAAGCCGATGGCAGTTGGAAAAACATTGTTGATATGGGTTACGGGCTGACTAAGCCGGCCTACAAATCCCCGCAAATAAAAACCAGCAAACCGGGGGTATCGTCAAGCAATGCCACTACTGATGCCATGGCTATAGACCAGCAATTTATCGAAGCCTATAATAAGCAAGGCAAAACGGCATTTAACGGGGCACTGCTACCCGATAGCTGGCTTAACATGGCTTCCCTGCTGCCATTCACAACCGTTGCGCAACATACCGATGCTATTGCCGCTATCCCGGCCGGGTTGATGATGAAGCCCATCGGTGGCGGTTTGTCCGCGGCAAAAGACCTGGCCTATGTTTACGGCAGTACAGAATTAAATGGTAAACCCGAAAACTACCTGCGTGTATGGAAACAAACCAATGCCGGATGGAAAATAATTTTGCAGGTGTTGTTGTGGTGAGAGGGTAGAAAAAATTTAACCACAAAGACCGCAAAGAAATATTAAGGCGGTTAATACAAAGAACACAAAGTTTTTAGCTTGGTAGCCATTATTAAAGCTTTGTGTTCTTTGTGGCTTCTCCCTTTGTGTACTTTGTGGTTAAATCACCGGCTATACCGCCAAAACCTGTTGCAACCCAAATTGAATAATAAATTCGGTCCCTTCGCCTAATTTGCTGTCAATGCTAATGGTGCCACCTAAGGCCTCGACCTGGGTTTTTACCATATAAAGGCCCATCCCCTTGCCTTCGGTGCTGGTATCAAAGCGTTTATACAGGCCAAACAGGTTCGATGTGTTTTTAGCCAGGTCAATCCCCTTGCCATTATCCTTAAAGCGCAGTTCTATTTTATCATTTAGCCGGTATTGATAACTTTTAATGCTGATTTGGGCAGCTATACCCGGCCGGCGGAACTTAATACTGTTGGATATCAGATTATAAAAAATACTATACAAATAACTACGGATGGTATACATGGAATCTGCCTCGTCAAAATCGCAGTTCAGCAATACGTTTTCTTTTATGGCCGCATTTAAAATGGTGGTTTCAATACTCTCAATAAGGCCCTTAAAATAAACCTGCTCCTTTTTTTCCTTCATGGGTTCGCGTACCTGTAAAATATGGTTCAGGTCGCGTATTACAGTATCCAGGTTTTTAATAGATGCGGCTACCATATCAAATACCTCGTCTTTATCTTCGGGCTTGGTAGTTGGCGCGGTAAGCAAATCGGCCAATCCTAAAATATTGGCCACAGGCGCCCGCAGGTTGTGCGAAATAATATAGGTGAACTGCTCCAGGTCTTTGTTTTGCTGCATCAGCGCGGCGGCTATCCTTTCGCGTTCCAAAGCGGCCAGCTTATCTTCGGTAATATCTTTATTGGCCAATATAAACCCCCGGTGCTTATCGTCGCTGTTTTTTACGGTGAACCAGCGTATGTGGTGCCATTTGGCCTGGCCGTTGCTAATAAAGCTTAGTTCATATTCGGCGCTTCCGTCGCGTTTAACCGTTTCAATTAAATCTGTAATATATTGCCAGCGCTGTTCCGAAAAGTAATCCTTAATATACCGGCCCACCACCAGCGTTTTATTGTTTTGGGCTTCCGAATACTGCTGTGCCAGGGTATTGAACGAGATGATCTTCAATTGCTCGTTAAACAGTACATAGGATGATTTGGTATTGTTTAAAAGCGTACGCATGTTGGCTTCAGATGCCTTAAGGGCTTCTTCATCCTGCTTGCGCTGCCTGATATCGGTTATCATAGCCAGCGAACCCTTGTAAACGCCATTTTCATCAAAAATTGGGTTGGCCGATACATTGGTCCAAACACTTTCTCCGCTTTTGGTTATATAACGCAGGTCGATGTTATCTTTCTTTCCCTTTCGGCGTTCTTCAATGCGCGCCATGCCAAATATTTTCCCCTCATCGTCCATAAAGTCAAAAAGCGAGCGGCCCATCATTTCTTCGGGGGTGTAGCCCAGCATCTCGCATATCTTTTTATTAACAAAGTTGGTTTTGCTATGCTCGTCAATGGTCCAAATGCCCTCCTGCGCGGTTTCTACAATGCGCCGGTATTGCATCTCGCTGTGCTTTAGCTTTTCTTCGGCCTCAACCCGCTCGGTAACATCGCGGATAACGCCATCTATCCTAAACAACCGGCCTGTTTCGTCCAGGCTGGGTATCACCTTCTTTTCAATCCAGCGGATGGCTTTATCCTTGCGGATGATGCGGTATTGGTTAATCACTTGCTCGCCCCGTTGCAGGGCATAGGTTTCATTGGCGGCAACAGGCTGGTCGTCGGGGTGTACCAACTCAAACCAAAGATTAATATTGGCCATAAAATCGGCGGGGGTATAGCCATATAGCTTCTCGCATCCCCGCGATATCTGGATCAGGCGCATGTTTACCCGGTCAACCGAAAAGAAGACATCGTCCATCGCGTTAAAAAAGTTCATTAACTCTTGCTGGGTATACTCCATTTTTTGCGATTGAATGGTTACGGGACGAGTTGGGTTTTAAGTATAAATCCTGCCCCTTTTACGGTAGAAACACCTATTTAGTTCAGGATAATAGCTATAATACTAATGTAGCCTTTTAATATGAAAAGACAACCTGGGGTTTTAACAAGATATTGCGGTACGGGTAACCTGTATCAACATACGGATGGTGTTAATAATGAACTTTTTAACATAATAGCATACGTAACCCGGTACTTTATACGTTACGTAAAAAAAGCAATAGTTAATTTTTTAATCAGGAGTAGCAAATTACTTATTAGCTACGTATAGGTATTGAAAACAGTTTAATTTATTTGATATCGATGAAAAATTTTCAGCAAATTTTAACAAGGCGGGCAGGCATGATCGGGATGATGTGTTTGCTGACCGCGGCACTTTCTTCCTGTATGAAGAACCATGACGATTATGTGGATGTTCCCTTTGGCCTGGTGTCTGTGATCAATACATCGCCTGATGCGCAATCGCAGGATTTTTACCTGGATAATAACCGGGCAAATAATTCGCCCATTAGTTACGGCCATGGGCTGGATTACATTAAGGCCTATACCGGTAAACGCACAGCATCTTTTTTTAACAGCGCTACGCAGCAAAAAACCAAATCAGACACGCTTACCGTAAGAGCCAATAATTATTACTCGGTCTACCTGTCAAACCTGGCCAGCAAGCCGGATGTAATTATCCTAACCGATACCATCAGGCAGCCTGCGGCAGGCATGGCTACTATTCGCCTGGTAAACCTAAGCCCCGATGCGCCCGCTGTAGATTTGGCTATAAAGGGCGGTGCGGTACTGGCTACCAATAAAGCCTATAAGGCATACTCGGGCTTTGTGCCCGTAACCGGGAACACCAAATACACGCTTGAAGTGCGCCAGGCCGGCACAACTACCGTATTGGCCAGCCTAACCGATGTAAACATATACAGCGCATCGGTTTACACCGTATGGCTGCAGGGCCTGTCGGCTGCTACCGACCAAACCAAGCTGACGGCTGGTTTACAGCAAAACGTCTATTTTTATTAAAATAGATGCTCCTTTAAATGTAAAAATCCCGGCCGCAAGCCGGGATTTTTGTTTTGCAAGCCCCTGTGTTACCGGGAGATTGCCCACGATTAATTATCTTTGCCCCACCAGCCCATGAAACCTGCTCAAAAATCCGTATCGCCTGCTCTTGTTATTGTTGCTTTTGCTATTGTATACGTAGTATGGGGTTCCACTTACTTTTTTATCCAGATGGCTATTCATGGCTTTCCGCCTATGCTGATGGGGGCTACACGTTTCCTGGTTGCCGGAGCGTTAATGCTGGGCTGGTGCCATATAAAGGGCGATAATATATGGGTACGGAAAGATATCATGGCATCGGGTATCAGTGGTTTGTTAATGCTGTTTGTTGGCATGAGTACTGTAATATGGGCCGAACTAAGTTTGCCCAGCGCCATGGTGGCCATTATGGTATCAACCAACCCCATTTGGTTTGTGATACTGGACAAAGCCAACTGGAAGGTAAACCTTAAAAGTAAAACTACCGTTAGCGGTTTGGTTATTGGCTTTGGAGGCGTGTCCCTGCTTTTTGGCGAAGCCATCCATAAATCGCTAAACGGCACCTTTAGCCATGCGCAATTGATCGGTTTATTATTGCTGATTATTGGGCCAATTGGCTGGTCGGCAGGGTCATTATATTCCAAACACAGTGGCAGTAATGTACCTGCAAGGCTCAATACCGCCTGGCAAATGATGATAGCCGGTGTAGCTTATGTTATTGCCGGTGCTGTACATGGCGAGGTAGCTACTTTTCACCCATTGGCTATCCCTTTACAAGCCTGGCTGGCGGTAGTTTATTTAATTGTTTTTGGTTCTATTATTGGGTTTAGCGCTTATGTTTGGCTGCTATCGGTAAGGCCTGCTACCCAGGTAAGCACCCACTCGTACGTTAACCCGGTTATAGCGGTTATACTGGGTGTTTTATTTGCGCACGAACATATTTCGGCATTACAGCTTACCGGCCTTTTTATTATATTATTTAGTGTATTGCTGGTTAATATCAACAAATACTCGTTAAAAAAAAATAATATTAAGGTTTAAATACCTAAAATTGCACTACAAGGGCTGAACAATTATACCACTTTCAGCGTAAAACACGTACTGGGCCTTATTATGCGCTATTACCTTTATATTTTGTTTTGCCTGCTTACTGTTTCTGCCGCCGCGCAGCAAACCGTGCCCGAACTACGGGCCCGCCTTAAAACCCAGCCGGATAGCATTAAAATACAAACTTATTTAGCTATCAGTAAAATTTATGCCGTGGCCCAGCCCGATTCGGCAGTGGATTACTGCAACCAGGCTATGCGCCTGGCCCAAAAGCAAAACGACCGCCACAATGAAGCTTTAATACTATTGGAACTTGGCCGTATAAACGAAACACACCACCATATTGATTTATCGCGCAGGTTTACCAACGAGGCTTTGTCTATATTCCGTGCCCTGCACCAGCCCGAGGGTATTGCCCTGGCTTACGATCAATTGGGTTTATTGGAGGGCGAGCAGCAAAATGTAAATTCGGCCGCGCAGGATCTGGGCAAGGCCATGAAATTTTACCAGGATACGCACGATACATCGGGCATATTGGAAACTTACCACGGCCTGGGGGCCGTGTACGAGCAAAAGGGCGAGATTGAAAAGGCGCTGACCTACTACCTGCGCGCGCTGGTGCAATATGATCACCGCGCCATAAAGCCCGAAGCTTATTTTGTATTGTTGGAACGCATTGGCCACCTGTATGTGAAAAAAGGCGATAGCCGCAGCGCTTTGCGTTACCTGGAAGAGGGTGTACGTAACAGCAATACCCCCATCAACCGCGATACGCAAATTACCCTGTTGGACGAGGAGGGGAAGGTGTTTGAACGCGAGGGCGAAAAAACCCGCGCGCTGGGTTATTATAAACAAGCCTTAGAGGAAGCCAAAAAATATAACCGCCCGCAAGAGGAAGCCCAGGCCCTGATTAGTATTGCGGGTGTATTGAAAAAGCAAAATGCCACACAAAGCCTGGCCGATTTAAAGCAAGCCCTGAAAATTGCCGGCGATTTGCACCAGCCACAACTGGAGGCTAATATTTACCAGGCGCTTGCCGGGGTATATCAACAACAGAAGGATTATAAAGAAGCGATGGAGGCGCTGGAAGAGCATCACCGCCTGCTGGATAGTTTGCTTGGCGCAGATACTACTAAGGATATTGCCGAACTGGACAGTAGTTACGCGCTGGAATCATCGCGCGAGAAGGTGGACAAGCTGCAACAGGTAAATAAAACAGAAAGTACCGAACTGAATTTAGGCTATGTAATACTGGCCGCCGCATTGCTGATACTGGTATTATTATGGTTTTACTTGCGCAAAGTTAAGCGACTGAACGAAGAACTAAAGGCATCGAATAAGATAAAGGATACCCTTTTTTCCATCATCGGGCACGATTTAAAGGGGCCTGCCGGTAGTGCCGCGCAGCTATTTGCCATGATGGAAACCGAAGAGTTTAGCGAGGACGAATTGCGGGGAATGATATCCGAACTGCGGGTGCAAACTTCGGCATCGTTCGATTTGCTGAACTCGTTGTTTGAGTGGGGCCGCTCGCAATTGCAGGGTGTGAATGTACAGCCGGAAGTAGTGGTTACCAAGCCGGTCATCAGCAAAAACATCAGCGTGCTATCCCAACAGGCATCGGTAAAAAACATTACCATTACCGATCATACCCCGGCGGATGCACAGATATCAGCCGATCCCAACCATTTTGATTTTATTATCCGTAACCTGTTATCTAACGCTATTAAGTTCACTTATTCGGGCGGGCGGATTGATGTTACAGTTATGGACAGCGGCACCGAAATGGTGTACGGCGTAAGAGACACGGGGATAGGGATTAACGAACTACAGCAACAGGCATTTTTAAAGAGCCAGCTTAATGTAAGCTTCGGCACCGGCGGCGAGAAGGGCAGCGGACTGGGCCTATTGCTGATCAAAGAATTTATGAAAGCCAACCACGGCCGTATCTGGCTGGAAAGCGTAGAGGGCGAAGGCACGACGTTTTACTTCTCATTTCCGAAGGAATAGCGTGTATGTAAAAAAACAACCACAAAGAGAATCAGGTGTCACCACCAGTCAAAACAATTTTATGAAAACTTAGGGATTGATCACATTAACCAGTGTATCATTCCGACTAATGCTGAAACCTTTCCTGAACGCTACTGTATCGCCTACTGTGCCTATGCCGGGGCCGGTTGTTAAGTAGCCGGTATAAAACTGACTGGTTAATATACTTTTTGAAAGATGCGGCGTTTGAATAGTAAAGGTGGTATCGACGATGGGCTTTTTAAAATCGATCACGCCCGCAAAAAAGGGGTAAACCCCATCATACCCATAATACATACGGAAACCTACCCGGCCCTGGTTTGTGTTGTTTTTTAAGTGAATGGTAAGGTTAACCAGCTTAATTACGCTAAAATTACAGGTGTTGTCCTTACCCGTTACCAAGCCGGCAGAGTAACCGCCGATGGCACTCACCGGATTTTTTTTAATGGCGAGGGAAAAATCACCGCTACCTAATGGTGTGAATTTTAAATTATAGGTTCCATCAGGTTTGGTAACAACGGTATCATAATAAGAATAACCGGGCCCGGCATCAATATATGCAAGCCCCCTACTATACTGTTTTTCTATTTGCAGCACCACGCCCCCATATACCTCGCCCGATTTGCCATCCTTAACAACGCCATGCACCGTAGTTTCGGGGCCGGGTGTTTTATCTTCCTTACAATTAGACATACTGCATAATATGCAGAATAAAAAAGCGCCGGTAATAAAGGATATCAGTTGTCGCATTGGTTCAATAAACATAGCGATAAATTTTAACATCATAAAATCGCGCTGAAACAGGAACAAATCAAACCAAAATTATATTTTTGTAAAAAATAAGATCATCACAAATTATCTATAGATATGAAAGGCTCTATTTCACAAACATTTTTTAGCTATTTTAACTACCTGCTGGCTGCGGTTATGATGTCGTCGCCATGGTTATTTGGTTTTGTACATATTGGCGGCGCGGCATTGTTCTTTCCGTTTATGTTTGGCTGGCACCAATTGTTGATGGCTATTTTCAGCAATACCAAAGGCGGCATGGTACGCGTGTTCCCAATTCAAATGCACTGCACCTTAAATGTTATTACCGGTTTTGTATTAATGGTTACCCCATGGATGTACGGTTTTGCCGGTAAAGGCGTTTGGTTGCCACACCTGGTAATGGGCGCTATTGTATTTATACTGGGTATGTATACAAAAAACTCACCAATGATCAACGAGCCACACGAAATGCTAAAAGAGGGCGGTATCCAATCAACCGACTCGCACGAAGGCCGCATGATGATTTAATTTAAGCTTAAAGCGGAAGCCCGAAAGCATGCAGCTTTTGGGATATGCTCAATAACATAAAAAGGCCACGGTAACCCGTGGCCTTTAAACATTAAACTAAAATATAAATAAGGGCAGAAAGCTGAAAGACTAAAGCAAAAAGCTTTCAGCTTTCTGCTCCGTTAAGAGCATCCCATAGAACTGCCGCAGTTTAAACACTTATAACAAGTACCCGAGCGTACGGTAGTATGCCCGCACACATTACAGGCCGGCGCATCGCTTTGTACCCCCATGCTTACATCAAAACTCATTTGCTTTTTGGCGATGGTATTGCCGGCTGCAACAGGTTGGTAAACGTTGGTTTCATCGGGGTTAAAATCATTGTCGCTTAGTTGCGGGTTGCCCGTAACGGCATTATGCTCGTCCAGCACATGCACCAGGTCGGTACGGTTTTGATACTCGTAACCCAGCATCCTGAAAATATAATCGATAATAGAGGTGGAGCTTTTAATATTGGCATGCCCCACCACCATACCCGCAGGTTCGAAACGGGTAAAGGTAAATTTCTCTACATATTCTTCCAACGGCACGCCGTATTGTAAGCCAACCGATACGGCAATGGCAAAGCAGTTCATTAGCGAGCGGAAGGTAGCACCTTCCTTGTGCATATCCACAAAAATCTCGCCCAGGGTACCATCCTCGTATTCGCCGGTGCGCACAAATACGGTTTGCCCGTCGATACTGGCCTTTTGGGTAAAACCACGGCGCTTGGCCGGCAGGCTCTTCTTTTGCACCACCCGCGAAAGTTCCCTCATAAAATTGGTATCCTTCGATTTTTCCATAATGGCTATGGCGGCCTCAATTACCTGTTCAGGAGTCAAATCGCTCAGCCTTACATTGGCGGCTTCGCCTAAAACTTCCTCCACGGTTTCCAGCTTATCGTCGGCCTCCTCTTTTACATCAGATTTGGTAGATAACGGTTGCGATAGTTTACAACCATCGCGATACAGCGCATTAGCTTTCAATCCCAGTGCCCAGGATAGCTCATAGCAGTCTTTTATCTCATCTACTTTGGCCTCGTTAGGCAGGTTAATGGTTTTAGATATGGCACCCGACAGGAACGGCTGCGCGGCAGCCATCATTTTAATATGGCCATGCGCGTGTATATAACGCTCGCCTTTTGCACCGCATTTATTGGCACAGTCAAAGATCTCGTAATGTTCCAGTTTTAGATACGGCGCGCCCTCAATGGTCATGGTGCCGCAAATAAACTCGTTAGCTTCGGCAATTTGTTGGCGGCTAAAACCTAAGCCACGCAGCAGGTTAAAGTCGTGGCTGTTGTATTGCTCAGGCGTAAAGCCTAAGCGTTTCAGGCAATCTTCGCCAACGGTCCACACATTAAACCCAAAGCTAATCTCGAAGGCCGATACCATGGCTTTGTCCAGCTTATCCAGTTCGGTATCGGTAAAGCCTTTGGCTTTTAAGCTTTGCAGGTTAATTTGCGGCGCGTTGTTTAGTGTAGCGCTGCCTTTGGCGTAATTAATAATGGTAGTTATCTCATGCTCGGCATAACCCAAATTACGCAGAGCCTCGGGCACTGCCTGGTTAATAATTTTAAAGTAACCACCACCCGATAGTTTTTTGAATTTCACCAAAGCAAAATCAGGTTCGATGCCGGTAGTATCGCAATCCATCACCAGCCCGATAGTGCCGGTTGGGGCAATAACGGTAGTTTGGGCATTACGGTAACCATATTGCTCGCCCATTTCCAGGGCCTTATCCCAGGCATTACAGGCAGCCGAGAGCAGGTAATCGGGGCAATGTTTTTGATCGATACCCGGCGGGGCTATTTCCAGTCCCTCGTAGTTTTCGGTTGAGTTATAGGCCGCGTAGCGATGGTTGCGCATTACCCGCAGCATGTGCTGTTTGTTTTCTTCGTAGCGGCTAAAGGTGCCCAGTTCGCGGGCCATCTCTGCCGATGTGGCGTAGGCAGTGCCGGTCATTATCGCGGTAATGGCGCCGCCAATAGCGCGGGCCTTATCACTATCGTAAGGGATGCCGTTTACCATCAATGCCGATCCTAAATTGGCATAACCAAGCCCAAGGGTGCGGTAATCGTACGATAATTGTGCAACTTCCTTTGACGGGAACTGCGCCATCAGTACCGATATCTCCAGTACGATGGTCCAGATGCGGCAGGCATGTTCAAAGCCTTTTACATCAAAGGCGCGGGTTTGTTTATCGAAAAAATGTTCGAGGTTGATGGATGCCAAATTACAGGCCGTATTATCCAAAAACATATATTCTGAACAAGGGTTCGACGCGTTAATGCGGCCGCCCTCGGGGCAGGTATGCCACTCGTTTATGGTGGTATCAAACTGCACCCCCGGATCGGCACAAGCCCAGGCCGCAAAGGCAATATCGTCCCACAGTTTTTGCGAGGGTACGGTTTTGATGGATTTGCCACTCATGCGGCTGATCAAGTCCCAGGGATTGCCACCTTTTAAGGCATGGAAAAACGCATTGGGGATCCGCACCGAATTGTTGGAGTTTTGCCCGGATACGGTACGATAGGCTTCGCCTTCGTAATCGGATGAGTAACCGGCGGCTATCAGCGCGGCTACTTTCTTTTCTTCCTCTACTTTCCAGTTCACAAAGTTTTCTATTTCGGGATGGTCCAAATCAAGGCAAACCATTTTGGCGGCCCGGCGGGTTGTCCCGCCCGATTTGATGGCCCCGGCTGCACGGTCGCCTATTTTAAGGAACGACATCAGGCCTGATGAATAACCGCCGCCCGAAAGTTTCTCGTTATCGCCACGGATCTTACTAAAGTTGGTACCCACGCCCGATCCATATTTAAAAATACGTGCTTCGCGAACCCATAAATCCATAATGCCGCCATCGTTTACCAAATCATCATCAACCGAAAGGATAAAGCACGCATGTGGTTGCGGGCGCTCGTAAGCCGAGGTAGACTTGCTAAGTTGTTCTGTTGCCGGGTCTACATAATAATGCCCCTGTGGCTTGCCGGTGATGCCGTAGCTGCTGTGCAGCCCTGTATTGAACCACTGCGGCGAGTTTGGCGCAGCCAGCTGACCAACGATGGTATAAACTATCTCATCATAAAAAACCTGCGCGTCGTTTGCCGAAGCGAAATAGTTGTATTTAACGCCCCATTCCCTCCAGCAATTAGCCATGCGGTGGGCCACTTGTTTAATGCTTTTTTCGGATCCGGTGGTGCCGTTGGACTGGGGTACGCCAGCCTTGCGGAAGTATTTTTGCGCCAGGATATCGGTAGCTACCTGCGCCCATGTTGCGGGCACCTCCACATCGTTCATCTCGAACACAGCATCGCCGCTTGGGTTGCGGATAACCGACGAGCGCTTATCGTAATTAAAAAGATCGTACACAGGTACACCGTCTTTGGTAAAGTACCTGCTTAGTTTTAAACCTTTACCATTTGTACCGGCTTGCTTTTTAGTAAAATTTTTGCTCATGGGTATCCGTTGCTTTAATTTGCCGTTAAGAAATTGTGAAGGGGGTTTTAAACCAAATTTATCTTTCATAAAAACCGATACCAATTCAGAGTTTTCCACATATCAACAATTGTTTATAGTGGCCTAAGGTGAATTTGAAAAGCAGGCTAATTTTTGAATGAGAATGCTGTGGAAAAAAACAAATACGGTGGGTTGGGGTGGTGATTTAAACACAAAGGGAGAAAACACAAAGGTCACAGCGGCAAACTTTAAATAAATCGCTATCTCTCTGTGTTCTCCGTGTAAAATCTCTGTGCCCTCTGTGGTTAAATTCTAATTATAACTTGCAAAAAATGCCTAATCTCCTATATTTGAATTAATTAAAGCTACAATCATGAAAAAATACCTCTTCATCCTGCTGTTCGCTGCTATAGCCGCGGGCGCTAACGCACAAAGCAAGGACAGCGTAAAACTATACAACCCCCTGGCCGATGCTAAGGCCGACATAAAGGAGGCCGTTAAAAAGGCAGCTAAGGAACATAAAAATGTATTGCTGCAAATTGGTGGTAACTGGTGTATTTGGTGTATCCGTTTTAATAGTTTGGTGACTACCGATGCCGACCTGAACAAGTACATGACCGATAACTACGTAGTACTGCACGTAAACTGGAGCCCCGAAAATAAGAACGAAGCGCTATTGGCCAGCCTGGGTTACCCGCAACGCTTTGGCTTCCCGGTGTTTATTGTGCTGGATGATAAGGGCAACCGCCTGCATACCCAAAACTCAGCCTATTTAGAAGAGGGCAAGGGCCACAGCAAGGCTAAGGTGATGGAGTTTTTTAAAAATTGGTCACCAACGGCTATCGACCCTAAAACCTATAATACTACAAAGGCCGATTAGGCGTTAAACTATTGTGACTGTAAAAGGTCTTATATACAACGTTATTGTACCTGATTTTTTTAACCATGAAAATAGTAAGCATTTATTGGGACTATTGCTTTGGCAGCCGCGCTAAGCTTTGCAAAAAGGCTTGTAGCGCCAGGGTATATTAAACAACAAGGGCCGTGTTTGCGGCCCTTGTTGTTTAATATACTATTGTCATTTCGATAGAGCCGCGGTGGGAATGCGCGTGGCGCGACAGAGAAATCTTCTCCGTGCGACTCATCACAACGTATAAGATTTCTCTCTCCGTTCGAAATGACAAGACGGCCTTTAGCTTACTGGCTAATAAACGTATAAGGCATTTTGGTAAATGCACCGCCCGAAACAACTGTGTTTGTTATAGTAGTAATATTGCCGTCGGTATCATAATTTAGCTTTTTGGTGGTGAAGCTAAACGTCCCGCTAATTAACCCGCTCGCGCTATCTACCGCTGTAATGGTTACCAGGCCATCGCCGTTGCCTGCTGTTACAATGGGCACAAACACGTAATTGCCCGCACTGTCTTTTTGTTGCACGCTATAAGTAATTAGCGGGTTTCCGCTTGCATCAATGGTATAACTGTTAAGTGTAAAATCGTTGGTACTGGTAGCGCTGCTTAGCGTAACCGCGCAGGTTAAACGCCTTTGATTATAGGTGCCGCTAAAGTTAAATACCTTGGTTTTGGTGGCTGCATTGTAAGTAATGTTGGCGCTAAGTGTATCGGGAGTCCATACAATACTGTTAATGGTAGCTTGCAAAACGGGGGTGGCTGTGGCGGCAACATCATCGCTGCCTTTTTTGCAGTTTTGAAACAACAGCACCATAACAAGCGCTAAAAGTGATAAGGGGATTTGTTTGATCATTATAGTAAATTTCCCACGTAAACGCCAATTATTTACCTTTAATATATGCCTATACGGCATTTCACATCTTTTAACACCTATGTGTAATTTTATGTTAAAATTGGGCTTGTAAGTGTTAAATAACGCTATGAAACAATATAAGGATATGCAAGCTGTTTGTGGGGACACAAACAGGCGAGGTATAAAACAACAAAGGGGAAGCAATTGCTTCCCCTTTGTTGTTTATGTAAGGCTAATCGTTAATTAACCAATCTTTAATTACTAAACTTAATCAATAACCGTAACCTTTAACATATTGGTTTTGCCTTGCTTGGCAATTGGTACGGCGGCGGTGTTAATTACCACATCGCCAACCTCAATCAGGTTTTCGTTTTTCAGGATGTTGTTTACATCGCTGATGGTTTTATCGGTACTTTCCAGTTTATCGTAATAAAACGCTTTTACACCCCATACTAAGCTTAAAGCGTTCAGCAGGTTTTTGTTCGATGTAAAAATGTAAGTGTTTGCCTTAGGGCGATAGCTGGAAATTTCGAAAGCGGTATAACCTGAGAAAGTCATGGAGATAATCCCCACGGCATCGGTATGGCCGGCTAAGTGAACCGCCGACTCGCAAACCGCGTTGCTTACTATGTTAGCTGCCGGTATTTTATCGTAAGCTTCTTTAACAGAATTAAACGGATAGCCACGCTCTTCTACATTACGTACAATTTTAGCCATCGTTTCAATAACGATCAGCGGGAACTCACCTACCGATGTTTCGCCGCTTAGCATCACCGCGTCGGCGCCATCCAGTACAGAGTTAGCTACGTCGTTCACTTCGGCACGTGTTGGGCGCGGGGTAGTGATCATGCTTTCCAGCATCTGGGTAGCAATAATAACCGGTTTTGAAGCCGCGCGACATTTGCGGGCAATCATTTTTTGCAGCAATGGCACTTCTTCCAAAGGCATTTCCACACCAAGGTCGCCACGGGCCACCATCACACCGTCGGTAGCTTCAATAATAGCGTCTATATTATCAATAGCCTCAGGTTTTTCAATTTTAGCGATCACGCGCGATGCCTTGCCGCTGCGGCTGATAATGCGCTTCAGTTCAATAATATCCTCGGCAGTACGTACAAACGAAAGGCCTATCCATTCTACATCATTGGCCAGTGCAAAATCAAGATTGATCAAATCCTCTTCAGTTAGGCTGGGGATAGATACCTTAGTATTAGGCAGGTTAACACCCTTGCGCGATGTAAGGATACCGCCGTGTACCACTTCGCAAACTACCAGATCCTTGCGGTTGGTCTCAATCACCTTCATTTGGATCTTGCCGTCATCCAGCAAAATAATTTCGCCGGCCTTTACATCCTGCGGGAAGGTATCATAAGTAATATAGATCTGGTTATCATCGCCAATACACTCGGTAGTGGTCATGTTAATGCGTTTGCCGTTGGCCAGGTGGATCCCGCCGTCCTTTACCAGGCCAATGCGGATCTTAGGGCCTTGTAAATCGGCCAGGATGCCTACATTAACTTTATATTTATCGTTTATCTCGCGGATAATATCAATCGTTTTCTGGTGATCTTCGGGCCTGCCGTGCGAAAAATTGAGGCGGCAAACGTTAACACCAGCCTTTATCATGGACATTAAAACGTCTTTTTTTGCCGACGCGGGGCCCATGGTGGCAACTATTTTAGTTCTGTTGTAGGATAATTTCATATTTATTGGTTTAAAGCAGGCTAAGCAGCCCGCAATATAGTGTATTTTTAACACCTTGTAAAAACTGCGCTAAAATAACAGATTTTCCCGTGATTTTATCTTTTTCGGATCAATCTTTATCGCGGCTACCACTTCGGGTATTTTATTAAGGCCGTTAACTATATAATTCAGGTCTTCGTCGTCTATATAGTTTTTAATCATTAAAAAGTAGTCGGCTTCGCGCATTTCGGGGATCAAAAGGCCGTCAATCCCGCGGTTAGCGATCAAATAAAACGACGTTTCGCTGGCTTCCCAATAGTATTCGTACATGGAAAAAGGTACTGGCTGCGCCGAATTTTGATAAATATTTACCTCCAGGTCATCAACCCTAACAAAGTTCATGGCCAGGTATTTATTCACCAGGTAACAAATCCGATAGTCTTTTTGGGCCGATGTTATAGCTATCAGCACAAAATCTAAGTCGATTTCAAACTTTAAAATCTTTTTATTCAAAGTAATATACTTAAGTTCGTAAAATTACAAAGAGAAACACAAGCGCTAAAATATTGTTATATTTAATGCAAAGATTTTAGGTTTGATATTTGATTTAATTTATTTTTCTTTGCACAGAATTTATTAATCATTAAAATCATAAAGACTATGTCTGATATCGCTTCAAGAGTTAAAGCTATTATCGTAGAAAAATTAGGTGTTGACGAAAGTGAAGTTACACCTGAAGCAAGTTTCACCAACGACTTAGGTGCAGACTCTTTAGACACCGTGGAATTGATCATGGAGTTTGAAAAAGAATTTAACGTGGCTATTCCTGATGATCAGGCAGAAACCATTGGTACCGTTGGCCAAGCCATCGCTTACCTTGAAAAAAACGTTAAATAGGCTCCCTTTTTACATTTTAGATGGAGTTTAAAAGAGTTGTAGTAACCGGGCTTGGTGCGCTTACTCCTATTGGCAATACTGTTTCGGAGTACTGGAATAATTTGATCAATGGAGTAAGTGGCGCAGCTTTGATTAAAAGTTTTGATACCACTAAGTTCAAAACTCAGTTTGCCTGTGAGGTAAAGAACTTTGACGCGGATGCCTTTTTGGGCCGGAAAGACGCACGTAAGCTGGACCCATTTGTTCAGTACGCGCTCTATTCTACCGAAGAGGCCGTGCTTGATTCGGGCGTGGATTTTTCCAAGCTTGATACCAGCCGCATCGGGGTAATTTGGGGATCGGGTATTGGTGGTTTAAAAACTTTTTTAGACGAAGTAACGGCCTTTGCCAAAGGCGATGGCACACCACGTTTTAATCCCTTCTTTATTCCTAAAATGATAGCTGATATAGCCCCCGGCCATATCTCTATTAAATACGGTTTACGCGGGCCAAACTTTACAACGGTTTCGGCTTGCGCGTCGTCAAACAACTCGCTGATCGATGCTTTCAATTACATCCGCCTGGGTAAAGCCAATATGTTTATCAGTGGTGGTAGTGAAGCGATTATTAACGAAGCCGGTATTGGCGGTTTTAATGCCATGCATGCCCTATCAACCCGTAACGATGACCCTGCAACCGCATCGAGGCCGTTTGACCTTGACCGCGACGGCTTTGTAGCCGGCGAAGGCGCAGGCACCATTATACTGGAAGAACTGGAACATGCCAAAGCACGCGGTGCTAAAATTTATGCCGAAATGATGGGCGGTGGCATGAGTGCCGATGCCTACCACATGACGGCCCCGCACCCCGAAGGCTTAGGGGCAGCATTGGTGATGAAAGCCGCGCTGGAAGATGCCGGCATGACATCGGCCGATATTGATTATGTGAACGTACACGGTACATCAACCCCAATTGGTGACCCGCAGGAAGTAAAAGCTATTACAGAGGCTTACGGTGATGATATTTACCGGATAAACATCAGCTCAACCAAATCAATGACGGGCCACCTGTTAGGTGCAGCCGGCGCGGTTGAGGCTATAGCAGCTATTATGGCTGTTAAGCACGATATTATCCCGCCTACTATCAACCACTTTACCGACGATCCGGCTTTTGATCCTAAAATAAATTTTACCTTTAACAAATCGCAACAACGAATTGTAAGGGCGGCACAGAGTAATGGGTTTGGGTTTGGCGGGCACAATGCTTCCGTTATTTTCAAAAAATACGAAGACTAAAGCCAGCAAATGCCTATAACCGGTTTTTACAAGCTTTATCTGTCCCCCGAAAGGAAATATGTTAAGAAATTAAAGAATTTGCTCGGTTTTATACCGGGCAATTTGTCTTTATACCGTATGGCGTTCCGCCATAAGTCCATAGCTACCAACGTAAAAAAGGGCGTAAAGAATAGTAACGAGCGCCTGGAGTTTTTGGGCGATGCCGTATTAGGCTGTGTTGTAGCCGAAGTGCTGTTTAAACTTTACCCTTATAAAGACGAAGGCTTTTTAACCGAGCTGCGATCAAAAATTGTGAGCAGGGTTAACCTTAACCAGCTGGCCCGCAAGCTGGGTTTCGAGCAATTGGTAGAGTATGATAACCGTATGGTGAGCAATACCCGCCAGGGATCACTTTTGGGCGATGCCTTTGAAGCCTTGATAGGCGCAGTCTATCTTGACCAGGGTTACGATTTTACCAAGGACTTTTTGATTAACCATATCATTAAATCGCATATTGATATCCACACGCTGGAGCAAACCGAAACCAACTTTAAAAGCAAGCTGATTGAATGGTGCCAGCGCCATGGCAAGGACATTAGCTTTGATTTGGTTGAGAACCGGGAAGGCGAGAGCGCCAAGCTGTTTAGCGTACACGCGGTTGTAGATGGCGAGGTGATGGGCCTTGGCAAGGAGTTTAGTAAAAAGAACGCCGAAAAGCTATCGGCCGAGAAGGCTTGCGAGGCATTGGGGATTTAATGTGCGGATGCGGGGATGTGCAAATATGCAGATGAAGGAAATGATTTCGGATTTCAACCAAAATATATTAAGGCAATTGCCGTTTTAAAGCAGGGTAGTTAAAACATAAACTTTATTAAAAAAGGTTTTTTGCTTTTATTTGTCGTACGATGTTAAAAACAGTATCCGGATTATTTTTTGTTGCCTGCTTATACTTCACTATACCTGCCGTTGCCCAAAAAACGGATAGCCTTAAACGGGCCGATAGCCTTAGGGTAGATACCAACCTGCTAAACAAATATCGTATTGAACCACGCCGCAATGGCATCCCCATCCGTGTAAAGCCTGCTATCATCCGCGAGGAACAGATCCCTGTTTCTTTAATGGATTATAAGATAAACTACTGGCGCAAATGGATCACCTTTGGTATTAACCTTAACCAATCGGCCTTTAGCGGTAACTGGGCGGCCGGTGGTATCAGCTCGTTGGCTATAGGCGGTAATTTTGATTATAAAACCGAATACAATAAATCGCCCTTTGATTATGTGGGCGAATTAATGGCCCTGTATGGCCGGGTAACCAACAAGGGGCAGGTTGCCCGCAAAACCAACGACCGCCTGTTTTTTGATAATAAAATAGCTACACAGCTATCTAAAAAATGGTTCTTCTTCGGTTCGTTAACATTCGAGTCGCAGTTTGATAAGGGATACCAATACCCTACAACCGGCGCGCCGATATTGATATCCAGCCTGATGTCGCCCGGGTATTTAACCGAATCATTTGGTATTGAGTACAAGCCCAACAAAGTTTTCGATTTGCGTATAGGTACCGGTACCGCCCGCCAAACTTTTGTACTGGATACTACCATTTACCATGTTATTTCATCCAATTATGGTGTAACGCCGGGCAAGACATTTAAAAACGAACTGGCTTTCCAAATTGTATCTACCTACGCCAAGGATATTATGCCCAATTTAAACCTGAGCGCGCGTTACGCCGGCTTTATCCCTTATGGCCGCGGGTTAATCAATATCGACCACCGTTTAGATGCTATACTAATTGCCAAGGTAAACAGGTTGATCAATGTAAATGTGACGGGCACCTTGTTATTTGATAACGATACATCAACTAAGCCACAATCAACCGAGGGCCTGGCGCTGGGGATTATCTATAAATTCCCGTATTAATTAGCGGTATACAATACCATTACCCGCATTTTACGGCGCGCCTTGGTTATGGTAAAGCCAATATCGTCGATAGATTTCAGGATACCTTCCTTTGTGCGCATTTCTACATTGGTTTTAATATCATAACGGCCGCTCAGCCCGGTTTCGTCAACAACAGGCAGGTTGCACTCATTGCTCAGGTAAATATTGCAAAAGTCGCTAAGCAAAGCGCCTTGCCCATCAAAGCCTTGGCCACTAAAGCCATAGGTAAGCGCCTCGCGGGCTGATTTTGGGATCAATACCTTGCCTTCGTCCTTTAGCTTTAAAATGTACACATCGGTATCGCGCATTTCTATCCGGGCTTTTACCGGGAGCGATTGCTGTAATTTTTGCTGCATAATTAGGTGCAGGCTATCCCTTTGTTCGGGCGTAACCAGTAAATCGAAGCAATACAGCAAGCTTTTATTCTGATAATCATCATATTTTTTGGCCAGACCCTCAAATACAATTTGCTTTTGCGATGGGATATCGTAAGCGGCCTTATACAACGTAAGCATCCCAATATTAAAATACGTTACCCGGCGATGGGCAAAAACTCCCTGGTTAGGCACCCTGCCCATGGCTTGCTGATCTTTCATATATCCCCGGATGGTAAAGTTATAAGCCAGCAGGCTATCCACACCAAATGGGTCTTTACCGGTGTTGGCCAGCTTGTTTTGTGCCTCGCCGTTTGACGCTACCTTTTCGCCTTTCAGCAGGCGGTCTATCACCTTGGTGTTGATGGAGTCTGTTTTTAAAAAGGCGACTATGCGGTGTTTACTGTCCACCACAATGCTTTGCCCTACATAAGCCAGGTTAAGCATTTGGTAAAGCAGTTCGGTAGTATCGGTAGCCAGCCAAATACCCGATGGTTTTTTGGCCAGGTATTTTTGCAGGCGGGGTATCGGTTCGTTCGATAGGCCAATAACCTGTACCTGCTGCTTGTATTTAGCCTGCAGTTTAGCCAGTTCATCCATCTCGGGGATACATGGGCTGCACCAGGTACCCCAAAAGTTAATAATGAAAAGTTTTTTTGACGGATAACGGTTCAGGTTCACCTCCTGTATTGGCGCGTTTATCATCGGGCCGATGGTAAGGTCGGGGAAATGATCGCCGGCTTTAAGGATGAAGTTTTGAGCATTGGCCTTAACCGCGAAAAGGATCAGGGCAGCTATCAATAGTTTTTTCATGCTGTTGCGATATTGTTTTTTGATGATACAAAACTGCGCATCGCAAAAATGAGATTGTGTTATCGGCCGGGTTAAATTAGGTTATATTATGTTAACGAGAACCCGAAGCCCGTGGCAAGCCTGTATATTTGGATAGCAATGAAAAAAAGCACACGCTATTTATTGGCCTTATGTATAACGGCGGTTGCCGGCGTGTTTGCCTTGCAGGTATATTGGATAATTAATTATTACCAGGTAAACAAAGCCACTTTCCAAAAAGAGGTGAACATGGCGATGGATGATGCCATAAAGAAAGAGTTTGCTGTACGGTGCGATACTATAGAACAGCATATTTATGAAATGTTGCTGGATACTAACGAAATATCGCTCACCTGGAAATACGATACCGTAAAAAAATCTTCGCTTTTTACGGTTGCCAGCAAGCGCGACCCGAAACACAGTAACTCATTCCACACCGATAGCCTGAAGCCCCCGGCATCGGGCACAGACCCGGTTTTTAAAAAGAAGCTGGCCCGGCACTTTGCAAAAGAGATACGCGATAACGACCTGGATGGCCACTTTGTGTTGTATTACACACAAAACCTGGGTGGTTTTATAAGTGCGCAAACCGATAAATACGATTTTGATACCGCCCGCCTTCGCCCTATTTTAAAACGACTGCTGGCCGATCGCGATATCCGCGTGCCATTTACCTTTTACCTGCGTACAAAGGACAGCACGGTTAACCACAGCAAGTTCGACCCTAAGCTGCTGGCCATGCATCCGGTCATCAGTAAGGCATTTATCACCTATAAAAAAAGTAATATCGACCATTATGTGCGGGCCATGTTCAGCAACCCGTTCCCTTATATTGTTACCCGCATGGGCCTGTTGTTTGCCGGGTCGCTGCTACTGATAGCAGGCGTGGCGTTCAGCCTGTTTTACCTGCTGCGGTCGGTGTTTAGGGAGAAAAAGATCTCGGCCATTAAAAACGACTTCATCAGCAATATCACCCACGAATTTAAAACGCCCATAGCTACCGTATCAGCCGCTGTAGAGGCCTTAACCAGCTTTGATGTACTGGATGATCCCGAGAAAACCCGGCGCTACCTCAGCCACTCTAAAAACGAATTGGCCCGGCTATCGGCTTTGGTGGATAAGGTGTTGAATATCTCGCTGTATGAGAACCAGCAGTTTGATATCAAACCCGAACATTTAAATGTGGATGATACCATTAAGGCCATTTTAACCGAATGCACACTAACCAGCACCAGGCCGGTGCAATATACCTATCTCAATCAATCGGGCGTTGCAGAGGTTTGTGCAGATAAGCTTTACTTTCAGCATACTATGATCAACGTGATTGACAACGCCATTAAATACTCGGATAAAGAGATCAATATCCGGGTGGATTGTAGTATGCGGCAGGGGCATTTGGTCATCGCTGTAAAGGATAATGGCACCGGGATCAAGGCCGATAATTTGCCGCATATCTTCGAGAAGTTTTACCGGGTTCCATCCAGCCATCATCACACTAAGGGCCATGGCCTGGGCCTGAGTTATGTAAAAAGCATTATTGAAAAACACAAAGGCTGGTGCAAAATGGAAAGCGAGTATGGCAAAGGCAGCACTCTTTATTTAGCATGGCCGGTATGATGCAGCAACACGTTTTACTGGTAGAGGACGAGCCGGTACTGGCCGAGATCATTCGCGAAAGCCTGCAATCGCGCGGGTTTGTGGTTACGCATACGCCATCGGCTATAGAGGCTATGGTTTTGTATGCCCGGCACCAGCATGATATTATGATACTGGATGTGATGTTGCCCGATGGGGATGGTTTTGCCATTGCCAAACAAATCAGGAACACAGATGTGGATACGCCCATTATCTTCCTCACCTCGCGCTCGTTGCCGCAGGACGTGGTAGAGGGTTTTGAAAGCGGCGGTAACGATTACCTTAAAAAACCCTTCAGCCTGGAGGAATTGATCATCCGCATGAAAGCGCTGATGAGCAAAAACCGCCTGGCTGTCAGCATCAACACCGGCACCAAAAACACCCGCCTGGGCGATTATACCTTTCAATACCCTAAGGGCATTTTAAGCTATGCCGGCAACCAGCGTGCGCTCACCACCCGCGAGAGCGAGATATTGCAATTGCTGATTGTTAACCGCAACCTGGTGCTAAGCCGCAACACCCTTTTAATGACCTTTTGGGGCAACGACGATTATTTTAGCGGGCGTAGCCTTGATGTATTTATTACCAAGTTGCGCAAGTATTTAAAGGGCGACCCATCGGTAGGCATATTGAATATTAGGGGGCAGGGGTATAAGTTGATATGTGGAACGCCAGAACCGTGATCAAAATACAAATTGTCATTGCGAGCGATAGCGCGGCAATCCCATAGGATAAGCAATGTGGACCGGCCTATGGGATTGCCGCGCCGCTACGCTCCTCGCAATGACAACCTTTTATCACGCATGCTTCTTCTTCAAACTCATGTAATCGATATAATATAGCACCTTAACCGAGTAGTTATTATTTTTCGGCTGGCTAAACGTGTTATCGAAATTATTAATATATCCGTAATTAGCGATGTTTGAATTAGTAAGCGCCGAACTTTTCCAGGCCAGGCTTAGGGTACTGCCGGGGGCAAATTGCCACTCGTATATCATATCGATATTCCACACGTTGTAGTTCTGATCGACAGCATGATCGAAATTGGTGGAGGTAAGGTGAACCATATCACCATTTTGCGCCAGATCATAAAATTCTTTATTGTTCAACTTAGACCAGTAGTGGCGCAGCCTGAACGACAAGCCGGCCACGTTGTTGAACGTGTATTTTACGTTAAAAATATTCTCGATAGTTTGCACATCCCGGCGGGCGAAGATGGGGTTATTGCTAACCGTATCCATGGTTGAAAAACCGGCGTAATTATGGCGGGGCATATAGCTAACATCGCCACCTACCGAGAATTTATTGGTGATGCGGTAATTGTAATTCAGCTCGCCATCGTAACCGTTTCCGCCAAATTTATTTAACTGGCGGTAAGCGAAAAACACATAGCCGTTAAGGCGTGTAGCCTTGCTGCTGTTAATATTGAAGTTTAAATTGTTCTCATCGGGGCGGTGGAAAACACGGCCGGCAACACGGGGCTCATAAAAGTCGTTACCCTCGTGATTATTGTTCAGGTTAAGGTTGCCCTGCCATGTATTTTTTAAGCGGAAGTACGAACCCAAATTCAGCTCCAGTTTTTGGTAGGCCGATGGCTTGTACCTGCGCGAATAATAAATGTTTGAAAAAATACCCCATTGCGTAAACAGCGTGCCTTTAGGCTTATAGTTGAAGTATTGCAGGTTGATGTTATGATCGAAATAGTTGTTATTGAACAGGATACCCAAATCGTTCGAATTATAATTATCGTTCACCAGGTCTTGGGTAACCGAGGCGGTAAAATTGCCCTGCGTTTTACCGGCCGATACCTCGTAGCTGTAGCCGGTGCTGGTATGGTCGGGGTAAAACAGATTGCTCATTAAGCCGTAGCCGCTAATGGCGTACGAGTTGGCTTTGTTTTTCAGGTTAAAAACCACACCGCCCACATCCGAATTATAATCTTTGCCAAAGCGGTTCACATTGGTATTAATGATAGTTACGGCCGAATTATTTTTCAAGTTTTGATCAAGCACCAGGATATTGTAATTAGTCAATGGCGATGTTTCCACCTCGCGTCGGTTGCCGTTGGCATCTTCTACAATAGCATCGGCCGAATTGGTGATAGCGTTAAACACCCCAATCCCCAAGCCATTCGATAAGCGGCCCGATAGCTTGGTGGCATTCAGCAGGCGCGTTTCGGTAGGGTTGCTAATCACTTCTTCACCGGGCTTCAGGTTGTTGTAAGCATTACCATAATCAATAGGTTGCCCGCCCACCCGGCGGCTGTAAAACAGGTTGCCTTTATTAAACAACTCGGTACCCTCGGTAAAAAAGGGGCGGTTCTCGGTATATTTCACCTCGAAAGGGGTTAGGTTCAGTACCTTATTATCCGATTGTACCTGCCCGAAATCGGGTATCAGCGTCAGGTCGAGCGTAAAGCTTTGATTAATCCCATATTTTACATCCATACCACCGTTTACCGAACCGGTGGTGTTCTTCACACCTGCGGTGTTGTATGGGTAGTGGTTAAGATAGGTGGAAAAATAAGGATAAAAGCCCAGGCGTAATGGCGGCGTGATATTTTTTAGATTGGTCAGTTGGCCCTCCTGGTTCATCAGGCCGTTCTTTTTAGGGTCAAGATCGTTCCAAAACAGTTGGGCCTGCGTACTTTGGCGGCGGCGTATCATATTTAAGCCCCAGGTTTGGATATCCTTTTTGCCAAAGCGCAGGGCCGAGTAAGGGATCTTAAACTCGGCCGACCAACCTTTATCATCAACTGTAACCTTGCTTTCCCAAACGCCGTTCCAGGTATCATCTTCGTTGCCCCCATTGCTGTATTTGGCATCGTACTGCACACCGGCAGCGGTGGTATAAAAGCCGGTACCGTTCAAACCGTCCAGGTAGGTATCGAAGATGATGCCTACAAAATCATCATTAGCAATTTTGTCGCGGGTGGTGAGTTCGCGGGCCACTTTCGCTTCGCTTGTTTCGTACATGCGGGCGGCTACGTAAATGGCGTTGTTGTCGTAAATTATTTTTACTTCGGTGCGCTCTTCGGGTTTCTCGCGGCGGCCGGCAACCGGGTTGTTCTCTACAAAATCTGTGGCTATAGGTACATTCTTCCAGGCTTCATCGTCCAATAAACCGTCTATTTTAGGTGGAGTAGTGGTTTTTACAGCTTCCAGCTTTTTTACCGGGGCCTGCGCAAAAGCGCCCAATGTTATGCAGGTGAATAAACACAGGTATAAAGTCTTCATTTTATAGTCAGTAGATAGTCTTATTTATAAGACTCCGAAAGTATACCAATGGTTACAAAGTTTTTGTTAAACGATAGTTAACGAATGGTTAAACTATGTTAAAATCAGGCTGATAGATTTTTTATATCTTGTACAAAAATCTATCAACCAATGCACCTTAAACTTTACCGCCACCTTTTACCAGCCTGTTTTTTAATAACCGTTGCTGTATCCGCGCACGCACAATCGCCGGTAATTATTTCGAAAGATCTTCGCTTGCCTAATGATACCGCAATAAGCCGGATGCTGATCAACTCCTTAAATGGTTTCCTGGCGCAGATAACACAGCCGGCAAAGGATAATAAATACGTTGCGCACGAATATCTCCCCGAAACCTCGATATTATTGGATGAGCTGAAGGGAATCGAACCTAATACATCTCTTAAAAACGATCATTTCTATAAGCCATATCTCACCAATATAACAGAACTGAATAACGGCGAATTTGTACTTCAGTTAGCTTATATGGGTGTTAATGCCGGTACACCCTTGCTCCGGTCAAGCTACCGGTTGATGGCCAGGAAACAGGGCGATGGATATTGTTTTTATTCGCCCATGCAACGGCAAACCTTAACCTGGAAAACCAAAAAGATGGGCTATATTACCTGCTATTATAAAGACACGCTGAACCTGGCCGAGATTAAGTCCTATCAAAAAACATTGGACCTGTACGCATCAAAATTAAAAACTCCTGATTGGCCTGTTAAGCTTTATTATTGCGATAATTTGCCCGAAGTACTGCAGTTATTGGGTGTTGATTATGTGGCCGATTATAACGGCGTAAAAAGCATAGACCGCACCACGCACGAAAACAATACTTACCTGGTTTTAAATGGCGGCTACTACCCCGGCCAGCGGTTTGATACGCACGATTTATTTCACGAACGCTTGCGCCTGGTGATGAAACCCGAAATTATTAATCGCCCGGTTGATGAGGGTTGCGCCTACCTGTACGGCGGCAGTTGGGGCTATACCTGGGTGGAAATAAAGGCCCGCTTTAAAAAGTACCTGGATGCTAACCCCAACCCCGATTGGCTGCCCCTGTATACCACCGTTGCCAATTTTGAAGACGGACAGCGCCCGCTAAAGGTGAATTACGTACTGAATGCGCTGATTGCCCAAAAGCTGGAAAAGGAAAAAGGTTTCGCCGCGGTATTGGAATTGCTGGGCTGCGGCAAACGCGAACCTGACGATGCCAACTACTTCCGCGCGCTGGAGAAGTTGGCAGGTATTAACAAAGCCAACTTTAATGCACGGATGACGGAATTGGTAAAGGCAGAAAGGTTTTAATTGCAAAATAAAAAGGCAACTAATATGTGTACCCGAGAGGAAAGAAATACCCGGAAATGGGTATTGATGAACTTTGAAATTATCAATATATTTAACTGTATATCAACTTTAAATAATTGATGGCATAACTTCAATTAAATTCACAATTTCATGAGAGCTTACCTGACCTTCATCGCTATTTTTATTACCGTGAGCGCGTTTGCCCAAACGCACACTTATAAGGCCGGATGCAGATACTTCATCGCAACTACAAGCAATGCTAAAGATGTTCATGCCGGTGTATTAACCGAAGACATGTGCCCGGCTTGTTATAAAGACAAGCAATTGGAAGAAACCGCAAGGATAAAGGAAAAGGAACGTATTGATAATATTGTGCTGGCAAAAAAGCAGGCCGAGCAAAAGGTCCAAAAAGAAGCATTTGACAAGGCAAATAAAGAACGCATAAATAAAATTTACAATACCGCAAAAGTGGAGATTGCTTTGCCAAAAACAAAAGGTGGTGCAACTAAAACCAAACTCGAACCGGTTAAATTGGGGGCTAAATCAGTAATTAAAAAGCCGGTATTTTTTGGGACAAACAGGTATGAATATTTTGATGTTGGACATTTTGCCAGGGGCAATGCGTTTACAGATATTAAAGGCGATACGATTATAAAAAATAAAAACTGGGTTGGGATAAGGACAGCGTTTGATTGGGACACGATAAGAAATGTAGATAAGCTTCCGCCGGGATATGGCATTGTTTTTATGAAGCCAGAAGGAAGCGGAGATGGCGGATATCTTAACAATTATATTAGTGATATAGTTGACGACAAGGGAAACCGGGTACTTAACGACGATGAAATATGCTATGTGGATCATATCGCATATAATTATTTTCTTTGCTTTAAAGGAAAAGGGACTAAGCCTTATCACCTGGAGTTTAGTAACTACCTTACGGGAGATGCATTTAAAGAATGCTTTTTTTACAATATAGCAACTAAGGAAAAAGTAACCCTCCCCATGTCTTTGTTTTATGGCAAATCGCTATACGTGGTCGAACGCGAATTTTCTTCTCATGGATATGAACATGGCCATTTATCCGAAGTAATGAACTATTATATAGGGTTAGAAAACTGGGTAGCAGCTATAGGAGTGTCTTTAAAAAGTGATACCGATGGCGCTGGTACTGTATTTTATGTTAATAAAGCTGGTGAATTAAAAAGCAAATCGATAGTTAAATATCTTTATAAACCCGGATATGTTAGATAAGATAATAGCATTAAAAAAACAGGTACTTCAAATTGCGCTTTTTTTTACAATCGCACTTTTAAGCCCTGCTTTAAAAGCACAGGTTAACCAATACGATGCTTTAAAAAAATTGGTAAAAAATATCAATGATATCCAATTAGAGGTGAGCGGTCATCACTTTACCACCGGCGGTTATAAAGCTAAGGCTTATTTTTCAAACACCAGTTTTGATATTTTTTTTTATAACTGGAAAGGTTATTTGAGCGAAAGCGTTTTGGTTGATATAGCTGGTGCCACGCCTGCTATTTGTTTTCAGGATAGCCTTGACTTTAGCGATGTTACTGATATTTACGGCGAGGATGATTTAACTCCAGACATTAGCTCGGACGAAATGCAGGGTGTAAATGTGATATTTAACAAGCCGGTTAAATTAGCGATATTAATGGAGGGTAAAAAACTTAGCGATACGGTCCAAAATAATATTGCCTTTTATTATGTAAAGGGGGATAAATATAAAAAGAAACAGCTTTTGGATAATCTTTTCGAACTGACTTTTCAAGCTAAAATCCATGCCAGTATATTAACGGAAAACGAAGTGCAAGATCAAAAAGCTGCCTGGAAAAAGGCATGTGAAATAAACATTGCGAGTGCTTATAAAGATTTTATAAAAACGTATCCTAACTCCATTTATATAAAGCAGGCTAAATTTGAAGCCGAGAGTTTATCGCCAGGTTCGGGCAATGCGGGGAAAGATTAGGGATGAAACGGAAATATTTACCGGCGGCTTGACTGGTAGCCTCGGCAACGCACACTCCTGGAAACGCTGCGGAAACTTCGTTAATCCCCAGGAAAGGGGATCTTACGACGCAAGGATCTCTACTATCTTCAAAAAGTTATCGTTTATCTCAATGTTGTGCTTAATGGCATGTTCAAACGCGGTATAGGCAATCTCGTTACTTACTATGCCTACCATTTCGTTCTTTTGGCCGGCAATAAGGGCCTCTACAGCGGCTACGCCTATGCGGCTGGCCAGCACACGGTCCATGCAGCTTGGGCGGCCACCGCGCTGGATATGGCCCAGGATGGAGATGCGGGTATCATACTGCGGATAACGTTCTTTAATTTGTTTACCAATTTCAAAGGCATCGCCGGCTTCGCCGCTTTCGGCTACCATTACAATTTTCGATGATTTATCCTTGCGGCCTTTTTCCAAACGCTCGTAAAGGGCGTTCAAGTCGGTTTTACTTTCGGGGATCAGGATGGCCTCGGCACCGGCAGCAATGCCAGTACGCAGGGCAATCAGCCCGCAATCGCGGCCCATTACCTCAACAATAAATAAGCGATCGTGCGATTCGGCCGTATCCCTGATCTTGTCTACCGCATCTACCACCGTATTAATGGCGGTATCGTAACCAATTGTAAAATCGGTACCCTGCAAATCGTTATCAATAGTGCCGGGCAGGCCCATAATGGGCATATCGTATTCGTGGCCAAAAATGCGGGCGCCGGTAAAAGTACCATCGCCGCCTATGGCAACCAAGGCATCAATACCCTTGGTCTTTAATTGTTCGTGAGCTTTTTTGCGGCCCTCGGGCGTGCGGAACTGATCGCTGCGGGCGGTTTTAAGGATGGTGCCGCCGCGCTGAATAATATTAGCAACCGACTTACGGTCCATATCAAAAATATCGCCGCTAATCATCCCCTCGTAACCACGGCGGATACCGGCAACTTGCAAATCGTAATATAAGGCGCTGCGTACTACCGCCCTGATGGCGGCATTCATGCCCGGAGCGTCGCCGCCGGATGTAAAAACACCTATTTTTTTTATCTGAGCCATTGTTTTCCAAAAAGAGCGGCATTGCCGCAGTTTAGTTTAACGCAACACTTAGTGTAAGTATTACGCTTAGGTGTGCGAATTTAGCATATTTTTTTACTGGTTGAAGATATTATTTAACAGAACAAAAAACGCGCTATCTTCGGTTTTATCAATTTAACATGATCAAGCAAGAAAAACCCGAACCCCAGGGCCATCCTAAAGGCCCCATATTTGTGCCAAAAAGATTTGGTTTTGGCTGGACACTAAACTTTGCCCGCTGGGAATCGTACGTAATAGCAGGCCTTATTGTGGCTTTAATAGCAGGCAGCTGGTTTTACCGCAAAGGCGAACTGAAATAACCACCACAAAAAAGGCGATGCCCTAAAGCATCGCCCTTTAAACGGAAAATGATCCGTTTAATTATTTCTTATAAGCAGCTATCCCGCTATCTAAATACTTAACGTATTCGCCAATGTTAAAGTTGGCACCTTGTGGGGGTACCAGGGCCTCGCCTTTTTCGTTAATAATTACGTAATAAGGTTGCGCGTTCGAGTTGTATTTGGAGATCTCCAGATCCAGCCATTTTTCGCCCAAAGCAGTGATCTTTTTACCCGTTAACGGCGATATAAATTGTTCGGCCGGGCTTAGTTCGGTTTTATCGTCTATCACCAGCTGCACCACTACAAAATCGTTTTTCAAGCGTTTCAGGACCTCGGGCGATGGCAATACATCGGCTTCCATTTTGCGGCAGTTAACGCAGTTCCAGCCAGTAAAATCAATCAGGATGGGCTTGTGCAGTTCCTTTGCAACAGCAATGGCCTGGTCGTAATCGTACCAATCGTCAATGCCTTTTACCTTTGGCATCCGTTTAAATATCTCTTCGTATTTTTTGGTTTTAATAGATGATGTATTTGTAGCGGCAGCCGGTGCAGCAGCGCCAACGCCACCCGATAGGTCAAAGTCTTGCGTACTCAACGGCGGTAAAAACGCGCTGATAGACTTTAGCGGCGCGCCCCATAAACCGGGGATCATATACACGGTAAAGGCAAATATGCCCATGGCAAAAAATGTGCGCGGCACCGAAAGGTAAGGCACATCGCTATCGTGCGAAAACTTGATCTTACCGATAAGGTACAGCCCCATAAACAGGCCAATAACTATCCAAAGCGACAGGAATATTTCGCGGTCGAAGATATTCCAATGGTAAGCCAAATCAACATTCGACAGGAATTTAAACGCGAATGCGATCTCGATAAAGCCCAATATCACCTTAACGCTATTTAACCAGCCGCCAGATTTTGGCATGCTTTTCAGCGCTGCCGGGAACATGGCAAATAAGGTAAATGGGAGGGCGATAGCCAGCGAGAATCCAAACATCACCACCATTGGCGCCAAACGCTCGCCCTTGGTAATTACATTTACAAGCACAAACCCAATACCGGGGCCAGTGCATGAAAAAGAAACAACTACCAGCGTGGCAGCCATAAAAAATATACCGATCAGGCCGCCCTTGTCCGATTTTTCATCCAGCTTATTGGCCAGCGACGAGGGTAATACTATTTCAAATGCGCCCAGGAACGAGATCCCAAAAACAATGAGCAGTAAGAAGAAGAAAAAGTTAAAAATGCCATTAGTGGCTAAGCCATTTAATGCCGACGCGCCAAAAATAAGCGTGACCAGCATACCTAACGTTACATAAATCACAATAATAGACAGGCCGTATATAGCCGATAGCCCAATGGCCTTTGCCCGGGTGCCACCCAATTTTGTAAAAAAACTTACCGTTAATGGCAGCATAGGGTAAACGCATGGCAATAAAAATGCCGCGAAACCACCTAAAAAGCCCACCATAAATATTTGCCAAAGGGTTTGCGGCTGGTCGGCAGGTTTTGTTGCGCTAACGCTGGCTTGTGCCGCGGTTGCTTTGGCAATACTATCCTGCTTCTTTTTAAAAGCCTTTATACTATCGGCCTTGGTTGGGATGCTGGTAAATTGTACATCATCGGTTGATGTTGTATCGGCTTTTTGGGCAAATGCCACACCGCTGGCCGTAAGAGCCAGCAACACCACTAACATAACAAGCGATTTTAAACCGCGTTTAATCAAATATTTCATCAATAGAAATTATATAGATACTTGTATAGCAAATTCAACAGTTTCGGGCGGCAGGCATTTACGGTCGTTACAGGTAATGTATTCCAAACTACCCTTTACCGTAGCTTTTTTGCCGGTCAGCTTTATTTTTTGCTGAAACAGTACTGAGTTTTCAAAGTAGGTAATATCAACCTTCAGGTTTTTATCATACTTACTTACCGGGGTTGGTTCGGTAATTTTCCCTACCGGGGCATAATCCTTTGATGGATTAAATTTAAACTTGGTTTTTAACCCAGCCATACCCGGTTGGTCGCTTGCCGAATAAATGTGCCAGTTATTATCTATATCGGCCTTTAGCAAAACCACGGCTTCGGTAGCGCTTACCTTTTTTGCGGCATAAGCCCAGGTAACATGCCCCTCAATTTGCGCGAATGCGCCATGGCAAGCAAATACGATAACAAATAATAACAGCAGTTTTTTCATCCGGCTATTATTATAAAGCTACGTTAACGGCAAATTCAACAGTTTCGGGCGGCAGGCATTTTTGATCGTTACAGGTCATATACTCCAGACTGCCCTTTACGGTGGCCTTTTTACCGGTTAACTTTACCTTTTGCTGAAACACTACCGAGTTTTCGAAGTAGGTTAAGTTCATGCCGAAGTTTTTATCAAACTTGCTGATGGGGGTCGGCTCAACAACTTTACCAACAGGCGCAAACTCGCCCGATTTGGTAAACTTAAACGATGTTTTTATAGGCCCGCCCTCTTTAATATAGGCCGAGTAAATGTGCCAGTTGTCATCAATAGTGGCTTTTAGTAAAACCACGGCTTCGGTAGCGCTTACCTTTTTGGCAGCATAAGCCCAGGTAACGTGCCCTTCAATTTGCGCGAAGGCGCCGCGGCCTGCAAACATTACAACTAATACTAACAGCAACTTTTTCATTTATAAGATATTATTGGGTTTGTTTAAAAATTCTATTTGTTTCAAAGTAAACTCTTTTTCTCCGTTTTTGGTACTTAGTACTAAAAAACCGTTATTCCTTACAGCAATAATTTTTCCGGTAAACGGTATACCGTCCGACGCGAAATCGTGCTGCTGGTTTAACCAGTATAAATTGGCCAGGTATTGTTCCCTTATCTCATCCAGCTTATTGGCCTTTAGCTTTAGGTACCAGGCTTCTATACAACTACAAATTTGTGATAATAAAACGTGCAAATCATAATCCTTTTGTAATATCTGCTTTACCGATGTAGGGTTGGGTACCCAGTTGGGGAAGATATGCTGGTTAACATTAAGGCCTATGCCTATTACCGAGTTTTTAATGGTACTGCCCTGCACCATATTCTCTACCAAAATACCGCCCAGTTTTTTATCGCCATAATAAATATCGTTGGGCCATTTTACCTGTATGGGCAGGCCGGTGGCATTTTGCAGGCCGTTTACCACGCCCAGGCTAATAGCGCGTGTCAGGTCGAACTGTTGTTGCAGGGGTAAAAAGCCGGGCTTAAGCAGCAGGCTGAATGTCAGGTTCATTCCTGCCTCGCTATGCCAGCGATTTTGCTGTTGGCCGCGACCGGCATACTGGCTTTCTGCCATAATGACCGTTCCCTCGGCAACTGGCTTGGAATTTGAGAGCAAATCCTTGAGGTAATTATTTGTTGAAGCTACTTCTTTTAGAGTAACTAAATTTTGTCCGACAAATAATCCTGAAATTATGTTATTTTGCAATGTATATTAGCAATTATCAAATTGGTTCAAATTTAAACCTTTTTAATGGCAAAAAATAAAGCATTAAAACAATCGGCTTATCTTTCTGAATTAGCCATCCATGGGATCCAGGAAAAGAAAGGGAATGATATAGTGAGATTAGACCTCCGGGAAATTTACAGTTCCGTATCAGATTATTTTGTGATATGCCACGCCGATTCGGGCACGCAGGTAAAGGCAATTGCCAACAGTGTTGAAGAAGAAATTTATAAAGCCACCCAGCAGGAGCCATGGCGCAAAGAAGGCCTTGAGGCCGCCGAGTGGATTTTGCTGGATTATGTAGATGTAGTGATACACATCTTCAGGACTGAAAAGCGCGAGTTTTACGGGATGGAGGATTTGTGGGGGGATGCGGAAATTAAAAATTACAAAAGCGCTTAAACCGGCTGTCTGTTTTTGTATCCCTCGTATAATTTGAAAAGAGATTGAGCGTTTAAGCCTAACAACAAAAAATGAAAGATAATCAATTGGAAAAACCAAAACCGATACGTAAAATACCTACTAAAAAAATAGCGCCTAAGCCACCTAAATTTAATTTTGTGTGGATATACGCCGTTATTATACTGGGCATATTTTTAGCCGCGAACATTTTTAGCGTTAGCGGCACCAAACAAACCAATTACCAGGCTTTTGAAACCACTATGTTAAAACAGCATGATGTGGAAAAATTGGTAGCCTATAAAAGTGGCGACCTGGTAGTTGTTGATGTATATATTAAAAAGGAAAGCCTGAAGAAAGGCCAATACGCCGCCGTGCGCGATCAGCGTAATTTTGGGATGAATGGTACCGGCCCGCAATACAGCTTTACTTATGCATCGTTCGAAAGTTTAAACGCGGCTATCCTGAACGCCGAAAAGGATGTGCCGGCTAATGAAAAAACCCATATCGATTACGAAAACCCTAACAGCCTTTTCTCTAACTGGCTATTCCAGGGTATAATTATGGTGATTTTATTCGCCGGTGTTTGGCTGTTTATTATGCGCCGCATGAGCGGTGGCACAGGCGGCGGCCCGGGCGGGCAGATCTTTAACATTGGTAAATCAAAAGCTACCTTGTTTGATAAGGAAGCACAGGTAACAGTTACATTTAACGATGTGGCCGGTTTAGAAGAAGCCAAGCAGGAGGTAATGGAGATTGTGGATTTCCTGAAAAACCCTAAAAAATACACCAACCTGGGGGGTAAGATACCTAAGGGCGCTTTACTGATCGGTTCGCCGGGTACAGGTAAAACCTTGCTGGCTAAAGCCGTTGCGGGCGAGGCGCATGTGCCTTTCTTCTCGCTATCAGGATCCGACTTTGTGGAGATGTTTGTGGGTGTGGGTGCATCGCGTGTGCGCGATTTGTTCCGCCAGGCTAAGGATAAGGCCCCTTGTATCATTTTTATTGATGAGATTGATGCCATTGGCCGTGCCCGTGGTAAAAACAATATTGTAGGCGGTAACGACGAGCGCGAAAATACGCTGAACCAGTTACTGGTAGAGATGGATGGTTTTGGTACCGATTCGGGCATTATTATCCTGGCGGCAACTAACCGCCCCGACGTGCTGGACTCGGCTTTATTGCGCCCTGGACGTTTTGACAGGCAGGTTAGCATTGATAAGCCCGATTTGATTGGCCGCGAGCAGATATTTAAAGTACACTTAAAACCGTTGAAACTGGTTGATGGTGTTGATCCTAAAAAACTATCGGCACAAACACCGGGTTTTGCAGGCGCCGAAATAGCCAACGTTTGTAACGAGGCTGCCCTGATTGCCGCCCGTCAAAATAAGGAAGCGGTTGATATGAAGGATTTTCAGGATGCGATTGACCGTGTGATTGGTGGTTTAGAGAAAAAGAATACCCTGATAACCCCCGAAGAAAAACGTGTAGTTGCCTATCACGAAGCTGGCCACGCAATTGCCGGCTGGTTTTTAGAGCATACCGATCCCTTGGTTAAGGTATCCATTGTTCCCCGTGGTGTTGCCGCTTTAGGTTATGCCCAGTATTTACCAAACGAACGTTTCCTGGTTGCTAAGGAAGAATTGATTGACGACATGACCCTATCAATGGGTGGCCGTGTTGCCGAGGATATTGTTTTCGGCAAGATCACTACAGGTGCATTAAGCGATTTGGAACGGATTACCCGTTTAGCTTACGGCATGGTGAAAATTTACGGTATGAACGAAAAGGTAGGTAACCTGTCGTTCTACGATCCGCAAGGCGAGAATCAGTTCAGCAAGCCATATTCGGACACAACGGCCGAACTGATTGATGCCGAAGTACGTAACCTGGTTGATAGTGTTTATAAAAGAACCACAGCCTTGATTAACGAACACCGCCAGGGATTAGAAGATGTGGCTATGAAACTGTTAGAGAAGGAAGTGCTGTTTCAATCGGACCTGGAAGAGATTTTAGGAAAGCGCCCGTTTGAGCACCGTACCGCTTACGATAAGTTTGTAAACGGCCCCGAAGCTGCAGTAGTGCCTGCCGGTTTTACCGAACAGATAGCTGATAATTCGGGTGTGATCACCAACCCCGAAATAAAGGAAGACATTGCTACTAAAGAATAATATTTTTTAGATTTTAAACTGAAAGCCACTATGTTTGCATATAGTGGCTTTTTTGTTTTTGCGCTGGGGTTGTTTATTTAACCACAAAGGGCACAAAGAAGAATGCACTAAGGCCACAAAGGCATTGATGACTACACTAAAAAGAGGATTTAATAAATTATTTATCACACATAGCTTTGTGTTCTTTGTGAAAAAAAATCTTTGTGCCCTTTGTGGTTAAATTCTAAATATAAATGAAAGACATTACTACAGCAAAGGAAAAACTACTTAAAAAAGTGCGCAGCGCGTTATTAGAGAAAAGGGACAATCCTTATCCTAACCTGGAGAACCTGCCCTTATACGCGCCTAACGACGAACTGCTGGAAGTAATATTTGCCGAGGAACTGATGGCCGTAGCCGGTCAGTTTGTTTTTTGCGAGGACGAGATCCACCTGATAGAGCAATTGCTCACCATTGCCGAAGAACGCAACTGGCGTAAAATATACTGCTGGGAACCTGCCCTGCAACAATTGCTGAATACCTACGAATTTCCCTTTTTTGAAACTGATAAGGATTTTGACCAGGCCGAAGCCGGCATTACCCTGTGCGAGGCGCTGATAGCCCGTAACGGCAGCGTAATGATTAGCAATGCCAATGGGGCAGGCCGCAGGTTAAGCATTTATCCACCGGTACATTTGGTGGTGGCCTACACATCGCAACTGGTGCCCGATTTAAAGGATGGGTTTAAACTCATCAAAGAAAAATATGGCGCTAACATCCCCAGTATGATTAGCAATATCACCGGCCCCAGCCGTACAGCCGATATCGAAAAAACGCTGGTGTTAGGCGCCCACGGCCCTAAGGAGTTGTTTGTGTTTTTGCTGGACGGATAGCCTTATAATTCTCAGTGAAAATGCCCTAAAAAGCGTTTGCTGCGATTTTTTCTCTCACGGCCGACTTAGGAGCGGCAACCAATTCCTCCAGGCGGCATTCCTCCAGTACCATCCTTTCCGATTTTTTGTGGGCCGCGTATTTCCATTTGATCATGCGGATATAGCCGCCTTCAATTTCTATCCCGGTAATATCGCCATCGTCAAAACAGCAGCAGCCGCTGTTAAAGTAGCAGGGCTTATAGTTATGGTCCTTAAACACAATCACCTGGTCGCCCTTAAAATGGCGCTCGGTAATCTGGTGTTGCAAGCTGTGGATCAGGGGTTCGTCATTCCCGGCCTTGGCTTTATCCAACCCCGCGTATAAGGTTTCTAAATGGGTGAGCGATTTAAATACCGGCTGGTGCGTATGCCCGGTAATCAGCAGCAGGTTCTCGTGCTTTTCGCTCCACTCATACATCATGCGGTTATGGTCGGTTTTCAGCAGGTCGTTATTGGCCGGCGTATTGGGGTTAATACGCAGATAAGCCTGCATTGGCCCCCATATATTAGATACAAACCATTTGCTAAGCCAGTTGCCATCGCTTTGCATATCGCCCTGGTGGCCATGGGTAAGGTAAATAGATAAGGGTTGGTTATTCACCATGGTTTGCAGGATGGTGCCCTCCACAACCTTTACCTTTTGCCCGTATACCTGTGCCAGGCTCATCTGCGCAAGCGGGTCGTTATCCCAATACAGATCGTGATTGCCGAATATTTTGGTAAATGCCTTGCGCTTTAAAAAAAGCGCCTCGCGCTGAAAGGTGGCCTTATTGTGCTTTTTAATGCTGGCAAAACGATTTTCCCAAAGCTCTTCGCTATCGCCAAGGTTAATGTAGTGAAAGTTTTGCTGGTTATAATGATCAAGCGCGGCCAGGTAATTTTTTTCGGACAGGGCAAAATCGTCGGCGCCATCGCGCGCGCCCTTATGCTGATCGGAAAATATGATGAACTTTTGTTGTTCGGCATCAAAGGGAATTACGTTACCAAACTTACCCCCTGGGGTTAAAATATTTTGGTATAATTCGGTAAGCGCCCTGTTTACCCGCTTTTGATCGGGACGGGACGAGTACTTGTCGGTAAGCCTGATGATCGGCTTTTTTAGTAGTCGTTGTAGCAGGCTTCGCATAATTAATTTAACAGTTTTAAAGCAAAATTGTGTTTAGGTTCAGGTTGGTAATTAGCCAGCATCAAAAGTCATCAAAAAACCGCTGAAGCTACTTAGTTAAATCACGGTAAATGAGGGTGTTTTATCGGTATGCTATACCGTGAAAAAACGGGGTGCTAAAATTTGAAACATAATGCTATTTTTATAGCATTATTCACCTAAATTATAAATACATGCCCCAAGCTAACCAAACCTCACGCGCTAATGGCGGAGTAAAAAAAAGCCAGCTAAAAAAACTGGTAGATAATTATTACGATGTAATAAAAAAGAAGGACGAACACGGTAAAATAGTTGCCCTAAACCCGGCTACCGACGCGAAGAGCGTTTGGTTTACCAAGGCAGCTATTGATAAAATGTTTGCCGACCATGGCTGCAATGCCGGTAACAACGATGAGTTTGGCCTGCGGGTTTACTTTGCCGTACATAAAACAGGTGTTTTGCACCCCGACCATGAAATACCGAGCCATTACCATAACCAGCAAACTGTAATATTGGTGCCCACTAAAAACATTAACGGCCAAAAAGACCGCGATTTATTAAAAGATGACGCGCATCTGGAAGCCGGCGCTGATGGTAAGGGCGATGGCGACCCTGTAGACGATGGCGATGGACGCGGTGTAAACCATGGGGTGTTATGCCCGCCGGATACCGGTTGCGGTTGTGCTATTGACTAATAATTATATTTTTAATTTGTTAAACGCCGGTTGTTTTTTATAAACAACCGGCATTTATATGCAGTATGGATAAATTAACCAACTTGTTTTTAGAAGTGCCCGCCTTACTGGTTTGCCTTTTTTGCTACAAAAAGTTTAACCTTACGCGCTATAAGCTTTTTTTACCCTACCTGGTAATTATTATACTGTACGAATACGGCGCGGCGAATAAGCTGTTTGGTATCGGCACTAAAAAATCAAACTTGTGGCTGGTAAACTTCGAGATAGCTTTTGAATACTTGTTCTATAGTTTCTTTATCATAGCCGCCTACCGCGATAGGAAAGAAAAAAGGATTTTCACGGCCATCACATTGTGTACGCTTGTTTTTACATTGATAGATATTTTTTTTATACAGGGCTTTATGCGGTTATGCTCTATTGCCATTGTAATACAATATGGCTTGCTGATTGTAATGGTATGCCGCTTCTTTTACATAGTGATGCAGGAATTTGATAAAGACACCTCACTTTTACGTAAGCCCGATTTTTGGGTAAACACGGGCTTATTGTTTTTTTTCCTGTCCGAGTTTTTGTTTTTTGCCTCTTTTAACCTTGCTTATAGCAGGCCGAAATTTTTTATCGCTATATTTCATGTAATTAATGGGGTAGCCAACATTATTTTATATTCTTGCCTAATAATTTCTTTCTTATGCTTCAGGCCGATCAAGACTATATCCTCATCATAGTAGCTGGTACTATTATGATGCTGCTTTTGGGTATTTTCATTATCAGCTTTTTGTTTTTTTATCAAAAAAAACGAACCATGCACATTACCGAGCAGGAACACCTAAAGGCCGTATTTAGCCAGGAGATACTGACCACCCAAATAGAGGTACAGGAACAAACCCTAAACTACATTAGCCAGGAACTGCACGATAATATTGGCCAGGTGCTATCATTTATTAAGCTAAACCTGGGTACCACCGGCAGCCTTGCCGAAGAGAAAAAGCAACGCAAAATTGACGAAAGCCGCGATTTGCTGGCACAGGTGATTGCCGATTTGCGCAACCTTTCTAAAAGCCTCAGTTTTCAACAAATCAGTCAGTTTGGTTTGGTACGGTCAATAAACCTGGAGATAGACCGGGTAAATAAAAGCGGGCTGATAAAAATAAGTATGCAGGTAAGCGGCGAGCCATACAGCCTGGGCGCCGAGCGCGAACTGGTGTTGTTCCGCATTTTTCAGGAGGCGCTTAATAATGCGCTAAAATATTCGCACGCGCTCAATTTTAGCATTAGTTTGATATATGCCGAAGATTTATTTAATTTGACGATTGCAGATGATGGCATAGGTTTTTCAACTAAAGCGGCCGATAAAAAGAACGGGGCCGGGTTAAAAAATATAGAAAGCAGAGCAGCTTTAATAGGCGCTGCAGCAACGTTAGAGAGCGCGCCGGGCGAGGGCTGCATAATTAAAGTTAACCTTAATCCAATTAAACAACTACACATTGATGGCACCCGTACAAATAGCGTTAGTTGATGATCACCGGCTTTTTAGAAGCGGCATAGCATCATTGATAGGCGAATTTAAAGGTTATCAAATATTATTTGAAGCCGGCGACGGCGAAGAATTAACGCGCAAGCTTACGCCAAAGGTTAAACCACAAATTATTTTGCTGGATATTAATATGCCCGTAATGGATGGGATGGAAACCGCCCGCTGGCTGCGCGCCAACCACCCGGGTGTGTATATCATCATCCTATCCATGTTTGGCGATGCCGAAAAGGTATTGGAAATGGTAAAGATGGGCGTAAAGGGCTATTTGCTAAAGGATGCCGAACCGCACGAGTTTGAGCAGGCGCTGCTAAAAGTATCACAAGGCGAAGTTTACTACCCCGAATTTGTAACCCGCCACATCATCAATAGCTTTAACCAGCAGCCCGAACTGATAAAGATGAACAGCCGCGAGCTGGAATTTTTAAAACTTGCTGCTACAGAGTTGACTTATAAGGAAATAGCCGATACCATGTGTATTAGCGCCCGCACGGTAGATGGTTACCGCGATCAGTTGTTTGAAAAGCTACAGATAAAAAGCCGTGTTGGCCTGGTCCTTTACGCCATAAAAAATAAGCTGATAGATTTGTAATTTGCTAAAATAATTAGCAAGTTTGTGCTATGGCACACGAGGATAATCCGGAATTTTTTAAAGGCCGGGGCGCGCAGGTAAATACCCATAACAAGTTTCTGAAACGAAAGTATGTATCCGATCATATCGAAGGTATTGACGAGCCTTTGATGGAAAACACCCATACGCAGTTTTACGAGGAAACACCAAAAAAAATAGTCAGCGAAAGCAACAGCCCCGATCTGGGCAACATGCATTCCATAAACCCCTACCAGGGTTGCGAGCATGGCTGCATTTACTGCTATGCCCGTAACAGTCACGAATATTATGGCTTTAGCGCCGGTTTAGATTTTGAGCGTAAGATCATCATTAAACGCAACGCCCCCGAACTATTAGAAGAGTACTTCAACAAAAAGAACTACAAACCGGTAACCATCCTGCTATCGGGCAATACCGATTGTTATCAGCCCATCGAGCGTAAGTTGGAAATAACCCGCCGCATGCTGGAGGTTTTTTTGCGATACCGAAATCCCGTAGCCTTCATTACCAAAAACAACCTGATCCTGCGGGATATTGATATCCTGGCCGAACTGGCCTCCATGAATTTGGTGAGCGTGAACGTATCGCTCAACTCGCTAAACGAACAGCTGCGCCAAAAGCTGGAACCCCGTACGGTTACGGCCAGCGGCCGGTTGAACGTGATCCAGAAATTATCGGAACGGGGCGTGCCGGTAAGGGTAATGGCCGCGCCCATTATACCGGGGCTAAACAGTAACGAGGTACCTGCCATTATTAAGGCCGCTGCCGATCGCGGCGCGCTGGGTGCAGGCTTTACCATTGTGCGGCTGAATGGCAGCATAGCCGAAATATTTACCGACTGGATCCATAAAGCCTTCCCCGACCGGGCCGAAAAGGTTTTGAACATGATCCGCGCCTGTCATGACGGCAGCCTGAACGATAGCCAATACGGCCGCCGTATGGGCGGCGAGGGCAATGTGGCGCAATCCATCCACCAGCTGTTCCGCATGGCCGTAAACCGCTTTATGCAGGGCCGGGTAATGCCGCCAATGGATCATACCCTGTTTGTCCCCAAAAGCGGCAAGCAAACGAGCATGTTTTGAACAAATAAACCACATGGCCATTTGGAACGAGGTATGAGGAGAAATCTTATACGTGCGAAAATCAACGCGTAGAAGATTTCTCTCTACGTTCGAAATGACAAGATGGGTAAATCCTATCCATCGTTTAATCCTAAAAATCATGGTCCTTTTTACTATTTTTGCCCTAACATGAGCGAAGAAAGATCATTAAACTTTATAGAAGAAATTGTTGAAGCCGATATTGCGGCCGGCAAGCACGATGGAAGGGTATTAACACGTTTCCCGCCCGAGCCTAACGGCTACCTGCACATAGGCCACGCCAAATCCATTTGTTTAAATTTTGGCCTGGCACAAAAATATAACGGTAAAACCAACCTGCGGTTTGATGATACCAATCCCGTAAAGGAAGATGTAGAATACGTAGACAGCATTAAAGCCGACGTAAAATGGCTGGGCTTCGATTGGGCACAGGAATTATACGCGTCGGATTATTTTGAGCAACTGTACCAACTTGCGGTTACCCTTATCAAAGCCGGATTGGCCTACGTAGACGACAGTACCGCCGAAGAAATAGCCACTCAAAAAGGCACGCCCACCGAACCGGGGACGCCTAACCAATATCGCAGCCGTACGGTGGAGGAAAACCTGCAATTATTTGCCGATATGAAAGCCGGTAAATATCCCGACGGAGCCAAAGTATTGCGGGCCAAGGTTGATCTGGCATCGCCAAATATGCACCTGCGCGACCCTTTGATGTACCGTATTAAACATGCCCATCACCACCGTACCGGCGATGCCTGGTGTATTTACCCCATGTATGATTTTGCTCACGGACAAAGTGATGCTATTGAGCAAATTACCCACTCGGTTTGTACACTGGAGTTTATACCACACCGCGCCCTGTACGATTGGTTTATTGAGAAGCTGGAACTGTTCGACTCGCACCAGTACGAGTTTGCCCGCCTGAACATGACCTATACCGTTATGAGCAAGCGCAAGCTGCTGCAACTGGTAGATGATGGACATGTAGAAGATTGGGACGACCCGCGTATGCCCACAATTAGCGGGATGCGCCGCCGTGGTTATCCTGCCGCCGCCATTCGCGATTTTTGCGAGCGTATTGGCGTGGCCAAGCGCGAGAACATGATAGACTTAAGTTTGTTAGAATTTTGTGTGCGCGAAGACCTGAACAAAAGCACATGGCGCCGTATGGCCGTGCTTGACCCGATAAAACTGGTGATCACCAACTATCCGGAAGGCCAAACCGAAACTTTTGTTGGCGAAAACAACCCCGAAGCCGAAGGTGGCGATGGCAGCCGCGAGTTCCCTTTCAGTAATGAACTGTGGATAGAACGTGAGGACTTTATGGAAGAGCCGCCAAAGAAATTCTTCCGCCTTGGTGTGGGCCTGATGGTGCGCCTGAAGAATGCCTATATTGTAAAGTGCGATAGCTTTACCAAGGATGCCGATGGCAACGTAACCGAGATCCATTGCTCGTACATCCCCGAATCAAAATCGGGTAACGATACCAGCGGTATTAACGTTAAGGGCACCATCCATTGGGTGAGTGCAGCCCACGCCAAAACCGCCGAGGTGAGGTTATACGATAGGTTATTCCAGGTAGAGGATCCATCAAACGAAGATGGCGACTTTAAGGAGTACCTAAACCCCGGTAGCCTGCAAATTATTAACGCCTATGTAGAACCCGATTTGGCCAACGCCAAAATGGGTACAGCCGTTCAGTTTATGCGCAAAGGCTATTTCACGTTGGATAAACATGCTACTGCCGATAAGCTGATATTTAACAGGACCGTGACTTTAAAGGATGGGTGGAAAGCTGCGAAGTAGCTGAAAGCTTTTTTCTTGATATAATAAAAATGGCGTCCCGGTTAACCGGGACGCCATTTTTATTAACACCATGTCATTGCGAGGAACGAAGTAATCGCACACCCAAAAATTAGCGGGAATAGGGTTTACACAAAGTTTACACTTTTTAACGTTCTTTCACATCAAATTATTGACAATCAGGAAATTGCAAAAATATGAGGTTTACACTATTTTAGTTAATTTAATGATGATGACCGATGTCGCAAGCTTTTAGGTGCCAAGCAGCACGCTTGGACAGGCGAGAGCCCCCCCTTTTTTACTACCAGAGTGTCATTGCGAGGTACGAAGCAATCGCGAACTGTGCAAGGCTACTCTTTGGGCGTGCGATTGCTTCGTACCTCGCAATGACAAAAGGTTGTTTTATGGTACAAGAATCTTATACAGCAAATAACAAACTACCAAACCAACAGCGGCAATAATAAACCCGCTGAGTCGCTTCTTTTTCATGAAGCAAAGCATAATTAGTCCGGTTACCGATACCAGCGTGAGGAATATAGCCGACGCGTCGATCACCCAGCTCCAGCCTTTGCCGGTATCGCGGCCCTTGTGCAGGTCGTTCATTACGGCTACCCATCCCAGGCGAATTTCGTTTAGCTTGTATTCGCCGGTTTTGCGGTCAACAAAGGCATCGGCGCTGTAGCCGGGGCCTTTAAAGCTTAACGAGCATTGGTTATCCTCAATTAAAAAATCGCTTACCGCGCCTTTTATGTGATGGCTGTTGCGCAGGCGCTCCACAATTTCCAGCTTTTTAATGGCATTGGTATCAGTGGCGTTCACCCATTCAACCGGCATTTTACCTTTAAACTTAGTCAGGTGTTCCTTATCGCCAAACCAATCCGCATGGTTTAACGTAAGCCCGGTGACCGAGAAAAACAGTACCACCGCGAAGCTGACCATTGACAAATAAATATGCAGCCAGCGCGATAGGCTGGCCGTGTTTTTTTGCCAGGCCGGTTTGGGTTTTTTATCGGTACGGTGGTGCCTTACCAAAGCCCGTGGGGTTGCCGGTTTTTGCTCAGCCATTATTTAATTTTATGATAATCGAGCGATGCAGACGCTATCTCCACATTAGGCGTCAAAGTAATTTGTTCCGCTTTTTTAAACGCCATTTCCTGGGTTATCAGTTGGTAGGTACCATGCTCACGGGCGGCTTCAATATAAATGGTGTACTTGCCTGTTTTAACAAGTTCGCCTTTATCGTTTTTACCATCCCATTTCAGGCTATATTTACCCGGGCCGCGTGTAGCACTGGTGGTAGAGCTGATGTTGCTGTTTTCGGTAGTAAAAGCATCGTAATAAGCGCTATACCAGGCACGCATATCATTTAAATAACGGGGTTTGTTATACCAAAGCGCAATGCTGCGAACGGGTTTTTTATCGGCATCAACTACCCAAACAGCCAGGTACGGGCGGTGCACACGTACACCCTCTAACTGTGCTAACTCTACGTTGATAGCTAACTCATATTTCGGGTCCCATGTTTTATCGGGGGCAATACTGCTGGTTTTGGTAACCGGTGTGGCGGCAGGAATTTCTAACGCTTTCCAGCCCCGGCTTTCCATCCGTTTGCCATCGGCAGTGATTAGCATATATTCGGCACCGGGAACTGTTGCCATTAATTTTTCACCTTCGGCAGGGCTTAACACGTTTAACGATGTAGCCAGTGCGCCGGCATCAACCGCGTTTGGTGCAACAACGGTAGCGCTAATTACATTGGCAGCAGGCCTGCCTGTACGCGGATCGACAATGTGCGAGTACCATTGGCCCTGTATCATTTCGCCACGGCGGTAGTTGCCGCTGGTAGCCACTGTTTTATTGCTGATGTTCAGCATGGCTATGGGCGCGTCGTTTTCGGCATCGGCTTTGGGGTTGCTTACGTTTATTTGTTCGGCATGTTCGCCGCGCACCATAATATCGCCGCCAATGTTTAACACCACGGCACTTACACCGTTGGTAGCCATAGCAGTGGTGCAGGCCTTATTCATAATATAGCTTTTTACAAAGGTGTTCAGCATTAGCGATGCATCATCCAGGCGGGTAGCGGTTTTGTTGGTTTCGTTTAACACCCAGTGCGCTTGTTTTACCTGGGCTAAGGCTGTATTTATTTCGGCTTGTGTTGGTAGTTGGTTACGTTGCGCGCCGGCTTTCCAAACCTGGCCAATAACCTCGGCCGATGCATCCAGCGCGCCGTTGGTTTGCGTGCGCCATTTATCAAACAGGCTTAATACCTCGTATAACTCGGCCGATACTTTTACCGGTTGCTTAGTGCCGCTCATCCATTTACGAAACTCGCTATGGGCATCATATCCGCTTAATACCTTGTTCAGGCGGTCAATCTCGGTCATGGCCGCGTCTTCAGCTTTGGCGGCTTCGTTAGCCGATGTAGCCGATACCTTTATGGTAAGCGATGTGCCCAATACGTTTTCGTAATCGGACACGTACATACGCGTGTTTTTTGTTGACGGGACGGTGAAGTTGCTGCAGATCATCAGCAAAAAGCATCCTGAAAAGAGTGTTATAAGTGATTTCATGTTTAATTAGACTGATTATAAATAATAAGCAAAGATAATCAGCCAGGGCAAATTATCAATGTTAAAAAATATAATTAAAATCTGTAGAGATTTTGAAGTTTAACTTTGACGATGAAGGTACTATGAAATAAATGTGATCATCGTTTTTTTAAACACTAAACTGTAGCAAATAATTATGTTTGCATCAAATAATTAACCCTACCCATCATGAGCCATCAATTTGAAATTATCAGGAAACCAAGGACAACCATACTTGCCGCTATTGAAGCGCTTTCGCTTGATCAGTTAAACCAGGTCCCCGCTGGGTTTAATAATAATATAATATGGAACCTGGGCCACATGGTGGCTGCCCAATGCGGTATTTGGTATAAACGCGCGGGCCTGCCATTACCTATTGAGGAATCTTTTTTTGAAACCTACAAACCCGGCACCAAACCCGAGCGCGCCTATACTGCCGATGACCTGGCGCAGATAAAAGAACTGATGTTTAGCACCCTTGATAAAATGGAAGCCGACCTGCAAACCAATATGTTTGCCAACTACCCTACCTGGACTACCCGTTACGGTGCCGATATTGCCAATATTAACGAGGCTGTTGCGTTTTTACCATTCCACGAGGGATTGCATATTGGGGCTATTGTGGCGCTTGGGAAATTGGTGGAGTAATCAGTATGAAAAACATAGGTTTGTTTATTATTGCTTGTGCCTTAGTGACTTGTAATAAGCCTGTTAAAAAGCAACCTGCCCAAGCTAAGATAGCTTTGAAACTGGTTAAGCCGGTTAGCTTGGCTCCAGAAATACAGCCCGATATTCCTAATTACCCGGCCGATACGGTGTATCCCGCAAGGATACTTAGTACAGGGGTGTTCCATAATGATGAAGTGGATAAAAAGGATGGCAGGTTGCAGTGGATGGGCTTATTTAAAAATGATAGCAGCTATTACCTGTCGCCCTTTAATATCACACTAAGCCGGGTGAAGGATGAAATAGTTGATGAAAGGCCAGGTGAAAAGACCGGCTGGGAAGTTAAAACCGGCAAAAGGGATTCAGCCATATTGCTAATTGGCGGATTAAATTATTTAAAATCGTGCTCCGTAAAAACATTATTAAAAAGCGACACTGTTTTACTGACAGGCCATAGCATTAGTTTGTTTTAAAAGGGGTAGTATACACGTTATACGCCACCGGGATTAAAAAATCGGAAACACACGATACCAGCTCTTACTCCTTAACCCATTACAAAATATTTATGGAAGCCCAAATTAAGGGCAGGCTATTTCGCCAGTTATTAGTTTCTAAGGCATCGGCCGACTATGAATCTACCATACATTTTGCAGGAGATATGGATGATGACGGGATCCCTGATTTGATTATAGATACCGCCAATCATGAAAATGTAGAAGCACCAACCCTGTATTTATCCCGTCAGGCAGATCAGGGTCAGCTTTTAAAAGTTATAGGGATGCATGTAATTGTAGGATGTTGATGCATTATTCTTCCCCCGGCTCCTTAGGCTTCATTTTATTCATATTAAACCGTGGTTTAAAACCAACAGGTTTTGCAGTTGATTCGGCAGTTGGTTCTTCAACTGCGGGAGTGGACGGTTGTTCTTCTGCTTGGGCAGGGGCTTGTACTTCTTCTGTTACAACCTTAGGCAGCGCAGCCGCACGAAATTTTGGTTTAAAGCTTATTGGCACTGTTTTGGCAGTTGCCGGTTCTTCGGCTTTGGCTGTTGCTATTGGCGCGGCGTTTTCTTCGGCCGGCTTTTCCTCGGCCGGTTTACCGGTAACACCTGCTTTAAAGCGGGGCTTAAACCCTACAGCAGGGGTGGGAGCAGTTTCAGCAGGTTGATCAGTTGGTGTTGCAGTTGGTTCTTCTGCGGGCTTTGCTACAGTCGGTTTACCAGTCATGCCCGCTTTAAAACGCGGTTTAAACCCAACGGCAGGAGCGGGAGTCGCTTCGACCGATTGATCAGTCGATGTTGCCATTGGTTCTTCAGTTGGCTTTTCTTCCGTCGGTTTACCAGCCATGCCTGGTTTAAAGCGTGGCTTAAACCCAGCCGATGGCACAGGGGCGGCCGGTTCGGTAAGCGATTCGGTAATGGTTTGTTCGGCAAGCTGGTTTTCTATATGTACCTTTTCTGCCTTCACATCGGCCGGGGCCGGGTACTTGCGACGCAATTGGTTAAACCAGTACTTTTTGGTATGGTCAAAACTTTTTTCGCCCATTTGGTTATAGTGATTTTTAAATTCGGCAAATAGCACGGGTTCGCCGCTTTGCAGCAGCGTAAGGTCTATCTTCTTCTTTTTAAAAAACTCTTCAAACGTCATATAGGCAAAATAGGTCAGGGCAAATTGATATCTACATCCAGCTTATCCCAGCATATGCCCTTATCGGTCAGTTGCCAGTCGGCCTGCTCTTCGGGGCTGGCATTTCTTAATTTTGGCATCCAGTTAAGGGGGATGGCCTGTTGTTTACCTCCGGCCAGCTCCACAAAAAGCATATCATCCTGGAAAGATAACTTTATGTCCTTTTTTTGCTTGCGCGATGTAAACAGTGGCATACATAGCAAAGGTGCGGATATTTTCAGAGAAAATACAGGCGATATTTGCTTTATCGTCCGGTTAAAAAAATCAACTTGAAAAATAGTTTTGTTTATCGAACATAAAACTGTAGTTTTAATCAACTACTATTAACTGTATGAAGAACAACCTTATCAGAGCTATGCTATTGTGTTGCCTTGTGCTTTTTTTTGGTATTTGCTTTGGGCAATCACCTACCGATAGCCTGCAAAGCAAAGGAGCAAATGCAGCCATTGCCACCTTTAACAAAGCAACCGGTGAGCAATCTTGGCTTTACAATGGCGCTGATTACGACCTGGGCGCACGCCTTATTAAAGGCAACCCCAACTACCAGGATACTACTGTAACGCTTATTGGCAGTTTAGTTTATTACGGCTTTACCTATACCAATGTGCCCCTGCTATATAATATTAATAAAGATATGCTGGTATCCATCCTGTACGATGGTTATTCGAAATACAGCTTCATTAGCGATAAGGTAAGCGAGTTTAATCTGCTGGATACGCACTTTATCAGGCTTGCGCCCGATAGCATCAGCAAAAAAGTGGTTAAGCCCGGCTTTTATGCCAGCTTGTATAACAACAAGTTGCAGGTACTGGTAAAGTACACCAAAATTATCCATATAGTAAGCCCGCTGATGGGGCCCGATGACTATTACGAACCCAAAACATTTTATTACTTAAAAAAGGCCGGCCGGTATTACCAGATAGACGGCGAGAGCGATATGATGGCTGTTTTACAAGATCATAAAAAGGAATTAAAAAAGTACATTAAGGATAACAAACTTAAGTTTAAGAACGGGCCCGAACAGTCTATGGTAATGCTGGCAACTTATTACGATCATTTAACAAACTAATATGAAGATACGTTACTTATTATTTTTATTTTGTTTGTTAACATGGAAACTAAACCAGGCGCAGGTAAAACCATCGCTTATAAGCGTTAACTATCAGCAAGCCGGCATTGAAACCATTGTTGCCGACCTGGAGACTAAAGCAAACGTGCATTTTTATTACGATAAAGCCCTTTTTGATAGCCTTAAGGTTACCCTGCAGGTAAGCCAGCAACCGATTACCGGCGTTTTAGACCAGGTTTTTAAAGGCACCGATTTCCATTATGCCATTAGTGAACAAAACGAGGTATTTTTAACCAAAACCCGTGCTTTGCAAACACAACTGGCCGACGGCTTTTTTAACCCCGTTAAACCAGGGCAAAGCGCCCAGGCCGTAGCGCAAGTTTATTCGGCCGATGATCGGGCTAAAAAAGTGCCCGAGGCCACTACCGAAAACAAGATTTATCAGATAGGCATCCGCACAAATACTATCCAGCCGGGGAACGCCACCATAGCCGGTTATGTACGAAACATTAAAACAGGCGAGGCTATTATTGGCGCCAGCATGTATGTTACCGATACCAAATCGGGCGTGGCTACAGATCAGTTTGGGTTTTTCTCGTTAACGCTGCCAAAGGGGCAGCATACCATTAATATCCGCGCCCTGGGCAGCCGCGATACCCGCCGTCAAATTATATTGTATAGTGATGGTAAACTTAATATTGAATTGCACGAACAGATACAGGCACTTAGGGAAGTAAAAATATCGGCCGAAAAGGTGGCTAATGTAAAAAGCGCGCAATTAGGCGCGGTAAAACTGGATATAAAAACCCTGAAAGATATACCCGCTGTTTTTGGTGAAACAGATGTGCTACGTGCCGTGATGCTCCTGCCTGGTGTGCAAAGCGTGGGCGAAGCCACTACCGGCTTTAATGTGCGCGGCGGCTCGGCCGATCAGAACCTGATTTTATATAACGGGGCTACCATTTATAATCCCGCTCATTTTTTTGGCTTTTTCTCGGCGTTTAACCCCGACCTGGTTAAAGAGGTAGAGCTGCACAAAAGCACCATCCCCGAAAAATTTGGCGGAAGGCTGGCATCGGTACTGGAAGTTAACGACCGCGAAGGGAACAAAAAGAAATTTACCGGTTCGGCTGGTATTGGGCTGCTTACCAGCAGGCTGAACGTAGAAGGGCCAATAGGCAAAGGTGAAAAAACATCGTTTTTGATGGGCGGCCGGGTTACTTATTCGGACTGGCTGCTGAAAAGCCTGCCCCAGGAGTATAAGAATAGCCAGGCATCATTTTATGATATTAACCTGGATATCAACCATCACTTTAACGAGAAGAACGATCTGTATGTATACGGCTACCTGAGCAGGGATGGCTTTAAACTGAACAGCGATACTAACTACAACTACAGCAACAAGAACGCCAACATTAAATGGAAGCACAATTACAATAATAAATTGTACAGCGTTATAGGCGGCGGCTTTGATCATTACGATTATAGCACTGCCAGTTCGGCTAACCCTATAAATGCGTATCAGCTAAAATTTAATATCGACCAAACCAATTTTAAAACCGACTTTAACTATTACCCAACAACATCGCACACGGTTACGTTTGGTTTAAGCGCTATTTTATACCACCTGCACCCGGGCAGCTTTACGCCAAACTCGGCCACATCGCTTATTAAAACGGATAATGTGCCTGGCCAGCAAGCGCTGGAAAGCGCCCTGTACCTGGGCGATAAGTTTGATATAACCAACAACCTGACACTGAGCGCGGGCGTTCGCTATTCGCTTTACAATTTTATGGGGCCTTATACCGTGAATAATTATGCGCCGGGCCAGCAGCGCACAGCGGCCACATTTATTGATAGCGTAAAATACGGCAACGGTAAAAACATTAAAACCTATGGCGGGCCCGAAATAAGGGTATCGGCAAGATATATCCTGGGCGATAACCTTTCGGTAAAGGCCGGGTATAATACCATGCGCCAGTATATCCATCAATTATCTAACACTACGGCCATATCGCCAACGGATATTTACCAGTTGAGCGACCCTAACATCAAACCGCAATTTGGCGACCAGGTATCGCTGGGGCTGTACCGCAACTTTGAGAATAATACCATCGAAACATCTATAGAGGGATATTATAAGCATATTAAAAACTACCTCGATTACCGCGATGGCGCCACCCTGGTGCTGAACCACCATATCGAAACGGATGTGATCAGTACCCGTGGCAAGGCCTATGGTATCGAATTCCTGGTGCGCAAAACGGCGGGTAAGCTAACCGGGCTGGCCAGTTACACCTATTCGCGCATCTTATTACAGCAGGATGATCCGGGAGTAGCATCACCTGTAAACCGCGGCGAATATTACCCGGCCAACTACGATAAGCCGCACGACTTTAACTTTACCGGCAGTTACCACATTACCCACCGCTATAGCGTGGCGCTTAATATGGTTTACAGCACTGGCAGGCCTATTACTTTGCCTATAGCTAAGTATTATTATGGGGGAGCGGAACGTGTTTACTATACCGACCGTAACGCCAGCCGCATCCCCGATTATTTCCGTACCGACCTTTCGGTAACGTTTGACAGTAACCACAAACTCACTCAGCTCTTTCACGATTCGTGGACGTTCGGTATCTATAATCTATCGGGCAGGCAAAATGCGTATTCAACCTACTTTACACAGCAGGGCGGTGTGATAAGTGGCTATAAGCTATCTATTTTTGCCACAGCTATTCCGTTTGTTAATTATAACATCAGATTTTAGTGATGAAAAGGGCGTATTATATATTAACTGGTATTGCTGTAGCTACAATGTTAACTACATGTAAAAAGCCGTTTAACCCTGTGCCAGTTAATGCCAATACCAATATCCTGGTAGTTGAAGGTGCCATTAATAACGGCGCCGATTCAACCATTATTAAGTTAACACGCACCAATAAAATTACTGATACTGTTGTCCGCTCTAAAGCCGAATTGAAAGCGGTACTTAACATAGAGGATAACCAGGGGGCTACCTATGCACTGAAAGAGACCGGCAACGGAAACTATGGCACCGGCGCGCTAAGCCTGAATAAAGACCGCCAATACCGGCTGCGTATAAAAACATCCGACGGCCTGGTTTACCTATCAGATTATGAGGCAGTGAAAAACGCCCCGCCTATCGACACCGTAGGTTATACCATAAAAAACGATGGCATCTCTGTTTTTTCGGGCGCTCACGACCCAACCGGTAATACCAAATACTACCGCTGGGCTTACGAAGAGACCTGGCGTTTCCATTCAAATTATGAGTCCTTTTTTATTACCAATGGTGCGGCCATCGTCCCCCGCACGCAACAAGTGTATTACTGTTTTGGCAACTACAATTCAAGCAGTATTATACTGGCCTCTACTATCAAACAAAGCCAGGATATTTTAGCCAACCAGGCTATTGTTGATGAACCGTCCACATCTCAACGATTAACTATTCGCTACAGCATACTGGTAAAAGAATACGCTTTAACACAAAAAGCATATGAGTTTTGGGACAATATGCGGCGCAATACCGAAACACTGGGTAGTATATTCGATCAGCAAGCATCGGCCCCGATAGGCAACCTGCATTGCGAAAGTAACCCCGATGTACCGGTAGTTGGTTTTGTTAGCGTAGGTGCCATTCAAACCAAACGCATATTTATAGACAGGACGGAACTACCAAAGGTTTGGGTATATACTCCGGATGCCTGCGATGTAGTGAGTTATTATTACTCGGATTTTGTTAACGACCAAGGGAGTGACTATGTAGCATTGCAATTAACTCCACTCAGCAGCCCCTTCATCCCTATTAACGATATTCATCTTCCGAATCCTCCTTATACCATACTTGGATTTACATCGGCATATAAAGATTGTGTGGATTGCAGGTTGCACGGAACTGTAACCCAACCGACATTTTGGAAATAATATGAATAAAGAGCGTACTCATATTAAAAAGATATTATTGCTATCAGTTGGCCTGGCAATGTTATTGACCATTACCTGTAAAAAACTGTACACACCGTCGGTTAGTAATGCTACTACCAATATCCTGGTGGTGGAGGGTACTATTAACAACGGCACCGATTCTACCATTATTAAGTTAACACGCAGCAATAAAATAACCGATACCACCCGTGTTAAAGCCGAAGTGAAAGCAGTGTTAAATATAGAAGATAATCAGGGCGCTACATATGCGCTTAAAGAAACAAGCAACGGAACATACGGTACCGGCGCGCTAAGCCTCAACAAAGACCGCCAATACCGCCTGCGTATAAAAACAACAGATGGGTTGGTTTATCTTTCAGATTACGAAGCAGTAAAGAACGCGCCGCCTATTGATACCGTTGGCTATACCATAAAAGGCGATGGCCTGTCGGTATTTTCGGGCGCGCACGATCCAACGGGCAACACCAAATATTACCGCTGGGCTTATGAAGAAACCTGGCGCTTCCACACCATGTATGAGTCCTTTTATGTTACCAATGGTACGGCTATCGTTCCCCGTACCCCACAGCAACAGGTGTATTACTGTTTTGGCAGTTATAATTCAAACAACATCATACTGGCCACAACTACCAAACAAAGCCAGGATATTTTAACAGGCCAGGCAATTGGCGATGTATCCTCGGGTTCTGAAAAGTTAACTATCCGTTATAGTATACTGGTAAAGGAATACGCATTAACACAAAAGGCATATGAGTTTTGGGATAATATGCGCCGCAATACCGAGACGCTGGGCAGTATATTCGATCAGCAGGCATCGGCCCCGATAGGCAATATCCATTGCGAAAGCAATCCCGATGTACCGGTAGTTGGTTTTATTAGCGTAGGCACCATCCAAACCAAACGTATATTTATAGACAGATCGCAATTACCTAAGCTTTGGGAGTATGTTAATCCGTATCCCTGCGAGGCGAAAACTTACTATTTTCATGATCCTACGGCCTCCGGAGAAGACCTTGTGGCACAGTTATTAATTCCTATCGGCAGCACGTTTGTACCTATTGATGCGCTTGGAAATCCTCCCACGTTCATATCGGGATACAAATCGGCATATAGGGATTGCGTGGATTGCAGGCTTCGGGGAACTACAACTCAACCTTCATTTTGGAAATAATATGAAAAAAAGATTTATGCATTATATCAAAAAGGTATTGATTCTGCTAAGCGTCATGATAGGTTTACCTTATATGGTTAGTGCCCAGGTGCAAACTAATATACAGGCAAGTTTTGAAAAATACAGCAGCACAGTATTGCAGGAAAAAGTGTATGCCCATACCGACCGGTTGTTTTACATGACGGGCGAGATTGTTTGGTTTAAATTATATACCGTTGATGCGGGGACTAATAAGCCCATCAACATTAGTAAGGTGGCTTATGTGGATATTTTGGATAATGCCAACAACCCGGTATTGCAGGCAAAAATAGGGCTGAAAAATGGCGCGGGTAATGGATCATTATATATCCCGGTAACGTTGCCCAACGGTAATTATAAACTAAGGGCCTATACCAACTGGATGAAAAACTTTAGCCCCGAAATGTATTTTGAAAAGCAGCTTACCATTGTTAACCCCCTGGTATCTCCCGATGCACCGGTTGCAAAGTTAAATGCCGGGTACGATATCCAGTTTTTCCCCGAGGGCGGTAGCCTGGTAAATGGACTAAGCAGCACCATTGGCTTTAAGGCCACCGGGCAGGATGGTAAGGGTATTGATGTAGCGGGTGTAGTAATTGGCCCGCGGAATGATACCGTGGCACGCTTCCAATCATCAAAATTTGGAATGGGGCGCTTTAACTTTACACCCCTTGCTAATAATATATACAAGGCCGTAATGCGTGTGGGTACTAATAACTCCATTATTAAACAACTGCCCGATGCCGCCCCGCAAGGTTACATCATGCACGTAACCGACGATGGCGATAAACAGGTAAGCATAACCATAAATGGCAGCCCTGCAACCCCGGCTAACGATGCCCTTTACCTGTTAATACATAACGGCCCAATAGTTAGCATTGCCCAATTGCTGCATACCGATGCCAATCATACCAATACCGCATTAATAGACCGCGCTAAGCTTGGCCCTGGCGTTAACCATATTACGCTGTTTAACGCTAACCGCCAGCCCATTGCCGAGCGTTTATTGTTTAAGCGCCCATCGGTACTTGCTTTGCAGGCATCGGCACAGCCCAGTTATGGCTTGCGCAAAAAGGTAGCGGTTGATATTGCTGCCAAAAACAACAATGGCCAGCCGCAAACAGCCAATTTATCAATGGCGGTTTATCACTTAGATTCGCTTAACGCGGGTGGCGGCACTAACCTGGTAAGCTACCTGTGGCTTACGGCCGAATTAAAGGGCCATATCGAAATGCCCGAATATTATTTTACCGACGTTAGCCCGGCCACCAATCAATCGTTAGACGATTTGTTACTTACCCAGGGATGGAGCCGTTTTAAATGGAACGATGTGCTAAGCAACACCACCCCGGCTTTTCGTTTCCTGCCCGAGTTTAACGGGCATTTGGTGAGTGGGCAGGTAAATAACCGCGCCGGCAAGCCGGCTACATATACTATTGTTTATATGGGTGCTATTAGTAAAAAGGTACAGCTTTATGGGGCCAATTCTGGCAAGGACGGGCAATTGCTGTTTAATACCCGCGATTTATACGGCCCTAACGAAATTGTGCTGCAAACCAATACCGCTACCGATACCAGCACCTACCAAATGTCGCTGAAAAGCCCATTCTCCGAACAGTATTCGGCCACTAAGCTAACACCCTTTTATATAAGCAAAGCCATCAACAAACAATTAGAAGCTAATAGCATGGGTATGCAAGTGCAAAACCTGTACAAGCCCGAACACCTGTGGCAATTTAATACAACGGGTATTGATAGTACATCTTTTTATGCCAACCAGTACAAACCGTATTTGCTGGATAACTTTACCCGCTTTACTACTATGGAAGAAGTTTTGCGCGAGTACGTAATGGAGGTGAATGTGGTAAAGTCAAAAAACTTCCATATTAAAACAATTGGTAAGTATGGCCTTTTTTTAAAGGACGATGAAAACCCGCTGGTGCTGCTGGATGGCGTGCCGGTTTTTAATACCGACAAGGTATTTACCATCGATCCCCTAAAGGTAAAACGCCTGGATGTGATTAACCAAAGGTATTATTGGGGCCCTATTGCGGCTAACGGCATACTGGCATATAGCAGTTATAAAACCGATATGGCCGGCGGCTTTGACCTTGACCCGCGCGCTGTGGTGCTTGATTACGAGGGGCTGCAAATTCAACGCGATTTTTACTCGCCAGTTTACGCTACCGATGATCAGTTGAAAAGCCGCATCCCCGATTTCAGGAACCTGCTGTATTGGTCGCCCGATGTAAATACCGGAGCCGATGGTAAGGCGCAGGCTACGTTTTATACATCGGACAAGGCCGGAAAGTATATTGGTGTGATACAGGGGCTTACCGGCAGTGGCCTGGCAGGCAGCCAGTATTTTATATTCGATGTAAACAAGTAGGTTAGAACAGCTTTAATTGATTGGTTTCGGCATCCTTTGCCGCGGGTTTTGACTGCAGTTCGCCAAAATTGGATAGGGAAATACCCAACAGGCGGATCTTTACCTCATCTACACCGCTGGCCAGCAGCAGGTTTTTAGCTGTGGAGGCAATGGTTTCCAAATCATCCACCGCTTTGGCGAAGGATTGGTTGCGGGTGATCTGCCTGAAATCACTATACTTAACCTTTAACGTAATGGTGCGGCCCTGCAACTGGTAATGTTTTAGCCGTTGCGCTACCGTTATGGCAATTTTATCCAGTTCGGTATTCATCTCCTCTACCTCGGTCAAATCATAAGCAAAGGTATCTTCGGCCCCCAACGATTTTGTTTCGCGATGGGGCTGTACCGGCCGGTCATCAATCCCGCGGACGATCTGGTAATAAAAACGCCCAGCCTTGCCAAAGTGCCGCGACATTTCATCCTCGCTCAGCTTTTTCAAATCGGCGCCAAAGTGCAGGCCCATCTTCTTCATCTTTTCGGCTGTTACCTTGCCTACGCCGTAAAATTTCTCTACCGGCAGGGCTTCCATAAAGGTTTCGATGCCCGATGGGCCGATAAATTTCAAACCATCAGGTTTATTAATATCCGATGCTATTTTTGCTACAAACTTATTGATGGATACCCCTGCCGATGCCGTCAGGTTCAACTCATCTTTAATAGCTTGTTTTATTTGTTTGGCAATATCAATAGCCGAACCGATCCCCAGCTTATCGGTAGTGACATCCAAATAGGCTTCATCTAAGGATAGTGGTTCGATGAGGTCGGTATAGCGCTGAAAGATCTCGCGGATCTTCCGTGATACCTCCTTATAAGCCTCGAACCGGGGCCGGATAAATATTGCCTGCGGACAAAGTTGCAAGGCCCTTTTTGATGGCATGGCCGATCGCACCCCAAACTTGCGCGCCTCGTAACTGGCCGTAGCTACCACGCCGCCCCTCCCCTCGGGCAGCCCCCCAACCACCAGCGGCTTGCCCCGCAGTTCGGGATTATCCCGCTGCTCAACCGACGCGTAAAAGGCATCCATATCAATATGGATGATTTTGCGGTGGCCGGTATCGGGGTTGGTTTCCATGAGGCACTAAATTAGGGAAAAAATCAGCCCCACCCAACCCTCCCCCGAAGAGGGTTTTTCCTACCTGTACAATAGCCGCACACTATTGGTACTCAACCCCGATGGCATCACCGGCCACTTGGATGTATCAAAGGGTTGGTAGGTAATATCTACAATATTGGCATCGTAAAACTTCTTCCACTCGGGGTGCTGCTTATCGTATACCTTCATGTAATTGGATGATAGGTTGGTTACCGTGATTTCCAGCGTGTTTTTACCGGCGACTAAAACATTGGCGGGTACTTTCAATCTAAATGGGATAGCCCAGGCGGTGCCGATGGCCTTACCGTTAATTTTTACGTTGGCCGATTCGTTTACTGTACCCAAGTCAATCATCAAATCCTTTTTTGCCAATACATTGGCCGGGATGTTTATCATTCCGGTGTATTTAGCCGAACCGGTATATATAGCGGCGGTATCGCTTAGCGTAGTCCACGATTGCAGGGTATCCAGCTTAAAAGTTTTGTGATAATCGGGGCGGCCACCTAAAAACTGTAGCTGCCAGTTGGTATTGAGCGGGTAAGCGGCATAGGTTTTGGGCATGCTTTCAACAGGTGCCGTGTTCGCGCCCTCCATTACAAAGCACGACTGACCAGGCAACAGGGAAAGATAGTATTGGGTTTTGCCCTTGTTTTTCCTGGTGGCTAAGCCGAATTTTTTATCGTTCAGCGCATCGTAACCCGATAGCACGCTACTGCCCGAACCAAAGGTTACCCATTGCCCCGAGAATTTATTGCTAAGGTTGGTGATAAAATACACCGTTTTACCCACTTGCTTTTTACGGATGAACGTTAACCCCTCGCCGGCTATCATTTCCTGCGATACGCCATGACGGATCAATTCGCTTTCCATGTTATTTGTAACGAGGAAGTGTGTTTTATCGGCTTCCATGGCCTGTTTTTCTTTTTCAAAGGCCGCGCTGTTATCGTTAAAATTGGCGTAGCCGATAGGCATTTTGGGTAGCGACTGATCGAAAATAATGGTAGCGCCTTGTTTGCCTAAAGCCAGCAGCCGATCTAATGTAGCTTTGGGCAGGTAGATAGTATTGGGAACAACAATCACTTTATAGCTTGCGCCCGCGGTTTGGATTTTGCCCTGATTCACTTTAATATCGTTCAGTTGATTGTCGGATATATAATCGAACGAGAAGCCTTTTTGCAGTAGTTCCCTACTTAGTTTGCCAAAAGGCAGCGCGCCGAACCAGGCATCGGAGTGGTGTACATCTAACTGGTGGATGCCGTAATTTCCGCTGTTTTTATCCGCCCAAATATCCTGTATAGGGAAATAAACCAGCACATCGTTATCGGGTTTGCTGTTTTGTAAAATGCTTTGGCAGTTATAAATATATTTGGTTAGCAAAGGTAGTTCCTTGTAAAAGTGCGCGCTTGGCCCCCAGTTGGTCGACGCGTAGAATAGCCAACCGGGATATTTTTCGGCCTGGGGCGAATAGGTAGTGCCGTGGAAAAACACATGGTTAACACCGGCGGTAAACAACTCGTCTATTTGGGGTTTGGCTTGCGATAAAGATACCTTAAAATGATTAGCCAGCCAGGTGCCCGTTTCCGAACTGATGAGCCGCTTGCCGCTTACGCCGGCTGCCGACGAGGCAAATTTCATGGTGAGCGGGTTAGGCCTGCCAAAAGTTTTAGGTTCGTAGCCCGGTTCAACCCGTAGCAATGGAATAGTAAAATTACTGCTGCCAAACGATTCTGTTTCGGGTATGGTAGCCAGGCTATACAGATCAAGCAAATTGCCCGGCGAGCCATGGGCCTGGTAACGGGTAATAAAATGGTGCTGTGCCGACCATGCCACCCAGCTTTGATAGCTTTCGTAAAGCAACTCCGACAGGGTTTGCTGGTAATCTATCTTAATCAGGCGGCTTTGCGGGTTATTGGTGCTATCTAAAAACAAATTGCTTACCTGTTGTAAATCGTACCCACGGCGGTTTTTAAATTCCTGCAAAAAGTTATTGGTCCAGTTGGCACCAAATACCTCGTACGAGTCGGAATACATCGCCCGTAAACCTGCCATATTTTGACGGGCGAAAGCACTATCAAACCGCACCAAATATTGCTGCATCAGGTTTTTATCAAAGGGGTCGGCCACATAGCCGGTACCACCCGGCCCGGCGCGCTTTACTTTTTGCTGCGTACTGGCCGATGCAAAGGCACCATCTTTTATTACCCATTTTTTAGCGCTTTGCGCCTCACTAACATTAGGCCCGCCAAAAGGCCAGCCACTCCCGGTTGATAGATCGACCCCCAATCCCAGTTTTTTAGCTTCGGCCAAAGTATAGGCCAATTGCTGCACCCATTTATCGCCCAAAAAGGGTTTAAAATCGGCCTCGTAACCCTTTACGCCATAAATGGGGATAATGTGTACGCCACCAATACCTATCCGCTTAAACTCCAGCAGGCTATGCTCAATATCTTTTTGGTTAACGGCACCGCCCATCCACCACCAATAGGTCCAGGGTTTGGCGGTGCTAACCTGTGCGCTAACAGTAGTATGAACTATAATAAGGCAGGCCATAGCCAGCAAAAAGATCCGGGTGTGTTTCAGGATAGACATATCAGGTTAATTGGTAAATCAATATTAGGAAAAAACCGGCACCTAACTCACCTGTGGCATCCTGATTGGGTTAATGCAACTCTTAAACTAATGGCATTATTTGAGGATTTGGCAACCTCGGTAGAGGTTAAAGGTTTTTAGAAAACGACAAAATAACAAACAACGCCGTTAGGTGTTGCCCCCCCCATTTGTTGAGCACCTACGGCACTCTAAAACTTGGATTTTGCTTTTCTACAAAGCTTTTGCTCCCACGGAGCAAAGACAAATACTCCAAATACAAAATAACCATCGTTTGATATATGGGTTAAATAAAGACAGCGGGTGCATCGTATCCAAAATGTTATTAAATTTAATCGTAATTAAATGATGATGAGATTGATCCCTATTTTTAAAGTACGTGATATGCGTACCGCGCTGAAGCATTATACCGAAGTGCTGGATTTTATAATGACCGATCCGGACGATACCGTAGACTCGCCGGTGATAGACCTGGGGAACGGCGATGCGGCTTTCCAGATAACCACGCACGAAAGCGAACGGCTTTTTGGCTCGGTAGCCAATGTTTGGGTAGATGATGTTGATGCCTTGTTTGCTAAATATAAAAGCCGCGGACTGGATACAACTGGCAAGGAACATTCGCCGGTAATGGAGCCGTTTGACCAGACCTGGGGCAGGCGTGAATTTTATGTAAAAGACGCGGACGGAAATACTTTGCGGTTTGTAATGCCTGTTAAGTAAAGCGCCGGGTTATGATCCGTGGCTTTGCACTTCATACGGTAGCTTTTGCCGGTTCATGTATTTCCCGGTACAAAATAAATACCATTAAAAAGTTAACAGGTATTGATAGCAACAAACCTGCATTAATAACCGGCGTGTTTAATGTAAGGTACAGCACACTGATAAGCATGGTAAATATGCCGGCAATTTTATAAATGAGGCTATTTTGATAGCCTTTTCTCTCTAACGATTCTTTAAGCAACCCTGCGCCAATAACTATCATATTAATGCCCATTAAAATAAATAGCAGGTATTCGCCTATGCTGAAATAGTAGTGTTTAAACAAATCGAGCAGGTTAATGGCCACCAGCAGGATTACCATTAATAGAGCTGAAATAGCTAACAGCCAGTTTTTGTAAAACTTACCGATGAGGTAAAAACCCCTGAAAAATAAGGCGAAGCTTAAAATATGAATTACCGAGGTAAGTATATGCATAAATGGGTTAAAACGATGAGTGATCAGGTCGTACACTACAGGGATACCGTTTACCATAAAAATAATACCGGCCATGTAAGCCACCTGCATTTGGCGCGATAGCATTTTTGTTTCGGTCGCGTTTTGGTTAAGTGTGTTAAAGTCCATACCTAAAGGGTTTGTTAAAAGGTTAAGTGTATACATGCGGGGCACTACCTCGCCTGCTTCTATGCGCTGGATAGTGCGGATATTTAAACTGCATTTATCGGCAAGTTCCTGCTGGGTTAATCCCTTACTTATGCGCAGTTCTGCTATGTTTTTTCCGAGTTGTGGCTGGGTCATCTGATTGAATTATGATACAATATTACAGATAGATTGCTTAGTGGCGAACAAAACCCCTGCGGCATTTGTACGGCATTTGCCAAAACCGTTCGGTGCTTATTCTCCCCGCTGCATGGTCAAACAAAAAAACTATATTGCCGCCACCAAAGCATTTTATATTTTTAGCCAATGGATTCACCAAAAAGCCTGCCTGTACTTACCGCCACCGAGCTGCGTGTGCTGGGGTCGTTAATGGAAAAAGCCCGTACCACGCCCGAATACTATCCTATGTCGTTAAACGGCTTAACCGCCGCGTGCAACCAAAAAACATCGCGCAAGCCGGTGGTGCAATACGATGAGGGAACGGTTGCCCTGGCGCTTGATTCGTTAAAGAAGCGCGGGTTGATATCTACGGCTACCGGTGGATCGAGCAGGGCGGTAAAGTTTAAGCATAACTTTGCCATTGTGTTCCCGGTGTTGCCGGCCGAGGTTTGTATTATTTGCCTGCTGATATTGCGCGGCCCCCAAACCCCGGGCGAGATCAACACCAATTCGGGCCGTATGTACGAGTTTGAATCGATAGACGAGGTTCAGCAAATGCTGGAGAAACTGGCTGCAGATGAACCGCCTTACCTGATGCAGTTACCCCGTCGCCCCGGGCAAAAGGAAGTACGCTATGCCCACCTGTTGGCAGGCATCCCCGAGATCAGCGACGATGAACCGGATATGCCCATCATTCATTCCACCAGCGGACTGGAAGCCCGCGTTGCCAAGCTGGAACAGGATTATGCCGAACTAAAGGAAGCCTTTGATAAGCTGATGAAGGAGTTGATGTAGATAACTACACATTAAATAGATGGGTAGTCCCCAGCGGGGACAATTTCGTTTGTTTCTTTCATTCTATAAACAGGTAGTCCTTCCAGGACACAGAAGTTTTATCGGATTTCTCTGTCCCCAGACGAGGACTACCTGTTTATAGAAACATAACACAGGTGTTATTGCCCCGGTTAGGGGCTACCCCTCTATTTTATGGTAGGCCATTATCCTTAATGGAGAGCCTTTGAAATCAAACCAGGTGAGTATGTCGCAACCGCCCCCTTAAATTGTCGTTGTTAAACATTAGTGCCGATAGTATTGTTCCTAATTTTACAGGAGTTAAAAACACCAATATTATGGCAGCAGATATTTTAGCAGAATTAGCGACAACCAGAACCGGCTTACTGGAAAGCCTGGCACCCTTTAACCAGGAGCAATTTAACACCGTTCCGTTTGAGGGAAGCTGGACACCCGGACAAGTGGCCGAGCATGTTTATAAATCTATTCAGGGTGTTCCGCATCTGTTAAATGGCGAAGCACTAACCCCCGACCGCGACCCGGCCCTGAATGTGGCCAACCTGCGACACATGTTCCTGGATTTTAGCACGAAGATGAAATCGCCCGATTTTATTTTACCATCCGACGAACCCAAGGATAGGGCCGCGCTGGTGCAATCCTTAGCCGATAGCCTTGCCGCCATTATCCAATCGGCCCAAACCAAAGATTTGGATTTGATCATTAAGGATTTTGAGTTCCCGGGTTCGGGGCCTGTTACCCGGCTGGAATTGCTGAACTTTATTTCGGTACATACCCAAAGGCACGCGCATCAGTTGCGTAAAATGCAGCAATATTTTTAGGCTGATAAAGGTTAATCAACCTCCCGGTTCAGCCAGGCAATTACGGCCTTAATTTCTACATAGCTATAATCGTTGCCCAAAACTTCCTTCAGGGGCGATAGTTGTAGCTGGCCGTAACTTTCAATAGCATCCTGTATGGCCGGCATTTTTTCGGGCGTTACAAATGCGGTTACATCTATTTCGCCGGTTTGCACAAAGTGGCAAAGGTGGCTTTGTATGGTGGTAGGGGATAACTCGCGCAGGGCAGCAATTTCCTCAATAGTTTTGCCCGACTGGTACATATTAAAACTCTCCTGCTTGGTACCCGCCGCTAATGGCGACCGGGGCTTGCGCTCTTTCCGCTCGCGTTTGGCAGGGCGGCTTTTTATTTTAGATGACAGGCCCATCTCATTGCAATAGTTCACAATGGCTTTCAAAAAAGCTTCGCCATAGCGGGCCATCTTCACTTCGCCAAAGCCCGAGATATATTTCAGCTCATCCATGCTTTGGGGTAGGTAAGTAGCCAGTTCCAGCAGGGTAGCATCCGACAGGATGATATAGGCCGGTACGTTCTCGTGGTTGGCAATAGCGGTGCGGATCTCTTTTACCTTGCGCAGCAGGTCGGCCTGGTGCGGCGGGGCTTCGTGCTGTACTTCTTCGGTGGTTTGCGATAGCGTTAGCTCTACTATGTGTTGCCCTTTTAATACAACATCGCTTTTATCGGTGAGCATTAAAACGGGGTACTCGCCATCAGATACCCGCAGGTAGCCCAGCGAGATCAACTCGCGCAGGTAGCGCTGCCAGTCGGCTTTGCTAATATCGGCACCGGCGCCGTAGGTTTTTAACTGCTTGTGTTCCTCGCGCAGTTTGGCGTTGTTGGCGCCGCGCAGCAGGTCGATCACATAACCGCTGCCAAAGCGTTCCTTTAACCGCGCTACAGCGGATAAGGCCTTTTGGGCAATAAGTGTCCCATCAAACACCTGGCGTTCGGTCAGGCATACATCGCAGCTTCCGCAATGGTCGGGGAAGGGTTCGTTAAAGTAATTCAGTAAATATTTACGGCGGCAGGTGGTCAACTGGCAGTATTTCACCATGTCGTCCAGCTTTTTCAGCATGATGCGGCTCTGGTCTTCATTGCCCTCAATCCGGGCAAAGTTTTGCAGCTTAAAGGCATCACCAGGCGAGAAGAACAGCAAGGCTTCCGATGGCAAACCATCCCGCCCGGCGCGACCGGTTTCCTGGTAATAGCCCTCGATGTTTTTAGGCAGATCGATATGCACCACGTAGCGCACGTTAGATTTGTTGATACCCATGCCAAAAGCAATGGTGGCCACCATAATCCGCACCTCATCGCGCAGAAAGGCTTCCTGGTTGCGGGCCTTTATCTCGTGGTTTAGGCCGGCATGGTAGGCTTCAGCTAAAAAGCCTTCCTTTTTTAACTGGGCGGCCAGGTCCTCGGTCGATTGACGGGAGAGGCAATAGATAATCCCCGAATCCTCGTTGTGTTCGTCCAAAAAAGCCAGCAACTGGTTCAGGCTGTTCTTTTTGGGCGATACCTTGTAATTAATATTGGCCCGGTTAAAGGATGATACAAATTGCGCCGGGTTATGCAGCGCCAGTTTTTCCAAAATATCCTTGCGGGTTAATTGGTCGGCTGTGGCGGTCAGGGCAATCACCGGGATCTCCGGGAAGGCATCCTTCAGTCCTGCCAGCATCAAATATTCAGGGCGGAAATCATGCCCCCAGTGCGAGATACAGTGCGCTTCATCAATGGCTATCAGCGATACTTTTAACGATTGCAGAAATTCGGTGAGGCGATTGCCGGTTTTAAACAAACGCTCGGGGGCAAGGTATAGCAGTTTAATGCTGTTGCTTTTTAGCCGGTTGATAATATCCTGCTGCTCGCCGCTGCTTTGGGTAGAGTTTAAAAAGGCTGCGGGGATGCCGGTTACATTCAGGGCATCAACCTGGTCTTTCATCAGGGCAATCAGCGGGGAGATAACAATGGTTAAACCATCCAGCAATACCGCGGGCAACTGGTAGCAAAGCGATTTGCCGCCGCCGGTAGGCATCAGCACCATGGCATCGCCCTTGTTTAATACATGCTGGATAATGGCCTCCTGCTGGTGGCGAAATTCGCTGTAGCCATAATATTTTTGGAGTGCCTGGGCGGGTGTCATCAAAATAAATATAAGGTTTTGGCTGTAAATTTAATGCGCTTTATCAAATGCAATGATAAATGTTATTAAATTAGCCATTACTATATGATGAAAAAATTACTCTTCCTATTGTTTTTTGTGGCTTGTTATGGTCGGGCTAATGCCCAGTTACAATCCCCGTCCGATTATTTGGGCTATAAGCTGGGTACCCACTTTACGGTACACTCGCGCATTGCCGAATACTTCCGCTACGTGGCGCAAAACTCCAAAAACGTAAAACTGACGCAATACGGCACCACTAACGAGGGCCGCCCATTGATGACCATGTTTATCGGGTCGGAAGCCAATATTAACCGATTGGAGGAGATCCGTAAATACAATATGTCATTAGCGGGGTTGGAGAAAAGCGCGGTAATTGCCGATCCGCCGGTTATTGTATGGCTAAGTTATAATGTGCATGGTAACGAGCCATCGTCAAGCGAGTCGGCTATGCAAACCCTGTTCGACCTGGCCGACCCGGCTAATACCCGTACACAAGCCTGGCTGAAAAACACGATTATAGCTATTGATCCTTGCCTTAACCCTGATGGCCGCGACCGTTATGTGAACTATTATAACCAGGTAGGCGACCTGTCGCCAGATGCTAATGGCATTTCGCGCGAGCATACCGAACCATGGCCGGGCGGGCGTGTTAATCACTACTACTTTGATTTAAACCGCGATTGGGCCTGGCAGGTACAAAAGGAAACGCAGGCACGGGTAGGCTTATACAACCAATGGTTGCCGCAAATCCATGTAGATTTTCACGAGCAAGGGTATAACAGCCCCTACTACTTTGCCCCGGCCGCCGAGCCTTTCCACCGGGTAATTACCAACTGGCAGCGCGAGTTCCAAACTACCATTGGTAAAAACAACGCCAAGTATTTTGACCAAAATAACTGGATGTACTTTACCCGCGAGGAATTTGATTTGCTGTACCCATCGTATGGGGATACTTATCCCTTATATAACGGATCTATCGGCATGACTTACGAGCAGGGCGGTATTAGCGGCGGCTTAACGGTGCTGACCAAAAGCGGCGATACCTTAACACTGGTAGACAGGATTGCGCACCACCACTCCAATAGTTTAAGTACGGTAGAGATCGCATCTATGAATGCGTCGAAAGTATTAACCGAGTTTAAAAAGTTTTTTGATGATAGCCGCACTAATCCATCGGGCGAGTACAAAACTTATGTGGTTAAAAACGAGAACAAGGATAAAATAGCGGCCCTGGCCAAACTGCTGGACAGGAATAGCATACAATATGCCTTTGGCTTAAACAAGCCGGTTGTAAGCGCCTATAATTACTTCACGGGCAAATCCGAAGCATTTAATATAACGGGCGATGATATGGTGATCAATACCTATCAGCCCAAATCAGTATTACTAAATGTACTATTCGAGCCTAAAACCTTTGTGGCCGACTCAAACACTTATGATATTACGGCATGGTCGCTGCCTTACGCTTACGGCCTTAAGGCTTACGGCTTAAAAGAGTCGGTTAAAGGCACCGAGACCAATTATATCCATACTACCGAAGCGCCTATGGATCCCATGAAAGCTTATGCCTACGTGGGCGGATGGCAATCGGTAGATGACGTAAAGTTTTTGGCTGCACTGCTTAAAAAGAACCTGAGGGTACGCTATGCCGAAAACGCCTTCGAGGCTGGGGGCAAAAAATTCAGCGCGGGCTCGCTTATTATCACCAAAGCAGGCAATAGCCGGCCCGACTTTGACCAGGTGGTAATACAAACCGCCAATATGTTTGGCCGTAGTTTGGTGCCGCTAAAATCGGGCTTTGTAGATAAGGGTGCTGATATCGGATCGAAGGAAGTGCATTTTGTGAGCAAGCCGAGGGTAATACTACTGAGCAACGAGGGTACCAATTCGGAAGCGATGGGGGAGATATGGCACTTTTTTGAGCAGCAAATAGGTTACCCTGTTACACTGGTGCGCTACCAGGATATTAACCGGGTCAAGTTCTCGGACTTTGATGTGCTGATTGTGCCTGATGGTAGTTACAGCGATCTGCCGGCCGACAAATTACAAGCCTGGGTACGCGATGGCGGCAAAATGATTGTTATGGGTGATGCTATTAGTCAGCTGGTTGATAAAAAGGGCTTTGCCGTAAAATTAAAGGATAAAAAAGCGGATAAGGAAGATGATAAAAGCAAAAAAGTACAGGACGTAAAAATATATGGTGATCGCGAACATGAGGCATTACGATCGACCGTGCCCGGCGCTATTTACCGCTTAAAGCTGGATAATACCCACCCGCTTGGTTTCGGCTTGCCTAACTACTACTACACCCTGAAGCTTGACGATAATATTTACGAATACCTGGGCGATAATAGCTGGAATGTAGGCACCATTAAAAAGGATGGCTATGTAGCCGGTTTTGTAGGCCAAAAAAGCAAAGAAAAAATTGCAGACGGTATGTTGCTGGGTGTGCAAAATATTGGCCGCGGATCGGTAATATATATGGTTGACGATCCCCTGTTCCGCGAGTTTTGGGAGAATGGCAAGCTGCTGTTCAGTAACGCGGTGTTTATGGTGGGGAATTGATTTCAGTTTGCAGTGAGCAGTTTGCAGAAGCAATTATAGGTGGGCAGTTTGTATAACTGCAAACTGCCCACTTATAATTGCAAACTAAAATTTAATTCCCACTTCCTGCTCTGTTGCTTTCGTCGTTAGCGCCGGTTTTGTGCTGGCGGATCTTTATTTTGTTGTTGCCAAAGTTGTAGGTAAAAGTTAAGCGTGTAACGCGGGTTTCGCTCTTCTGCCTCACGCTGATATTAACGGTTTGGTACATGCTGTTTATCCGGTTATCACGGGTGTTAAAAATATCGCTCATAGATAATTTCAAGTTAGCCTTTTTATTGGCGAATGGATGGCTTACACCTGCATCGGTAGCATATTGTGGTTTCATTTTAAAAATGCCGTTGGTTTGCGATGAGCGGTACACGCTGGTTACCTCAAAACGATAGCCTTTAATAGGTGTAAGCGTTTGGGTAGCGCGGGCCTGGTAGGCAAACTGGCCATCGTTTAAGTTGCCGCCTAATAACCCGTTCGATTTAATGCCCAAATAATAAGCATTAAGGTTAGCGTTACCGGTCCACCATTTAGCAATAGTATAAGGTGCATCTATATTGGCACTATAGGCATTTTGCTGTTGCAAGTTCAGGTTGGTTTGGAAACTGGCCTTTTTTATCGGGTCGGTTAAAATGATCTGGGTAATAATATCGGTAGTGTGGCTATAGCCCAGGGTTACGTTAATGCTTTTATTATAAGTATAATGAAATTCGAACGAATTAGTATACTGCGGTGTAAGGAAGGGGTTACCCTTTTGATAAGTATACTGATCCAAATAATAAATAAATGGGTTCAGGTTATCATAGCTTGGGCGGTCGATACGGCGGCTGTACGATACACCAATATCGTGCTTAGCCGATAAGGTGTGATTAATAAACACACTCGGGAAAAAGTCAAGGTAACGTTTGCCCACCACCTGGTTGCCATTGATCAGGTCGCCTAACGATGATGTGTACTCGGCCCTTACACCCAACTGCACCGATGAGTTTTTATAAGTTTTGCCCAGGTTAATATAGCCCGCGTCAATTTTTTCCTGATAAATAAAATGGTTGGTGCGCGATGTGTCGTTAATGAAGCTACCCGATGCGTCTTTAATCTGCGCCTGCAAATCGTTATCGGTTTTTACATCGCTAAACTTTACACCGGTTTCCAGTTTAAGGGTTTTGCTAAGCGGATAAGTATAATCGGCCTTAGCGGTTTTAATGGTAATGCTTGATGGGGTTTGGTTGCGCAGGTTAAGCTGTGGCTTTTGCTGCGCCCCGGCTGCGGTATAAAAAAAGGTATTATAAAAAGCGTTTGAGTTGTTGTTGAATTTAGAATAATCCAAATCAATAGCCAGTGCCTGGCCCAGGGTATCCAGCTGCAACCTGTCGTTAAGGTTAAGCGCAAAGTTTTTGCTGGTTTGCACCAGTTCCGAATTAGTGGTTTGGTAGCTATTGGTGGTGTTTAACAGGCTGCCTATCTGGTTAATGTTATCATTATCATCAATACGACGGGTGTTGTAGCCGTTTAGTACAAAGCCAATGGTGTGTTTATCGGTCAAATCGTAATCAGCGCCAAGCAAATAGCTGTTATTGTGCTGGTGCGATAACATGCCGGTGTGCTGTTTAAAGTAAGTAAGTGTGCCCGCGCTGTCAACTACCCGGTTAATATTCAGGTCGTTCATGCGTTTGTTATCGTTATGATTAAAATTCCCATAGGCATTTAATTTGCCCTCTTTGTGGTTCAGGTTCAGGCTTTCGTTATCCTTGCCGTATTTACCGTAACCCGCGCCAAGTGTAACGCTGCCATTGGTGCCTACCTGGCGGTTCTTTTTTAGTTTGATATTGATAATGCCCGAATTGCCCGATGCATCGTATTTGGCCGATGGGTTGGTAATGATCTCGACCGATTGGATATTGCTGCCATCGGTAGCACGTAGCATGGTAGCCAGTTGCGCTGCTGATAAGTAGGTCAGCTTATCGTTTATCATTACGGTTACGCCGCCCTTGCCGTTCAGGCTGATGTTATCGTCCTTATCAATACTTACGCCTGGGGCGCGTTCCAGTATCTCCATAGCCGAGTTGCCGGCAGCCAGTACACTGTTCTCCACGTTCATCACCAGGCGATCGAGCTTGCGCTCAATCAGCGGGCGGGTTGATTGTACATTTACCGTACTCAGCGTTTTTGTTGACGCCTGCATGGTAATGGCGGGGGCCTTAAAATCAACAGTGGCCGGGGTAATGGCAAAAGGCTTGCTTAGGCCCCTGTTGTATCCCACCATGGTAGTTTTTATAATGTAATTGCCCGGGGCTACACGGTTTAAAGTGTACAGGCCGGCATCGTTACCCAGCGCGCCCTTAACTACCGCCGAATCCTTGGCGCGGAGCAGGCTTACGGTGGCAAACTCCACCGGTTTGTTTTGTTCGTTAACAATTGTCCCTGTAATTTTTGCCAGGGGCTTGGGTGCCTGGGCAAAACCTGCCAGCGGGATTGCCGGCAAAAGCATCAGGCATATATAATATAGTTTTTTGGTAAAGAGGTTCATGATGATGGTGTTATATATATGATATGTGTAAAAATTTGGCAATAGCTATCCTGTTAAAGATTTTTTTGTCTTTTTAAAAATGCGTTAGTAAAAGTTAATTAACCGGCGCTTAGCAAAGCCTTACCGGGTTGTTGTTGTTAAGATGTTAAAAAGGGTGTTTAGGTTACATCCTTATTTAAAAAAATTTACGACCGGTAATATTTTCGCGGCAACATCATTAATAAACGAGAAGTGAAAAGCGCCATCCTGCCTTATTGGGGTATCGGTAATTAATGTTGTTACGGGTTTAATAACCGGCCCTGTTTTTACAGAACCGGTAGTTTGTTGATATAAGGGAATAATAACCCCGCTAACCAGTAGCAGGGTTATATATTTCAGTAGGGTTTTCATTGTTGTTTGGCAACGGTATCGCGTTTGGTAACCAGGGTATCAACTTTGCACTCTAAACCGGTGGCGGCCATTATAAATGTGGCCGGGGTCGATTGGTCCATCTTGTTATCGGTTTGGCAATCGTAAATGCTTACGCCATCCAGATAGCGGTCAAGGTTTGGATCTATCACCAGTTTGGCATTAATAGGCATTTTAAGGGTTAACCTAACTTCCTGGTCGCGCCAGGCTTTGCCGGCCAGGTGCTGTATGTGGCGATCGAAAGTTAACACGGTATCCTGTTGTACAAACTGGTAAACGGTATTACGCGCGTTCATTAATGCATCGGCATAATTGCGGCCACGCGCGCTGAACGATTCTATCAGTACGGGCTGTGCTATGTCGCTGCGCTCGATAGTAATGGTTACGTTGCGGGGGCCGTTATTATAGTCCATATCATCAAAGTCGTTGTCGTCGTCTAAAATAATTTTTCCGGCAAAGCCATGTTTAATATCCAGGCGGGCGCTGTCTTGTGGGCTCAGGTACCGCACATTGTTTAGTTTTAAATGATAAGTATTGCCTACTGTTGGCTTAATATTAACAGTTTGGCTAATCTTTCCGCTCGCCCGGAATTCGGCTGCCACCGCTATACTATAATATATTACTGTACATAAGGATACGATCCATATTACCAGCATAGTAAAGCCTACCGATTGGTTAACATGCCCCCGGTTAAATATCATGCGCGATGCTAACAGCATAATGCCTATCAGCGGCAGGGCCAGTGTAAGGAACGCGCCCGTAATAAACGGAAAGCTATACTCGCGGTTAACAATATTGAAAGGAAACAGATGAATAAAGTTATTATTTCCGTAAGCAAAAAAGGCAAATATGCTTATCAATAAGGCTATTATACAGCCAAGGCAGGTAAGCATAATGCAAACGCCCAGCAATTTGATCAGCACTTTGCCGGCCCCGCTAAGGAAGTTGCGCAGGTGGTCAAAAAAATCGCCGGCAAAATCGCGGGTTTTATAGATCAATGGTTTGGCTTCGCTGTGCAGGTTACTTACCGATCCCTGTACGTTTTTCAACTCGTACTCAAAATTGCGCTTAAAGCCCTGCAAATCCAGCTTTTCGCCTTTCATGGCCATGCGGTCGGCGCGGCTAATGGCTTTAGGGATCACTATCCATAATATAATGTACAGGAACAGGCCCGTGCCGAACATGCAAAAGGCTACTGCAAAGGCTAAGCGGATCCACACGGCCTGTATATCAAAGTAATTGGCAATGCCCGAGCATACGCCGGCAGCTAAATGGTCATCCGGATCGCGGAACAGGCGACGGCTTTCGGTAGCATAAGCGTAAGCACTGCTTTTGGCCGATGCTTTTTCGTCCTCATCTGCCGATGCAAAATCTTCTACCGTGCCCATTTGGCTTATTACTGTTTGTACATCCTGCGTTACAATTACCTGCTTGTTATCGCGGGCCAATATCTCGTTAAACATTTCGGCCAGGCGGTTTTCAATGTCGGTGGTGATCTCCAGGCTATCGTCCGAGTCCATAAAATGGCGTTTTACGTCGGTCATATAGCTTTTAAGTACCTCGTAGGCATCCTCTTCGATGTGGAAAACAATGCCGTTTATATTTATGATGATGGTTTTATTCATGATTTCTTAATGTTAAGCGTTAGGGTTTTTTCTTTCGGCGATGGATGTTTGCACGGCAAATGCCAGTTCCTGCCAGGTAGTATCCAGCTGGTTAAGTACATTCCGGCCTTCGTCAGACAGGGTATAATACTTTCGGGGCGGGCCCGAAACCGACTCTACCCAGTTATAGGTAAGCAGGCCGTTATTTTTTAAACGGGTAAGCAGGGGGTACAAAGTACCCTCAACTACAAGCAGTTGGGCTTTTTTTAGCTCAGCAATTATGTCTGAAGCGTATGTTTCGCCCTTAGCTATGATGGAAAGGATGCAATACTCCAGTATCCCTTTCCGCATTTGGGTTTGTGTGTTCTCTACAATCATAATGCAAAGATATATGTAAAAGATTGTATTATGCAATACATAGTACTAAATATTTTCACTTTTTTTATTTATCCACAATTATTAGCACGTTTTTTTAACATTTTTTAACAAAAGATTTCCCATTCTAAAAAGTTAACACTACTTTTATGATTAATTAACTATTAACTGATCTTATTATTAACGAAATGAAAAAACTTTTACTAGCAAGTTTGTGCTTCCTGATGCTATGTGCCAGCCAGGTTTTTGCGCAAAACAAAACAGTTACTGGTACGGTTTCAGCAAAGGATGATGGTTTACCATTACCCGGAGTTACCGTTAAAGTAACCGGAACAACAATTGGTACGCAAACCAACGCCAACGGTAAGTTCACCCTGTCGGGTGTTCCCGCTTCGGCAAAAACACTTACCTTCTCGTTCGTGGGTTTCGAATCTCAAACCCTTAACATTGGAAATGGCACTGTTAATGCCATCCTGGGTTCAAACACAAGGGAACTTACCGAAGTGGTTGTTACCGCGGGTGGTTTGGCAGTAACCAAAGGTTCGCAAGGTTATGCTACTACCCAAATCAAACCCGAGGCCTTAGTTGCCGGTAAAGCAGCCAACGTTGGCGCGGCTTTAGCAGGTAAGGTAGCAGGTTTGCAGGTAAACATTGTGAGCGGTGGTGTTAACCCTACCGTATCGTTGGTAATGCGTGGTTACCGTTCATTAACAGGTAACAACAACGCGCTGATCGTGTTGGACAACGTTATCGTGCCCAGCTCGTTATTGGGTAACATCAACCCTGAAGATATCGACGATATCCAGGTACTGAACGGTGCCGGTGGTGCCGCCCTTTATGGTTCTGATGCATCTAACGGTGTGGTAATTATCACAACCAAAAAAGGTAAAAAAGGTGCCGCGCAGGTAAGGGCTTCACAAACAGTGAGCGCCGAAAAAGTAAGCTACTTTCCTAAGGTGCAAACCGGTTTCGGTTCGGGTACGGATATCGACATCCAGCGCTACCTGGAAACTGAAAATCAGCAGTATGGCCCGGCTTTTGATGGTAAACCAGTGATACTGGGTTTCCCGCTGCAAGATGGCAGTATACAAACTGTCCCTTACTCTTACAATGATAGTAAGCAAAAATTTTGGGAAACCGGTGTGAACAAACAATCTGACTTTAGTGTACAATCTGGTGACGACAAAGGATCTACTTATGTAGCCGGCCAATACTACACTACAAAAGGTACCACCCCTGGCGATGCTTACAACCGTGTATCTATCCGCGCTAACGGTACCCGCCAGCTGGCTAACAAGGTTTCTTTAAGCTTTACAACCAACTACGTTCAGAACCACTACGACATCACCTCGCAAACAGGTAGCATGTATGACCAGCTGTTGCAAACCCCAGGTCAGGCTGTAGTAACCGATTATAAAGATTTTACTAATAACAAGTTCGCCACTATCGACGGTTATTATAACTTCTACTATCCCAACCCTTATTTCACAGCGGCAAACAACCGCCAGTTAACCAATAACAATTATATTATTGGTACTATGGAGTTAAAATGGGATCCTTTCAAATCCCTGAGCTTTACCTCGCGTACCGGTATAACCTCAAGCAATGGTAATACCCGCACTACAGTTGGTAAATACTCGCTGAGCGCGTATACCAAAACTCTTGGTACCTACGGCGAAGGTGCCGGTACGGTAAAAACTCAAGATCAGGTAGGCCAGGTGGATGATTCGATGACATCGGCCATCCAGCTTACATCAGATGCATACGCGACCTTTAAAAAACAGATCAAAGACTTTAACATAAGCTTAACAGCTGGTGGCCAGATCAGGCAAAATAAAAACAACGACGAGGACGTTAACGTTACGGGTTTATTACAACCGGGCCTATACAACGTAGGCCAGCGTACAGTGCCTAACCTTCAGGGCAGCCAAAGCTTGTCAATGACCCGCCAGCAAGCGCTTTACGGCGTGTTTAACGTGGGCTACAAAGGCTATCTGAACTTACATGTTACCGGTCGTAACGATTGGGTTTCGGTATTGGCCCCAGAGAACCGCTCGTTCTTTTATCCTGCTGCCGACGTTTCTTTCATCCCAACAGAAGCTTTCGAATGGATGAAAAACAACAAAGTGTTATCAAGCCTGAAGATCAGGGCTGGTGTATCTAAAGTAGGTAACGTGAATATTAGCGCTTATGGCTTAACGCCAACGTTCAGTTCAGCGTCAGGTTTCCCTTATTCCGGCCCGGGCTATACCCAGGGCGACAACCTGGTATCACCAAGCTTAAGGCCTGAGGTTACCAAAGGCTTAGAGTTTGGTGCCGATGCCGACCTGTATAATGGCCGCATCAGCGCAAGTGTTACGTATTATAAAACAGCCTCTACCAACCAAACAGTAACCGTTAGTATATCGGGTACCACCGGTTTTACAGGCTATAAGCTTAACACCGGCGAACTTGATGCACAAGGTATCGAATCGAGCTTAAGCGTTGTACCGGTCAAAACAACTACAGGCTGGCAATTAACCTTAGGTGCTAACTTTGTGTGGAACGATAATAAAGTAATTTCGTTACCAGCAGGTTTATCGCAATTGGACGTGGGTAATGGTAACTGGGCTATCCCTGGTTCAACATACCCAACTTTGGAAGGCCGCGATTATCTCCGCGACAATCAGGGCCGTATCATTGTTAACGCTCAATCCGGTTATCCTTCGCAAAGCGCGTCATCAACCCTTGTATTGGGAAATACCTCCGCCAAACGCCGCATAGGTGCTAATTTCGAATTGCGTTATAAAACACTGCGTTTAAGCGCTGTAGGCGAATATCGCGGTGGTTACATTGTACAAAGCAGCACAACTACCAGTTTCGATTTCTCGGGTGCCGGCGCGCGTACCGCGTTCTACAACCGCGAGCGTTTCGTAATTCCTAACTCTTCGTATGCTGATCCGAATAACGCGGGCAGCTATTTGCCAAATACCAACATTACTGTTGCTGATGGTGGCGTAGCTTTCTGGAGCAGCAGCACCTATAACACCGGTATCACCACCAACTATGTTTACAATGGTGCTTACTGGAAACTGCGTGAAGCTAACCTGACCTGGGATATCCCAAAATCATTGATAGGTCGTCAAAAATATGTTAAAAGCGCGCAGATCAGCCTGCAGGGCCGTAACTTGTTGATATGGTTACCAAAATCTAACCTTTATACCGATCCGGATTTCGGATCGAGCGGAAACGGTGTTGGTGTTAGCTCTATCGCCAATACCCCGCCAACACGCTATTATGGCGCAACCTTATCTTTAACTTTTTAATTGAAAGAGAGACATGAAAAAAATATTTAAAACACTCATTTTTTTAGGCCTGGTAGCTTCAACTACTTCGTGTAAAAAATACCTGGATATAAATACCAGCCCCAACAGCTTAACGGCGGCTGCGCCCGATCTGATATTGCCACAGGCCCTTGTAGCCACAGGATCGCTGACATACAATTTCAGCCATACTTATGGTGGTGACCTTGGCGGCTACATCGCTAACTCAGGCGGTGTGGGTGGTTATGGTAACTTTTGGACATTTGTGTTCAACTCGGGCGATTTTAATACCAACCCTAGCTTATGGGGAAACACCTATGATAACCTGCAAGATTACCAGTTTGTTATAGATAATACAACGGCTACCGGCAACCTTAAGTACTTTAACGCTGTAGCACGCGTAATGAAATCCTTTGATTTTTTAAGGCTGGTAGACGCTTACGGCGATGTGCCGTATAGCCAGGCTTTGAAAGGTGCTGGTAACCTTACGCCTGTTTACGATAAGGCACAGGACGTATACAAGGGTTGTATTACCGAACTTGATGCGGCCATTGCTGTTATGAACACTGCCCCAACTCCAACTACCGTTAGCATTGCTACTAACTCTAACGGCCCGATAGATCTTGCGGTTTACAGTACCAATTCTACCAATAACAAATTAAGCTACAATTCAGATCCGGTGAAAAATGGTTTAGATATGACCAATTGGATCAAATTTGCCAATACCATTAAATTAAGGGCATTGATACGTATCCAGAAGGCCGATGCTGCTACGTATGGCGCATTCAAAGCTTCAATGTCATCATTAACGACTAACAATTTTATTGCGGCCGATGTAATGGTTAACCCTGGTTACCTGCAGCAAAGCGGTAAGCAAAACCCATTCTGGAATGGTTTTGCTTATTCAAACGCCGGTGTTGCTGCTAAGCCAAGCTACCTGGCCACAAAATTTGTGATGGCTTTTTACAATGGTAATAAACTGTCGGACGATGGCCGCGGTAAGCTGATCTACAGGTCTTATACTTTTGCCAACCAGTTGGGCTTTCAAAGCACCAACGCCGCGTTGTTGCCTACTACACCGGATGCAAGTGCATGGTATGTTGGCGTTAGCGGCGGTGGCAACCCAACAGGTACTTCTGCCACTGGCTTTGGTGTATTGAAAGGCTTCGATCAGGGTATCCCGCTTATCACCGCTGCCGAAAGCTACTTCCTGCAGTCTGAAGCAGCTATGATCGGTTTGATCACTGGTGTACCAAGCACTTTGTTTGATCAGGGTGTTACTGCTTCATTTGCTTATTTAGATAAAGACCATAACGAAGTGGTTAGCGCTACAGCTGGTGTGCCTGCTACCCAGTATACTAATTACAAAGCGGCTAACGTTGGTAATGCGAAAGCTTATTTAACAAACTATACTTTGGCCACTACAGATGCCCAAAGGCTGGAAGCTATTATTACGCAAAAATACATTGCGCTTAATATGATCAATAACGATGAAGGCTGGAACGAATACAGGAGGACATTGTACCCTGTTTCGGTATCGCCATCTGCTACGCAAGGTTCTGCCGATCCGGTATTAAGTTTTGCACCTGCCCCAGCTACGATAACCACTCCAAGGTCGGATGGTTTAGCCGGTCGTATACTTTATCCAGCTAGCGAAACATCATACAACAAAGCCAATGTGCCTACTGTTAATGCAAACACATCGCTGATATTCTGGGATGCAAGGCCTACGAATTAATATTAAAATTATTTTAAAGAAATAAAGAGATGAAAAGAATTATTTTATTAATGATGATGGCAGTGACGGTTAGTTTAACCGCGTGCGTAAAAGATAATGCAGTTAACCTGGCACCCGGCGCATCGCCACCGGTTGTTGAGTGGGAAACAGCGACTATTCAGGATGCGCCTACCAATGCAGCCACTAACATTTACCGTACTTATGCGCGTAGTTTTGAAATTGTAGCAGCTGTTAAACAGGATTTTAAGATAGATCTTACCGGTACCGACCCAGCATCGAGCGATGTTACCGTAGGAGTGGGGGTAAAAGCGCAAGCTGTTACCGATTACAACACTAAGTATGGAACAACATACACGCTTTTGCCGGCTAATATGTATACAATGCCAGCATCTGTTGTTATACCTAAGGGTGGCCGTAGTGCTACTGTTTCTATTGTGATAAATGCAACACTGTTCGATCTCACCAAAACGTATGTTCTGCCGTTAACAATTACATCAACAACAGCAGGCGGTATTAGTGGCAACTATGGTACTGTAATTTACACGGTATCGGCTAAAAATAAATACGATGGTATCTACACAGTTAACGGAACTATGACCGACTATGTAGCCGGATCAGGCCTTACAGGGAAATATCCTATTAAATATTACCTGATAACAACAGGGCCAAGTTCTGTTGCTCTGTACGATTATACTGTTTATAATAATTACGCTCACCAGATACTTAGCGGCGGTACAACTACATCATCATTCGGAACGTTTTCTCCTATATTTACGTTTGACGGAAGTAATAATGTTACTTCGGTTGTTAACTATTACGGACAACCGGCCGCAGCACCAAACTTGCGCTCGGCAGGTATCGACGCAACCGGTACTAACAAATATACCAGCGGCTTACCAGGAGCAGCGGGATCTGTATTCCAATGCAGCTACTTCTTGTTCCAGGGCAATCTACCATCAGCGGGCCCAGGTGGCGCTCGTGATGGATTTAATGAGACCTTTACTTATGTAGGCCCAAGGCCATAAGCAATAGTTTATAAAAACCTATTATCAAGCCCCCCGATTTATCGGGGGGCTTTTTTTGTTTAATTTATATCGACATTAAACGCAGGCATTATAGATTGCAGAGAGAAAAAAGGCTAAGGCTCTAAATCGCGCTTTTTTAAAACAGCGTTATAAAAAGTGAAATGCTTGTGAAGCTTATTGCCCCCTCCCCGGGCAATGCCGCAAATTCTTACCTTTTTATTTCACCGCCTCTTTAGCATATAAGTATGCCAAAATCCCCATTAAAAAAAATCTTAAAATATAAATTATATGCGTAAAAGCCTATAAATTTATTAATATAAGCAATTATTAAATTGATCTATTTTTTAGTATTATAAAACCATCTTAAATTAAGGTGTGTATTTAATATAATAAAATTATTATAATTAATTACTGTATTTTTTAATCTAATATTTATAAAACTATACTTTAATTGTAATAATTATATGTGTTTTTAATAATTAATTGTCAATTTGATAAACAAACTATTGTTATTTAATCTAATAATTTATAATTTAACAGAATTATTGATCAAACTATTAACGCATGAAAAAAAATTTACTACAATTTCTTTTTGTTTTGTTGTTATTAGGCTCAAAAGCTTATGCTCAATCAAAAACAATTACCGGTACGGTTACCGGTAAGGACGACAATGCCCCGATACCCGGTGTAACCATTACCGTTGAGGGTACAAAAACGGGTATAGTATCCAATGCCGATGGTACTTATAGTATTAAGGTACCGGCCGGCCCGCAAACGCTGATATTTTCATCGGTAGGTTATATTACTTACAAAAAGTTGGTAACCGGTTTAAAGCTGGATGTAGCGCTGGAGAGTAACCAAAAGGCGCTGAGCGAGGTTTTGGTTGTTGGTTACGGTACCCAAACCAAGCGCGATAACATTGGCAGTGTAACCAGTATTGGCGGCAAGGAACTAAGCGAAAAGCCCGTACAAAACTTTGTGCAGGCCCTGGCAGGGCAGGCCGCCGGTGTACAAGTTACCAGCGCCAACGGTGTGTTAAATACCCCGCCGGTTTTCCGTATCCGCGGCACAAACTCTATCTCCTTATCATCGCAGCCCTTAATAGTGGTTGACGGTGTGCCCAGCTTTAGCGGCGATGGCGTATCAAACAATAATCCCTTATCTAACATTAACCCCGAGGATATTGAGAGTGTGGATATAGCCAAAGATGCGGCAGGTACTGCTATTTACGGTAGCCGTGCAGCCAATGGCGTGGTTTATGTTACTACAAAAAAAGGCAAAAAGGGCCGGGCTGTAGTTAGTATCGATAGCTATTATGGCGAAAGCAAAGTACAGCGCCTGCCTAAACTGCTGGATGCTTACCAGTATGTTGATATGAAAAACGAGGCTTTAAAAAATGCCGGTTTGTATAACGCGGCAACAACCTATTTTGCCTTAGGTACAGATGCCGCCGGCAATACCATTAATACTAAATGGTTTGATTATATCTATCGTACAGGTAAAATATACAACTCAACCCTTAGCGTATCAGGCGGATCGGATAATACCAATTATTACATGTCGGCCAACTTCACCAAAGAGGGCGGGATCCTGCAAAAGAACGATTTTGTGCGTAAATCACTATTGTTTAATGTTGATCATAAAGCCAACAAAATCATCTCTTTGGGTGCCAAGTTATCCTATTCGAACGAGATGAACTTACAGGCCACCAGCGCCGGATCATTAAGCGGCGACGCCTTTGCTATTACAGGCCTGGGCCGGATCCCGTTGGTAAGCCCGCCAAACGTATCGCCATATAATAACGATGGCAGCTACAACGTAAGTGGTAATACCCTGGGTTTTGGTGCTAATAAAGGTGTATCAACATCGTACTACAACATTGCGCCCATTTTAGATATGAACCGGGCCAATTCAGAGAATAACCACATTTCATCAAACGTATATTTCCAGGTGAAGCCATTGCCATGGATTACTGCAAAAACTAATTATGGCATTGATTATATCTTCACCGATTCGGACCAGTTCCTGAACTCGTTCCAGGGCGACGGTAGCCCTAACGGATCGGCAACGGATAACTTCTCTAAAAACAAAAACTGGGTTTGGGATAATACCATACAGTTTGACCATACTTTTTTAGGCAAGCATAGCTTCTCTTTATTATTAGGTAACGAGCAGCAGTATCAAAAAACAACAGGTTTTGGCTTGTCGCGTTCGGTACTGTCAGACAATGCTTTTAACATTATACAAGCCGGCTTTACCACTAACGCCGCCAGCGGTTTAACCTATGGCGAAAACTACCTGGTATCGTTCTTCGGTCGTTTTAACTACGATTTTGATAAAAAATACCTGTTAACAGCCACCTTGCGCCAGGATCAGTATTCGGGCTTTGGCTTTAACAAAAAGAAAGGTGTTTTCCCGGGTGCCGGCTTAGGCTGGGAAGTAGCCCGCGAAAAATTTTGGACCAGTATAGGTGCCGACAAAGTATTTAGCAGCTTTAAGCTTCGCGGTAGCTATGGCAGGGTTGGTAATAACGCCGGCTCGGGCAATTATGCATCGTACGGATTTTATGGTAACGGCGTATTTAATACCCAGCCAACCTTGGTGGCTACCCAAACAGGTAATGATGACCTGGGTTGGGAAACCAGCACCAAAACCGATTTTGGTTTCAACTTCGGGATCATGGGCGACAGGATCACCGGCGACGTAGCCTTCTTTAAAAACAACAACAGTAACCTGATATTAGCGGTTTCGCTGCCGCCATCAGCCGGTTTGCCATCAAGGCCAAGTGTTAACATCGGTTCGATGTATAACAAAGGTGTAGAGTTTACCCTGAATGCCGATGCTATCCGCGTTAAAGATTTCTCTTATTCGCCATCGTTCAATATCAGCTATAATCAAAATAAAATATTATCGTTATCGCCTGGGGTAACATCGTTAACCGCTTCAACAGCCGGTAACGAGGTAACCAATATTAACCAGGTTGGGTATCCTATAAGTAACCTGTACATTATCCGCACTGGCGGGGTAGACCCTGCTACAGGCCGCAGGATATTTTTAAACGGGGCTGGTCGCAAGGTGTTATATAATCCAATTGGCGGCGCTGCGGCATGGACTTATGAAGATGGTACAACTGCCCCGGCTATCAGTCAATCGGCCGATGCGGTGAATTTAACTAACTCGGCACCAAAAGTGGTGGGCGGTTTAAACAATACTTTCCGTTACAAAGGCTTCGATCTGAATATGTTGTTCACCTACCAGTTAGGCTTTTCGTTATACTATGGTACCAATGCCGGTTTGCACGATCAGCGTTTTTGGAACAACACTACCGATGTGTTAAACAGGTGGACCACCCCGGGCCAGGTTACCGATATCCCTAAAGTGTTTTATAACGATAACGTATCAAACGGGTCGACCCTGCCAATGGATGCCAACGTATTTAACGGCAACTTTGTTAAGCTAAAAACGGTTAATTTAGGTTACTCGTTACCTAAAAGCATGCTGCAAAAAGTAGGTATATCAAGCGTGCGTTTTTACATAAGCGCCTATAACCTGTTTGTAATTACCAAATACCCTGGTCCCGATCCCGAAGTTTCATCAAACGGCGCTTCAAATACCGCGCAGGGTATAGACAGGAATACGTCGGCAAACCAACGTACAATTACAGGTGGTTTTTCGGTTAAATTTTAAATAAAAATTCAAAATGACGATGAAAAAGACATTATTGATCATATTAAGTCTGGGGGTAGTTTTGAATTACTCGTGCCAGAAAGAGAAATTATATCCTGTTTCGCAAACACAGGTTTCCAACCAGGATTATCAGCCCTTTACCACACCTGCACGTATATTAAGCCAGGTGCTTGCCCTGTACAACAACTTACGCGGGGGGCAATTATACGGCAGCCGTTATATTGTATACAACGAGGTTAAAGCCGATAACTATATTAACTCATCAAATAACGGTATCACCGCCTTTACCGTGTGGAATGCCACTATTGGCGGTACCGACTCGCAAATTACAGGTTTGTGGTCATCCGGTTATAGCACTATTAATAACTGTAACTTGTTTATTGATGGTATGGTAGCCAAGGGTAACAGCGTAGTTGATGCGGCCACAGCTAAAACCTATGTAGCCGAAGCTAAGTTTATAAGGGCGCTGGTGTATTATGATCTGTTGCAGTTATACGCGCGACCCTATGCCGATGGTAGCGGCTCAAAACCGGGCTTGCCTTTGCGTTTAACAGGTAACTCATCGTACGCTAATTACGATTTGGCCCGCAGTTCGGTTGCCGATGTGTATGCGCAGATCATTAAAGACCTGGATGCCGCCGAAACCGATTTGCCATCAACCTATACAACTGGCACACCAGCTGTGCTTGATGCGGTGGCTAATACTACCCGCGCGCATAAAAACACCGCTATCGCGTTAAAAACCCGTGTTTATTTAAGCGAGCAGAAATACAGCAACGTGATTACCGAGGCTAATAAAATTGTACCGGCTGTTGCGCCTTTTGTTGCCCCTACAGGGGTGCCAAACGCTTTGCAAAGTGATATTACCAAAGTATTTACTACACCGTATACTACTACCGAAAGTATCCTTTCGGCCCCGTTCCTTACTACCGAAACCCCGGGTGGCCAAAGCCAGTTGTGCTATTATTTTTATGCCAACGCCAAAGCCCTGGGTACTGCCGAGTTTAACATTAACCCAACAGGTGTAGTTGCTGATGCTAACTGGAAAACAACTGATAAACGCCGGGGCTTTATTTATACATCGGGATCAAAAATCGCCATGTCGAAATTTCCAACCCTATCGCCATATACCGATTGGGTGCCGGTTATCCGTTATGCCGAAGTGCTGCTAAACCTGGCCGAGGCTCGCGTACGCAGTACCAATACCGTTGATGCGCAGGCTATAGCCTTATTAAACGCTATCCGCGGCCGCAGCGATGCTACCACTGTATTTACGGTAGCCGGTTTTGCCAATAGCACGGCTTTGGCTGATGCTATTTTCCAGGAGCGTAACATCGAATTATTAGGCGAGGGCTTCCGCAATGCCGATTTAATGCGCCTGATGCTGCCCATCCCGGGTAAAGGTTTGCTAGGTGCCATCCCTAACACAGATCCAAGGTATATCTGGCCAATGTCGGGCGATGAGTTACTATATAATAAATTGATGACCCCTAATTGAGATAATACATAGTTCTACCTGTTAAATAATAAAACCCTGCAAGGAGTGTATCCGAGCGGGGTTTTTATTGTAATGCCCCGGCGTATGCTATTTGCTTTTACCGGTTATTTTTGCTATATTGGGGTAAAGCACCCCGGCAGGGCTATCTGCCTATACGCAATTACCGGTGCTATTTAATCATTGTATTATTTTACCAGAACATTTTATCATTGTTTTTTACTTTTTTTAAGAAAAAGAACACCTGTTGTTGCTGGTAAAATAAAAATTAAGCTGGGCTACTGATTTTGTAAATTGCAAGGCGGGATCAAAACAGCACAAAAAACAGCCCCACCAAAAAACGATTTTAAAAATGCAAATGATAAGATTGTACAGTGGGCAAGAGCTTATTTTTTATCTACACTATACTTACCCGGGCCAACAAATAGCAAGCCGGCAAACATAACAGCATCCTCAATAGCGTGCGCCGCACCCCCCCAGCCATCGCCCTTGCTAAAATGGAAAAGGGCAGCAACAATTAAATTAACTAACAGCAGCAAACACACCGGCCGAAACACCAGCCCGATGATGAGCAAAAAGCCGCCAATGGTTTCGGTAGCGGCGGCTAAAAAGCCCCACACAACCGGCCAAAAAGTAATACCCACATTTTTGGTAGCCATACCAAGGCCTTTCCAGGTATCAACACCGCCCGCTAATTTAGGCAGGCCATGATAGATAAACATTATGCCTAATCCTACACGGATAATTAATAAACCAAAGTTGCGGTAGTTGCCTAATTTGTCAAATAATGCCATGTTGCGTTGTGTTTACGTGTACGATGCCGTTACTTTATGATCCTCTACTAATAAATTTAAGCTTTTCCCAAATACAATAGCATGGTTATCGGGGATATGCCCTGCCGGGAAATCAAAGCAAACGGGGTAGTTAAACTCTGATACCAGGTGCATTACCATATCCCGCAGAGTAAACCCGAATGGGATCTCGTTATCCTTTAGTTCGGTAAAGCCACCAAGTATTAAGCCTGCTAAATTGTTAAGCTTGCCGGCCCGTTTCAGGGTATGCAGCATCCGGTCTATCGAGTACAGGTATTCGCCCACATCCTCTAAAAACAGGATCTTACCGCTATAATCCATATCCGATACCGAGCCCAGCATTGCGATAAGCAAACTTAAATTACCGCCAATTACCGGGGCTGTAGCTTCACCGGCACGGTTTAAACTATGCGAGTTAAAGCTATAAGTAACCGCCTCGCCAAACAAGGCCTTTTTAAGCGATGTAAGCGAGGCTGAAGAAGCATCGGGTACATTTACCGGCATTTGCCCATGGATGGTTTGCAGGCCGTAGTTGGTGTGCAGGTGGCTGTGCAGAACGGTAATATCGCTAAAGCCAATGATCCATTTTGGGTTGGATGCCAGGCGGCTATAATCTACCATATCTACCATGCGGATGGTGCCATAGCCGCCGCGGGCAGCTATAATGGCTTTGATGCTATCATCGTCGATAAAACCTTGCAGGTCTTTTGCCCGCAGTTCATCATCGCCTGCAAACTGGTGATAGCTGGCTTCGGTTGTTTCGCCAAGCACTACTTCCAGCCCCCACGATTGTAGCACCTCAACGGCATCGTCCATTGGTCGGGGCAGTTTTTTAGCAGGACAGGTAATGGCAATTTTATCGCCTTTTTTTAGGTATGGGATCATGTTCTTTAGTCCGAAAGTCGGGAAGTCCGAAAGCCCGGAAGCCGGAAATTGGAATAGCCGATTGGTGATGTAATAGTCCGGAAGACCGAAAGTCGGGAAGTCCGAAAGTACTCAAAGATAGAAAAGTCCGGTAGAATTTGTATCTATGGCAATGATCAATTGACATCCCCATCTTTCGGACTTTCGGACTTCCCGACTTTCGGACTAAACCGCTATCTTTGCAAACTATGTCGCAAATTGATCATTTTAAAAGATATACCATTACTTCGGCGCTGCCTTATGCCAATGGGCCCCTTCACATTGGGCACCTGGCCGGCGCTTATATACCTGCCGATATTTTTGTGCGCTACTTACGGCTGAAGAAAAAGGACGTAGTATACATCTGCGGGTCGGACGAGCATGGCGCCGCTATTACCATAAAAGCCAAAAAAGAAGGAACTACCCCGCAGGCTATTATTGATAAATACCATGCGCAGATTAAAGACAGCTTTGAGCAATTTGGCATTGGCTTTGATATTTATCACCGCACCTCATCACCCATCCATCACGACTTGTCGCAGGAGTTTTTCCTGAACCTGTACGAGAAGGGCGAGTTTATAGAGAAATACTCCGAACAATATTTTGACGAAGATTACCAGCAGTTTTTGGCCGACCGTTATATCACCGGCACCTGCCCCAACTGTAGCAATCCCAATGCATACGGCGACCAGTGCGAGCGCTGCGGCACATCGTTAAACCCTACAGACCTGATCAACCCGGTATCGACATTGAGCGGGAAGGCGCCCATATTAAGGCCTACCAAGCACTGGTACCTGCCGCTGGATAAATATCAGCCCTGGCTGGAAAGCTGGATTGATACCAAGGAGGGCGACTGGAAAGTGAACGTGTTTGGGCAATGTAAATCCTGGTTAAAATCGGGCTTGCAGCCACGCTCCATGACCCGCGATTTGGATTGGGGCATTGACGTGCCATTGGAAGAAGCCAAGGGCAAAAAACTATACGTTTGGATGGATGCCCCGATAGGTTATATCTCGGCCACCAAGCAATGGGCCATAGATAATGGCAAGGACTGGCAACTGTACTGGAAAAAACAGGAGAACGATGCCGACGATGCCTGCCTGCTGCACTTTATTGGTAAGGATAACATTGTGTTCCACTGTATTATTTTCCCGGCCATATTGCATGCCCATGGCGATTACCTGTTGCCCGAAAATGTTCCGGCTAACGAGTTTTTAAATTTAGAAGGGGATAAGCTATCCACCAGCCGTAACCATGCCGTGTGGCTGCACGAATATTTAGAGAAGTTCCCCGGTAAGCAGGATGAATTGCGTTACGTGCTGACATCTATCCTGCCCGAAACCAGCGACAGTGAGTTTACCTGGAAGGATTACCAGGCCCGTGTGAATAATGAGTTAGTGGCCATATTAGGCAATTTTGTGAACCGGGTAATGATACTGATGCATAAATTCTTCGACGGGAAGATACAGGGCGGCGCTGTTTTACAAGATGCCGGCCTGGATACTGAAATTGGTAAACTGTACGATGAAATGGGCAGCAGCCTGGATGCCTACAAATTTCGCCAGGGATTACAGGCTGTAATGGATATGGCCCGTTTGGGTAACCGCTACCTGACTGAAAAAGAACCCTGGAAGAGTATTAAAACCAGCGAAGATGATGCCCGTTTAGCCTTGCACAATTGCCTGGTGCTGATTGCCCATATTGCCTGTGGCTTGCAGCCATTTTTGCCTGCAACAGCTAAAAAACTGTTAGCTATGCTCAACTGGCATAAGGATAGCATTGCCTTTGATGAGGAAGCTGTTTTTGCCGATGGCCACCAATTAGCCCCGGCAACACTACTATTTGAAAAGGTAGAGGACGAGGTAATAGAAAAACAAATTGCCAAATTACAAGCCAAAAAGCAAGCGGTTGCAGCAGATGCCCCTGCCGCTGAAGTTGCACCGGCTAAGGACGATATTAACTACGAAAGCTTTGCCACTATGGATATCCGAGTGGGCACCATACTCACTGCCGAAAAGGTAGCCAAAACCAAGAAGCTGATGAAGCTGACTATTGATACCGGCATCGACCAGCGCACGGTAGTATCGGGCATTGCCGAGCATTTTGAGCCGGAAGCCATCGTAGGCCAACAGGTAAGCATACTGGTAAACCTGGAGCCGCGGGAGATAAAGGGCATCGTATCGCAAGGGATGATCCTGATGGCCGAGAACGCCGAGGGTAAGCTTACCTTTGTATCGCCCGGCGAGGGGATGCCTAATGGCGCGGTGATCAGATAAATATGCAGATGTGCGGATATGCAAGTGTGCAGATGGAGACAATATGCAAATGTGTTTGCCTAAATCGCCGATAATTTGCACATTTGCAAACTGATTCTGAATTTACATATTTGCGCATCCGCATATCTGCACATTCAACAAGGGTCCCGTAGTTCAACGGATAGAATAGGAGTTTCCTAAACTCTAGATATGAGTTCGATTCTCGTCGGGACCACTTAGAACGCTCTTTTCGTGTACGGAAAGGGCGTTTTTCCGTAAATGGGTAAAATTATAGGGCGAATTTTGGTGATGATGAATGACGGTAAAACTGGGTTACTTGACGCTAAAACGCGTTTTTAACTTATCTGATTATATCAATCAGTCTATTCGACATTATAGCATTTTACCGATTTTAAATTCAGTAAAGTGTCATCAAATCAACAAGGATTTGAACCCGAAATCTTAAAGCACCCCGAAAGGAAAACGCACGATTTGCTTGGCGAAATCTGGCCTAAGCGCAACAATCTACCCTTCGCCCAGGTAAGCGCTTGGGTTAGGGTTGAACGTCGACGAGAGGCAAGAAAAACCACCTACGGCTCGACTTATGGTAAAAACATGTATTAAGGAAAGCTTGCTGGTCACTTACTGGTAAAGTCATCAACAAACTCTTTTAACAGGTCGTTATTCTCAGCAAGTAGTTCATTTTGAGTTTTCAGCAATTCGTTGGTCATGCTCTGCTTAGAGCTGATTTCATTCATTTTCCAGTACCATGTGAAAAACTCACGGATTAGTAAGAATACGATGAATACTCCGGCGATGATAAAGAAGATTTCTAATTTGGTCATGGGATAAGTTAGTTGTTTCCCTTCTGTTCCAAAAAGGTGATTAAAAAAACAAGCGTGGAACTGTAGCTACTGTAACAGAGGTACTGGTATACCCACACACAAATAGACTATAGCCCACGCCTGTAGCATGAGCGTTAAGTCTTCATTGATGTGTGTTAAAAATTACCAGTTTTCTGTTACACCTGAAGCTAACGCAAGATCGTTATGATGATATGTTGTATTTCTTTTCTATTTATTCAATAAGCAACTGATTTATGTTTCAATGGCTAATATCGCGGATTTATTCTGAAAAGTAAAGTTTGATATCTGAAACAAAAGTTTGATGCCTGCCGTTAGGCAGGTTGAGCGGAGTGTCAGCGACGCTCCTTATAGTTGACTCTTTTTTTTGAGCTTTAGCGAGAAAGAAAGAGTTAACCGGTCTTCTTTAAAATTACTACCTAAGTTATTATCTCAATTGTTATCTTGTAATACGGCGCGGCCGACCCCTCCTCGGTCGGATTACCGACTGCTGGTGGTCAGAATAACGACCCAGTCGTATTGCGTTTTTAAACTCTTTGTTGTTAAATTTTAATCAACTCATTTTAAGTGTTTTGTGAGTTAGTTAAAAATAAGTTGCTCAAATCGGCCATTTGCCCACCTACATGGGAGTTAATAAGGTTATACAACCAACACACATTAAAAATGGAAAATACATCAGGCGACCAAAAATTTATGAATAATTGGTCTATTTATGAAATCAGAAGAAGATTTCTTTTTGCACCAACCGCGATAATTGAGGATGTAAGGCTTAGCGCTCAAGCTAAAATATTGTTCATCACTATCAACTCGTTTTGTAAAAAGTTTGGGTATTGTTTTGCAAGTAACGAGATACTTAGTGAAAAAATTGGGTTAAAGAAAACGATGTTAAAAAAATATCTTAAGGAACTCAAAGACAATCAGATTATTGAAGTCACAATTCACCCCTTAAATAAACATCCACGGAGAATTTATATCGATTTTCAGGAACTGATGAAGCGGTATCCTAAGTTACCAGTCAATATTCCTTCGTCATGTAAGTTATCAGCCAAAGCGGCAAAAATACTCGGCAAACGATAATAATATTGCTGTAAACCAGTATAATAAAGAAAAATAAATATTGGCAAGTGCTTTATTTTCAATGCGTTAATTTGGAACTTCGCCACCATCAAAGCAAATAAAACTATGAAAATCACTTGGGCTATAAAAACTAAATTACGTACAGATAAGATCAAACACAATGGCGCTATCCCAATCTATTTTAGTGTTCGCGTTGGTAATATCACCACCCGCATCCCGACCGGAAAAACAGTTGAGTTGTCCAGCTGGGATGCTCAAAAGGACTGCGTTAAGAAGAATAGTAAACTTAACCAACTGCTATCAAAATACCTTGCTGATCGTATGAGCGATTGGGAAACTAATATGATGGAACTGCAAATGATGGGTAGCGCCATCACGTTAACCATTGCATCAGAGCTTTTAAAAGGCAACACCAAAGTAACCTTGTTCAGCTTTTGGGAGGAGCAAGTCATGTTATGGCAAAACGATAAAGAAGAGAACACTTTAAAATCATACCGTTCGGCTTTGAAAATGGTCAGATCGTTCAACAGCAAGCTAAACTTTGGTGACCTTACCCTGAACACGATACAGAAATTCGATCTGTTTATGGCCAAAGAAAAAGGTAACGCGTTGGGAGGGAGATTTGTAAAGCATAAGTGCCTAAAGTCCATCATCAATCAGGCTATAATGAATGGCTATATGAAAGAAAACCCTTATAGGTTTTTCAAGATCAAAGCTTCAACAGCTCAACGCGCATTTTTGAGCATTGATGAAGTCAAAACCTTGATGAGCCTGGAGCTATCTGAAAAGGATGTGACACTTCAGAAAACAAGGGATTACTTTGTGTTTAGCTGCATGACCGGCTTACGCTATTCCGATGTGATGAACCTAAAGTTTTGCAACATCAAAAACAATCCAGAAGCTATTACCATCGAGATGACGAAAACGAAAAAGCCAGTAATGATACCACTTGTGGCTTCAGCTAAGGAAATCATCGAGCGATACAATAAATTCACCATTAGAATACCTTTAGCCAAGGTATTTCCTTATGTTGATAATCAGGTGCTCAACCGCAATTTAAAAGAGTTGATGAAGTTATCAGGAATAACGAAAAACCTGACCTTCCACGTGTCAAGGCATTCGTTTGCGTCATGTCATTTACAGATGAAGACTAATATAATACATCTTAAAGACCTTATGGGACATGCCAAGATTACTGAAACACAAGTGTATGCGAAAAGCCAACCTTCAGATTTATTTAGTTCTATGGACAAGATGGACAGCATTTACGGATTAAACCAAGCCATCTAATACCATGCCCTGAATCCATGGGCGAATGAACCCGAGGGATTAAAACCAACCATGCTACACATCAGCATGCCAAAAGAAAACTAAACCATGGAAAAATCATGAAAAATAACACCACAAAACTAATACCCACCCGAAATTACCATGCTTCTCCGCGTTTAACTAATGAGTTTAAACGGCAGTTGGAAAAAGAGGTTAAACAATGCTTCATTAACCGAGAGTTTGTTGAACTTATCGAAGCAACACTTGAAAAATTGCCAGTGAAGGAAAAGATTTCTTGCTTACACTATTTTTTGAAGCTGGCAACCCAAACCTTGCGCACTCCAGACCCTGATTGGCTGATGTCAAATCAAGACGTTTATCTTGAATATATGGCCGAGCTTCAGCAGGAGCAACAACACTTTGAACCTGTTAGGTGGATTGAAGCTGAGCTTAGGTATCTTGAAAATTCAATAGAGAGGCTAACAAAAGACGATGTTAACCAGCAACTGAATATTATGAAAGAAGCGCAACAAAGGTTGAGCAAGCCATGGCTCACAAAAGATGAGGTTATGGAACTATTCAGTATCAGTGAAAGCACTTTGAGCCGCTGGGTATTTGATGAACAGATGCCTTGCAGAAAACGGGGGAAGTTTACCTATTGGTATAAAGAAGAGATAGACGACTGGATGAAAAAGGAAGTCGCTTAAAAGTCGAGCCTAACCCTAACCCGGTTAGGCTTTTTAATGGTTTTTAAAGCCGCGAGGGCAACGAATGTCAGGCTAACTGGGTATAGACCCACCGGGAGAATAAAATCGCACTTTCGACAAATTTCAATAGAGTTGAATAATACACTAAACTAATAACCATGACCAGAAAGTACCAAACCCACAATGCTAAAGAGCATAAAAAACAACAGCATTGTCCTACATGCAACAGATATGTTAAACACAATGAGCGTTACCCTGACTATGTGTGTAATAAATGTATTGAGATAGTTACTGATAAAGCAGGAAACCCTATAATATTTTATAACATTACCAATGATGGACACGGTTGTCAAGGTAAATATGTTGAAGGTGGCAAGATTTACCGAAGTTCTCACTGCTTCATCAATGGTGTCAAATGTTTTGCTGATGAAGCGTATTTCGGCGGGATTGTTATCAGGCCTCAGAAATAACTTAATTAATATCAGAGGGCAGCGCTTCGTGGCATAAATTTTACCTATTGCTTTACCGATGGCGTTTATAATGTAAGCTACTCACAGAAATAATAAGTCCGTATAGGAATCGAACTTGAGAAGTAAGATTATCACCAGTGCTTCGCTGTCGAAGTTTTAGGACTCTTTAATGGAAATCATAATGTCCTTTACAAGCTATAAAAGTTAAGTGATCTTTTTCTAAAGTGTAACTGAGCCGATCTTCTTGAGTTACTCGCTTTGAGGCCTCTTTACCCCTGTATGATAGATTTTCGGTTTGTCCCATACCTCCGCTAAACGGGTGTTCATGAGTATCTCGCATTAACAGTAAGAGGTATTTAAACTGTTCGAAATCACTATTTTTCCACTCTAAAAATTGTTCCATAAACGATGCTCCAAATGATACTGTATATTTTGTGAAGCGCAAATACATTTTAAGTTTTTCCTCATCATCTATGACTCGTGAATAACACAAATTCGACCACTCATAAAGATCAATTGTATCCCAGTCGCCCTCAAGGCAGATATTATATGCAGTTAAGTAATCATCGGATACAGCATCGTTGATTACTTTATAAACCAAGATTTTGGTGTTTCTCCAAAAGGCATCCGTGTCAAGGCTTATAGCGGGACATTCTTTAATCGAAGCGACTACTAACCCTACAGGACTTTCTTGAGTAGGAACACTTGGGTCAATTATCTTGTATTCGCTGTTAAAATATGTATCTGTTTCTACTTTATTCAGGTCATCTGTAGAAGGCTTCTTTCCAAAGAAGGTTAGGATTGCCTGTTTCGTTTTACGGTTATCTAATCCTACTACCCAGTCGTAAAAATTCATATCCGCAGTAGCTTTCAATGAGTGGTAATCATTAAAAGCCTGTATTCTGAATATCAAGAATTGTATCAAAACAATCTATTCATCGCAACTTCTTTTTTTGATAGAATTCCTCGTTCAACGAAGAAATTTAAATCAGAAATCCATAATATTATTATTGAAGCGATAGCTGATCAAGACAAAAAGCAATTGCACTTTGCATTAAACATTGCATATAAGGATGGAATTGATAGTAGCTACACAGAACTTATAGCCCAATTGTTACCGGCAACTTGGCATGAAGAACACGAAGATTTGGTAAATACCATTTATTTAGACAATTTAAATGATAACATTTTCACAGATTCCTTATATAAAATTGCGACTGAGCCAGACATATATAGGAAGTATGATGATGAAATGGAGTCGACACTAAGAAAATGTATTCATGCGCTAAAAATGATTAATTCTGAAGATGCTAACCTATATATCGAGAAATTGAAAAACACTGAAAACGGCAATGTAGATATGGCGCTTTCAGTTTATGACAAGTAATCTGTTAGTTATATCTTCGAGATTAATAGCTATCCTCCAAACCCGCCGCACAATGCAAATCAGCCATAAAAGAGTTCGAGTTTTGTAGTCTAAGGACCACAAAATGACCCACCTTGGGAACAACAAGGGAAGATTATTCAAAACCCTTTAGATGAAAAATCTGAAGGGTTTTTTATTGGTATCCAAAGGAATATTAATTATCTTCAATTCATGAAACGTGTTATCCTGATTTTATTTCTGGTTTCAATATTTACTTACAATGCTTCGGCACAGGAGATAATTAAAGCAAAGTATGCTCGACAATATGTTGGTAAAATTGTGACAGTGACCGGTAAAATAAAATATATAGCTGGCCCAGGTTATTTATCTTCAATGTCTTTCCAACTTGTAACGGACAACTCCGAGGTTGGTGTATCAATAACTGTTCCGATGAAAGTATGGAGTAAATCAAAAGTGCTTAATGAAAAGCAAACGGGAAAAATCATGAAGGCGCACGGACTCATTGAGCAAATTATAGCAAAAGATAAAAGTCAAAATAGCCTACCCTATATTGTTATTAAAAGGGTATCAGATATTCAAATATTGGAGTAATTCAAAACCCAGACAATCATTCTCCAAACTCGCCGCACAATACAAATCAGCCATAAAAGAGTTCGAGTTTTGTAGTCTAAGGACCACAAAATGACCAACCGTATGCCAGCATGGGAATGAAATTAAAAAGTCAAAAATTACAAATACGAGGGTTTTTAATGGGTAGTGCTTATTTATAATTAATCAGAAATGTTGCAAACAACAAAGTAACTTATTCGGCCGGATCCCCTTGTTTAGGCCACTTCCATGCATGCCATGTAATTAAGCAGGTAATTATAATTTCAATGTTGCCTAGAAAAACATAAAAAATCATCCATTTACTAATAGAGGTAACTGTTACTAATAGCATTACCACAGTAAAAAATATCCCTACATATATGTTTGCTAAACGGTTTACTTTAGGCTTTAGCGCTAAAGATAAAAATATCATAAGGGATGGTATTGTCAAGAGTATGGCGTAAATGAGCAATGTCCAGGGAGTAGTTGAGCCGGTACCAGAATTGCCACTCATCAGGTTTTGAATACGGCCTGGTACAAACAGCGAAAAAAAATCACCATATACATAACAAAACATCAGGGATGTCCATAATGCAGAAAGTTTAAACTTCACATTTATTTTAAAGTCTTCTAAATTATTGGTGCTTCTCATACCCGAACTAATTTATTAAAAAATTTAATTATGGCTGATCATATATTTGTCTCTGATCCCATCTTCTTTGGGTGCTATATCTACAAGGTATGACGATTATTCATCGAGTTTGTTGCATGTTGGGTTTTTGGATATGTAACATAGGGGGCGATGTGTTTACGTCCCTGCGGGGTGGTTGAATTTTCATAACCGCCCGAAGCGGTTCCCATCCATTTGCCCTCTTTTTCGCCCGGCGCATCCCATAAAACACATTCAATGCCCTCCGGTCATTATCAATTCCCGATGCGGCTAAATAAATCGCCATATGATTGGCGCCACATAATCAAATAATTATTCGTATGAAGTAACCTTTAATTATCCTCGTCCGTATAAACCATTAAATCACATTTTTTTACTTGTCGAACCTAAACCGCATTATGAAAAAATTATACCTTTTCACATTATTATGTGCTATTGTATTTAACGCAAAAGCACAATACACCTTCTCTGTAGCCACCGGGCCAGGAATTACACCAGTATTTAATTATGTTTTCGTGGGGAGTTTAAGCAGGCTTTCGAACGATTCCGGCAATAGCCAAAAGCTACAGGTAGACGTACTGGGTAGCGGATGGTTTAGCGATACCAGAGGAGTAAGCACATTTTATATTGCTAACAGGGGCGGACTTTCCGTTAGTCAAATAACAAGCGGCGGCCTGGCATTCAACGGGACTGTTTTAAAAGCGTATCAAAACGGAGATCAAACTGATTTTTATTTGGCTGTGAACAGTTCAACAGGCTATTATACGTTTGCAATTAAAGCCTATACTGTTGGTTTCGGGATATCTAATGGTCTGGTTACGATTACCACCCAAACCGCCACTCCTTCAGGAACCGATGTTACTGCTTCATTAAACATTAACCCGATCATGATAACAGATGCCGATGGAAATATTGGTTTAAATACAGCAAGTCCTGACCCGGGCTATAAATTATCGGTTAACGGAAAAATAAGAGCCAAAGAGATTAAGGTAGAAACCGGTTGGGCAGATTATGTTTTTGATAGTAACTATCGTTTGCGCCCGTTGAAGGAAGTGGCTGCATATATTGACCAGAACCATCATTTGCCCGATGTTCCCTCCACTGCCGATGTAGCTAAGAACGGAATTAATATAGGAGAAACTAACGCGCTACTATTAAAGAAGATAGAGGAACTGACACTTTATTTAATAGAGAAGGATAAAGCGTTAAAAGCTGAGCACCAAAAGGTACTTCATCAAGGGCAGCAAATAAACCGTCAGGAGATCCGCCTGAAAAGATTAGAACAACATTATACACAGTTTAATAAACACTAAACCTTATTTCTATGAAAAAAATAATCATCATCCTTACTATGGTGCTGGTAAGCCGCTGTGCTTATGCTCAAAACACCTACTTTAGTACCGAAACCTTCAATTATGCAGGTAATACTGTACACCATTACGGATTAGGCTGGTATAGTGATAGTGACGCCTCTGCTTACGGGGCGATGGCCTACTTGTCTGCCTTTGGCGGCATCAAATTTTTTACAGGTGGCGCGTTCAAAGCGGTGCTTGATATAAATGGCAATTTAGGTATAGGGACCACTATACCGCTTGCAAAACTACAGGTGGGTACATCAACCAGTAACACGGGTTCATCCATCAGTATGATAGGGGGTGCTGCGAGTGGTGGCGCTGTAAATGCGCTTTCATTGGTCAACAGTGCCACAGCAGCAACAGGAAATGAAGTCAATATGACGTTTCATACTGCCGGAAACTATTCGCCAACTGCCAAAATTAGCGCCATTGCCGAATCAGCCCAGCCGGTAACTGATCTTGCCTTTTCAACTTATAGCAGTGTCACCGGGCTAACGGAGCAAATGCGGATACTCGGAAATGGATATGTGGGTATCGGTACAAGTACACCTCACGAAGCATTATCTGTAAACGGCACTATTCGTTCTAAAGAGGTGAAGGTAGAAGCAGCTAACTGGCCGGACTACGTTTTTAAGCCGACCTATGCATTGCCATCACTTTCGTGGGTGAAGGCCTATATAGACCAATATCAGCACCTGCCTGATGTGCCTTCCGCGCAACAAGTAGCGAAAGAAGGCCTGGAGTTAGGCGAAATGAATAAGCTGCTGATGAAAAAACTAGAGGAATTAACCTTATACCTGATCCAACAGGAACAAGACATCCGTGAGCTGCAGCGTTCGAATAACGTTTTAAAGGCACAATTATCCGGTGTCAAAAGTAAGTAAAGACACTTTACCCCTTACATAAACAAGGCCGCTTGTGCCTAAGATCCATTTCCGTAAAAAGTCAAATATTATCAATATGATAAAGAACGTATTATTAATCTTATTCGCTTTAATAAGCGGGGTATGCTTTGCACAGGACATATTACCAAATGTAAAGTCATCTTCCTTTCTGCAGTCCCCTAATGCCGCCAACTTGGGCCAGTACGGCAGTATCGATATCTCACCGTTTACTGGTCTGCCTAATATTGGCATTAAAGTATTTTCGGTGAGCCAGGGCGACATTACGGTCAATGCTAACCTTGGCTATATGGCCGGAGGTGTAAAGCCCGAAGATCACCCTGGGTGGGTAGGGCAGAACTGGGCCCTAAACGTAGGTGGCGTGGTCACCAGGAAACGCAATGGCGGAGTGGATGAGTTTTACGATTCGAACTTACAGAATGGTAACCCCGACACTTATTCCTATTTACAGCATTATGATATTTTGAATGATCCGAACTGGGACAGCCAAACCTTTTTACAAAATCACCAGGCAGGCAACCCCGCTAACCCGGTTTTGGCCTTGCTCTCGCCGGACGAATTTTTATTCACCCTACCCAACGGAAGATCAGGTAGTTTCTTTAAAAATCATCTGGGCGAATGGGCGGTAAAATCTAGCCAACCGGGTAAAATGTATGTCGAGGTAAGTTTAAATACATCTCCTGTTACCATAGTGAACCCGGTGTATAATGCCTTTTCGCTGAACATTACCAGGATGATCAATAAAATAGTGATAACAGATGCAGACGGGTTTAAGTATACATTTGGCGATAACGTAGACGCGATTGAATTTATCAGGTCGCCGAGAAGTCTCAGTGGTAATTCGTATTATACGAACGAAGATGTGGTAGCGAACGCCTGGTACCTGATCAAGATCCAAAGCCCTAAAGGCAATGTAGTGAATTTTTCATATGTGCGCGGGCCTATGCAATTTGTACAAAGCCCAACCTATAGCCATACCTTAAGTTATTATCTTAACCTTGGTTCGTCCACATGTAGCGGTAACAGCATCAGCCCGATCAGTTATAGTGCTTCCTGTATTAATCCGAGCTATTTATCCGAAATTTCGGGCAGCAGTTTTAAGGTCAGTTTCGAAAAGCATGTATCTAAAGACCCGTATCTCTACGGCGCGATCGGTACATACTCTGCTTATAATGGGTTTATTTATAGCGATATGAATAACGCGCATTATGGCAATGGGATATTCACCAACGGTGCCCAGTTACTGGATGATAACCGTACAGTATGGTACAAATTAACAAAGGTCACCGTAGCCGATCTGAACAATGTTCCGAAAGAGACCTATACATTTGGGTATAATAATGATGATATTGATAATGACCCGAATGCCGTCGGTAAGCGTTTGTTCTTAACACGTTTCAGTAGGGAACACCCTTCAGCTATAGGCGGCCTGTTTGACGATGACTCGACAGTGCCCCCAATCAATTATAAATTCAGCTATCGAGACCCTGAAATGTTACCGGGTTATGGTTCGCTAATGACGGATGAATGGGGTTATTACAATGGCAAGGTTTATCCATTCGGTTCAGCCGAGATGAACCCTAATCTATTACTCAGCAACCTTGCGCCGGATACGATCTATGCGACAAAAGGTATGCTGACCAGCATCAATTATCCAACAGGCGGGTTCACACGTTTCGCTTATGAACCGAATGATTATGGCGCCCAGGTGAACCGTACGCCTAACGCTGTGACCTTAAGTAGTGTGAACGGTTTTGGCGGTGGTATGCGGATAAAGAAGATTATCGAATATTCGCTGGATGGCCCGCCCACTTCAAAGGAATATAGCTATACCAAGACCCAAAGCCCGGGTACTTCCAGCGGTATCATCGCCGGCAGGAAGCAGTTCCTGATCCAGGCGCAAATAGGCGTATCTCCTTATATGGGTTATGCTACATACATATCCAATAACAGCAAAACAGATCTTGATTATACTAATGGCAGGGATGTGGTATACTCTGAGGTAAAGGAAAAAATGGATGACGGTTCGTATAACATTTACAAGTACAGCAGCTACGATACCCCGGTATATATGGATGAAGTTTCGAACATTTATAGCTCAGGATACACTATTGCTAACACCCAGTATGGCCCGTCTTATTTTACGGCAAATTCTTCTTATACCTATCCGGTCACCGCGCATACTTCACGCGAAATGGAGCGGGGGCAATTGCTGGTCAAAGAAACGCACAACGCGGCTGGCACCTTGGTTTACAAGCAGGAGAACCAGTATCGTGACGATGCTGCCCGCTTTAATGAATTTGTAAGGGCGTTTGACTACCAGCAGCAAAGCATCAGTTGTAGTTCGGGAACCGCTTCCGAACGCTATATCGAGCCTGTAAAATATTACACTTACTTACCGTATTTAAAAAGCCAGACAGAAACCACGTTTGATTTGGCCGGCAATAACCCGGTAAATAAAGTAAGTAATTATACGTACGATAACAATTGGCGGCAAATGCTGGATCAATCCTATACCGATAGCAAGGGCGATGTTATCCGGTCGAGTTTCAAACACGCTTACGATATTGACCCAGTTGATGATCCTAACGGGCAAGCGGCGAGTATGCTGGTCAATACACGGAATATGACCGCCCCCGTGCTGAAAACAATTAATTACAATGGCACTACACAAACCAGTGCATCAAAAGCCATATATGACCAACCGGCTACCGGCCTCATCGTACCGGTGTCAGCATACGCGCAATCACAAAGTACACAACCGTACTTTGAAGTGGGTACTATCCATCAGTATGATCTGGCTAACGGTAATGTTCTTTCCCAGTCCAAGTCTATGCAGCCGCGCACCAGTTATATTTGGGGTTATGCCAAACAATATCCTGTTGCTGCTGCTACCAACGCAGCCTGGAACGAGTTTTATTACGAGGGCTTTGAGGAAACCACCGGTTTACCGGCACTAACAGGGCTGGCACACACCGGCAAACGGTATTATGAGGGTGCAAACTATAACGTTAGCTGGGCATTGCCTGCAGGCACTTCAAAAACTTATGTGATCAGTTTTTGGTACCGTGACAGCGGAATATGGAAATTTAAAACCGATAACTATACAGGCCCTGGCTACCTCTGTAACGTAGGTAATGCCTGCGATGACATTAGCATATACCCTAAAGATGCACAGGTGCAAACCTATAATTATGAGCCATTGGTTGGCCTAACCAGTACAACGGATACCAAGGGCGAGGTAACTTATTTTGAATACGATATCTATAACCGTTTAAGGATGGTTAAGGATAAGGACCATAATATCACAAAGGCATTATGTTATAACTTACGGGGGCAAAGTACAGGCTGCCCCATTCCCGGGTTGTTCTACAACGCGCAAATGCAGGGTAGTTACACCAAAAACGATTGCGTTAATGGCGTAGGTACAACTGTAACTTATGTAATACCTGCCGGCACCTTTTCATCCACCGTTGATGTAAATGATGCTAATGCCAAAGCATCAGCGGCGCTACCGGTTTACGGCCAGGCTTATGCCAATGTGAATGGCAGCTGCTATATGTACGCCAAAGTAAACACCACTTCCTCGTACTCCGTCGTTAACAGTGGTTACACGCAAACATTTACAACCTATGCTATGGGCGTTTATTCCGATGCAGGCTGCACATCGCCGCTGATCGTCAACACCCCAGTCACAATCAATTATAAAATAGCCATCCTTGTAACATTCGGTGCCGGTGATCCACCTATTAATTATGTGGAAAACCATACGGTGGTGATACAGGCGGGAACATCATCGTCATCTATCGGCGAGTTAGTGGGGGGCTGCTCGCCTCCGGCTGGCGGTGGCGACCCGCCTGCAGCCAGGGCCGCGTCTACCACGCAAAGTAAAAGCTCGTCAGTTGGCAAATCCCAAACTACAGCAAAAACATCAACAGGCGGCGCGGTTACTAATGGCTTGCCCCCGGGCGATCCTCCGGGCGATCCGGGAGACCCTCACCCGTCCTCGGTTTGTAATACTAACACTATTACTGTGTTACCGGGCTATAGTTATATACCAGTTAATTAATTAGTCAAATATTGCCAGATCTAATAATATATGAAAACGAAAAGATCTTATCACCTTATTACCCATTTTGGGATTGACAGGTATTTGCGGCCCATTGTACGTTATCTATTTAGCGTAGCGGTTTTGGTGTGTGCCTGTCTTGCGCCTTTCGATAATTTAAGGGCTCAAACCTATCTGTCGCCAAATACGGTAAGCAGTACGCTGGCACCGGGGGAATATTATCATAACAGCAGCATTACCTTGACCCCCACTTTTACGTTCACCGCCACACCGGGTAATTCATTAAGCTTGTTTATTTCCGATCCGTTCTGTGTGCCATTCCAGGCTATGCCCAGTAATGTGCAAAATTATGTAGTCACATTTTCACCACGGGTATCCGGGGTGACGGATTTTAACCAGCTATACACGCTGGGTACCTGCGGCATGACCGAGCAGGTGCAGTACATTGATGGCTTGGGGCGGCCCATACAAAACGTAACTGTAAGGGGAAACCCCGATGCCACCAAGGATATCGTGCAACCTATCGAGTATGACCAATATGGCCGGGTTTCCCGCCAGTTTTTACCCTATGCCGCGGCTACGGGCACACCCGGTACCTATCGTATCGAAGCACTGCAAACAGGAACCGGGATAGGTCAGTCAGATTTTTATACCAGCCCATCGGCAGGGGTAAGCCCAATTACATCTGCTTTTAGTAAAACAATATTTGAGCTTTCGCCGCTAAACCGGGTATTGGAACAGGGAGCACCCGGCCCGATATGGCAACCAGCGGCCAGCCGCAGTACTACTGCGGGCCGTACTGTAGTAACCGATTATACATCCAATAATAATATTGATTGGGGCACAGACCCTGTGAATAGCCGGAAAGTGGCTTTATACCGGGCTTCAATTAACTTAACCGACCAAAGCCGAACATTAACAAGGGACGCGTCATTTACGGCCACCTATACAGATAATGCGTTAATAGTAAGTATTATCAAAGACGAGAACTGGACATCCGGCAGAGGCGGTACTATCGAAGAATATAAAGATAAGACAGGAAAGGTAGTGCTAAAGCGCACCTATAATTATAATACTACCACCACTACCATGGAGGTATTATCAACCTATTATGTATATGATGACCTGGGCAACCTAGCCTTTGTATTGCCACCCGGGGCCGATCCGGATCTGGCCAGTAATGCCATCATGGGAAAGTTAGACGCGTTTTGTTACCAATACCGCTATGATGAGCGTAACCGCCTTACACAAAAAAAGCTTCCGGGCGTTGGCCCCGAAAATATGGTGTATAACCAGCTTGACCAGATAGTTTATACACAGGATGCTAAGCAACAGGCCCTGCACCAATGGAAATGGATAAAATACGATGCCATAGGCCGGGTAATACTTACCGGGGTAGAAAACAACAACACACTTACACCGGCCGATGTATTAAGCAACTTTAACCAGTTAACCGGCCCGCTTTGGGAAGACCGCAGCGCCAGCGGCCCCTGGGGCTATACAATAAGGGCTTACCCACAAGCAGGGCCCGAGAATAGTAACGTTAAGATACTTACGGCCAGCTATTACGATGATTATAATATACCGGGCATGCCATCGTACCCGGTACCATCGGGCAATAGCGATATGACGCGGGGGCTGCTTACCGCAACCCGTACCGCTGTGTTGAACCCCACTGGCAGTATCAGCCCCGACCAAATGTGGAGTGTGCATTACTATGATGGTGAAGGGCGCGACGTAAAAACCTATCAGCAGCATTATTTAGCAGCAAATATAAACGCCAATAATTACGATGAAATTAGCACCAGTTACGATTTTACTGGTGCTGTAACTGCCACTACACGGCAGCACCATACAGCAACAGCCGGCGGGGCTATTATGCTGACCATAGCCAATACTTACGACTATGACCACATGGGCCGTAAGATAAAAACATGGGAAAGCATAAACGGAGCTACGCCTGTTTTGTTAAGTCAGGCGGGCTATAATGATATAGGGCAATTATATACCAAGGACCTGCACAGCGTAAATGGCAGCCCTTTTTTACAGCATATAAACTATACTTATAACGAGCGTGGCTGGCTATCAAAAATTAACGACCCTGATATTGCCCCTGCACCAAATAAACTATTTAGCCTGAAATTAAATTATACGGATCCCGGACATAGCGGTACGCCCCAATATAACGGCAACATAGCCGAGCAATTGTATAACAAGGGCACAACAGGACAACAGTTTGTGACCTATAAGTACGACCAGATTAACAGGCTGACGGCCGGTAATTCGGGCGAGGGCATCAGCGAAAACGGGATAACTTACGATTTGATGGGCAATATCCAACACCTGCAGCGCTTTGGCCCCAATGCAGTTGACCTGGGCTATACTTACTCCGGTAACCAACTCACAACGGTAGCCAACTCGGGTAGTCCATTCCGTACCTATGGATACGATGTTAATGGCAATGCTACCAGCGACGGGCTGGGCAATACTATTGAATATAACCTGTTGAACCTGCCGGCTAATATCCCTGCAAAACAATTAACATACACTTATGATGCTACAGGGCAAAAGTTGCGTAAAGTAAGCACTACCGGAGCCGTGACCACCATTACAGATTATGTGGGCGGTATACAATATAATAATAATAGCAACGCGATAGATTTTGTAATAACCGAGGAAGGCCGTGTGCTTCACCCATCCGCATCGCCCAACTTTGAGTACACCTTATCCGACCAATTGGGCAATAACCGGGTGACGTTTGACCAGGTGAACGGCGCGGTTGGAGATAATGATTACTACCCCTTTGGTTTAAACGTACCACGTAATAGTTATGATGGAAGTAAGTATCTTTATAACGGTAAAGAAAAACAGGAGGAATTAAACAATCAGTACGATTATGGGGCCAGGTTCTATGATCCTGTGATTGCGAGGTGGATAGTTGTTGACCCGCATGTCGAGCAGGAGCAAGAAAGTACCACTCCTTACGGTTATGTATTTGATGATCCGATCAAAAATATCGACCCAGACGGGAGAAATCCCATTCTGGCTGCAATTTTATCAGCGTTTACGGAATATGCTGGAATTATTGGAAATAAAATGATTTTTGAGGGTAAATCGTTCAATGAAGCAAACAGGGATCTTAAATGGTCAGATGCAGGCGACATCGCCTTTGCAGCAGGACTTGGAGCTGCTGAAGGCGTAATCGATGGTGGAGTTTCGAAATTTGCTTCATGGATTGCGAAACCCAGAAATCAAAAGATTGTTATGGCACTTTTAAAAGTAGGTGTTGCAGCTGTAGAAAACTCTATTAAATCAGTTTGGCATACGGATGAAAAATTTGATTTAAATGCGATAATGGTAGGGGCTTTAGCTGAAGTTGGTATGTCCAGTTTACTCAAAACAGATGTTTTATCTGACGAGGTAAAAATTGCGAAGAATAATGCAGTGGTTGCAGAGCGAAAAGCCCAACGTTTGGCTGGCAGGCCAAACCCTAATTCCCGCAAACTGCAAAAAGCGCTAAAAAAGGCAGAAGAGGCAAAAAAAACTGCTCAAGCTCTAAGTGATTTAAAGAATGTTGTTGAAACCGCAACTAAAACGGCAGAAAAAACTGTGTCAAATGCCGCAAGTGACGCTGCAAAAAAATAAACTGGTAATATTATATGAATTTTTATAGAATCTTACTTTGGATAATACGGATTGGTTTAGTAATCGCAGCATATTGTTGCTTCATTAATTACTTAGACTATGCTAAGGTAATTGACCGCAATCAAAAGATATCGTACAGCTGTCTTAAAAGATCAATAGTGCCTGCTGGAAAATTTAATCATTATGAAATCACAATTCTTTATAAAAACGAACAATATAAAGTCAATATCACTGACGAAATATATAAAGACGTTGGCAGAGGCAAATTGCCGGATTTATATTATCTTCAATCAAAAAAACGTGTTTTTGCTCCCTGGGAAATTGGTAGCGGACTTAGATTGGCTATTGTATTTTCCGTTTTCTTCGGCTGTACTTTTATCCCAATACAAAAGATACAAGATAAAATGACAAAAATGAAATGACCGGTTTTTCCGCTCCTGTAATCTTTGCCGTGCCAGGCTTGTAGCTTGGTTGTATAAACTTCCTCCCGCTCCCACAACTTTATGACTTGTGGGAGCGGGGGATGTTTTAACTTGCATATGAAACAAAGGGGCTATCTTCCTAACGCATGCGCGTTTTTGGCGCGTAGGACAAGTATGTGATAAGTTAAATCTAAGCCATCTGAGAGTTTTTTTCGTTAAGAACGGCTATGATGCTAACGCCGACCACAGGCTAAAGATCGAACATTATTTCCCGACAATTTGCTTTCGGTGTACAATTCCCCAATCTGTTAAACTGGTGATAATGGTTTGTAGCGTATTGCCGTGTTCCGTAAGCTCATACTGAACCGTTATGGGTTGAGTATCTAAAACGGTTCGTTTTACCAACTGGTTTATTTCTAATTCCTTTAATTCTTTGCTCAACATTCGGTTAGAAATTCCTTCTATATCATTCAAGATATCGGAAAACCGCCTTTTTTTGTAGCAGCAAATAGACGAGATAATAGCGATCTTCCATTTACCATTCAATGTATCCATTGCATCCTGAACGGCCCGCATCCTTTTCTTTTGTTCCAGTTGAAACTCTGCTATTACACACCTCTTTTGTTCCAGTTGAATCGCTTCTTCTATTTCACACTCGATCATGTTACTTGGTTACCTCTGTGTTACTGTTATTTATCGGTACAAAGTTACTAATAATAACTTAATAGATCTAAGTTTGTCGTTCAATCTTTAAAAAAGAGAACTCATGAGTAGATTAAAAAATAAAGTAGCCGTTATTACAGGTGGTAATAGTGGCATTGGGTTTGGTATTGCCCAGGAATTTAAAAACCAAGGCGCTAAAGGAGTTATTGTCGGCAGAAATCAGGAAACTTTAGATAGCTCTGTGGCGCAGCTTGGAGACAATTTTATAGCCATAAATGCCGATGTTACCAACCTTGCCGACCTGGAAAGGGTGTTTGCAGCAACAGCTGAAAAATTTGGTAAAATAGATGTAGTTGTGGCCAATGCGGGTGCCGGAGCTGTGGGAACTGTGGCAACTTTTGATGAAGCCGAGTTTGACAAGGCCATTGATCTGAACCTGAAAAGCGTTTACTTCACTGTTCAGAAAGCACTGCCCCATATGAATGACGGTGGTTCTGTTATTTTGATCGGGTCGAATGCTGCACATCGTGCCTATGCTAATTTTACGTTGTATGGTGCTGCAAAAGCGGCTGTCATCTATTTAGCCAAAGGATTTTCAAGCGACCTTTTAGATAGAAAGATCAGGGCAAACGTAATAACGCCAGGTACCACAGATACACCTGCATTTGACAAGTTTGTACCCGCCGAACAAATGGAAGCGGTAAAAAAACACTTTGCAGATCAAATGCCGATAGGCAGGATTGGGCAACCGGCCGACATTGGTAAAGCAGCTGTTTTCCTGGCCTCTGATGATTCGTCGTTTATGCTTGGTGCCGAACTTATTGTTGATGGCGGTATGACCTATTTGGCTAAGTAATTGCCCCCTGGGGAAACACATTGGTTGTAGTTTCTTTTAAATCCCTGTTTCTTCAGAAAGCAGGGATTTTTTGTTGTTTATTTTTTTAGTCTTATATCGGGCAGCTTGAGTAAATTGCGAATAATTATATACTTGAACGATGTCTAATTTTGAAGTGTTTTTCGATTACATTCAAAAAATATCCGGCAAATTGCTTTCAGAGGATGATAAACAGTTGTTGATGGCACATTTCAAACCTAAAAAGCTTCGTAAACGGCAATACTTTTTACAGGAAGGAGACGTGTGCAAGTATATCGGGTTTATTGTGAAAGGATCTGCCAGGACCTTTACGGTCGATGAAAAAGGACATGAAAATATATTGAAACTATCTGTGGAAAATTGGTGGCTGGCTGACTTTGAAAGTTTTTACCTGTTAACACCAAGTCGCTTTAATATTGAAGCGCTGGAGGAATTGGAGGTTTTGCAATCAACCAACACTCAAATTGAGGAGTTTCTTAAAAATATCCCTGCCTTTTCGGCAATGCAGAACGTAATTAGTCAAAATAACACCATTGCAACCCAGAAAAGAATGCAGACTGCTTTTAGCTATACGGCTGAAGAGCGTTACGAAGACCTGGTCAGCAATTACCCGAATTTTCTACAGCGGTTCCCGCAAAATATGATCGCTTCTTACCTGGGTTTATCCCCGGAAACTTTGAGCAGGATAAAGAAAAACTCTTTTAAATAAATTTATAGCTTTTCCACACTCACCAACGAAATATTGCCGTTGTGGCCAGTTCGGCTTTCTGCTGCTTTGGTTTTTCGACCCCATGTTAAGTTGTTGTTTTACAGTTTGTTATCAGATTGATCTGATATGGGTCACTACTTTAAATTGACTTATATCAAGCCTATTTAATGATCAATGTCAACATACAGTTCGTTATGGCACAGCATCTTTGGACATAATAATTTGAAACAGAAATCATGAGTAAATTACAAAACAAAGTAGCGGTAGTAACCGGTGCTTCAAAAGGAATAGGTGCAGCTATCGCCAAACACTTTGCTGCAGAAGGCGCAAAAGTTGTAGTAAATTATGCTTCCAGTAAAGAAGGCGCGGATAAAGTAGTGAAAGCCATAACCGATAATGGCGGTACAGCCATTGCAGTACAGGCCGATGTATCGAACGGAGCCGATGTGATCAGGTTGTTTAAAGAAACTGAGCATGCTTTCGGAACGTTGGACATTTTAGTAAATAATGCAGTATCTCAAGGATATGCACCTGTTGAACAAATTTCGGTAGAAGATTTCCACCAAAGCTTCAGCGTTAATGTGTTAGGACCTATATTAACTATCCAATCAGCGCTGAAACTTTTCGGCAATAAGGGCGGGAACATTATCAATATCAGTTCGGGTGCAAGCAAATATCCTCTTCAAAATGCCTCGTTGTACTCCGCAACCAAAGCGGCTTTAGATGCTTTTACAATTGCTTTATCTAAGGAGTTGGGTATAAAAAACGTTCGTATCAATTCTATTTTGCCCGGCGCTACTGACACGGAAGGCGCAGCCAGTGCAGGAGTTACTGCCGGCAGTGAGTATGAAAAAATGTTTATTGCCAAAACACCGCTTGGCCGCAGGGGACAGCCCGGAGATATCGCGAAAGCCGTTGTATTTCTTGCTTCAGATGATGCAGCGTGGATTACGGGAGAGCAAATTTCTGTTTCGGGTGGTATGTATGGTTTTTAAAATAGTTTGAAATACTTCTCGTCGCCATTTTTGAAATCGGCCTTTATTGTACCGCCAAGTCAATCAATAGTTGTAATTCCTCTATAGAATTATTGGAAATCGAAGCCTTTGAGGCCACTTTTAAACCCATCCATAGGAGTGGCATGGGGAATTTTTGAAAGCCTTTAGATGACAATCTAAAGGCTTTTTTGCATAGTTAGTTTACGCTTATAGGTACGCACAGCGAGCCTTACTTGATGGTATATAGGGGAATGCTGATATCTGGCATGCCGGTTTACTTGTTTACGGGTATCTGAGCGTATTTTAACAGCGCCCCGCATTGGGCAATGGTGGTACAATGGACCGGTTGCCGGGTGAGTTTTGGGCTATAGCATTAAATGGCCGTATGCTGACAAGGCAAAGCAAAAAGAGAATTACTACTTTCATAATATGGTGATGCTATTAGGTTGTATATTATTTTTTTGAGACTAACCCTTTTAGTTGCTCTTCTATTTGTTGGAGCCGAGCTTCCTGCTGTGTCAATTGTTTCTTTTGCTCGTCTACCTGTTTGTCCTTTTCAATCAGGTACAGCGTTAATTCCTCCACTTTCTTAAGCAGTTTAGTATTCATATCACCCAAATCAAGGCCATTCTTCGCCATTTCGGCAGCTGACGGTATTTCGGGCAGGTGATGGTTTTTGTCAACGAAAGTCTTTAAATCGGGCAGGGTGATCAGCTTATAGGTAGGCTCGAAAACATAATCAGGCCCGGGGACACTTAAGTCAACTTTTACTTCCTGGGAATGTATCTTGCCGTATACGGTAAGTTTTTCATCCGGACTTGTAGTGCCGATGCCAACGTAGCCGCTGTTGCCGAGAATTGTCATTTTTGTGGTCAGCGCAAAGGGCGATGAACCCCAATTCAGTGTCTGGAGTTCAAGGGTGCCGCCAAGCCCCGCTGAAAGCTGGCCAGCTTTTAGTCCGGCCAGGGCCTGCCCGGCCGATCCGCTATAATCGGTCATTCCGATGGAAACCTCGTCCGAGGTTGTAGCGCCGATGTGCAACAATGATTGCGGGCTGGTGTTACAGATACCAACAGACCCTCCGGTAAAGTTGAAGTTACGCATCGCACCTGTACCACCTTTTTCTGTAGTGAATGTATACACATTACTTATCCATGCCTGGCGCACCCGCTCGTAGTTGGTCGCCTGGTCTGCGGTGTTGTAGGAGGCGATGCCCGTAGCGGTCGACGGAAGCGTGATCGTGTGGGTAGGTGTGGCGTTTCCAAATGTAGCAAGGCCACTTCCGTCCATTAAAAAGCGAATGGTAGCGTTGCTTGTTGTGCCCCGGTCAGCGTTTGCCTGGGACTGAATAATGAAGTTGCCACTGTTGTCGTAACTGAGGCCTGACGAATTAAGCGCCCCATACAAGGATACATATTTACCCGATGCCCGTTCCGCCATGATAACGCCATTGTCAGCCGACCGAACGTGCAGCGCTGATAATGGAGAGGTGGTGCCGATCCCGACATAGCCGCTATTACCTTTGATGATCATTTTCGTAGACAAAGCGTAGGGAACAGAACTCCAATGCAATGTCTGGAATTCCAGGTTGCCGCCCAAGCCACTGGCTAGCTCGCTTACTTTCACCCCGCCCAGGGCTTGGCCGCTCGCTCCACCGTAGTCGGTTACACCTAATGACAAAATACTGGCCGTATCACGACCTACGTGAAGTATGGATTGGGGGTTTGTGGTGCCGATACCCACATTGCCGGTGTTGTAATAAATATTTCCTGGTGATCCTGTCCATTGTGCATTTGAAACAAAAGGTAGTGCTGAAAGCAAGGCAATGACTGCCAGTGAGATTTTTTTCATGTGTGATACAGTTAATGGTTATCAGTTTTTGTGGATTTCTTTGGATAAAGCTTCTAATGATTGCTTTAATTGATCTATTTGATTTTGTTGGACGTTTAATTTTTTGTTCTGCTCCTGCTTTTCCTTATCTGCCGCTATTAAATACAGCGTCAGTTCCTCCACTTTCTTAAGCAGTTTAATATTCATATCGCCCAAATCAAGGCCATTCTTAGCCATTTCGGTAGCTGTAGGAATTTCGGGCAGGTGGTGGTTTTTGTCAACAAAATCCTTTAAATTGGGCAGGGTGATCAGCTTATAAGCAGGCTCGAAAACATAATCAGGGCCGGGTACGCTCAGGTCAACCTTTACTTCCTGCGAATGTATCTTACCGTATACGGTAAGTTTTTCATCGGGTGTTGTGGTGCCTATCCCCACTTTGCCGTTAGACAAAACACGAACATTTTCATTCCCTCCGGTAAATAGTCGTATCGTCGATCCCAAAGCGCTGCTTTGCCCCTCGATTGCGATCCCCGTTTTTTCCGAAGATCCAGAACTCAGCTCTAAACTTTCCTCATCGAACCAGTTATGAATGGAATTGACGTGGCCGGTTGTTAACCTGCCGGTTGTGAGATATGAGGATATAGACAGGCCCGCTCCAGATGCGGCAAGCGCTCCGCCAAGTATGCTGAATTTTGCAGAGGGGTTTGTGGTGCCGATGCCGATATTGCCAGCCATGGTCAACGTGAGTATTTTGTTGTTAAATGCAGAGCCACCTAAGTCGTTACCTATAATATAGCTGGATGAATTATCGGTTGTAATTCTTGTGCGCCATGTTTGTGTTCCCGCGTGGTCAAACAATATGAAGTCATTACCCACGCCAGGGGCAAGGTATAAGGTTCCTGCAACATGTAATTTATAAGCAGGAACGGTTGTCCCTATACCCACATTACCAGATAGACTGAAATAGGCACCCGTCCCGCTCCCGGTAGTAGTCCATTGCTGTGCTTTTAAAATAAACGGTTGAATGGAAAGCAAGGCAATAATTGCCAATGAAATTTTTTTCATATGAATACAAAAAAGCGTTAAATTGATGATGTTGATTATTTAGATGATTATGAATATGTATTGTGAAACCGCCAGCCCGTTCTGAAAACTTTTAAAACATGGCCGGCTTAAACAAAGCCAATCTTTCACAAAAGGCAATTGCCCGTACAGGATACAAGCTCTTGAAATAAAGAAATACATGGCTTTCTTCACAAAACGGGATGGCAACGTTAAAAGGATGAGCGGGGCTATTTAACCGGAATATCCAGGCCAATTTCAGCAATTGCGGCGTTAGCGCGCCAAGCTATTCCGGGCAAAATTGGTAAGACGAAGTTTTCATGATAAAAGAGGTTAAGGTTAGTGTTCTATTTAAATGGATCAGAGATATCCTTTTATACGTATCTGCGACTTAAAGGTTATCATAGCGCGCGAAAAAACCAATATACTATAACAAATTTATGCTTTACAATAGCATCTGACAACCCGTGAAAATACGGGATTTGCTGGGTATTATATTGCGGTTGTTCCGGTACGGTTCCAAGGTCGGGAGAAAGGCTTAGCATGATGGTGACAGGGTGTGTCAGGATCATTGTTACGGGGCATAAATACACATTTTTTCACATTTTATATTTTAGAAAGAAAATATAGTTACTTTAAAGCCTGAATAAAAAAACAACAACCTGCCTACTCATGAAACTTAATGCTATCCTATTTATACTGTTTTTAGCAACTGTTACCACCGCGTCAGCACAAAAAACCGGGTTAATTAATTCGGGCGAACTACTAAAACAAGGGGCCGTGCTTCACGATTCCAGCGAGTACAAAAAAGCGCTTCAGCTTTACGATAAAATAAGCCGCAGCGATACCAATTACGTTCGGTCGCTTTACGAAAAAGCATTAACGTGCGAGGCCGACAGCCAGTACACGCAGGCCATAAAATACTGCCGCGAGGGGCTTGCCCTTAAAGCCCAAAGAGAGTTTGAACCCGACTTGTATGCTATTTATGGCAGCACGCTGACCGACATGAAGCAATACGACCAGGCCGTTAAAGTTTTCGACCAGGCAATAGCTAAATATCCCCATACGGCATTGTTGTATTTTAACAAGGGGATTGCCTTATCGGCGCAAAGCCGCTTTCCCGAAGCAGAAGCTGAATTTCAGAAAACCCTTTTTGTTAACCCGTATTTATATAGCGCGCATTACCAGTTAGCGCAGGCGGCTTTACAGCAAGGTAAGTTAGTACCAGCGTTTTTAAGCTGTGTGAGCTACCTGTTAATGAGCCCCGAAGGCCGGTATTTTTCCAAATCCATCAATTTGCTCAGCCAAATTTCTAAGGGTACCGATGATATCATGGCGCTTAAAAATAAGCGGACCGAAACCCCGGATGCCAACTACCAGATGGTGGAGGAAATTGTACTATCAAAAATAGCGCTCGATAAGCAATACAAGCCAATCATAGCGCTCGATGATGTACTATCGCGCCAGATACAGGTGGTGTTTGAAAAACTGGAATACGATGCCCAAAGCAAAGATTTTTATATACAATACTACCTTCCTTACTTTAAGCAGGTATTTAAGGATGGCAAATTTGAAATGCTGATCAATTCCGCCTTTTCTAACGCCAATGTCCCCCTGATCAAAGATTATAATAAGAAGAACAGAAAAGCGATAGATGCTTTTTTGGCCGAGGCGGGCAATTACTTTAATAGTATCCGTGCTACACGTGTGCTTAAATACAGCAGCCGCGACACGGTTACCAACAAATATATATACGAAAATGGTAAGCTTGTGGGCAAAGGCGTTTTAATTAACAACGGTAAAGCACTTATAGGCCCCTGGGATTTTTACTATGCGGCCGGCAACCTGAAAGGCAGGGGCTTATACACACAAACCGGCGAACGTACCGGCGAGTGGAAGTTTTATAATTACGACGGGACACTAAAATCTACCGAGCGTTATGCCGGTGGCAAGTTAAATGGCCCGCAGGATTACTATCACGATAACGGTAATTTTTCATCGCATGAGGTAGAAGTAAACGGACAGCTTGATGGGCCTGCTACTACCTTTTATTATGGCGGTGCAAAAAAAATGGAGGCTACCTATAAAGCCGGTAAAAAAGATGGGATAGAAAAAATTTACTATGACAATGGTAATTTAAAAACCGTTAACGCATACATTAACGGCGTATTAAACGGGCCTGCTAAGGAATATTACAAAAGCGGCGCTGTGAAAGAAGCGGGCGTATATATTAACGGAAAAACCGATGGCCCTTATAAAACATATAACGAGTTAGGCGCCGTATCTTCTGAAATGGTTTTCTCGAAAGAAAAGGTAGAGGGCGAGTGGAAATCTTATTACGATAATGGCAAGCCTAAAGAGAAGCGTAATTATATAGCCGATACCGAGGATGGCCTGCACCAGGAGTATTATGATAACGGGCAGCTTTCTGAAACATACAACGTTAAAAAAGGGAAAGTAAACGGCGAGGCGTTGTATTATAGTAAAACAGGCAAAGTGTTTTCAACCATTATGTATGATAATGGCGCCATTAAATCAATTAAATATGCCGACCCTGCCGGGAAACAATTATTTGCTTCGGTAATGAAGGATAATTTAATAGATATTATATCCTACACTGCTGATGGTATTAAAAAAGGCCATTTTAGCTACGATCAAAAAGGCGACATGACGGGGCCGGATACTTTATTTTATCCATCGGGCAAAGTAAACCAGGTAAGCCAATATAAAAAAGGCCAGTTAAACGGCCCGGTTATTACCTATTATTTAAACGGTAAGAAAAAATCGGAGATCAATATGACGGATGGCAAAGAGGATGGATATTACGAAAGCTTTTACCTAAACGGGCAGCCCGAAGCGGAAGGCTGGATCCAACAGGGCGAGTACCAGGGCCAGTGGGTGTATTATGATATGCAAGGTAAGCTTAGTTCAAAAACCTATTATGTAGATAGTGAGGTAAGCGGTTATAAGGAGGAGTTTGACCCATCGGGCAAAAAAACGCTTGAACAGAAATACGATACCGGACTGTTAGAAAAAATGATCCAGTACGACGATAATGGGAAAGAGATAGCTGTTGATAGTTTCCCCAAAGGATCGGGCAAGTACACCTTGCTTTACACCAACGGCAAGGTACGCGGGCAATCCAATTATGTTAACGGCAACCTGCAAGGGGTGTACAAAACATTTTATTTTGATGGCAGCCTTGAAAGTAGCTTTTTTTATAAAGGCGGTCAGCTGGATAGCACTTATGCCGCTTATTACTATGGCGGTAATAAGTATTCCGAAAGGCAATATCACTACGGTAGTAAAACCGGTAACTGGAAAGCCTATAACGAAGATGGCGTTTTATCAAGCGTTACAAATTATATAAACGATGAAGCCAATGGCGAGCGTACTTATTATAATAACGATGGTACCAAAGATTTTGTAAGCACGTACAAAGCCGATGTGCTTGATGGCCTTGCCCAAAAGTTTGATGTTGATGGCACGCTTGCTTACCAAATTGTTTATGAAAATGATGCTGTTAAAGCATACTCATACCCTGATAAGGATGGTAAACTGGTGCCATTTATCCCCATTGCTAATAACAACGGCCAATTTAAATCGTACTACGCCAACGGGAAAGTTTCGCGCGAGGGTGCTTATAGTGATGGGGTAAAACATGGCAGTATAAAGTTCTATTACGGTAACGGCCAGATCCGTACAGAAGATAGCATGATATATGGCATTAACAATGGTGTATCAAAGGAGTACTATCCCGATGGTAAATTAATGACCGAAACCGTTTTTGTATTAGATAATATAGAGGGGGTTGCGAAGGAATATTACAAAAACGGCACTTTGAAAAAAGAGTCGGTTTACCTGAACGGCAGCAACCATGGCCCCGCTAAATATTATGACCAAACCGGTAAGCTTACCAAAACATTGCTGTATAATTATGGCAATTTGATTTCTGTAAAAAATGAAAAATAAACCTTGTACCGGATTAGTTGCAGCCGCATTTATTTGTCTTTTTTTAACGAATGGTAAATTAAAAGCGCAAACCTTTGATGAATTGCGCAAGCAGTTCCCCGACGAAAAGGCCGTATTATTAAACGTTAACCTAGACTATACCATCAACTTAAAAGATGGCCAGCCACATGTTGAAAGCCACGAAATACGGCAAATAGCCTACCTGCAAAGCGCGGCTACTACTTACCTAAGCGATTTTAGCTTTTCGCATAGCGATTTTCAAAAACTGGGCGCATACCAGGCCTATACCCGTACGCCCGATGGTAAAAAGTTAAAAGTCACCGATTTTAAAACCAGCACCAGTAAAGAAAGCTTTGTTTTTTACGATGATTTTAAAAACACCACCTTCAATTTCCCCGCGGTAGAGCCGGGCGCAATTGGTAACCTGGAAGTAGCCTGGGAGAACAAAGAGCCGCATTTGCTAAGCCCTTATTATTTTTCGAGTTATATACCGGTGGTTAATAGCCAGCTAAGGCTAACCGTAGCCGCCAATGTATCGGTAAGGTACCGCCTGATGGGTTTGGATACTAGCCGCATCAACGTAAAAACCGAGAATAGCCGGGGAAATAAGGTTTACACGTTTTTATACAAAAATTGCCCGTCGGACAGGCGTTATCCCGATGCGCCTGGCTTTAGCTGGTTTTCGCCGCATGTTGTTTTTTATATTGCTGATTACAAAGGCGAGGACGGTAAAACGGTGAGTTACCTATCCAATGTGGACGATTTGTACAGGCTTAACTATAGTTATATTAAGCTAATTAATACCGCCGTTAGCCCCGAGTTAAAGCATATTGTCGATTCACTTACGGCTAAAGTCAGCCAGCCCGAAATAAAGGCTAAAAACATTTACAACTGGGTACAGCACAATATTAAATACGTAGCCTTTGAGGATGGTATGGAGGGTTTTGTACCCCGCGATGCCAGCCTGGTTTGCAACCGCAGGTTTGGCGATTGTAAGGATATGGCCAGTATCCTTACCGAGATGATAAACGCGGCCGGGGTACCTGCCTACTTTACCTGGATAGGCACCCGCAACCTGCCGTATAAATTTAGCGAAGTGCCCCTGCCATTAGTGAGTAACCACATGATATGCACTATTAAGCTTGGCGATAAATATATCTTTTTGGATGGTACCGATCCTACCTGTGTTTTTGGTACGCCGTCCTATGGTATCCAGGATAAGGAGGCTATGCTGTCCATCAGCGATAAGGAATACAAAATTATTAAAGTACCCCCGGTAGAAAAAAACGCCAATGTATTGACCGATACCACCTGGCTGGAATTAAGCCCAACCGGCATAAAGGGACAGATCAGGCAAAACCTGCGGGGTTACTTTGCTTCAGAAATTTATAGCAAATTGATGTATCTGAACGGCCGGAATACCGACGAAAGCATGAAAGCCGAATTTGTACGCGGATCGAACAAGTTCAAGCTGGATAATTTTCATGTCGATAACCAGCAGGTTGCCGATAATATTACGCTATCTGCCAATTTTAGCCTGCCCGATTACGCCAAAAAGATTGGCGACGAGTACTATTTGAATTTAAACCTGTTTAAGTTTTACGCTAACGAGCAAATAGACCACCCGCGCCGCAAAATGCCGGTTGAAAACGATTTTAAATTCATAAAAAGATATGTAACCATGCTAAAGATCCCCGAAGGATATAAGCTAAGTTATCTGCCGCAAGGCAAAACCTTCCGCAACAATATATGGGGATTTGATTTGCAGTACCAGCAAAAAGGCGGCTACGTTATTTTAACACAGGAGTTTGAAAACGAAAGCCTTTTAATTACAAGCGACCAGTTTGAAGCCTGGAATAAAGTACTCGAAAACTTATCGCCACTTTATAAAGAAACACTAAGCCTAACCAAAATATAATCAGAATTATAATGAAAAAACAGATACTAACACTATTCGCGATTTTTGCATCCATACATTATACTTATGGCCAGGAACCGATAGAAAAAGAAACCTGGGCCGATAAACCGGTACTGCATAACCTGGAGAGCAAGTATGCTAAAGAATCGGCAGTGATATTGCTTGATAAACGAAGGGTAGAATATACGGATGAGCCCAAGAATGTAGTAAGCCAGTATTACACACTGCATAAGCTGATCCATATAAACGACGACCGCGGGATAGAGAACTTTAACAAAATATATTTGGGCTTTAACGAGAAAGCCGACGTGGTGGATATTAAAGCGCGCGCTATTTTGCCGGGCGGCAAGATCATTGAACTGGATAAAAACAACATTAAAGACCTGAAAGAGGAAGATGGCAATACCTACAAAATTTTTGCTATGGATGGTTTAACTAAGGGCTGCGAGGTTGAATACTTTTTTACATTTAAAAGGCCCACAAATTTTTTTGGGCGCGAACAAATGCAGTCCGGTTTCCCGGTGCAGCACAGCGTTTTTCAATTGATCAGGCCCGAACGTTTAAGGTTTGATGTAAAAGTTTATAATGGCAATATGGCATCTACCGATACCCTTATCGGCAAAAAGAAGATTCTGCAATACCTGGCCGACGAAACAGTAGGGGCCGATGAGGAAAAGTATGCTTATTACAGTGCCAACTTAAAAAGGATCGAATACAAACTTTCGTACAACGATGCGGTGCAAAAAGGGGAACGCTTATTTACGTGGAACGAGTTTGCCAAGCGGGTGCAAAGTTCATACACTTACTATACCGATAAAGAATTTAAAAAGGTACAGGATATTGTTAAGGCTAATGGCTGGGATAAAATTACCGACGAGACGAAGAAGATTACAGCTGTTGAGAATTATGTTAAAAAGGCGTATGCCTATAACGAAGACCTGAAAGATGATGAACCCAACATGGTGGGTAATGTTATCCAAAATAAAATTGCGGGTACCGATGGACTTGTGCGGCTGTACGGCGCTATTTTTAAGGAATTGGGTGTTAATTACCAGTTTGTGTTAACAGGCGACAGGACAAAACTAATTGTTGATAAAGCGCTGGAGAACTGGAATAATTGCGATAATGTGCTGGTATATTTCCCAACACAGGGCAAATTTATGGCTCCCGGCAGGCCCGATTACCGTTACCCTTATATTAATGCGGCCTGGGGCGAAACCAACGGGGTGTTTTTAAAAGCAACTTCGATAGGGAGCTTTACAACCGCTATTGCCGATATTAAAAATATTGAACTGGAAGATTACAGTAAATCATACAACAATATCGAATCGCGCCTGGAGTTAAACAAGGACCTTGATTCGATAAGTATTGATGCCAAACAAATTTACGGAGGATACGAGGCTGCCCCTTACCGTGGGGCGTTCAATTTCTCAAACGACGAGCAAAAAAGGAATATTACTAAGGAATTGGTTAAACAGGTATCCAGTACCGACCATATCCTTTTCTCGGAAACCTTGAATACCGAGTTTGACAACGATAAGCCGTTTATCCTGCACAGCAAAACCAAATCGAGCGAGCTGATAGAAAAAGCCGGCAATAAGTTGCTGTTAAAAATTGGCATGGCTATAGGCCAGCAGGTAGAAATGTACCAGGAAAAACCAAGGCAGCAACCCATTAATATTGAGTTTGGGCATGTAGAAGAACGGAAGATAGATTTTGTGATCCCGGCGGGTTATGCTATCAGCAACGCTAACGACTTGAAAATGGAAGAAACATTTAAAGATAATGGCGAACTAACCATGGGCTTTGTATCTAATTACGAGATTAAAGGCAACATCTTATCCATACACATCAGGGAAGAATACCGTAAAACATTTTATCCGCTCAGCCAGTTCGATCAGTTTAGAAAAATCATTAACCAATCGTCTGATTTTAATAAAGTAGTGCTGGTGCTGCAAAAAATATAATGGTACCTCTTATAGCGCGGCTTTCTGACCTGAAAGCTGCGCTATTTTGAATCGGACAGTACTTTAGCTAAGTCCATCGCTTTTTGCATATCGGCAATGCCATATCCATAGGGAATTATCGGCGTGTCGGCCCTGTTGCCCGATTTTCTGATCACCCCCAATAATTCCTTATTGGTCAGTTTTGGAAAGGCTTGCCATAAACAAGCAACTAAACCACACATAATAGGGCTGGCATAGGATGTGCCGCTTCTTATTTCTGCGGTTCCGCTTACATTAATAACATTCACACTCCCTCCACGGGCAACAACATCAGGCTTCATGCGCCCATCAACCGTAATGCCCCACGCGCTAAATTCGTCTATCCCCAGTTTTGAATTTACAGAACCTGTAGTAAGCACACCCGGGGCATCGGCAGGGGTCCCCACCCACGATCGATCATTGCCGGCACTGTTCACAATAAAAATGCCTTTATTTATTGCCATGTTAGCGCCGCGGGTTGCAAACGCGGTTTGGCCATCCATTTGTTGAAAGGTATACCTGTCCGCGGGGGAATAAAAATCTACAGTATAACTTAGCGATGAATTTACGATATCTACACCTGCGCTATCGGCATACTCAATTGCATTTACCCAATAATCTTCCTCAATAGGGTGTTCTGTCGATTCATCTTCAGATCGTAAAAGCCAATAATTAGCTTCGGGAGCCGTGCCAACATAATACCCGGGTTTGTTTGCGGCCATGCACGATGTTACCCAAACGCCATGGCTATCGATGCTATAGGGGTCGTTGTTCTCATACACAAAAGATTTAGCCCCTTTAATGTGTGCATTTTTAAACATCGGGTTAGCTTTTAAATTGATAAAACCCGCATCAATAACGGCTATATCAATTCCCGCGCCTTTAAACCCTTTTGTATGCAAAACCTGGCCATTGTTGGTATTAATGTTATCAAGGGCCGCTCCGTAATCTATTGGCGTGCTGGTTGGATCGTTTGATCCCGCTTGCGGATTATCCACGTATTGCCCTGTCGGTCCGGCAGCTCTTTTCCCTTGCCATACCAAAACCACATCCTTTACAAAAGGGAGGGCCTTGTATTTATCAATCAGGAATTGATCTGTACAATGCACGCTAACGGTATTCAACCATTTACTTTTTGCAACCACAATTCCCCCAATATTTTGAATGGTCTTAATATAGTCGGGTGATATAGGTAAGTCGCTTTCATCTACCGGGATATTATATTTTTGCCTTCGTGCAATGGCTTTAGATGAAAGGAAAGCCCCGGGCGTGTTAACCGAGAAGCCGGAAACCCCTTTGTCTTTTAACACGATACGATATTTATAATCATAGCCGTCTGTAATAATAACCTTACATTTTGCAACACCTTTGCCACTAACTAATGTTGCTAAAATATTGGTTTCGCCGGCGCCTTGAGGTTTTACTAAGCCGTCGCTGTCCACACTCGCAATCCTGGGGTTTTCCGAACTCCAGGTAACTTCCGTCGATTCGCCCGGCGTGGCGTACTGAACAGTAACGATTAAGCGCGCTAAAAAAGGCTGATCTTTGGCCAGGGTTACAACAGACTTATTAATGGAGATAGTAGTTTGCGGGGTTTCGGGCGTTGCTGGTTTCTTACATGCAGGTATGAGAAAGCAAGAAAGGATTAAGAATAGGTATAATAGAGTAGTACGTAATCTCATGTTTTGGCAAATAGACGATTTTAGTTTTAAAGCAGATATCAACCGAACGAAATTTCTGCCGAAAAAATATTTCAAGGCCACAAAATTATAATAATTACGCATGGGTAATAGCGCAAAGTAAAACTAAACTAAGTTTCCCGCTTAATTTAGCTGCCGGTATTCGCTGGGCGATTTCCCCGTTTTTGATTTAAATAGCTTGGTGAAATGCGATGGATGTTCAAACCCCAGGCTGTAGGCTATCTCGCTGATGGCATTATTGGTACCCCATAATAACGATTTAGCTTTGTCTACCAGCTCCAGGTGGATATGCTCCTGCGTGGTTTTACCCGTAAATTTGCTTAACAGATCAGACAAATAGTTTGGCGACAGGTTAAGCCGGGAAGCAAAATATTTAACATTAGGCAAGCCTGTTTCAATCAGCGTGCTTTGCGAAAAATAATCTCTTAGCAATTTTTCAAAAGCTTGTACCACATCCGAGTTAACTTTTGCCCGGGTGTAAAATTGCCGGTCGTAAAATCGGTTGCAATAATTTAACAGCAGTTCGATATTGCTCACGATGAGGCCTTGCGAGTGTTTATCTATATTTTGCGAATATTCCCTTTCAATTTTGGCTACACAATCTTTAATGATCAGTTTCTCCTCTTCCGAAATATGCAAAGCCTCATTGGCCTCATAGTTAAAAAAGGTGAACTGATGTATCTTCTTACCAAGGTCCGTCCCATGGATCAGATCAGGATGAACGAATAAGGCCCAGCCTTCATCAACCTTTACATCGGGGCCTGGTGCAATAACTTGTCCGGGCGCGGTGAATAACAGGGAGCCCTCGCTAAAGTCGTAATAACCCTTACCGTATTTTAACACGCCCTCGAATTTTTTGCAGGAAATGGTATAAAAGCCAAAACGGTAAATGGCATCCTCTTTGGGGCGCCTGGCATAAAAATCGGCATGGTCTATCACACTGATCAAAGGGTGTTTGGGCGGCGCGTATTTAACCAGCTTATGCAAATCGCTGATCGACTGAAGATCCAAATATTTATCCGGTACCATCTTTATTGTGCTAATTTACTATAAAATGTGGCTGCCCGTTTAGGGCAGCCATTCCTTTTTTTAGATGTCTGTTTGCGCAGTCATCATCTTTTTAAAAGCTACATCATCTATTTCCTGCCTGGTTTGTATCAATTGTACAGCATCATGACCAACTGGATAACGCAATTTTTCGGTACCGTCGGTAGCGGCTTCGTAAATAGCGTCGGCCACTTCACCAATATTTTCCGACATTGGCCAAGCATCCAACATGGCCGTAAATTTGTCAAACGCGGGCTGGTAATCGTCCAGGCCGCCGGCACCAAAAAGCGATATGGAACGCCCGGCAAATTCAGTTTTATAACCACCCGGTTCAATTATCTTAAAACGAATACCCAACGGGTTTAGTTCGTATTGCATCGATTCTGTTAATCCTTCCACCGCAAATTTAGTGGCATGATAAAGCGACGAGAACGGAAAGGTAATCCTGCCGCCAACCGAAGAAACGTTGATAATAATGCCCGATTTTTGTTGGCGCATAGCCGGCAAAACAGCTTTTGTTACGGCGACCAACCCAAAAAAATTAACGTCGAATTGTTTTTTTATTTCTTCTTCAGAGGCGGCTTCCAGGGCGCCGAGCGCGCCATAGCCCGCGTTATTTACCAATACATCAATCCGGCCAAATTTTTCGATACCGGCTTTTACCGCGCTTTGAATAGTCGACTGCCCGGTTACATCCAGCTTGGTGACCAACACATCGTTCAGTGTAGATAATTCTGTTTCTTTTTCGGGCGAACGCATGGTAGCTATTACGTTCCAGCCTTTGGTATGAAATAATTTGGCAGCTACTTTTCCAAATCCGGACGAAGCGCCGGTGATTAATACGGTATTTTTCATTGCTTTGTGTTTTTAATTACTAAAGCAAATGTCGGCTTATAAGCACAGGCCGATTTATATGTTTCTACTGATCACTTATACATTTTCAGGGAGTTTCATATTTACGGGTGAAGGTTTTATGTTACGATTACCGAACGCGCCGCCTAATAGCTGTCGCGGCATTTAGCCCCCTTGTCGCTTTATTTCCCATATTGGTCTACTTCGTTTTTTTATACTTAGGGTAACACCTTTATTTGAGTGTTGAAGCTTTGCACGCCGCGACATAACGATATTGATTACACCCTAAAATTTAAAACTAAATGAAAAAGACCTCATTGCTCCTCATCTTATTATTCCCTGTTGCCCTGCAAGCGTTGGCGCAGGATGCCAAATTACCCAATGTACAAGCCGGCACAGGTGTTTTGGCACCACCTATTAAGGTAGACGGTAACCTGAAGGAGTGGAACGATAGTTTCCAGGCTTATAATAAACAAACCAAACTTTTTTACACCATCAGTAACGATGACCAATTGCTGTACCTGGTGGTAAAGTCGACAGATACACAAAACAACAATAAGATAGCTGCCGGGGGCATTTCCTTTATCCTGAATACCGATGGGAAAAAGAAGGATAAGGACGCATTTAAGTTCACTTATCCAATTGTAGTAAGGGCAGCCCGGCCCGATGGCGACCGTGGTGGTGATGGGCCGCGTGGCGGCGGTGGTTTTGGTGGCGACGGTGGCCGTGGTGGTTTTGGCGGTCGCAATGAGGCACCCGATTCGGCCACATTGGCTGCACGGCATAAACAAACTATTGATGCGGCCAAGGAGATCAAAGTACTTGGATTTAAGGATATTGCCGATTCGCTGTTATCTGTATATAACGAATACGGTATTAAAGCGGCTATAGGTTATGATGCAAAGGGCAATTACACTTACGAGTTGGCTATCCCCTTAAAACTACTAAGTTTAAACCCCGGCGATAATAAAGAAATTGCCTACAATCTTAAAGTGAACGGTATCACCATGCCCGCTTTTATGCAGCGTAATGATGGTGGCGGTAATGCGGGCGGCCAGGGTGGCTTCGGCGGTGGCGGAGATGGCGGCGGTCGTGGTGGTCAGGGTGGCGGCAACGGCCCGGGTGGTCAGGGCGGTTTTGGTGGCCCGGGTGGGCCAGGCGGAAGTGATATGTTTTCGCCAACAGATATTTGGGGCAAGTATATCCTGGCCAAAAAGTAAGGGGGCAAATTTTAAACAATCCGGCCCGGTAGGGTTAGGTACTATAAGTAAAACGCGCTTAGATTTTTATCTAAGCGCGTTTTACTTATAGTATAGATCTTAATTTAAATAAATACTACTGATACCTTTTTCTAAAGCGGTATCCTGTATGCCTGGTATGGCCGATCCCTCTACGCGGAATACCGTAATATCGGTTAAGCCGATAATACCCAGGATGGTTTTTAAATAAGGTTCAACAAAATCCATCGGTTTCATCGGCCCATCCGAATAAATGCCACCCGATGCTATAGCAATATATACCTTTTTGCCATTTACTAATCCATGCGGGCCGTCCTTATCATATTTAAAGGTGATGCCGGCCCTCACTACATGGTCTATCCAGGCCTTTAATGTCGAATGGATGGTGAAGTTATACATGGGCGCGTCAATAACAATCATATCCGCATCCTGGATCTCCTGAATGGCGGTTTCCGAGTGTTTAATGGCTATTAAGTTTTCGGGAGTGCGGCTTTCGGCCGGAGTAAAAAAGGAGGTTAGGTGCGCTTCTTCTAAATGCGGGAATTGCTGATCAACCAGATTGCTTTCCTGCACGGTGCTGCCGGGATAAACAGCCTGGATCTTTTCAATAATGGCATTCCCTAATTTAATACTGAGGGAAGCAGCGCCCCTTGGGCTCGAAATAATATGCAATATCTTTTTCATCGTCTTGATTTTTATTCAGCAAATCTATATACCTTTGCTTATAAAATGTTAGTAGTATACAAAAGGTTAGCGATAACCTTTAAGTTAGTTTTCTAAAAATCAAGCTATTATGAATACAGCTATACGGCCCACGGCCCAGGAATGCAGCAGCAAGCTCACATCAATAGGCGATGCGCTTTATGCAATTGGCGGTAAATGGAAGCTGCGCGTAATTGTAGCCCTGCGCGAGGGTAATAAGCGCTTTAATGAGATACAACGCGCGATAGAAGGGATCTCGGCCCGGGTATTATCCAGCGAACTGAAGGAATTGGAAATGAATGGTTTTGTAACCCGCATTATCCATACGCAAACGCCCGTGGTGGTCGAATATCAAATTACGCCCTACGCGGATACACTGGGCGATGTATTGCAATCCCTATCGCATTGGGGAGCTATGCACCGCGATAAACTGCGCAGGGAAAGATAGGGTTTGGCTAAGCCCAAAGCCTGGTTATTTGCCGGTTGCCAATATGATATCAATCCCCTGCACAACACTCTTAGGATCGGCCATGTCAAAAGCCAGAAAGTGCGCCTGGTTACCTTTAACATCGGTCAGCAAAAGCTTGTTGTCGGCCGTGCGCGATAGGATGATGGGCTGGCCCAAAAGGTTTATCACTGTGGTTTTACCCTTGCCTAAGGTTAGTTTTTTAATAATATCGTTAGTGGTTAGTTTGCCCTTAACAATATGTGCCTTTATAAGGGTGGTCAATTTGGCCGGATCGTTTATTAAACTATCTAACTTACCCGATGGCATATCCCTGAAGATCAAATTATCGGGCGCGAACACGGTATAAGTTCCTAATGCGGCTAATGTTGCATCCATTTTAGCCCCACGCACCAGGCTGGCAAACTTGTAATAATCCGATTCATCACTAATGCCGCTTAATGCCTTGCTTTGTGCAAAGCCGGCTTGTATGGTTAAGGTAAGGGATGCGGTTGCCAGTAAAAATAAAAAGAGTAATTTTTTCATATAGGGGTACTTACTAAGTAGATGCGATAAAGATAAAAATTATCCCTAAAGCTGAGATGCTAGAGTGGTTAACCCTCAGAAATTTTACATACCATCATACAAAAAAACCGCGATCCTTGTAAAGGGTCGCGGTTTGCAGGGCATGTTAACGTGCCATAGTTTTAACTTACAGCTACAGCGCCGCCGCCATTGCTAATTTTGCGTTTTAATATCAGCGCGCTAATAAGGGTTACAACCAGCCCTATGGGGAGGATCTCGGCATAAGTGAACAGGATAACCATGATGGGGCTTTTGTACATATCTTTCATGCTGACTATCTCCTTGGTTTTGACCGCTAATTCGGCCGCGCTTACCCCGCTGTTTTGGGCCTTCAGCAGCATGTGTGCCGAGTACTTATCCATAAAATCGGGGATGAATACATAATACTCTATCAGCCAGGCCACCACATAACAGGTTGATGCGACCAATGAAATATACAAGCCTATTTGGAGCGCTTTACCTAAACTGATAATGCCCCCGTTATACTTGTCGCGGTAGTTTTTTATACCTACAAACACCATTGAAAATGACAATAGCATGCCGGCATAGCCCAATACCATGCTACCTTCAAAATTGGGATAACACCACATGGTGCCAACTACCATAAATGCCGATACGATCAGTCCCGATATCAGCCCAAATACAATTACGTTCTTTTTCATTTTGATTAAGTTTTAGTGATTATGCCTCAAAGTTGAATTATCGCTTTGTTTTTTGGCTCATACTTTAGGGTGATTTTAATAAAAGCAACCATTTTAGTACTAAAGGGTGATGCGCGCGGATCAGGGTATCAGGCTTAATTTGCGGGCCTTATCAACCGCGTGCGTACGGCGCTGCACGTCCAGTTTTTCAAATACTTTTGATGAATGTGTTTTAATGGTGTTTAACGATACAAACAAACGGTCGGCAATTTGATGGTTGCTTAAACCCTCGGCCATTAATTGCAGCACCTCCATTTCGCGTTTGCTTAGGCCCAGCCTGCCCAGTTCCGGCTCGTTCAAAACAAAATCATCGCTTTTAACAAGCACTTCCCTTTCTATAATTATAGTTTTAGGGCGGGTTAATTTAACCGCCAGCCAAATGCCTAACGAGGTAAAAATAATGGCTATAGCGCCGGCATATAATTCAACGGCATGATCTATAATCATAAAGCGCCACTCCAGCCATTTCATCAGGAATAATAAAACAGCCAGCGATGCGCCATAAATTAGAACGGAACGGTTACGTGCCCAAAAATGCAATGCCATTTGCGCTTGATTTGTATGTTTAAAATAAAGCAATTTAAGGCGGTAATCAAAAAAGTGACTGATAATTATAAGATGCGTGGCGGTAGGGCCATTTAATAGTGATTACAAGGATTAGTCTGCCTGATTATTTAAAGATTATGGAGCGCAATTCGCCACATGGCGATAACCGATTCCCCTAAAAATTCTATAAGCCTTTTTGTGGTTAAGAATGACGAACTTTGCGACAGATAAAAAATGAAGAAAACGCCGCCAACTCCCCAACCCGTAACTGCCGAAAAGGAAAGCTTACACCCCCGCAACTCGCACCGTAAAGGTTACGATTTTAAATTGCTGATAAAAGGCACGCCCGAATTGCAGCAATTTGTGAAGATGAACGACTACGATACCGAGTCTATCAATTTTAGCGACCCGGCAGCGGTGATGGTGCTGAACAAGGCCTTGCTGAAACATTATTACGGCGTAAGTGATTGGGCTATCCCCGAAGGGTACCTTTGCCCACCTATCCCCGGCCGTGCCGATTACCTGCATTACGCGGCCGACTTACTGGCCGAGATTAACGGCGGTACCATACCCCGTGGCAAAAAAATAAATGTTTTGGATATTGGCATGGGCGCTAATTGTGTGTACCCATTAATTGGCAGCAGTGTTTACGGCTGGCGCTTTATCGGTACCGATATCGATCCGCTGGCTATCCGGTCGGCAAAGGATATTTTAGAGCATAACCGAGGTTTTCAGGACAGGATCATGTTCAGGCTGCAAACCAATAAGGCTAATATTTTTAAAGGCATTATTAAATCGGGCGAGGGCTTTGATATGACCGTTTGTAACCCGCCATTCCACGCGTCATTGCAGGAAGCGCAGGCATCAACCGCTGGTAAGTGGAAAAAACTTGGATTGGATACCCCATCAACCGTATTAAACTTTGGCGGCCAAAAAACCGAACTATGGTGCCATGGCGGCGAAGCCGGCTTTGTGCGCCGCATGGTGGAGCAAAGCGCTTTGGCCGGCAAGCAATGCCTGTGGTTCAGCACACTGATATCAAAAAAGGAAACGCTGCCGGTTATTCAACGGGCATTAAAGGCGGTTAATGCTTTAGATGTAAGGGTTATCAGCATGGTACACGGACAAAAAACCAGCCGCATAGTAGCCTGGACCTTTTTAGATGAAGCCGAAAAAACCCAATGGAAAAAGGAATTTTGGGACGAAAAGCAATAATAAATTTATATTTTCGAGACGTGTTGATTTAAAAATGAAAAGAGAATATAGGTTACTACTGATTGGATTTCTTGTAATTGCATTGTGGGATAGTATAAGTTCTATAGCCTCAAGACAATTCAATTTCAATTATGCGCTTGCAGCCGCTATTTCATTTTTTATTTATGGCGTTTTTGGCTTCATAGATTCTAAAGGAAAAAGCTTAAAAATAGGAGTGAAAATTGCTGCCGCCTTAGGCCTTTTCGACGCAACGGTTGGCTGGTTAATCTCAACTTTGCTAAAGGCAAATACAGGTAACACGGTCATCGAAATAACCCCAGTATTGTGGATAATAACTGCGATAATGGTTACTGCATCTGCTGCCCTTTGCGGGCTTATTGGCGCTTGGTTGGCCAGTCTTGATAAGAAAAAAGCTTAATATCTCACCTTACATTACCATCTTCACTTTAATTTGCCCTTTAGATAAGGTGCGGATGATCAGTTTTTCGCTGGTTGGGTAAATAGCCTGGATATCCAGGTCCTGGATGCTAACATCCGACCGGATATTGTTGCCGTAATCGCGGCTTAGTTCCTTTTGCAAGCGGGTTTTACTATCGGCAATAAACTTGCTGAAGTTATATGATGATTTTTGGCGGATCATATCGGTTATTTTACCGTTAAACATCCACTTGGCTACTTTCAGCATCCAGGCTTTAGTTTGCAGGTCAAAGCTCATATCCGGGAACGAAAGTTCGTGCGTAGCCGGGTTATAGGTAGGGGTACCCACCAGGTAAATAGTGCCGGTGCTTGATCCCTTAAAATCAACCTGCATTACAATCTGCTTGCCCGATCCATATATCCTGGTATTATCTACAATAAATGTTTTGCCCGCAACTTCTGCTTTTTGGCCAACCACCTGCTGGTTTACCATACTGGTTAAATGGTCGTAATTTTCTAACAGGTCAAGGTAAATATTAAAACCATTGGCCGGGGTGTAAGCGGTTAAATTAGGCATAGGTTTTACAGGTGCCGCGGTGCTTACCGTAGTTACAATTGGCCTGGCCGATAAGCCTACCGAAAAATTAAGCTGCGAACCATTTAAATTAAAGCTGCTTAACCTAACCGATTGGGGGTTGATAGACAGGTAGCCCATATCGCCTATTTTGTATTCGCTGGCCAGATTTTTCCATAATTGCTCTACCATTGGCTTCACATTATAAGCGGCAATTTTGGTATCCACTTGTTTAGCCAAATCATTTAAAGGGGCGGTAATGTATTGGATCAGGCGGTCGGTTACATCGATATTGCCCATCAGTACATTACAGCGGTCGAGCGGGTTGGGTGCGGGGAATAGTATGGTTTTTGAACTTAATCTAAAATCGGGTAGTACATTAATAGTCGACCGGTACGAGATCTCCATCCGGCGCGGCGCTTCGCCCACACCACACTGGGCCGATAAGGTTGGCACCAAACATTGTGGCCCGTGGCCAAGGATATCCGAACATTTAGCACAGTATGATGCGGTGAAACCGTAGCTGCCGGTAAACTTCAGATTGATTACATTATTGCTGCCGGTAATGGTGAATGGTGTACGGGTAAAGGTATAGGCATAACGTAAACCCTGGCAGGGCTGCTGGTTGTCGGAATATTTATTGGGTACCGAGTTTTCGGCCTGTACAAAATAGTTTTTCAGCTCGACGGTAATAGGTACCTCTACGTTTGATATGGGCTGTACCAGTTTGGGGATATCGGCATCAACACTTGTTGGTGCAAGTGGCTTAACGGTTGAACAGGAATTAAATATAAACGACAGTATTATTACTGCAAAAAAGGGTATGAGTTTAAGTTTCATTTGCGCAGGGGTCAAAAAAAATTGTGACGGGCCGGGTAAATAGCTGTTGGCCTTATGGCTGCAAAAATAATAAAGCTTTGTTAAGTATTTGTGCTACCAAAACTAATTTTATAATTTAACCCATTCATAAATTTAAGCAATGGACGAACCACAAGCATTAAACCAGGTAGCCGAATTTCACCGGACATTTAAACACCCCATACAAGCAAAACCAATTATCCCCGCTAAGGAAAGGGCCGCATTGCGTGTTTCCCTGCTGGCCGAGGAACTGAAAGAATTACAACAAGCCATTGATGACGATGATTTGATTGAAGTTGCCGATGCCCTGTGCGATTTGCAATACGTACTGGCCGGTGCCATACTGGAGTTTGGCCTGGCCGATAAATTTAAGGCGCTGTTTGACGAAGTACACCGATCTAACATGAGCAAGGCCTGCAAAACTGTGGAAGAAGCCGAACAAACCATAGCCCATTATTTAACTAAGGATAATACCGAGGCGCACTATAAAGAAATGGATGGCCTGTTTTTGGTTTACCGCACAGCCGATAATAAAACACTGAAATCAATAGCTTATTCCCCCGCGGCTATAAATGAGGTAATGACAAAGTAGCATAAACAACTATTATAGACAAGTAAAAGCAGTTCTCGCCCCCGGGAACTGCTTTTGTTTTTTAACCGGACTTATGCTTGGAGGGCTAACCTATGCATAGCTATAATTAACCTTGTTTTTGGGCATTCACCGATACATTTGGCCCATTCGTCGATACTCTGTATCCTTAAAATAATAAACGTAAAACAATTGTGTTTGGGTTGGTGAATACACTAAACACCACATCATTTATGCATTGCGTTTACATTAACAATAAAGATACGGTACCCCGGTTATCGTATTATACCCCATACCTGGCCCCCTGCCAGGATACCCCGGAATCACCGCCCGAAAATGCCACCGAAAAACTCCAAAGCGGTCTTATTTCAACCCTTGCCAACATTACCACTATTCATAATTTCTTAAAATACACCGGTATTAAATGAAGCGACTTTTCCTCTCCCTGTTTTTTCTTGCTTTTATTTTTTGCGAAACATCATCGGCACAATACACTAAAAAGATCCTGAAAAAGGTGGTCATCGACCACTTTTATACCTGTACGCTTGATTTAATGATGGATTCGCTGGCTACTGAATATCACCTGCCTATTTACTTCGAGCGTGAGCAGTTGAGTAAAATGAATGTGGCCAATCACTTTTTCGGCGAAAGCCTGATGGATGTTTTTAAATATGTATGCAAGGCCAACGATCTGCAATACTGGATCGAAAACGACGGCACCATTTACCTTTTGCAAAACCCCGACGATTTAGCCCGTTTAAAAAAGCTAAAATCCATCCGTAATACTACCATGGTAATTAAACCGCTGGTTTTAGAGCCGCCCAAAATGCCAGCTATGCATTTTGGCTTCCCCATTACCGGTAAGGTGACGGATATGAACACCGGCGAATCGTTACCCGGCGCTACGGTAAAAATACGTAACACCAATTTAAATACAGTTACCAACATAACCGGCGGCTTTACCATATTAAAAGTACCATCGGATACGGCCGTGGTTGAGGTATCGTTTGTGGGCTACCAGCCCGATGTTTTCAGGCTGGATAGCAAAAGTATTAACAGCAACCTGGTGTTTTCGCTTTATCCATCTATGAACGCGCTGAACGAGGTAACCATCACCGGTAAAAAAAGCGGCGTGCTAAACACCGATAGTAAAAAGGTGAGTGTACTGCAATTAAGCCCGGCCGCGCTGGATAAGTTGCCCAATATTGGCGAACGCGATGTAATGCGGGCCTTCCAACTGATGCCGGGGGTAAGCGCTACTAACGAGTCATCGTCGGGCGCTTATGTGCGTGGCGGCACGCCCGATCAAAACCTGGTTACCTTTGATGGTTTTACTGTTTACCAGGTTGATCATCTTTATGGCTTTTTCAGCGCCTTTAACAGCAATGCCGTGCGCGATGTACAATTGTTGAAAGGCGGCTTCTCGGCCAAATACGGCGGCCGCCTATCCAGCGTTACCGAAATTATTGGTAAGGATGGCAATAAGAACGAAACCAATATAGGTGGCGATATCAGCCTGCTCAGCACCAACCTGTATGCCGAAACGCCCGTAGGTAAAAACTCATCGGCGCTGGTATCCTTCAGGCGATCGTACCAGGGGCCATTGTATGATAAGATCTTTGGCAAATTTAATACCGGCCTGTCGCAGGCAGGCGGCTTTACCGGCGGGCGGGGTGGCGGCCCGGGTGGCCGTGGTGGTTTTGGCGCGCAAACTACGCCATCATCCTATTTTTACGATATTAATGCCAAGTACGTTTATACCTTGTCGCCGGGTAATAGTTTAGCCGTCAGCTATTACAAAGGCAGCGATTATTTAGATAACAGCCGCGATATGAACCTGCCATCGTTCACCACCGGCAGCAGCACCAGCCTGGCAGTGAACGATAATCAGCAATCGGGCAATACCGGTGCCGCGTTGAAATGGAACAGCGTTATTAACCATAAACTGTTTGCCAATACTACGTTCAGCTACTCGGGCTTTAGCAGCGACCGGATAAACGAAACCACGGGCAGCAGTACCGATAGTGGCATTACCAAAGCCATTAACATGGGCACCAGGGAGTATAACCGCTTGAGGGACCTCAGCGTAAAATCGGACTGGGAGTGGCGGTCGGCCTCTAAATTTAAATGGCTGTTCGGTGGTTTCAGTTCATCGGTAAAAATCGATTATAACTATAACCAAAATGATACTACCCAGCTCATCAATCAGCATAATACGGCCCTGATTGGCGGCGGCTATGCCGAACTGGAGATAGATCCTAATAACAAATGGCATATCCAGCCCGGCTTGCGTAGCACCTATTACGGCCCTACGGGTAAGCTATATGCCGAACCACGCTTATCGTTCAGTTATCATTTAAACGATAGTTGGAACCTGAAGGGCGCAACCGGCCGCTTTTACCAGTTTACCAACCAGGTAATACGCGAAGATATTACCGGCGGCGACCGCAACTTTTGGGTGATGGCCAATAATAGTAATATCCCTGTAAGCTCGGCCAATCATTTTATAGCCGGCTTTAATTACGAAACCGACCAGTTTTTGTTTGATGTGGAGGGCTATTATAAAAGCCTGAGTGGATTGACTGAATACTCCATACGCCAGGAGGGCGGTGGTGGCGGTCCGTTTGGCGGTACCCGCACTGCAACAGTAACCGAGAATTTTTACCAGGGATCGGGCTATGCCAAAGGGATTGAGTTTTTGCTACAAAAAAAGGCGGGCATGTATACCGGGTGGATAGGTTATACCCTGGCGCAGGCTAAAAGCAAGTTCGCCGTGTATGGCGATAACTATTTTTCATCGCCACAGGATATTACGCACGAGTTTAAATCCATTAACATGTACCACTGGCAACGCTGGAGTTTTGCCGCCACCTTTATTTTTAGCACGGGGCACCCTTATACCGCGCCTTTTGGTACCTATAGCGTACAAACCTTGGATGGTAATAAAACCACCTACCTAACCATTAGTACTAAAAATGGTGAGCGCCTGCCCGATTATCACCGGCTTGACCTATCGGCCACCTACGATCTGCTGAAGATCGACGGTATTAAAGTGGGCAGCATTGGCCTGTCGCTGTTTAACGTTTATAATCACATTAACTCGTGGTATAACCAGTACTATATCCGCAACGGTATAGTTTATACCACCGCAGTAAAATATTTAGGTTTTACCCCCAACCTTACACTTAGTTTAAAATGGAAATAATCCGCAAAATAGCCTTGTTATTTATCCTGTTTGCCATGCTGTTATCCGCAGCCTGCAAAAAAGGCGATACTACATCCGTAACCGATAAACCGGTAGTTATTGCTTACCTGTTACCCGGCCATGCCGTAAGCATAGGCGTTTACCAACAAAAAGGCCTGGCCGATACTGCTACCTATGGCGCGGCCATTACCGGCTTGCAGCTTTCGCTATCAAACGGCAGCCAAACCGTAAACCTTACCGAAACAACAGCGGGTAATTATACTTACAGCAATACGGCGTTCCTGCTATCGGGCAAAACGTATACTTTAAATTTTACTTATTTAAACCAAACGGTAACCGCTACGGCATTAATCCCGGCTAAGCCAACGGGTTATACGGCATCGCGCACCACTGTTAATGTTCCATTGGTAACATCAAATGCCCCGGGTACTGCCGACTCTGTAATTTTTAGCCTGAAGTGGAACAACCCCGATTCGCTGTATCATGTAATTGTTTTTAAAAACGACGATAACAGCCCTTTCGGTTTACGTCCGCAAATAAATAGCCCGATTAACTTTACCATTAATGCCAAACAAGCCGATCATTACGATGTGTATTTCCGGACCATTAATTACCTGGGTGTTTACCGTGCAATTTTATACAGTGTAGATAAGGCTTATACCGATATTTTAACCAGTAATGCCAATACCACATCGCAAAAACTGGCCGACCCGCCGGGCAATATTACCAATGGCTACGGTATTTTTACCGGTATGCAAGCCGATACCATTAAGCTAACCATAACCCAGTATTGATTTTAAGCCAGATCAGCATCATGAAACATTGCGGGATGCGCCATAATTACGCCTTTTCACTTCCTTAAACGCTACTTTCACTCTATTATTAATACGCAGCATGTGCCGGGTGGTTTATATTCGTAATATATAATATCAATTAAAACCCCCGGCACAATGAAAATCAACACTTTTTGTACCCTGCTACTTAGCAGTTTGTGTTTTACCGCTACAGCGCAGTTAAACCAATTATATGATAATACCACCTACAAGGCCATTTACTTTAGCGAGGCCTGTAAGCTGATCAATACCACCCCCGGCTTGCTGATACTGGACGTCCGTTCGCCCGGCGAATATGCCGATACCAGTAAAAGCATTACGCTCAATATCGGCCACCTGAAAGGTTCCCGTAATATGTCTATCGATTCGGTAGAAAAGCACCTGAAAGATTTGGAGCCCTATAAAGATAAACCCATTTTGGTTTACTGCTCGCACAGTCAGCGTAGCAGGGTAGTAAGTAAAGCCTTAGGCGGCCTGGGTTTTAAACATGTTTACAGTCTGAATGGTGGTATGTCATTAGTTAACAAATCAACCGATGAGGAGTTTCCGCTGAAGCAAAAGCTGTATACATCAAACCTGCCTTATCAACTGATCGAATCGGCCGATGCTTATAAGTTTATCCAAAACAAAAACAACCTGGTAATTGATGTAAGGCCGGCCAGCCAGTTTAACGGTACAGATACTACCGAGGCCAATAATATAGGCCGCATCCGCAATGCGGTTAATGTGCCGCTTGCCGGTATCGACCAGGAACTGGCAAAGCCGGGCAATAAAACCCGCCCTATCCTTTTTTGCGCCATTGGTGGCTCGGATGCTATACAGGCGGCTGTGAAGTATACCAAAGCCGGTTATAAAAACGTGTACGTGCTTTTTGAGGGCCTGGCTACCTTTATCCCTCATACGCCTGTGGTTAATCAAAAACTGTACTTTACTAATCAGCCAAAGTATAAGGTTTTGGGCGCTAAGGAAACTATCGCGCTGGTTAAGCATAATACCGCGCTGGTTATTGCCGATATGCGCACTAAAGCGGAGTTTGAAAATAAAGATGCTTTGGTATACCACAACCTGGGCCACATAACCGGGGCGGTAAATTATACTTTATCAGCATTAGAAACCTACCTTAAGGACAAGCCAAAAACAACCCCCGTGCTGGTGTATGGATCTAATATGCAGGGCCAAACCATGCTGAGTGCCAACGAGGTAAGCAAGCGCCTTGCCGCAAAGGGCTATAGCAATGTGCATCTGTATTATAATGGTATGTATGACCTGATGTGGGCGGTTACCAACGTGGAAGATTGTAAGGATGGATGGCCTGTACTGGCCGATCATAAGGGGCTGTATTAATTATTGATACGCATCCGCCTTTATGTTATTGCAAAATGGGTATGTTTAGCTATCAGTAAATGAACGGGATAATTAAAAATATTTTAATACTATCTACCATGTTTGTGTTTACAAGTATTGGTATTTACCTGTATTACATTTACGACAGGCTTTTTAGCAGAAGTAACTTAAACCGGTTTACAACAAAGCTGATCCTTACATCGGTTGTTTGCTTTTGCTTTTACATGGCGCTGATGCCTTTTTATCCCTGCTATACCAGCTTTAATTCGTACCGCGGCTATTGCTTTACATTAATTTACCATGCGCTGCGTTCGGTGTTTTTTGTATTTGGCCCGGCTGTTATTATACTGTATATACAGCGCGGGTTAGAAATTAAAAATGTTTCGCAATACAAGCAGCATGTTATTATTATCGCCTCTATTTTTATTTGCCTTACATCAACCAATATATGGATGCGCTTGTTAATTGATGATGCCCACGCTTACTATACCATTATGTGGACCTTCCTGCTGTCCCTGTTTCTTAGCGGGATCGTATCGGCGCTGTACCTCACCATTAGCTATACCCAACTGGCGCAAAAGCGGATGTATTACGAAAAGGAACTGGAAATATCCAAGCTAAACGAACTAAAAACAAAGGCCGAACTGGAGGCCCTGCAAGCCAAAATCAACCCGCATTTTTTATATAATACCTTAAACTCCATTGCCGAATTATCGGTGTCGCAAGGCCTTAAAGCCCGGCAAATGACTATTGCCCTGGCCGACCTGTTCCGCTATACGTTGAACAAGCAGGAGGAGATGGAAATAACCGTTGCCGAGGAAGTGGAAATGGCCGAAAATTACCTGCTGATAGAAAAGATACGGTTTGAAGACAGGCTGAATGTGGCCATTTCAGTGACCGATACCGTTAAGCTGGTGCGCATCCCTAAATTTATATTGCAACCTATTGTAGAGAACGCCGTAAAGCATGGACTAAAGGAACCCGGCACCATAGGCTTTATCAATATCAGCATTATGGGGAATAATAAAATTGTGAATATTGTGGTGCATGATAACGGCCTGTCCTTTCCCGAAGATATGCAGGTAGGTTATGGGTTGAAAAACGTAATGGATAAGCTGAACGCCTTTTATCCCCGCAGGCACGATATTATGTTTGAGAACACGCCGCTGAAACAGGTAAGCATCACCATAAATTTGCAGCATGGATAAGCTGCTGAAAGTGGTAATTGTGGATGATGAACCGCCCGCCCGGCGGATGTTGCGCGAATTGCTGGGCGCGCATACCACTGTAATTGAAATTACCGGCGAGGCGGGCAGCGGTACCGAAGCCATCGGTACGATTAATTCCCTGCGGCCCGATGTGGTTTTCCTGGATATCCAGCTGCCCGATATGCTGGGCTTTGATGTGCTTAATCAACTAAACTATCAGCCCTTTGTAGTTTTTACTACCGCTTATGATGAGTATGCCATTAAGGCTTTCGAAACGCTATCGGTTGATTACCTGCTGAAGCCGATAAAAGATAGTCGCCTGCTGCAGGCTATAAACAAGCTGCAGCATTTTATCAGCGGCAAGCAAACCCCATCGGTATGGGGCGAGTTTGAAACCTTGCTGGGTAAGGTAAAGCAGCGTACCGATATTAAAACCCTCCCCGTTAAAAAAGGCAACAAATTTACTCTGGTACAACTGGCCGATGTGCTGTATTTTGAGGCTTACGATAAATACACCTTTGTACACATGCAAAACGGCGACAAGCTATTTTGCGATCACATGCTGGCCGTACTATCTGATAAACTTTCTTCAGATTTTGTCCGCGTGCAAAAGTCTTACATCGTCAACAAGCAAAAAATTGTCGAGATCCATAAATACTCCAATAACCGCTTCACCATTGTGCTGCATAATAGCAGCCTTACCCGTATTGTTACCGGCCCATCATATTATCAGCAAATACGGGACGAGTTTGGAATATAGCCGGGCACGCGTTTGTAAATCAGCCCGCTTTTTTGTTTATTGCCTGCATGTATGATATCTGTTGCATAGGTCATATCACGTCAGATAAAGTGGTTAACGCCCAATCGGTGCTGTATATGCCGGGTGGTACGGCCTATTATTTTTCCTGCGCGCTCAGCAAAATGCGGGTGAAGTATTTACTGGCTACCGCGCTGGCCCCTGCCGAAATGCATTATGTAACCGATTTGAGGGAAAAAGGTATTGAAGTAATGGTGCAGCAAAGCGCTAACACCGTATTCTTCGAAAACATTTACGCCGAAAACCAGGACCAGCGCACACAGAACGTTTTGGCTATGGCCGATACATTTAATATCGATCAGTTTAAATCGATCAACGCGCGCATCTTTCATTTGGGGCCATTGCTGGCTAACGATATCTCAACAGAATTGATTAAAACCCTTGCCGCCAAAGGCCGCGTAGGCCTTGATGTGCAGGGCTACCTGCGCCGGGTAGAAAACCAAAAAGTGTATGCCGCCGACTGGGCCGATAAGCGGGAAGCTTTACCTTATATTGAAATTGTAAAGGCTGATATTGCCGAACTGCAGGCCTTAACCGGCTGCGATGATGTAGCTGACGGCGCCCGGATGCTAACAGATTGGGGCGTTAAAGAAGTAGTGATCACCAACGGCAGCCATGGCTCGCAAATTTATAGCGATGGTGTTTTTTATACTATCCCTGCTTATGAACCTGCCCTTATGGTAGATGCTACCGGCTGCGGCGACACTTATATAGCGGGTTATTTATATCAGCGGATACAGGGAGCGGGCATCCAACAGTCTGGCGAGTTTGCCGCTGCTATGGCGGGGTTAAAAACAGCAGCGCCGGGTGCTTTTACCGGTACAGCCGCTGATGTGGAGCATTTTATGCTGAGCGCGTGATTTTGCTGCAATGCAGCATTAGTAACGCACCTTACCGCGGCGTTCCAGGTCGCTGATAAAGGCGGTAAGTTCTTTGGTAAAAGCATCAAGCGTTATGGCCGATTCCTGCAAGTAGCCAACCAGCTTTCTAAGTTGCTCGGGGTTATCTATCAGGTCATTTAATATGCTGGATAATCCCAGGATATTGGCTACCGGCTGCCTTACCTTGTGCGATGTAATAAACATCATTTGTTCCAGCCCTTTAATGTATTCTTTTAAATGCTGCTCGGCCTTTTTAAGTTCGTGATAAGCGAGACTTAATTCGATGGCCCGCTTTTCCTTTTCTTCGTTTTGGAAAGCCAGTTCTTTATTGGCAATAAGCAATTCGGCCGCGCGGTTTTCTTTCTCTTTATTTTGAAAAGCCAGTTCTTTGTTGGCGATGATCAATTCAGCCGCGCGGTTTTCTTTCTCCTGGTTTTGAAAAGCGAGTTCTTTATTGGCGATGATCAATTCAGCCGCCCGGTTCTCTTTTTCCTGGTTCTGAAAAGCCAACTCGTGGTTCGCGACAATTAATTCGGCCGCACGTTTTTCCTTTTCGCCATTTTGGAAAAGCAACTCAAAATTGGCGATGATCAATTCGCTTGCACGGCTTTCTTTTTCGGTGTTTTGAAAAGCCAGTTCGCGGTTAGCAATAATTAACTCGGCCGCGCGGTTTTCCTTTTCTGCATTTTGGAAGGCGAGTTCCTTATTGGCGATGATCAATTCAGCAGCACGGTTTTCTTTCTCTGTGTTTTGGAAAAGCAGTTCCTTATTAGCGATAATGAGTTCAGCAGCGCGGCTCTCTTTTTCTGTATTTTGAAAAGCAAGTTCGTAATTGGCTATAATTAACTCGGCCGCGCGTTTTTCCTTTTCGGTGTTTTGGAAGGCAAGTTCTTTGTTGGCCAGGATCAATTCGGCCGAACGGGATGGTTTATTCATGGTTTGCAGATAAGGCGGTTTGTTAAATGTTTGTTTATGTAGTGAATAAAAGACAATGGATAAGATGATTTGTTTAAAAGTTGCATGTTTATTTTTCTGATTTACAGGTAATTGAGTTTTGGTTAATATAATGTATTAGTAATAGCAGATGCCACCTGTTTGAGTTAATAATGATGTATGCTATTGGGTAGCCAAGTGATGATGTAATTCACAGGCATTTGAGAAGCAGGGTTGGCAATCCACACTATAAACAGCACAATACAGTGCAGGACAGGCAGGTTTACTTTTTGTATTAGCTTTGGTTATAAATCTATTGTAATCTTCGCCTTCATGAAAACCCGACTGCTCCAATTGGCCATTTTATGCCTTATCGTGCCGACCCTGTCCCAAGCGCAACGTATTGATCGCTACGCGCTGGTGAACCGGCATAATGTGCAGCTTACGGAGATAGACCCGTTGGCACCACTATCGGTTGGTAATGGCGATTTTGCCTATACGGCAGATGTAACGGGGATGCAATCGTTCGAGGATTATTATTGGAAGAATGGCATTTCACTGGAAACTTTATCTACCTGGGTTTGGCACTCGTTCCCTAACGTTAATAATTTGAAACTACAGGATGCCATGAAGGAGATAGATTTTCATGGCCGCAAGATCATGTACGCCAGCCAGGAGAAAAGCCCGGCCGGCGAATACTTTCGCCAAAACCCGCACCCGGTACCGCTGGGGCAAATTAGCCTGGTACAGGGCGATGGCAAAGTGTTGGATATGGCATCTATCAGTCACATCCAGCAGAAACTGGACTTATGGAAAGGCCTCATCACCAGTAATTATACCATTAACGGCACGCCGGTAATGGTAGAAACCGTTAGCCACCCCGGCCAAAGCACAGTGGCTTTTAAAATTAAATCGGCACTGTTAAAGGGAGGGTTGAAAACTGCTTTTCGTTTCCCGTATGCATACGACTTTACCATCAAAAACAAACCACCTTTTGATTGGACTAAACCCGATCGCCATAAAACCACCATCATTAACCAAAGCGCCAATCAGGTGCTATTGAAGCGGAGCATTGAGGGCACCGTATATTATGTAACCGTAAGCTGGCAGGGCAAAGGCCAATTTGCACAGGATGGCGACCATCGTTTTTTATTAGCTGGCATGGGTGCCGATAGCCTGCAAATTACTTGCACCTTTTCGCCCGATATACCTAAGCTGGCTGCACCGGCTTTCGTGGCTGTAAAAGCGGCCAGCGCGGCATCGTACCAAAACTTTTGGACCAAAGGTGGTGTGGTTGATTTTACCGGCAGTACGGATGCCCGCGCGCCCGAATTGGAGCGCCGTATCATCCTGTCGCAATACCTGCTGCATGTAAACTATGCCGGCTCGTTCCCGCCGCAGGAAACGGGCTTGACACATATCAGCTGGTACGGCAAGCATAACTCCGAAGTGTACTGGTGGCATACCGCCCAGTTTTACCAGTGGGGGCATACCGAATCGCTGGAGAATAGCTTTGCCTGGTATAAAAAAGTTTTGCCGGTTGCTGTGGCCCAAGCCAAAAGCGAGGGCTTTGAAGGCGCCCGCTGGCCCAAAATGTCGGGGATCGACGCGCGGCCAAGCCCGGGGAGTATTAATCCGTTCATTATATGGAACCAATGCAACCCCATTTACCTGGCCGAACTGATCTATCGTGCGCATCCTGATAAAGCCACGCTGAATAAGTATAGCGGCGTGGTTTTCGAATCGGCTAAGTTTATGTCATCCTACGCTTTTTACGATGTTAAAACCGGGCGCTATATCCTTGGCCCGCCAATTAAGGGGGTAGCCGAACATAACGCCGAGAACGAAACCCAAAACCCCACATTCGAGTTAACCCAATGGTATTATGGCTTAAAAGTAGCGCAGGATTGGCGCGAACGCCTGGGTATGCCGCGCGATAAACATTGGGATGATATCCTGGCCAAGCTGGCCCGCCCTACCATTCGCAATGGTAAATACGCCGAGTTAGAGACCGACCCCGGCAGTGGCGGGTCCGACCAGATTATGGCATTGGGCTACCTGCCCAAAACACCCATGATTGATGAGCAGGTGATGGCGCAAACTTTTAATTCCATTTACGATCGTGGCGGCCTGCGCAGCTTCATCAGTTGGAGCCTGGGCAAGGGGGCCTTAACCGCCGCCCGTTTAGGCGAACAGCAAAAGGCCGTGAATATTTTGTGTAACGATATCTTCGGCGCTAAGTTTTTGAAGAACGGCCACGTACAGCGGGCCAAGGAGCCGTTGGCCTGCCCGGCTTACCTGCCCGCTAACAGCGCCTTTATGGCCGCCGCCGCCCTGATGGCTGGCGGCTGGGACGGCGCGCCCAATATTAATGCCCCCGGTTTCCCGCAGGATGGTACCTGGCATGTACGGGCCGAGGGATTGAATAAGTTGCCGTAGGCTTTTTGTTCGTTATACTATTTAGGCTATTTCTATCTCCCTCCCAAGCAGAAATGGTAAAACATTATTTAATATGACATTATAACCATGTTAACCTTACTCCACTATGACCGTAAATAGATGTTTAAACATCTATTTTTGTTTCAAATAAGAAACAATATGGCAACTTTAAAAAACTTACAATGGCGCGTAGCCATTAAAACCTTCGATAGCAATAAAAAATTAAGTACCCAACAGTTAAATGATCTGTTAGCAGCCATACAATTATCCCCATCATCGGCAGGCTTGCAGCCTTATCGGGTGGTAGTTGTAGAAGATGCGGATACACGCGCAAAACTACGTGAAGCAGGTTACGGCCAGGCCCAAATTACCGATGCATCGCAACTGATTGTATTTGCCGCCGAAACCGCGGTTGACGAAGCGCTGGTAAAAAACTATATCGACCTGATTGCCGCTACCCGTGGTGTTGACCGTGAGCAATTGGTTGGCTTTGAGCAAATGATAGTGGGTAGTGTTAACTCCAAATCGCAGGAGGAACGTATTAGCTGGGCACAAAAACAAGCTTATATTGCTTTGGGCGTATTATTATCGGCCGCGGCCACCCTGCAAATTGATGCCTGCCCTATGGAAGGCTTTAATCCGGCCGCTTTTGATGAAATTTTAGGATTAAAAGAAAAAGGTTTAACCGCCAGCGTAATTGCCGCCGTAGGCTTCCGTTCGGATGAAGACGTTTATAGCAAACTGCCTAAAGTGCGCAAGCCGGCCGGTGAGTTGTTTATACATGTATAAATAAAAATCCTTGTGGTTTAGGAGCGCTATACTTTCTTCTTATTCACCTCCCTGGTCATACTAAACGTAAGTGCCGATAGTATGGCAATAGCAACGGCAATACTCAGCCAAAGTAAATAGGGTTTTTTGTTTACCGGTTGGGCTTGCTTTGTTTGATAAGCCTTGTTCGGCTCAATTGCAAAATGGCCGTTCTCGGGGAAATGGTTGCCTATTTTCCCGGTGAAAAATTGGAGGTCGTATTTAGGCGCGGTGGCTGTATCGTTCCCAAAGATCAAGTAATAGATTTTTTTAGGCTCCAGCCGGGCTATAATGTAGCTTTCGGACTGGTAGGCTTCTACATGAGTAACGGGTAGTGGCCGGTCGTCGTTATTGATAATCTGCACATCCAGGCTTTTAGCCCTTACCGATAGGTTGATATATTCATCCTCGTTACTGAAGGTTTTACTGGTAAGCCATTGGGGGCTTTTACCTTGTGTATAAACATTAACCTCGCGACGGAAATAGGCATTAAGCTTTACCGGGATATATAATTTATTGATGGGATAGGCTTCATCAAAATTGATATAAATGTGGGTGACATGGTTAGGCGAATCGGCTTGGGTAAATGTTAAGCGGCTAAGCATTACATATTGCGGCTTAACTGGCAGATAAGTATAAATACCAGCCTCGCGGATATTCACCGGGCTTTTATGCGCGTTGTTGATCACCATTTTCAGATAACGATAGCTGCTGGCCGGGAACGTTAGTTGCTGTTCGTAAATGCCTTTGTCATCGGTGCTGGCAGCTGTACCTAAATTCATATTTTCGGCAATGGCAAACCATTGTTGCAGGTCGTCGCTGCCGGTTAGGGTAAGGTGCCGCTCTACCGCGGTGTTTTTCAGCTTTAGCCATAACTGTTTAACCGGGCCATCGGTTGGGTTTTCAACCACAAATACCGTACTGGTATCCTGTTTGTCTTTTGTTTTTACCTGCGGGAAAGTAACAAAGCGGTATTGACTATTAGCGGGCATATCGCCGGCCTTTACGTAAGCCACAAAGCCGCCGTCGGGGGCAGCAACGCGGATATCGGACAGATCAGTTTTTGCTTTGGCCGTTAAATCGGGCCGCAGGTTAATGCGGTAATACCCGGCCGAATCTACACCGGCCAACTCAGACTTATATTTGAAAGTTGTTTGCTGCGCCAGTAAAGTATAGCTAAAACCGCACAGCAATAAACTAAGCTTCAGGATCCTGTTCAGGGCTTTCATCGGCAACAATAATTTTTTTAACTTTTTGATACATAAACGATACGATCAACAATAGCACACCCAGGCAAAAGAACGCGGCAATTTTTCCCGCTGCCGGGATATTGCGGATATCAAATATAAACAGTTTCAGCAAGGTGAGCGTGAACAGACTTAACGAAATCACCCGGAGGGTACGTTCCCTGTGCCGCATCCCCAGCCACATAATAGCGAATGATGATAGCCCCCAAAGCACCGGCAACGCGGTTTGGATATACACCGTCTCTACCCTATCAAATGTTGTGGTAGCCGATGTGAATAACCAATTGCTTACCAGGCTTACTTCCAAACTCAGGAAAGCAACAATGCCCGCGCAAATTAACCATGTTGCCACATCGGGTAAGTTTACCTTATCCCTAACTATGGTTATTAATTTATAAAACAACATGCTAACAAACAGGGCGCTAAGCCAATGCGCCATAAAATGTATAGCAGCCGGTATATGTTTCTCCAGCATCTGGCGTTCCAATATAAAGGCATCGGCAATAAATATCAGGTAAACAGCAATGGCGCAGGCAACTAAAGCCGCGCCAATTTGCGGGTCGATGCGTTCATTACGCTCCAGTACCAGCAGGTTAAACAGGTATACAAATGCCGTGGTATACAGCATCAGGTAAACAATATTAAGCGATGTATCGGGGAAGTGGTTTAAAAATTGGTGGTTAATTTCCAGCAGTCCGCTTAAAAACAAAAATATAAAGGCTATCACCCGCAATACATCGGCCGGGATATCCAGGCGGGATTGCTGTTCCCCGGTATCCCTGTTTACCAGCAGATGAAGCAAGTAAGTGGCAATAGCGGCAAATGCAATAGTGATAAAGCCCCGGTTGGCTACAATGGTCAGCGCTATGGAATTATTGCCATAAACATTCAACAGATCCATGCCTAAACTGCCCAGCATCAGTACCCAAACCAGCATGGCGGTTACCTTCATTAACAATATCCCCGACCGTTGGTACAGCCAGTACACCAGTACCGTTTCCGATGCCCAAAACAGTGTGATATTATTGCCATGCAATTGTATAGGTGCAGTAAGCGATATAAAGGTGAGGGTAATACCAATTAACAGATAAAGGATATTGGTATCAACTTTTTTGTTTTTAAACAGGATATAGGATAGCGCCAAATTCAGCGCGGCAAGCGCGGCACTAAACAGGCCACGGTAATCGGCCTGCCCCATATCGGTCAGTAGATATAATCCCGCGCTAAAGTACAGGGCAGTGTTAACAAGCAGGATGCTGTAGTCGGACGCGATAAATGCCTTGCCCTCCTTTATATTATGGGCAATGTTAATGGCCAAAAATAGCAGGTAAAACACCGTTCCGTATATAAAGGCCGTATGGTCATTGGCGGTTGGCAGGTTAAATAGCACGGTAATATAAACCAATACAGTTAAGCCAAACGCGCTGATATTAAGGATGCGCCAGGCTTTGTAATAAGCAATAATCAACAGGCCGGCATTTAGTATCACCAAATACATAAAAAACGCGTTGAAGTTATTATGCCCGTTACTCACCATAAACGGACTGGCCATGCCGCCTACCAGGGCTATAATGGCCAGCTCCTGCTTATCGTACAATAGTGACAATGCCACCGCGAACAGCGTAATGCAGATCAAAATAATAAACGATGCCGTTTGACTAAACAAATGGAACTGGTGAAAGGCCAGCGTTATGGTAAAATAATAAATAGCCAAACCACCGCCTGCCAGTACCGAACTAAAAGCCGTATAATTTTTCCGTAGTTTATGGGCAAAACCTATCAGTATGCTGCCGCAAAGTATCCCGATACCTACACGGCCAACCGGGCCTATCCAGTTATTATCAATGGCATATTTTACAAAATAGGCGATAGCCAAAACCAGTATCCCGATACCAATTTTATTGATCAGATTTTCGCCGATAAATTTTTCCAGGTCGGGGTAGCGTTCAAAAAATGATGGTTCCGGTTCTTGGGGTGCCTGGGTATAAAATCGGGATACCGGCGGTACAGGTTGTTTCTTCACACCATCCATATAATCGGGTGGGCTGATCACTTTTTTATCCCATTCTTCAACTGGTTGGGGTTTAACCGGTTCGGGCTTGGGTAACTCGGGCGCGGGGACTATACGCGGGCGGTCCTCGGCCTGTGGTTTTGGAGCAGGCGGTATAATTGGGGCGGGGGGCTCAACGGGTTTAGCTGCCGGCGCTTCCCGTTCTTCTATCGCTTTTTTTAACAGTGCCTTAAGGCTGGTGATATGGTATTCCAGGTCGGCTATTTTTTTGCCGAGGTCGGTTTTGATGGAAAATACGAAGTATAAAATTGCGATGAGCAGTACAACCGTGAATAATTCCATTGCGAATAGGGATTTGAAGGTTCAGTTAATTGGATTGATACAAGGTTAATGTTTTTTAAAAGTCCGAAAAAATTATCATAACATAACAATTAATCAACTAACTGCGTATAACCACTACAAACGGGAGTGTTTTAAGCCGATATGAAAAACATTTAGATTGAAGATCAAATAAATACTTCATATTGCATATAATTTAACTATAATTGAAATTAAATAAACACTATTAGTTTATTTGCGTTACTGAAAAATGAGGTTAGGCTAAAAATGCTTAACAATTAAATTAAAACTTGATGAAAATTTTTGTTGGAAGTCTTCCCTACAAGGTAGAGGAAGCTGATTTACAGGAACTATTTGCAGCTTACGGCGAAGTTAGTTCGGTTAAAATTATCACTGATCGCGAAACCGGCAGAAGCAAAGGTTTCGGCTTTATTGAAATGACTGATGACGAGTCTGCACAAAAAGCAATTGACGGCCTAAATGGTACCGAAATTGGCGGCAGGACTATTGCTGTTAGTCAAGCTGAAGAACGCAAACCAAGCGCAGGCGGTAGCCGTGGCGGTTATGGTGGTGGCGGCGGCGGCGGTAGCCGTGGTGGTTACGGTGGCGGCGGCGGTGGAAACCGTGGCGGCGGCGGTGGCGGTTACCAAAAAGATAGCAACCGTGGCGGTGGCGGCGGTGGTGGCCGTTGGAACTAATCCATTAAATTTTAACAATTGTAAATAGTACTTCCAATAAGGATACTTACATAACAGGCCCGTTTAAAAGTTAGCTTTTAAACGGGTTTTTTGTTGGTGCAGCATGTGGTAAACTTACTCCCCCGGCTCAAATATTAAAGTTGATAGGACATCCCTGTCAAAAATCTCGTTGCTTATGGCCAGCAACTCTTCGGCAGTTACCATATTTATCTTAGCAAAAACTTCCTCCAGCGAATCTACCCGATTAAAATCAACCAGGCTTTTAGCCATAGATAGGATCAGGCTCATGCGGTTTTCCTCGGCCAGGGCAATCTGACCGATAAATTTTTGCTTGGCCTGGTGCAGTTGCAGGGTGCCTAATTGGTTATCGCGTAGTTTTTTTAGCTCCTTATGTGTCAGGCGCAGGGCCTTGTCGGCTTTTTCGGCATCGGTACCAAAGTAAATATTAAAAATACCGGTATCGGTGAACGATGTATATCCCGATTCTATAGTATAAGCAATACCGTGCTTCTCGCGGATCTCCAGATTCAACCGGCTGCTCATCCCCATACCACCCAGCAGGTTGTTTAACAATAATAAACCATATTTGTGCGGACTGTTTGACGCATAAGCCCGGTTGCCAATAATGCAATGCGTTTGCGAGATAGGTTTTTTAACTATTAGCGTTCCGCCCATTACGGCCGATGGCGCAATCCTGTTCTTTTGATGGTTGTTAACCGCGATGCCCTCAAAATATTTACTGAATAGCTTAATCAGTTTATTAAAATCGTAATCGCCAAAAACGCCGAACACCATTTGGGCTGTATTGTAATTACTACCAATAAAATGGTCGATATCGGCTTTCGTCAGCGCGTTTACCGATTCGGGCGTACCTAAAATATTGTTGCCAAAGGGGTGGCCTTTAAACAGCACGCCCTCAAAATCATCCTGAATGGCTTCCTCGGGCTGATCGAGGTACGATGCAATTTCATCCAGTATCACCCCGCGCTCCTTTTGCATCTCATCTTCGGGGAAGGTGGAGTGGAAGATCAGGTCCTCAAACAAATCCATGGCGCGCTCCAAATGTTGCTTCAATAACGAAGCGTGCAGGCAAGTATATTCCTTAGTGGTATATGCATTCAAGTCGGCGCCTACCAACTCAAGCCGGTTTAGTATTTGGTTGGTGCTGCGGCGTTCGGTTTCCTTAAACAGCAGGTGTTCAATAAAATGCGCCAGGCCATCCTTGCCGTCGGCTTCATCGCGCGCGCCGGCATTCACCATAAAGCAGCAATGCGTAATGGCCGATGCCGAATACTTAAATAAAAGCCTGATTCCGTTGGGCAGGGTATGTACCTGGTAGTCTATCATGTGGCTGTAAATATAATGTTATCTGTATGATAATATTTTTCGCATTCTGCGATTAATTTTTAAATTAGTCGGATGAAAACGAAGGTAGCCGATCTGGAATTTGAAAAGCTGATAGACCAAAATACGATTGAAAAGCGTATTGCCGAAATAGCCGCGCACTTAAACGAAGACTATGCCGACCGCAACCCCATATTTATTGGGGTATTAAACGGCAGCTTTTTGTTTATAGCCGATTTGGTGAAGCAAATTACCATCCCCTGCGAGGTTACCTTTACCAAACTGGCATCCTACTACGGCGGTACAGCTACCAGCGGCAAAATTCGCGAGGATATTGACCTGGTTGTTGATATTAAAAACCGCAACGTAATTATTATTGAAGATATTGTTGATACCGGTAACACCCTGAATTACCTGGTTGAAAAACTGTACCAGCGCAAGCCGGCCTCTATCCGTGTATGCTCGTTACTGCTAAAACCTGAAGCCATGGAAGTTTCGGTAGAGGAATTGGAATATGTGGGCTTCCACATTAAAAATGAATTTGTGGTAGGGTATGGGTTGGACTATAAAGAGCAAGGCAGGAATTTGCTGGATATTTATAGGAAGGTGTAAATAATAGTGGTGGTTGGTTGCCTGTGAGGACACAGGCAACGGAAGCAATCTTCTCTTCCCGCAGTTTGTGTCCTCACAAACTGCTTGCAGGCTCTCCGTTTTGATTGCCTGTGAAGACACAGGCAATGGGAGTTTGGATATCTCTTTCTACCCCGCAGTTTGTGTCCCCACAAACTGCTTGCAGGCTCTTCGGTTTAATTGCCTCTGAGGACAAAGGCAATGAGAGTTTGGATATCTCTTTCTACCCCGCAGTTTGTGGGGACACAAACTGCTTGCAGGTTCTCCGGTTTAATTGCCTCTGAGGACAAAGGCAATGGGGAGTTTGAATATCCTTTTATTCCGCAGGTTATGTCCCAAACACTATTTCCAAACGCTTCCAATTATTCCCAATCGATGATAAAATAAGCAATCGAACACTATTCCTACAAGCTACTTTCTACATCACATCCATATAATGTGTTAGCCAACCAAATTTCTTGTCTTCGTTTTCATAAAATGAACATGATGAGAAATAATAATTATTGGGGTCTTCTACTAAATTCCAATGTTCCTGCATAGGATTTAAATGAATATAGTTTAGTTTTTGTTCTAATATTTTCCGGTCATATAACCTTATCGGCAAGGCATTTCGTTGCCAAAACTGGTGGCTTCGGTTGTTTTTATCGGTTTTGAAACGGGCCAATAGTTTATCATCATTTTTTCTTAATTCATCAAGAAATTGATGACCTGTAAATTTCATAAAACTGGCATACGGCTTTTCCTTTCCGTTCATGGTCGTATTCTCCCATATCAAATGAATATGATTTGACATAATAATAAAGCCATATACTTTTATTTTCTCTTTCTTAACCAGGAATATAAGGCTGTCTAATATAATTTGCTTGAATTTATCCGGATGCAAGAGGGGTATCCAATCAGTTATACTAGCTGTATAAAAATAAAGTTCATTAAATTCCATTGTTGAAAATAGTAATAAACTGTTATATCTGTAAGGGAAGTACAGGAAATTGCCTGTGAAGACACAGGCAATGGGGGAATTAAGCCGAATATCTAAACGGGCTATCTCCATTATTTTTTTAAATTTGAGTGATCACATTTTAATCATACGGTTTGAAAAACATCCTCATTGTAGACGATATCCATCTTATATTTATTGAACAGGCCGAAGCGCTTGGCTACGTTTGCGATTACCGCCCTGATATTACACCCGCCGAAGCCCTTAGCATTATTGGTGATTATGAGGGCTTGCTGATCCGCTCTAAGTTCCAGGTAGATAAGGTCGTGCTGGATGCGGCCACCAACCTGCGCTTTATTGCCCGCGCCGGTGCCGGGATGGACAATATCGACGAGGAGTATGCCGCAAGCAAAGGCATCCACCTGATGAACGCGCCCGAAGGTAACTCTGACGCGGTAGGCGAACATGCTGTAGGCATGTTGTTATCGCTGATGAATAATTTTAACCGTGCCGATGCCGAAATTCGCGCGGGTAGCTGGAAGCGCGAAGCTAATCGGGGCTTTGAGCTGAAAGGCAAAACCGTAGGCATTATTGGTTACGGCCACATGGGCCAAAGTTTTGCCCGCAAGCTAAGTGGCTTTGAAGTTAATGTAATTGCTTACGATAAATACCGCAGCGGCTTTAGCGACAGGTACGCCCGCGAAGTAAGCATGGAAGAGATTGTAAAACACAGCGATGTACTAAGCCTGCACATCCCCCTTACACCCGAAACTAACGGAATGGTAGATGACGAATACCTGTTCCATTTTAAAAAGCCCATATTTTTGATCAATACCGCCCGGGGCAAGGTGGTAAAAACCCAGGCGGTATTAAATGCCGTAAAGCAAGGCAAAATATTAAGCGCCGGATTAGATGTGCTGGAAGTGGAAAAATTCCCCGCCCTGGCCGAACAGCCCTGGTTTGATGAATTAATAAAAAGTGGCAAGGTATTGCTGACACCACACGTGGCTGGCTGGACATTCGACTCATACCGCAAGTTGAGCGAGGTGCTGGCGCAAAAACTGGCGGCATTTAAATCGTCAACCTAAATCAATTTCGGGGTTAAAAAAATTTGGATATTAAAACTTAAAACGCTTATCTTCGTTTTACAACAAGAGCAAGACTATGCGGGCTAAGTGGCCAACGTAGTCTTGTTTGTTTTTAATAAAAGCCTTAGCGTCCTTCTTAAAATGGGGAGGGCGGTTTTTTTTGGCTTTAAACAGGATAAAGAACATAAATATATTGTGAGTTATGGCAGAAGTAACCTATTATACCAAGGAAGGTTTAGAGAAGTTAAAGGAAGAGTTACATTATTTAAAAACCACAGGCCGCACGTCTATTTCAAAGCAAATTGCTGAAGCAAGGGATAAGGGCGACTTATCTGAAAACGCGGAGTATGATGCCGCCAAGGAAGCGCAAGGCCTGCACGAAGCCAAAATATCCAAAATGGGCGAAATATTGGCCAGTGCCCGTTTGCTCGACGAATCTAAGCTAGATACGTCTAAAGTATTGGCCTTGTCTATCGTTAAAATAAAGAATGTAAAGAACGGCGCTACCATGAGTTACCAACTGGTATCCGAAACCGAAGCCGATATGAAAGCCGGTAAAATATCAGTAGCGTCGCCTATTGCCAAGGGTTTGCTGGGCAAATCGGTAGGCGATACAACCGAGATACAGGTACCCGCCGGTAAAATGGAGTTTGAAATACTGGAAATAAGCCGGTAAAACAATTACTGAATGAGCGAGTTATTGAATTATTGATTTAGGACATTCTGTTATTCACTAATTCAATAACTCATTCATTCAAAATTAACCCAATGACCATCTTTTCCAAAATAGTAGCCGGGGATATCCCTGCATACAAGGTAGCCGAAAGTAACGATTTTTTGGCTTTCCTGGATATTAGTCCGCTTACCGAGGGCCATCTGTTGGTGATCCCTAAAAAAGAGGTGGATTATTTGTTCGATTTGGATGATGAAACCTATACCGGCTTGCAGCTGTTTGCCAAAATTGTTGCTACAGGCTTAAAGCAAGCCATCCTCTGCCAGCGTATTGGTGTGGTGGTAATGGGTATGGAAGTACCCCACGCGCATATTCATTTAATCCCCATGAACCATGCCAACGATATTAACTTTACCAATCCCAAGCTGCAATTTACCCCGGAAGAATTTGAAGCCACCGCGCAAAAGATAAAGGATGCCTTGCGGGACGAGTATAAGGAAGATAACGTATAGTACTCAGCCCGAAGCCGACCGGCGGGTCACGGTGCTTTAGGGTGACCAAAGAATAAAACATAGCCATCGGCATCTGTTACTTCAAACCCACGCAGCCCATCGTTATCGTCCCTGAGCGATTGGCGGAATGTTACACCGGCCGAACGGTATTCCTCAAATAAAGCATCCGGATCAGGAGTGTGAATAAATGCATCCCAGCGGGCCCATTCGTGCCGGGTATAATTGGGGACCGGCTTTATATCATCAGCAATTGCTTTCAGCATTATAGCAATATTGCCGCGGCCCACAATGGCAAAAAACGGATCACCTTCAGGGCTCATATAACGCGCTTCAAATCCGAGTTTATTTACATAGTACGATACTGAATCGTTTATATTGGAAACAATAAAAAAAGGCGAAACATAGCTAAGGTTTGACATTGTTTTATGGTTTTTGATGATGAGAAATGAGCCATGCCATATAGCATTATTGCAAATATCAATAGTTGCAGGAATGAAAGCAAATCACAACTCTTTATTGTAAGGTGCAGCTACTTTTCCTTGCAGTGTATACTCACCTGGGGGGTATACCAAAAGCCAAAATAATTGCTGATGTTTGTATCACCAATATATATGAGTACAACCCCATTTAACCGCCCCATACGTGTATTAGTTGCCAAAGTAGGGCTCGACGGGCACGACCGCGGCGCACGTATTATTGCCACATCCCTGCGCGATGCCGGGATGGAAGTAATATACACCGGCCTGCGCCAAACGCCCGAGATGGTGGTGAATACCGCTTTGCAGGAGGATGTAGACGCTATAGGCATCTCTATCCTATCGGGCGCGCACATGACGGTTTTCCCTAAGATCCTGACCCTGATTAAGGAAAAAGGGATGGACGATGTGCTGGTGACCGGCGGCGGTATTATCCCCGCGAAGGATATGGCCGAACTAAAAACGATGGGTGTAGGCGAACTGTTCCCACCCGGGACAAGCACCGTGGATATTGTAAAATACATTACCGATTGGGTGCATCAGCACCGCAACTTTTAGGGATTTTTCCTTTACCCTTTACTTTAAGCTTTAACCTTTTATTTATGAGCTACCAAAACATCCTGATAGAAAATAAAGATCGCATCCAATACATCACCATTAATCGCGAAAGCAAGCTGAATGCCTTAAACAAGGATACCCTGGCCGAGTTACATACGGCTATAACTGATGCTTTTGCGAGTGTTGAAACAGGCGGTATTATTATTACCGGAGCGGGCAGCAAGGCCTTTGTAGCCGGTGCCGATATTTCCGGCTTCCCGGCGCTGGATGCTGCAGGTGGTACCCAACTGGCCCGCGAGGGGCAAACCCAGGTGTTCGACCTGATTGCTAATGGCCCCAAGCCGGTTATTGCCGCCGTTAATGGTTTTGCCTTAGGCGGTGGGCTGGAACTGGCCATGGCCTGCCATATCCGCATCGCATCCGACAATGCCAAAATGGGCTTGCCCGAATTAACTTTAGGCTTGATACCGGGATACGGGGGGACACAGCGCCTGCCCCAATTAGTTGGCAAGGGCAAAGCCATGGAAATGATCCTGACGTCGGACATGCTGACCGCCGAACAGGCTCTGCAACACGGACTGGTAAACCACGTAACCACCCTTGAAGCCTTGATCCCCAAGGCCGAAGAGATTTTAAATAAGATCCTGCTCCGCGCGCCATTAGCGGTAGCCGCGGCTATTACCGCCATCAATGCATCAGGCACAGCCAATGGTTTTGAGCAGGAGATAACCGCCTTTGGCAATTGCTTCGGTACAGCTGATATGAAGGAAGGCGTTGATGCATTCCTGAATAAGCGAAAGCCGGTATTTACAGGGAAGTAGTAGTGGTGATTTAACCACAGAGTTCACAAAGTTTTTCACAGAGAACACAGAGTTGTTTTGGTGAAATTTTTCTTTCTTTTGTCTCTGTGATCTCTGCGTTTCTTACCTCTGTGTCCTCTGTGGTTAAATTTTTCGAAACAAAAAAAACCGCATTTACATGACAGAAACGCCATTTTATTACAATCTATTGACTTTAATACCAATTCGGTCAAAAATTATCTTTCTGTTAATCAATTGATTAAATACTCCTGACATTTGGATGAAAAAACGTAATTGATTTATGTATTTACTTTGCCCTGTCTTTTAAAAACAAAGACATTGATCTAATACATAATATCATGAAAAGTTTAAAAATTACAGCCTTAGCATTAGCGCTTGCCGCAATCACCTTTGGCGCAAACGCACAAACAAAATCAACAACTACCCCAGGTCCTCGTTTAAGTATTGGTGCCGATGCGGGTATCCCAACCGGTAGCCTTAGCAATGGTTACAATTGGAATCTTGGCGGTTCGGCCCAGTTAGAATTGCCGGTGGCCAGCCAGTTATTCTTTACGGTTGACGCGGGTTACAACAACATTTTTGGTAAAAAGAATGTAACTATTACATCGGTTACCGGTACAACTACCACCACCATTAAAGGCGATGTGCAAAACATCCAGTTATTGCCTGTAAAAGCTGGTTTAAAGTATTTTGTAGCCAGTAATATTTATGTACAAGGCGAAGCCGGTGCCGGATTTTTGCTGAACAAAAAAGACCTGGGTTACACCAAATCAACCGCGTTTATTTATGCGCCGCAGGTAGGTGTGTTATTGCCAATTAACGCCAACAGCAATTTAGATTTAGGCGTACGTTACGAAGGTTCAACCAAATACACTGCTTACGATGGATCTACCATCAACTTTGTAGGTCTGCGTGTTGCTTACTCCTTCAACTTATAATAAAAACTTCTACACAACCTTTGAAAAACAGGAAGGCGGCCACATATAGGCCGCCTTTTTTATTACTGTTAGTTTTTGATTTTCAGCATTTTAATTTGCAATAGCTCCTGTTGTTTACTAACTTGCTTTAAAAAAAGGAATGAAGAGTAAAACATTAAAAGCGTTTTTTGCCCTGGGCTTATTATTGTTGATAAGCGGGGCGGTTTTGATATTAAATTTTAATAAAATTTATGGGGTAGGGATCATGTGCCTTGGGGCAATGTTGGCAATCATTAGTTTTGGCCAAATAAGGGCGTTAAAACAATCCAAAACCTAAGCTATTCCAACCTTTTTTGTTCTGCGCATAGCCAATATTAATCCAATGCTTTCCGCACTGCTCCCACCAAACCCTCCAGCATTATTGCCGATTTTAGCACCCTATCGTGCCCTGCGCCATCGCATTGCAAAGTTTTGATACTTGGATGGGTGGCTAAAAAGTTTTCCATATAAGCGTATGGCGATACCGCATCCAGCCGGTCGTAAGCCAGCCAATGGTTCAGTTGGGCATTAAACCGGTATTTATCATCCATATTAAAAGTAGATGCCGGGATGCCGAACCGGGCTTCAAAGTTTTCTAAAAATTCATCCTGCGCAGCCTGTGGGATACCAATAGCCGTCATGCTGGCCTCAAAGTTTTCCTTTAATTTAATTAACGGGGTGATACTGGCCAGCAGCGATGGGGTAAAGCTCATAGCCCCTAATGCAACCACATTAGCCATAGCGCCAATAGAATGGCCGATCAGGATATCCGGCTCACCGCAATGGGCTACAACCGCTTTTATGGCCTGCACAAATAGCAGCAGGTTAGATAAATCACCTTCCGAACTGCCGTTGCCCGGCGCATCAAAGGCAATGATCTGCACATCGTTTATTTCGCGCAGCATGAGTATCAAATCGCTAAAATCAGCCGCCTTTGATCCCCAGCCATGGGTAATTAATATTTTGCGCCGGCCATTGCCCCAAATAAAGCCGTTAAAGCTTAAATATGTCCCGGTAAAAAACTCGTCGAATACTTTTAGGCTAAAATGCTCCGCTTGGTTTAGTAATTGCTCCTGATGCAAACGCAGGGGCATTTTAGGCGGATAACAAATAAATTGCCATATCAGCGGCTGCAATTCATCCGATGGTTTATCCAGCAAAGGGGTTATTTGGGCGATGATTTGTTTTAGGTTTTTCATAAGTGTTTTTAACCACAAAGGGCACTAAGATTTTCACAAAGATCACAAAGCCCTTGTGGCGAATATTTAATCTTTGTGCTTTCCTTTGTGGCTTCTCTCTTTGCGAACTTTGTGGTTAAATTCTAAGTCAAAACTTAAATCTCTACTTCCCCTGCAAAAACCTGCTTAGCCGGTCCCTCCAAAAAGATATCTGTAAACTTTACCCCATCATAATTAAAGCGGATATTCAGGTTGCCGCCTAATACTTTTATAGGGGTAGTAATGCTGCCTGTCTGCTGGTTTTGTATCGCCATAGCCAATGCAACGGCGGTTACACCTGTTCCGCAGGCGTAGGTTTCGGCTTCCACACCACGCTCGAAGGTGCGCACAAAAAAGCCGTTATCATTCGGCTCAACAAAGTTTACGTTAATGCCTTGGGCTTTGTAGGTATCATTATTACGGATGGCGTAGCCATCGTGGTAAACATCTTTAGTTTCCAGCCCATCCACCAATTGTATATAATGCGGCGAACCGGTATTGATAACGTAGTCGCTGCCATCGCGGTTAACGGTATCTACATCTATCATGTGCAGGCTTACCCAATCGCCGGTTTCTGAAATTTTGGCATGGTGCGGGCCATCTACTGCCAAAAATTCGGTTTCGGTATCAATCACACCCAAAAATTTGGCAAAGGCTACAATGCAACGGCCGCCATTGCCGCACATGCTGCTGGGCTGCCCGTCGGAGTTATAGTAAACCATCTCAAAATCAAAGCCTTGTTTAGGCTGTAAAAACATTATACCGTCGCCGCCAATGCCAAAACGGCGGTCGCACAGGCGGGCAATCATAGCCGGGTTTTGATGATCTACAGCTAAATCGCGGTTATCGATCAATATAAAATCGTTGCCCGCTCCCTGGTATTTATAAAATGGTAATTTCACAATTCAATATTAAGCAATAATCCTGTTTTGTAAAAAGCCGTAGGGCATAAACTGGTATAAATTACTTTTCGATGTCCATTTAACATTTTTTAACAAAAAAGCCGTTAACTAATTGTTGCTCATATAGTCCTATTGGTATTAAATTTGGAAAACGAAACTAAACCGGTTTAAAACAAAGTAAAAGAAAGGTGAATAATAATATGAAAAAGTTTGGTTTAACGCTGCTAACCGCCTTTGTGGGTGGTGCAATGGCCATAGGGGCCTACAAAATTATGGAAACGAAGTACAACGATGGACTGAGTTTCGAACAAAAACAAAAAGTTTATTTTACAAGTAACCCGCTACCTGCTAATATAACCTCGTCGGCCGGCGAAGTTGATTTTACCCAGGCAGCGGCAGCGGTTACACCTGCGGTAGTTTATATCCGCACTACTTATGCGGCTACGCAAGGCGGCAGTTCAAGGGAAGATATGTTTGAGCAATTATTTGGTCAGCGTATGCCGCGCGGCCAAAAGCAACAACAACAGCGTGCGCCACAGGCATCGGGTTCGGGTGTTATCATTTCGCCAGATGGCTATATTGTAACTAATAACCATGTGGTTGATAAGGCCGAAAAGATACAGGTGACCACTAACGATCACCGGATACTGGAAGCCAAGGTGATTGGCCGCGACCCCAATACCGACCTGGCCCTGATCAAAGTAAACGCCACCAATTTACCTATTGTTAAATTGGGCAATAGCGATGATGTGCGCGTAGGCGAATGGGTATTGGCCGTGGGTAACCCTTTTAACTTAACATCAACCGTTACGGCGGGTATTGTAAGCGCTAAGGGCCGTGGTATTAATATTATTGGTCAGCAGGATAATGACGACGATGACAATAATAACTTCTTCTCGCCATCGCGCAATGCGCCTAAGCAGCAAAAGGCAAACTCGGCTATCGAATCGTTCATCCAAACAGATGCGGCTATTAACCCCGGTAACAGCGGCGGCGCATTGGTAAACACCAAAGGCGAACTGATTGGTATTAACTCAGCCATTGCATCGCGCAGCGGATCGTACGAGGGTTATGGCTTTGCCGTACCGGTTAACCTGGCTAAAAAGGTATTAAATGATATTAAGCAATATGGTTCGGTTAAACGTGGTTACTTAGGTGTAACTTATGTTGACCTGAGCAATCCTGACCAGGCTGAAGCCGTAGGTGTTAAGGATAAAACCATTGGCTTATATGTGGATAAACTGGTACCGGGCGGTGGCGCTGAAACAGCCGGCTTAAAATCGGGCGACGTAATTACCAAGGTAGATGGTACACTGGTAACCGAATCGTCGGACTTAACCGAACACGTAGGCCGTATGCAACCCGGCGATAAGGTAAAACTAACCGTTAACCGCGATAACTCCGAGAAAAACTTTGTGGTTACCCTTAAAGGCGATGCCGGCTTAAATACCGCGCTTGTAGCCACAGGCAACCAGGAATTGTTTAACAAATTAGGTGGCAACTTCCGCGCTTTAACCCCGGCACAAAAGCAACAGCACAATGTTGCATCGGGTGTAATTGTTACGGGTGTTACCCAGGGTGGCATGTTTGACGAGTTAGGCTTAACCACCGGCTCTATCATTACCACTGTAAACAAAGGCCCTGTAAACAGCGTTGAAGACGTTGACAAAGCTATTGATGCCAGTAACCGTCGTGGCATACTGGTACTATCGGGCATTAACCCCGATGGCAGCAAGTTTAATAACGCGTTCCAGTTAAAATAAAGTGTAGTGATTATAAATTTAGGGAAGCCCCGGCTGTATAGCCGGGGTTTTTTGTTTGAAACCGGCATTGTGAATTATCACAACCTGCGGTTTTTAAAGATGAAGTGACAGAGGGGGAGGGCTGTGAGCCTGAGTTTTGGAATCTGCCAGGACCTTTAAAGGTTTTGATGACGTTAAAAAGATTTGTCATTGCGAGCGATAGTGTGGCAAGCTCGTAGTTTGCAGGTCAGTAAACAATGAACGTTCGTTTGCTCATAGCCGCAGGGGCCTATTACTTTTTCCTTGATGAAAAAGTAACAAAAAATCAAGACAGCAAAAATGCTTCCTTTGCCGCACATGGCCTTTGCCCTGCAAACCGGGCAGAACCACGGCTACGCTTATTTGCCCCGCTGTCGCTCGCTCAAGTCCCCGCTTCTGCAAAACGCTGATGCCCTCCCTCGCTCGGGCCACCATGTTCTGCCCGCTTTCGCCCGGAAGCTCTTTTGCTGTCGGGAAAAAATACAAACACGTTATGGGGAGCCTGTCGAAGCATAACACCCTCCTTCATAAGATGCTATTGCGCCCTGCAATAAATTGCTTATCTTCAAATCGCTAAACCTCAACGCTTGTGGATATTAAAAGGAAAAGGCGCTACATTTTATACTTTGTAATTATTGCCTTGTTTGCAGGCTGGCATTACCGTATCAACCCGGGCGGGGTGTTGCTGCAAAAAAATATCATAGCCCAACACCCTACCTGGAAAATGACCGGCACCCGCATTAATAAAGAATTTTCTTTTAAGTGGGAGGGCTACCAGGTGCCGCTGATATTAAATGCCCGTACCGCTACCGACTCGGCAGGCCATGTACACATGGCCGATTTTACGCTGATCAGGAAGCCATCGCCCGCTAAACTGGAACTGGATGAGCTAAGCTTTACAACCACCTGCTGCAGTACCGAATTGGGCTTTAAGGATGGGGTACAGTTTGACGAATTAGAGATCTCGGGCCGTTTTGAGGCAACTAAACTTTTTTTTTATCATAATATGGTGCAGGGAAAACTCATCCAGTTAAAAAGCAACGACATGCTGGAACCGCAAATGGAAACATCGGGCCCCGAGGGTGTGTATTCATTGGTAAATGGCGTATATGTTTTAGATAAACCTGCAAAGCAAAAATAAGCGATGAAAATAACCCGTGCATTAATACTGTTTACCCTATCTTTTGCGGCTATGCAAACCCACGCGCAAAAACTGCCTAAAATACAAGAAGCCGGTTTGCGAATCCCTAAAAACCTGAAAGTTGACGGCAAAGCCACGGAATGGAAAAACAAATTCGAGGCCTACAATAATAATACGGCCGTATTTTATACGCTGGCTAATGATGATAACCAGCTTTATTTAGTGGTACAAGCTACCGATCCGTTGGTGATCCGAAAGATCATTGCCGGGGGCGTTACCTTTAAAATTAACCCAGCTGATAAAAGCGCGGAGGCCGTATCGGTTACCTACCCATTATTCAGCAGCAAAAACTGGCCGGCTATTAACTTGAAAGATAAGCCCGAAGTGACTAAAGATTCGAGTGTTAAAAGTGCACAGGTTGATTCGTTTAAGCGCGCCATTAATCAGCGTCTGAACGATCAATCGAAAGAAATAAAGGTATTTGGCGTAAAAACGCTGGGGGATACCCTGATATCGGTTTATAACCAGGATGGAATAAAAGCGGCATCGCTTTTTGATAGCCGGATTGCTTATACCTACGAGTTAGCCATCCCACTGAAATACCTGGGCTTATCCGGCAGTACGCAGTTTAGTTATACCATAGCGCTTAATGGATCGAGCTTTGCCGAGGGTACCACCATTGAGGATATTGAAGGCGGGACAAGGCTGGTATGGAACGGCAAAGCAGGCGTAACCATGGGCGATATGCAGTTTATACGCTTCCCTACCAGTTGCTCGGGGGTTTATACATTGGCTAAAAAGTAACTGTTAAAGACCTGCATTAGTTAGGAAACAAAAAAGGGCATGATCCTCTCGCCTGCCCAAGCATGCCGTTTGGATGCCTAAAAGTTCGAGCGATTATCAGCATTAAATTAACGAAAAAAGTGTAAACCTTTGTTTTTTCAATTATTTGATTTTCAATTATTTAACAATAAAAAACATTGAAAAGTGTAAACTTTGTGTAAACCCTATTCTCGCCGCTTTTGAGGTGCGGGATGGCCTGGTACATCGCAATAGCACGCCGGGTGAAAAGGCTAATAAACAAAAAAGGACATGGTCCTAAAACCATGTCCTTTCTATCTTTTAAACTTAAGACTTTCGACTCAAAACTTAAAACGGCTTAGTACCTGTAGTAATCCGCTTTAAACGGACCTTCAACAGTTACGCCAATATAATCGGCCTGGTCCTGGTCAAGTACTTCCAGCTCTACGCCAATTTTGGCTAAGTGCAGGCGGGCAACTTTTTCGTCCAGGTGCTTAGGCAATACGTATACCTTGTTTTCGTATTTATCGGTATGCAACCAAAGTTCCAGCTGGGCTAAAGTTTGGTTAGTGAACGAGTTACTCATTACAAAGCTTGGGTGGCCTGTAGCGCAACCCAAGTTAACCAAACGGCCTTCAGCCAATACAATTACGTCGCTGCCGTCAATCGTATATTTATCAACCTGTGGCTTAATTTCAATTTTAGTATTGCCATAAGCGCCGTTTAACCAGGCCATGTCAATCTCGTTATCAAAGTGGCCAATGTTACAAACAATTGCCTTGTCTTTCAACGCGCGGAAGTGTTCTTCGCGTACAATGTTCATGTTACCGGTAGCGGTAACCACAATATCGGCTTCGGCAATAGCGGTAGAAAGTTTCTTTACTTCAAAGCCTTCCATAGCAGCTTGCAGGGCGCAAATTGGGTCAATTTCGGTAACGATAACACGCACACCGGCGTTACGTAATGAATCAGCCGAACCTTTACCTACATCGCCATAACCGCAAACAACACCAACCTTACCGGCCATCATTACATCGGTAGCACGACGGATTGCGTCAACAAGCGATTCGCGGCAGCCGTATTTATTATCAAATTTCGATTTAGTAACCGAATCGTTAATGTTAATGGCAGGAACCAGCAAAGTGCCGTTCTTCATACGCTCGTATAAGCGGTGTACACCGGTAGTAGTTTCTTCTGATAAACCTTTAATACCAGCAACCAGTTCAGGGTAACGATCAAATACCATATTGGTTAAATCGCCGCCATCATCAAGGATCATGTTTAATGGCTTGCGGTCTTCACCAAAGAATAATGTTTGCTCAATACACCAATCAAAATCTGTTTCATTTAAACCTTTCCAGGCGTAAACAGATACACCGGCGGCAGCAATAGCGGCAGCGGCATGATCCTGTGTAGAGAAGATATTGCACGATGACCAGGTAACCTCGGCGCCAAGGGCAACCAGTGTTTCAATTAACACAGCGGTTTGGATAGTCATGTGTAAACAGCCCGCAATACGCGCGCCCTTAAGCGGTTGCGACGGGCCATATTCGGCACGCAGGGCCATTAAGCCGGGCATTTCTGCTTCGGCCAACCCGATCTCCTTGCGGCCCCATTCGGCCAGCGAAAAGTCTTTTACCTTGTATTTGGTGTAAGTAGTTTCTACTGATGATGACATAGTATTTATTTTTTTGAAATGCAAAAATAAACAATAGCCTGATGAAAATGAAATATTGCTTAACAGCTTGCAGGAGTAGGGTTTAGAAGAGGGGTGGTGTTTTGCATTTTGGGTTACTACCCTTGAAGATAACTATTGCTGAAGATGGTTTTCGGCGAAACGCACAAATGACTAATGACGCGCAGCATAATGACCAGTGACCAACTAAGCCATACTTAAATTGCCATTGTAAACAGCGCCTGCCTCCACCTGTATGGTGCCGGTTATAATATTGCCGTTAATTTTCCCGGTGCTGCGTATCTCCAGCAATTCGGCAGTAATATTGCCCTCTATATAACCGTAAACCACCATTTGCTTAGTATTAACCTGGCCGGTAATACTGCCCTTTTCGCCCAGGATAAGGCCCTGTTCAATAGTTACATCGCCTTTTACCTGTCCATCAATACGTACAAAGGCAGGGGCATTTATATTGCCATCAATTATGCAGCCCTCGCTAATAATGCTCGAAATGGTTTGCTGGTCGATGTCCAATTTACCGGGCTTTTTAAACATGGCCATAAAATTTGTGTGGGATAATATTAGTTGTTGATGCTTAAAAATTTAACGGGGTTAACAGGTTTGCCGTTTTTACGTACCTCGTAATGTAAATGTGTACCGGTGGAGTGCCCTGTTGATCCAACCTTGCCTACTACATCGCCGGCGGTTACCGCCTGGCCTACCTTTACATCAATGTGCGATAGGTGCCCGTATAAAGTTTCCAGGCTGTTGTCATGCTGTATGCGCACGCAATTGCCATAGCCGCCATACCAGCCGGCAAAAACAATGGTACCGTTGGCGGTGCATTTAACGGCATCGCCCTTTTGCCCCTTAAAATCAATACCGGGATGAAATTCGGCACTGCTGCTTTCAAAAGGATCGCTGCGGTAACCAAAAAACGAAGTGAACGAACTGATGCGCGGGTAGCCCAGCGGGGTATTGGCCACCGTGCGGGTAAGGCGGGCCAGGTAATCATCGTATAACGAGTATTTTTCTTTATCGGTTAAATTGCTGGCCTCCTTATTATTGTTGCCGCCTACATTTTTGGTAGCAAAACCGGGGATACCACGCTTGCGCAGATAAGTGTTTATTTTTTGCAGCTTGTTTTCGATAGCTTGTATGTACGATTCGGCACTTTCCTTTTCGGCCTTGGTGCTGGCTGTTGGCAGGCTGCCCTTTAGTTTGGTTATTTGCGCCAGCAGTTGTAGCTTTTCCTGCTCCTGTTTTTTATTTTGATTGCTTAAATAAACAATCGCGCCCGACAGGCAAATGATCAATGCTGAAACACCTAAAATATAATGCCGGAAGCGGCTGATGTGTTTGGTTTTAATTTGGAGGGTTTTAGTACCGTGTTGATTTTTATTCAAAATTATGACGGTACTAACATCTGTCAGTTTTGATCTCATTGCAATTGGAATAGTTTAGAACCTGCAAGTTAACCAATACGACCGAAAAAACCATATTAAATTTAAATGAACTTTTCTATGGCGTAAGTCCAAAGTCCAAAGCCATAAGGTGGTTAACCGGCTAAGGGCTTTGGACTTTCGGCTTGAGACTTAATTCAAACTCAAAAACTCTTTCGGATTAACCGCCTTGCCGTTGCGGCGCACTTCGTAATGCAGGTGCGGCCCGGTAGACCGGCCTGTGGAGCCTACCCTGCCTATCACATCGCCCACACTAACCGATTGCCCTTTGCGCACATTAATGCGCGACAGGTGGCCATATACGGTTTCGATATTGTTGATATGCTTAATACGTATGCAATTGCCGTAGCCGCCTGCCGGGCCTGTAAACTCAACCGTACCATTGGCGGTACATTTCACAGGGTCGCCGGTTTTACCCTTAAAATCAATCCCGGGGTGAAATTCACTGTTCCCAAAATCGAAGGGGTTGCCGCGATAGCCAAAAAACGAAGTGAACGAACTGATGCGCGGGTAACCCATAGGCATATAGCCCACATTATTAACCAAGCGCGCCAGGTAATTATCGTAACTGGAATAAATGGCCGCGGTGTTATTTTTGTCCTTGTTTTTTGCTGTTGGGGCAATATGTTTAAAGCTGAAGCCATGCAGGCCGCGCTTGCTTAGGTAATCGTTAATTTTTGTCAGTTTTTGCTCAATATTGCCAATATAGCTCATGGCTTTTTCATCGCTGGTTTGCTGCTGGTTACTTACCGAATCAAGCGCCTGGGTTTCCTGGCCTAATTGCTTATGTAGCGAGTTGATCTGCGCTACCAGTTTGCTGCGCTCGGTGGCTTGTTCATCGGTTTTGCGGTTAAGGTTCATTACCGTAAAAAACAGGGCGATAACGGCCAGCAATGCTACGGCTGTAAGCGTTTTAAGGCGTTTTAAATTACGGGTTTTGATATGGATGGTATCAGGTTGGGGCTGATCGTTCTTTTTTGTAAAAAAATTCCTGCTCAAATACTTTTGTTTTAAGTTCATCAATAGCTATTAAATAGGGTTAAAACAATCTGCAGCTTTAGTTGTTACGCAAGCCGGCTAAATGTCAAATTTAAACGAAAGTCAGGACAATGTTATTATTTCGTACGAAAAAAAAATTATCCTAATGTTTTGATATTTTTGTAATTGATAAATAAGACACAAAAAATAAACAAGATACAAAATGATGTACCCGGAATATTTAGTTACCCCCATGCGTGAGGAACTGACCAGAGTAGGTTTTGCTGAGTTGAAGGATGCAGAAGCAGTAACCCAGGCAATTGAAAGCGAAGGAACCGTTTTTGTAATGGTAAACTCGGTTTGTGGTTGTGCAGCGGCTAACGCCCGCCCGGCTGCCCGTATGGCCGCCGCTAACCAAAAGCACCCTGATAGATTTGTAACCGTATTTGCCGGTATGGAAAAAGAGGCCGTTGATAAGGCCCGTGCCTATATGTTGCCTTACCCTCCGTCGTCGCCATCAATGGCGCTTTTTAAGGATGGTAAACTGGTGCATATTATAGAGCGCCACCAAATTGAAGGCCGCCCGGCACAAATGATTGCTGATAACCTGATTGGCGCGTTTGAGCAGTATTGCTAATTTTAGTGATCAGTTGATCAAAGATTAGGCTTTGCTTATTTCATAAAAACGGCCCGGTGAGAAATCATCGGGCCGTTTTGCTTTATAAAAATCTTTTAACTAAAATACAGCTTAAGGTTACTGTTTGGATACATGTGGATGGGTGCGCGGTTATGGATGTAGAAATAACTCGTCCTGAATTAGGTTCCTTCATCATCAATAAAATCTTAAAAATCTCTGTGCCCTTTGTGTTCCTCCCTCCGTGTACTCTGTGGTTAAATCACCACAACGCGCCCAAAATAAAAATTACTATTCGTGCATAGTATTTTAGGCTTTCAGGCAAAAATTATAAATTAGCCTTTTAATCATTAACCGATAGCCCATGAAATCACTTTACACCGCCCTGCTGGTATTGCTTACAGGCACTTGCCTGGCGCAAAAAACCTATATCCAATGCGGCAAATTGATTGACGGTGTAAGCAATACCGCCCAAACCCAAATGACCATTGTGGTAGAGGGGAAACTGATTACTGATATCCAAAAGGGCTATACCAGCGGCACCAGTGCCGATAAAGTAGTAGACCTGCGCACTAAAACCGTAATGCCCGGACTGATTGATTGCCATGTGCATTTGGAAGGCCAGTTCAGCAAAAACAGCACGGTTGAGGGGTTTACCCTTACTGATGCCGACATTGCCTATAACGCGGCCATCTATGCCAAAAAAACGTTGATGGCCGGCTTCACTACCGTGCGCGATTTGGGTGGCACGGGCGTAAACATTAGTCTGCGTAAAGCCGTACAAAAAGGTTTGGTTGATGGCCCCCGCATTATCACCGCCGGGCGTGCCATATCAGCCAGTGGCGGCCACATGGATGGTTCGGTTGGCTTTCGCGATGATGCCTTTAACCACAAACTTGGCCCTGATGACGGCGTTGCCGATGGTAGGGATGAACTGATAAAAGCCGTACGCCTGCAATTTAAGCGCGGTTCTGATCTGATCAAGATCGCGTCGACCGGTGGTGTACTTGATTTGAGCGAGGATGGTTCGGGCGCGCAGTTTAGTATCGATGAAATAAAAGCCGTAGTAGAAACGGCAAAAGATTACGGTATGAAAGTGGCCTGCCACGCCCACGGTGCCGAGGGCATCCGCCGGGCTATACTGGGCGGGGTAACATCTATTGAACACGGCACCTTTATGGACGATGAGGATATGAAACTGGCCAAACAATACGGCACTTATTATGTACCTACTATTATAGCTGGCAAATCCGTAGCCGATTCGGCTAAAATGCCGGGTTTCTTCCCGCCGGTTATCGCGCGCAAGGCGTCGGAAATTGGTCCGCAGATCCAGGCTACTTTTGGCAAGGCCTATAAAGCGGGTGTAAAAATTGCCTTTGGTACCGATGCCGGTGTTTACGCGCACGGCAAAAACGCGCTGGAGTTTCAATACATGGTTGAGGCCGGTATGCCAGCCATGGAAGCTATAAAAGCAGCCACCGTTAGCGCTGCCGACCTGTTAGGCATCAGCGCTAAAACAGGTAGCATAACTAAAGGTAAAATGGCCGATGTGGTAGCCGTTAACGGCGATCCCCTGCAGGATATTAAGGTGATGATGGATATGGCATTCATCATGAAAGAAGGAAAAATATACAGTATACAAACTAAATAATGATAAAAGTAAAATCAATTTCAGCATTTTTTATGGCGGGCGCCTGCGTTACCGCTATAACTACAGCGGCGTTTGCGCAAGCTCCGCCGGCCCCCATTGGCATCAGCAAGGTTTATCGCGAAACGGCGACAAAAGTAAACGACCTGGTACACACCAAGCTTGATGTACGCTTTGATTACAAAAAGCGCTTTATGTATGGCAAGGAGTGGGTTACCTTAAAACCGCACCAATACCCTACCGATTCCCTGCGCCTGGATGCCAAGGGTATGGATATTAAAAATATATCGGTAGTAAAGGCCGGCAAAAATGTGCCGCTAAAATATACTTACGAGGATAGCCTGCAACTAAACATTAAGCTGGATAAAACCTACCTGAACAGCGAAAGCTATACCCTGTATATCGATTATACATCAAAACCAAACCAGCTGAAAGTAAAAGGCAGCGCCGCTATTAACGATGCCAAAGGCCTTTACTTTATTAACCCCGATGGTACCGAAAAGGATAAGCCTACGCAGATATGGACACAGGGCGAAACCGAAAGCTCATCGGCCTGGTTCCCTACTATTGATAAGCCTAACCAAAAAACTACCGAAGAGATCAGCATGACGGTATTAGCTAAATACGTTACGTTATCAAACGGTAAGCTGGTATCGCAAAAAGCCAATGCCGACGGTACCCGTACCGATACCTGGAAGCAGGACTTGCCGCACTCGCCATACTTGTTTATGATGGCCGTGGGCGATTTTAAAGTTTATCACGATAAGTGGAAAAATAAACCTGTTGATTATTACCTGGAGCCTAAATATGCCCCTTATGCAAAGGATATCTTTGGCCAAACTCCGGAATTGATCGACTTTTACTCTAAAACTTTAGGTGTTGATTATCCATGGGATAAATACGCGCAGATTGTAGTGCGCGACTATGTGAGCGGCGCTATGGAGAACACCAGCGCAACCCTGCATGGCGAATACGTGCAAGCCACCAAGCGCGAATTGCTGGATGCTTACTATACCCAGGGCCAAAGCACCATCGCGCACGAATTATTCCACCAGTGGTTTGGCGATTATGTAACTGCCGAAAGCTGGAGCAACCTGACCGTTAATGAGTCGTTCGCCGATTTTAGCGAGACCCTTTGGGCCGAGCATAAATACGGGCAGGATGCCGGCGACGCGCATTCTTACACCGACGCGCAAAACTATATGCGCCAGCCGGGTAACGATAAAAAGAACCTGGTTCGCTTTAATTACGATGATAAGGAAGATGTGTTTGATGCCGTAACCTACCAAAAAGGTGGCACCATTTTAAATATGCTGCGCACCTATTTAGGCCGCGAAACATTTTACAAGGGCCTGGGCATTTACTTAAAAACCAATGCCTTTAAAAATGGCGAAGCCCACCAATTGCGCTTAGCCTTAGAAGAAGCCAGCGGGAAAGACCTGAACTGGTTTTTTAACCAATGGTACTTTGGCGCGGGCCATCCTATTATCAATATCAGCTACAAATGGGACGCCGATACTAAAACCGAAACTGTTTATCTGAAGCAAAACCAAACCGGCCAAACCTTTATTTTGCCAATGGCCATTGATGTTTACCAGGGCGGTAAAAAAGTGCGGCACAGCTACTGGATGCGCAGCGCTGCCGATTCGGTTACTTATCATTTAGATGGTAAGCCCGATTTGGTGAACGTGGATGGCGACAAGAAAACGCTTTGGGCTAAAACAGATACTAAAACTTTGGATGAATTAGTATTCCAATATTTTAACGCGCCGTTATATCTCGATCGTTATGAAGCCGTAACCGCGTCATTAGCCAAACAAACCGATAAAGGAGCGCAGAAGGTGCTGATAGCCGCCCTAAAGGATAAATACTTTGGCATCCAAATTAGGGTAATTAATGGTTTGAACATGACCAATGATGATATCCGTAACCCGGCCCAGCCTATCCTGGCATCATTAGCCCAAACCGATGCAAACACATTGGTACGCGCGGCAGCTATTACCGCTTTGGGTAAACTAAAAGCATCGGGTAATATGAATTTGTTTAAGGCAGCGTTGGCCAACCCATCGTACGCGGTTGAAGCGGCTGCATTTAACGCCATTGCCTTGCTTGATCCAGCCCAGGCTACCCAATTAGCCACCGGCTTAGAAAAGGATGCCCAGGGTGCATTGGCAACTACCATAATGAGTGTTTACCTGGATAACGGTACATCGGCACAATGGCCATTTATTAAAAAGAAGATAGATGCTAACCCGGCATTGGGTGTAACGGTGTTCCGCAAAATGGCCCCTTACCTTGGCCGCATTGATAACCCGGCCTACGTGCAGGAAGGCATTGCTATACTGAAGGGTATTGGCATGCAATACAAGGCGCAGGGTGCTGGTCCGGTTTTAATAGCCGCGATAAATGATGTTAAAGCTGCCCGTGCAAAACTGAACGATACCGCGTCGGTAGCTGCTGCCGATGCCGCTATTAAGGAAATAGGCAATTAATATTTTAATGTGATTTTTTTTGGAAGGGCTGCCTGGTTGGGCAGCCTTTTTTGTTTTTGCAAAAAGGGGACTCACCCCGACTACGCTACGCTGGTCGGCCCTCTCTTCGGCTTCGCCGGAAAAGGGCAGGAGGTGTATTTCCATAGCGATGGGTTCAAACCTATCCCTACTATCTAACCCCTCTTTCCGCCGTAGGCGAAGAGAGGGTGCCCCAGCGAAGCGTCGGGCGGGTGAGTAAAGCTCGTAGCAGAGCAACCACACCCATAACCAATGACACGAAGTAGAATGACCAATGACTAAACTATAATCCCTATTTTTGCCGCATGTCATCTATTAAAACTTTTGTTAACAGCCTGATTGGCGAGAATACCTATATTGTACACGATAACAGCGGCGAATGTGCCATTATCGACCCGGGGATGTATACCGCTTTCGATCAAAACGCGGTGGTGAATTTCATAAACAATAACGATTTGAAGCCCACCCTGCTGCTGAACACCCATTGCCATTACGACCATGTTTTTGGCAACAAATTCATCTTTGATAATTACGGCCTGAAGCCCCAATTTCATAAAGGCGAACTGGAACTGCTGATGGAAGCACCCACCTGGACAGCCCAAATGGGCCTGCATTACGACCTATCGCCCCTGCCCGATGTTTTTTTGCCGGAAACAGGTACGGTTACCTTCGGGCAAACTACTTTCGAGTTGATCTTCGCGCCGGGCCATTCACCCGCGCACCTGTGCTTTTATAATCGTAAAAAGAATTTTTTGGTAGGTGGCGATGTACTGTTCCGCAATAGCATAGGCCGTACCGATTTCCCTGGCGGCAGCCATGAGTTACTGATCCGCAACATCCGCGAAAAGCTATTCACCCTGCCCGATAATTGTACCGTATGGCCCGGCCACGGCCCCGAAACAACTATTGGGTACGAGAAACGGACCAATCCGTTCCTTACGTAAAGCCCCCCAGCCCCCTAAAAGGGGAGTTAATGTGCAAATGAGGAGTTACGTATGAATAAATCCGAAATCGAACATCCCAAATCCGAAATAATTCCACACCCCCTTTAGGGGGCCGGGGGGTTTCCTATCTTTGCAAACGTGAATACCTCCCTCTACATAGCAAAACGATACTTGTTCTCGCGCAAGCAAATGCACGCTATCAATATCATATCGGGTATATCCATGCTGGGGGTGTTTGTGGGCAGCGCTGCGCTGGTGATGATCCTATCGGCATTTAATGGGCTGGAAGATGTGATCCTGTCGCTGTATAGCAACTTTAGCCCCGAGATAAGGATCGAGCCGCGCGAAGGTAAAACTTTTAACCCCAATACGGCCTATTTTAAGGTATTACGTAACGATCCGCGCCTGTTCTCGTACACTGAGATATTGCAGGAGCAGGCCCTGATAAAATATGGCGATAAAAAATTTGTGGGGATGGTTGAGGGCGTAAGCGACCAGTTTTTACGCAATAAACAACTGGATAGTACGATAGAGGATGGTTCGTTTACGCTCAACGCTAACGGGCAGGATTATGCTGTAATTGGCGCTACGGTGCAAAATAACCTTTCGGTTGGTATTAAAAGCCAGTTCGAGAACGTGCTGCAGATCTTTTCGCCCCGACGCGATGCTGTAAGTGTGGCCAACCCGCTTAACGAATTTGTGGTGCGGCAAATCCCTATATCGGGTGTGTTTTCGGTACAGCAGGATTTTGATAATATCGTTGTTACCCCAATCGGTTTTATGCGCGACCTGCTTGGCCAGCCGGTAGCGGTATCGGCCATTCACCTAAATTTTAAAAAAGGAACCGACCTTAAAAAAGCCGAACAGGAGATAACCGAAAAGGCGGGCAATAACTATGTGATTAAAAATAGGCGCGTGCAAAACGCGGCCCTTTATAAAACCTTAAATATCGAGCGATGGTCGGTTTATATGATATTAACTTTTGTGGTTATTATCGCTATATTTAACATTGTTGGCTCGTTAACCATGCTGGTAATGGATAAGCAAAAAGATATTGCCATTTTAACCAGTTTAGGGGCAGGTAAGCAACTGATACAGGGCATCTTCTTTTTTGAGGGGATGATGATATCGATGATTGGTTGCGTGGCCGGGATGATTGCCGGTACGCTGTTTTGCCTGGCGCAGCAACGCTATGGCATGATAAAGCTGGGCAGTAAAATGACGGTGATGGATGCCTACCCGGTAGCGATTAAGTTTATTGATTATATAATTGTATTTTTAACCGTTGCCGCTATCGCGGTTATTGCATCGGGCATCAGCGCCCGGTTAAGTGTGAAAAGGCTGGACGAAATTAAGCAGGAACTATAAAAATTTACCACATGAAGAGGATACGGAACAGAGGATTATTTTTGCTGATACTGGTAACGGTTTTTGCCTGCAATAACCCCCAAACTAAAAAAATAGAGATAGGCACAGCGCCGGTAATTTACCGCGGCTTGTATAGCTTTGGCCCCGAAGTGAAATCGTTTAAGGATTGCGCCACCGGACACGAGTACTGGGCGGCAGACAGTTCGGCAAAGTTGGAGCTGGGCTATTCGCAGCAAAATTTTGAAAAACCTTATGAGCCGGTATATGTTGAAGTAGAAGGCAAAAAGGTAAAGTCGGGCACGGATGGTGCAGCGTCCGAATTTGACAGCACACTGGTGGTAACCAAAGTGATAAAGTTAACTAAGGATATACCAACCGATATGTGTAATTTTCCGGAACCGAAAACAGATACTACCACTAAGAAATAAGCTCAAGGCTAAAGCCGGCAACGGCTAAAATATAATTAAGGCTTTTAGCTTAGTGCTTTAAGCTTCACCTAAAAAAATCAACCATGGTGCTGGTAAAAAGCTTTTAGCTTTGCGCTTTCACCTTAAAGCTTAACCAATGGAATCAAAACGTCAGCAAAAATTCGCCGGGGTAATACAGCAGGACCTGGCCGCCATATTTCAGCGCGAAGGCATGGGTTATTTGCCCAATACTATGGTCACCATTACCAAGGTGAGGGTTACACCCGACCTGGCCCTGGCCCGCATATTTTTGAGTTTTTTTAATAATACCAACACGCAGCTGGCCTTGCAAACCATTAAATCGCACGCTAACGAAATCCGTTATAAGCTGGGTGCCCGCATTAAGGACCAGGTAAGGGTGATCCCTCAACTGGAGTTTTTTGTGGATGATACCAGCGAATACGTGGAGCGCATGGATAAGATTTTTGACAAGATAAGTAAGGAAGAGCGCCAAAAGGAAGCTGAATAAGTATTATCCGCAGCTATGGATAAACACGGGCAATTAGCGCAGTATATTCACAATCATCCCGAAGCAACAGGTAAAGTGGTGGACTATGATCCGGCCACGGACAGCCTGTACACGTTTGATTTTACGGCCGGGAATACCGAACTATCGCCCAGCGATGTGGCCGATACCCAAAAGTTTAGCACCTGGGTTAATCAAAAGCTGGCAGCCGGTAATTATAAATACGGCATTGGCGGCTATATGGAACATCGCACCCTGTACGCCCGCAGCGCCCTATTTAATACCGACGAAGAACCCCGCCGCCTGCACCTGGGTGTAGATATTTGGGCCCTGGCAGGTACGCCCGTTTACGCGCCCTTTAGCGGGCAAATACATAGCTTTAACGATAACAATAACTTTGGCGATTACGGCCCTACCATTATCCTGCAGCATAATTTAGATGGGCTGAAGCTCTACAGCTTGTACGGCCATCTTAACCGCGAAAGCCTGCAAGGTTTATACCCGGGCAAAGCCATCGCGCAAAACCAACAGATAGCCTTATTTGGCCATGCCGATGTAAACGGTGCCTGGCCGCCGCACCTGCACTTTCAACTGATGTTTGATATACAAGGCTGCAGCGGCGATTACCCCGGCGTAGGCCGTTTTAGCGAAATGGAAACGCTAAAAGCAAATATCCCCGACCCCGAACTGGTATTACGGTTCAATCGCTAACCACTGTAGTTGCCCGGCTCCGGGCCATTGCTGTTAAGAAGATTAGAAAAAGAGGGCGATTGCACGGGGCCGCTATTTCCCCATCTTTTCATACCGCTTAGGGTCAAACAACTTTTCATCTAAAGTTGCTGGCATGGTATATTCCGAATAACTTTCTACCTGAACTAATTTACCGTTGAAATAAAAACTGGCCTTGGTTTCGCTCCAGCCGCCGCCTATTTTTACGTGGTCGTCAAAAATGCATTCTTCCTTAGTACCCTTGGTTTGCTCAATCATGCGTACCAGGTATAAATCCTTTTTATCTACCCACAGCTGGTTGCTGCTTAGGTCCTCTTTGCTGCTGGCACCTATCACGTAAACGGGTTTATCTTTCCAGGTAGTTTCGTAGCATTTGGTCAGATCATAACCTCCGGCCTTTAACTTAGCAACAGAGGTATCCCATGAGTAAAAATACAAGCCACCCAACAAGAAGATCAAATCGTTCTCATCTTTACTGGCCGAACGCAATTGCCCGTTACGGAAATTATAGGTAGAATCGCCCCGGAAGATGATGGTATTGCCATTTTCTAAAGGTTCAATATCAATGCGCAACTTATCGGGTGCCAGCATGGCCTCGTGCCAGGTTTGTGTGCTTTTAAGCGAGTCGTTCCTGTAGCGTTCTGTTTTCTGTTTAAAGGTAAGCGTGCGGTGCCATTTACCGGCGTAACGGTTATACATCATCTTCACCACATCCTCGCCGGTTTTGGGCGGGGTGAAAGACATTATTGCAGATATAATCAATACAGATAGTAATAGTTTAGTTTTCATGCTGATGTGATTGATAATTAAAGATAGCGGATTTAAAACTTGATATGCGCCAATGTGCGAAAATCACCCTAAAGGGGTGAGAGTATAAAAAAAGCGGATTGAACTTATCATCCAATCCGCTGCATATTATTTCTCGCAAAGGAGTTTACACTTTCACATGCTCCATCCCGTACTGCTTCAAAACATCATCAGGCACGCCCGTCCATTTGTTGGGCTGGTTACCCATATAGCCAATATCTTCTACCCCCATTTTACTGGTGAAAAATCCGGAGGCTGTCAAATCGCGCATTCGGTTAAAAAAGGCAACACCCTGGGCCATTTCGGGCTTGGCTTTGGCCGGATAAGCAATGGCGGTCACCATTTCTATTTGCTGGTTGTGGCTGCAATCAACAAAACTGTTGTTGTAGCGGCTAAAGCATTGCATGTCCAGCCATTTCAGGCCGCCGCGCATGGGTAGCTGGTGTTCGGGGATATCTTTTACAATAAACTCAATAAATTCCGGCACCTTGGCATCAGATGCGCTACCCGATTTTTCATCTTTGGGGATAATAATATCGCCCAGTACGGTAATGGTAGCCATTTCGTGCGGGGTAAAATAGGTATCGGCATTCAGTTTTTTATCTCGGTCTATTTCCCATTGCTGCCGGCCGGCTTCGGGGGCGGCGTTGGCTAAGGCAATTGTTTCCTTGCCGGTTTTGGGTTTGCAGGCATCCAGCAGCACCGCTGTGGATATGGTGGTTAAGCCAAGGGCTTTTAGGGAGTCACGTCTGTTCATAACTAATTTGAATTAAACGTTCAGTTTTTGACGTTGTGATAAAATATATTCGCTGGTGCGCATACTTAGCGCCAGGATAGTCCAGGTGGCGTTTTTATCGCCCTGCTGCACAAATGGGGCGGCATCAACTACAAACAAGTTTTTGCAATCGTGTGCCTGGCACCATTTATTTAAGGCCGAATTTTTAGGATCGTCGCCCATGCGGATGGTACCCACTTCGTGAATGATATTACCCGGTGCTTCCAGCCCGTAGCTGGTATCGGCACCCTGTATTTTTGAGGTAATAATGCCACCCATCTCGTGCATCATAGCTTGGAAAGTTTCCTGCATGTGCTTGGCCTGCTTAACTTCGGCATCGCTCCAGTTATAGTGAAACTTCAGCACCGGGATACCAAATTTATCCACCACTTTGTCGTCAATCTCGCAATAGTTATCGGCACGTGCAATAGCGGTACCACGCCCGGCCATACCTACATTGCTGCCGTAAAAACGGCGGTAGTCATTTTTTAAATCGGCACCAAAGCCACCAGCTTCCTTCATTTTGCCATCCTTGCCCGGTACCAGTCCGTTTTTGTTTTGTATGCCGTTCATAAATCCGTAACCCGGCATGCGCATACCGCCGCCGTATTCAATATGGTAACCACGGGGGAAATCAAGTTTTTTATTATCCAGCCACCAGGGCGAGTAAATGTGGACACTGCCCACACCGTCTTCGTTATAGCGCTTACGGTCCAACAGTTGAGGCAAAAACCCCGAAAGGCTTGCGCCTGTACTATCGTGCAGGTACTTGCCTACTACGCCGCTGCTATTGCCCAAACCGCCCGGGTGCTGCGCCGATTTTGAATTGAGCAGCAAACGTGCCGACTCACAAGCGCTGGCGCCCAGTATCACTATTTTGGCGTTCACCTGGTATTCCTGCAAATCATCTTTGCTTACATAGCTTACGCCGGTAGCCAGGCCCTCGTTATTGGTTAATACCTCGCGCACCATGGCGTTAGGGATCACCTTCAGGTTGCCGGTTTTCATGGCCGGGATCACCAGGCACGATGATGACGAGAAATCGCCATAAATTTTACAGCCACGGCCGCACTGTCCGCAAAAAAAGCAAGCGCCCCTATCTTTATTGCCCGGCAAGGCCTCAGTCAAAACCGAGCCACGGCCCGCTATAACCTTTACGCCGGCTTTTTCAGCGCCTTTTTTGATAAATAATTCATTCAATCGTGGTTTGGGCGGCGGTAGGAAGATACCATCTGGTTCGTTCTCCAGGTTTTCCTTTGTGCCGTAAACCCCAATCATGCGGTCAACCTTATCGTAAAAAGGTTTTACCTCATCGTAGGTGATGGGCCAGTCGTCGGTTAAACCATCAATATGGTGGCTTTTAAAATCGTTTGGCCCCATGCGCAGGGATATACGGCCCCAATGGTTAGTGCGCCCGCCCAGCATACGCGAGCGGAACCAGTTAAACTCGGTTTTATCCTTGGTGGTATAAGGCTCGCCGTCCAGTTGCCAGCCGCCGTAAGCCGCGTCAAAATCGCCAAAGGCACGGGTGGTACCTGCGCCTCGCCGGGGCGACTCGTACGATGCCTTTAGCTGTAACGAATCTTTTTGCGGATCCCACCAGGGGCCGGCTTCCAGCATTAATACCTTTAAGCCGCCATGTGCTAAAACATAACCGGCCATACCGCCGCCCGCGCCCGATCCCACCACAATGGCATCATAAACGGTTGGCGATTTTTTGATCTGCATATCACTCATAAAATTTCAGGGGATTTTGCGTTCATTAAGTATTAGGGGTTAACATCATAGTCGCACGCATCCTGGTAACCAACGTGGAAGAAACACATACACAAAAAATATATTACAAATACCTTCATGTAATTATTTGTCAGAAAAACTAAGGCACCCAGGGCGTAAACTATTGGTTAAGAACAAATATTCTGAATTTAGTTGGTTAATACAATAGATAATACGGGGTTTGAGATAGATGATACCCGTATGTATCCATCTAACGCCATGGGTTGGTGTATGGCCTTAATCGATAAAGAAGCTACTAAGTGTAATAAGCATGGGCAAGCCCGACTTGAAAAATAATCAGGCATTATTTACTATTTTGTATATTTAATTCATCATCGGCAAACAATAATGACAACTAAGGCCAATATTACCCAAGCCATTCCCTTTTTTAGGGTGGCCAACATGGAGGCTTCCCTGCGCTTTTATGTGGATGGATTGGGTTTTGAGATCACTAATCAATGGGTGCCGCGCCATAAAATTGAATGGTGCAGCCTGCGGCGGGGCGGCGGAACGCTGATGCTACAGGAGCCTTATGGTGAGGTACCATTAGCCAAACTGGCCGAAAATAAATTAGGTGCAGGGGTGTCTATCAGCTTCCTGTGCGACGATGCCCTGGCCCTGTACCACGAATTTACCGGGCGTGGCCTAAACGTATCAGAGCCTTTTGTTGGTAACAATATGTGGGTAATTATGCTGGACGACCCGGATGGTTATCGGCTGGAATTTCAAAGCCCCACTGATGTGGCAGAGGAAACCCTTTATTCGGGATGGAAACAATAAGTATGATATATAAATCATGAAAACCGCCGATATAACCAATCCGCTATTCCTGCAAGCCGTAAACGCGCTTGATGTAGGCAATATAGATGAATTGCAAAAGCTGGTAACCGATCATCCCCGCCTGGTTAAGGAACGCTTAAAAACACCCGGCGAGGAAGGGTATTTTAAAGATCCCTACCTGCTTTGGTTTATAGCTGATAACCCTATCCGTAATTTCAAACTGCCGCCAAATATTGTAGCGGTGACCGGCTTTTTAATTGATGCCGTAAAACAGGAAGCGCCGGAAACCTATCTGCAGCAAATTGAATATGCGCTTGGCCTGGTAGTTACCGGCCGTATCCCGCGCGAATGTGGCGTTCAAATAGCCCTGATGGACCTGCTGATTGATGCAGGCGCCACACCTGGCAGCGGCGTAGGGGCTGTTGCGCATGGTAATATGGAAGCGGCTAATCACCTGATAGAACGGGGCGGCAAACTTACCCTGCCTGTAGCCATTTGCCTTAACCGCATGGCCGATATTAACCGCCTGCTATCCGCAGCAAACGCAAGCGAACGTTTACTGGCGCTTACCGCGTCGGCCTTTTATGGCAAGGTGGATATGATAAGGCATTTGCTGGATATGGGTGTTAACCCTAATGGCTACCCCAATAACGGAACCGGTTTCCACTCGCACGCTACACCCCTGCACCAGGCAGTATATTCGGGCTCGCTGGATGCGGTAAAACTATTAGTAGCGGCCGGGGCACGGTTGGATATGACGGATAAAGTGTACAACGGTACACCACTGGGCTGGGCCATATACATGCAAACCGAAACGGATAACGAAGTATTAAGAGCCAATTATGCGGTGATAGAAAAATATTTGCGGGCGATTTAGGGGTTAACCACAAAGGGCACAAAGAAAAGGAAGCACAAAGATCACAAAGCTTGTGATCTTTGATATCATACGATTGTTTCTCTGTGTACGCTATGAAAAACTCCACGCACGCTGTGATTAAATTAATATAAAACCAAAACACCATGAAATTTGAAAAAGCTGTACCCATACTTTACTCGGCCGATGTGGTTAGGAGCCTGAATTATTATACAGAAAAACTGGGCTTTACCGAAAAGTGGGAATGGAACAGCCCGCCCGATTTTGGCGGCGTAGTGAGGGACGAGGTGCAGATCTTCTTCTGCGAAACCAACCAGGGCAATCCCGGCACCTGGCTATCGGTATTTGTAGAGAATGTGGATGAGTATTATGAAGATATTAAAGCCAGGGGTGCCAATATCCTTTCCGTTCCCGATGATAAGCCCTGGTTTGTGCGCGAAATGCTGGTGCAGGATCCGGATGGGCATATGATTAGGTTTGGGCATGGGATAGAGTGCGAATAGCTAAGCTTGCGCTGTGTAAAAGCTCTGTGACCTTATAGCCAATTCAGGATAGAGCAGGATACCGCTATGTGGATTTAGCAGGATATTACACCAACCAATTATCCTGTTATGAAAAAATTTATCCTTGCCCGTGGCTTTGCCTTGCTGTTGCTCTTATGTTTTACCACTAGTGTAAATGCGGCCGTGGTTATTGGCCCGCCCTTTACCGACCATGCGGTGCTGCAACGCAAAATGCCCTGCCCGGTATGGGGCACAGCCAATGCCGGCGAACAGATAACCATCACCTTTAATGGCCAAACCAAAACAGTTAAAGCCGGCGATGACGGTAAGTGGCGGATTGTACTCAGCCCTATGAAGGCTGCAGGGCCATTAGATATGACCATTGCCGGCACTAACACCATTACCCTTACCGATATTTATGTGGGCGAGGTTTGGCAATGCGCCGGCCAATCAAACATGGACCTTACGCTTAACAATACCAGCCAGTTTAAAGACCGCTTTATCGATACCATAAAAAATGCCAACCTGCCGCTAATGCGCTATATGAATATGCGGCCGCCGCGTAACACAACAGCGGCCTGGCAGGTAATATCGCCGGCAACGGCGGGGGGCTGCTCGGCTACAGGTTTCTTTTTTGGTAAAGAGATATTAAAATCGGTGGATTGTGCCGTTGGTTTGATGGTAACTGCCGTGGGCGGTACGCTGATTGAAACCTGGTTTGACCAGGCAACCGTAGCAGCCGACCCAGCCATGAAAACCACCAAAAATATTGCCGCGGGCAGTAATTATAATAAATACGTAGCGCCGGTAGTAGGCTTTGGTATACGCGGCACAGTTTGGATCCAGGGCGAGCAAAACACCTACGATACCGTGATGACACCCCGTTACGAGGGCCAGTTTAAATTACTGATTAATGGCTGGCGCAAAGCCTGGGGCCAGGGCGATTTTCCATTCTATTACGGTCAGCTTTCCAGCGAACGGCCAAATAAGCCCATACCATTGGATACCCTGGCCTTTATCCCTATGGTGCGCGAAGCGCAAAGGCAGGCGCTTACCCTGCCTAATATGGCCATGACCGTTAATTTTGATTTGCGTGCTGGTGGCTGGCATTACCCGCAAAAACCCGAGGCCGGTTATCGCCTTTCGCTCCCGGCTAAAGCCATGCTTTACGGACAAAAGGGTTTGGAATATTCGGGCCCGGCGTTTAAATCGGCCGGTGTAAAAAATGGCAAGGTGATCCTTAAATTTACTCACATAGGCAGCGGCTTAATGGCTAAGGATGGCTCGCTGAAAGGTTTTGTAATTGCCGGCGCCGACAATAAATGGGTAGCAGCCGATGCGGTAATTAACGGCAAACAAGTGGAAGTATCCAGCGCTGCGGTTACACAGCCCACGCAAGTGCGCTATGCCTGGGCCGACAGGCCGGTGGGCAACCTGTATAATAACGAGGGTTTGCCGACATCGCCGTTCAGGAGTGATAAGCCTTTATAGTCATTGGTCATTGGTCATTGGTCATTGGTCATTGGTCATTGGTCATTGGTCAT
>JAZKAO010000009.1:0-478203 GCA_040389105.1 Bacteroidota bacterium
GCGGTAGATTTTTTACCATCAAACATCATGTTATTTACAAACCTGGTTACCAAAACATCATTGAATTTTGGATCAGGAAGAAGGATTCTTTTTTTTGGTTTTGACTTTCTCATTGTTACTATCCTCCTTTAATTATTTCTTCTTTTTAGCTGGTTGACCTTTTACCGGAGCAGCTGCCTGACCTGGTTTAGGGCGTTTTGTTCCGTATTTTGAACGACGTTGGTTACGACCGGCTACGCCTGAAGTATCCAATGCACCACGGATGATGTGGTAACGTACACCCGGTAAGTCTTTAACACGACCGCCGCGGATCAATACGATGGAGTGCTCCTGTAAGTTGTGACCTTCACCAGGGATGTAAGCGTTAACTTCTTTTCCGTTGGTTAAGCGCACACGGGCAACTTTACGCATGGCTGAGTTTGGTTTTTTAGGGGTAGTGGTGTACACACGGGTGCACACGCCTCTTCGCTGTGGACAGCTGTCCAACGCTGGCGACTTACTCTTGTCAACCAGAGCTACTCTACCTTTTCTAACTAATTGCTGAATAGTAGGCATTCTTCCTTTTTTTGTTTATTGTTTTTATCCCATCACCAGCCAACATTGGCAGGCGGTTTTCGGGACTGCAAAAGTAGGAAGTTTATTTGTGATATTCAACAGGTTGAGTGAAAAAGTTTTGCGGTTTTTAATTATACTACGGTTTGATTGTTAGCTAATTGTAAATCAGGTGTTAAATGGAAGGGGAGCGCAGAGATTTTGCATTGATCTTAGCATCCAAAATAGAAGCTTAACCGGGCCATTGTAGCATCTGATCATTTGAACTTTTTTTCGGAAAATATTGGGGGCTTTTTGCGTATGCACTATCCCGCATTGGCTGTTTAGCTATAGCATAGCGGGACTGGTGGCTTAACAATGGGCTTATTGCTTCATATACTGTCTAAAATGTCAAAGAACTGGTGTTGTTTTGAGGTGGTTTATCGTTATTTATTACTGTTTTATGCAGAAATGCAAAATGTGTGCGTGGTAAAATAGTATAATGCGAATGATTGGGAAGGTAATTAACGACCTGTAATAGGACGCGGTTGCTACAATATAGCTAAAATAAGAAGGAAAAGCAAAACTTTCGGTTCAGAAGCCCGCCAGTTCAAGCGTCCGCGTTTGAACTGGCGGGGGCGTGAGGTGATTTGTTTCGAAAAGAATACTCTTGATTTGCCCTTTGAAGCAGTATTAGTCAATCTTCCGGGTGAAGTGGATTCTGGCGTATTGCAGTTGGCTGTTCGGGCGTTCGGCCATACCCTGACCGGGATTGTCGGAATAAGCGCCGTAGGGCATCAGGGCAAAATAAAAACAGCGGTCGGCAGTCCAAAAAAATAAATGGCTTTCAAGGGCCGGCATCCAGTACTGAAAGTGGTTGCCCGCAATGTGTATCACCGTATCGGGTTTTAGGGCGTATAGGTTAATGTCGCCGCAGTCGTCGCCGTCATCAGTACTAACCGTCACGGCATAACGCATTCCCGGCGATACATAAGGCATATTCAAAAATTCGGTGCCGATGGTTTTCCCGCTAAGTTCGTCTATAAAAAACATATTGCTCCACTCGTTATAACCACCGGCTATCACCAGTTTGTGCAAAGCGGCGTAACGACCGAGGTAGGCGTAAGATTCTTCTTTTTCCCCATTGGCTACATCTTTTAACCTGATGATCTTTTTAGTGGTTTTTATCGTGAGTACCCCTTTCTTTTTTGAAAAAGCCCCGGTATCAGCCGTAAAATGATTAATAGCATTGTGCTGCTGTGCCCGGAACTCCTGTTCACTAACAAGATCCAGCTTAAACTCGGTAAGCCTTGATGTATCCGGTAGTTGCGCGTCATTGGTGTCTGTCAGGGCTTCATCGTAGTAAAGCTTATTTAATTCAGATGTGTTAAATATTAATGAGCTGGCAGGCCCTGCGACTGACTGTGGTATAAACCATTCGGAGCAATTATAACAATCGAATTTTCGCACCCGAAGCCAGCCTTTGCTTTTACTCATCAGCATCATTCTTGTGCCAAATGCAAGGTTGCCGGTATAAGGGTCGTTTCCCGTGGTATCCGGATTGGTGTAGGTTACGGTGCCACCTCTTTTGATAATATATAGGTCGGTACTCAAGATATCGTTAGAATGATCAGGCGTAGTTGCGGAGGTGATTTTGCTGTGATGTGCCGCCGCCTTTGCTTTACCGGGAACAGGTTTCGGGTGGCTACAAGCCGATAAAAAAATAAACAATCCAAGCCAGCGGCAGGCACTTTTCATGTTATGAAGATAGGGCATTATTTGTTTATTTATCGATGAATCAGATGAGAAATTAACCGAAATAACTCTCCGTGCCCCCCCCCCCGCCAGTTCAAGCGTCCACGCTTGAACTTATACAAAGGTAAGCGCCACGCTTAATTTAGATACCTAAAACGTGAGCGTGGACGCTTACTGCGGATCGTAGTTCAAGCGAGGACGCTTGAACTGGCGATTATCTGCAACCCGCTTTGTGTCCTCTGTGAAAAACTTTGTGCCCTTTGTGGTTAAAACTCACACTTTCTCCAAATAAAAACGCATATTTAAAGCCTTGAATAATAAGAGTAAAGCCTCTTGGGAAATGTGTTGTAAACCGGCTGATAGCGCCTATCATAATTTAATAAATACCGTATTGGGGCAAGTGTGCTTACTGCTTGTTTTAGCTGTTTTATTATTGCCCCAAAGCACCCGCGCGCAAGGCAAATTCAGCATTAGCGGTACCATTAAGGATGCGCAAACAGGCGAAAGCCTCATTGGCGCTACTATTACCACGGCCGAGGTAAAACAGAACGGTGTAGTGAGCAACGATTTTGGCTTTTATTCCCTCAGTTTGCCCGCGGGCAATTATACCTTGCAGATCAGTTATATCGGTTACAAAACCATCTTGCTAAAGATTGTATTGGATAAAAACCTGGTGGTTAACCAGGCGCTTACGGTAGATAACGAATTGCAAGAGGTAGTAGTAAAGGGCAATGTGCCAACTAACGATAATATCAGTAACCCGCAAATGGGGCTGAACAAGCTGGATGCCAATCAACTGAACAATGTGCCAGTGCTGCTGGGCGAAAAAGACATCCTTAAAACCATCCAACTATTGCCCGGCGTAAAATCAACCGGCGATGCTAATACCGGCTACTATGTAAGGGGCGGCGGGGCCGATCAAAACCTGATACTGCTGGATGGCGCGCAGGTTTATAACGCCACGCATTTGTTTGGCTTCTTCTCCATCTTTAATTCGGATGCGATAAAGGATGTCAGCCTGTATAAAGGCGGTATGCCGGCAATGTACGGGGGCCGGCTGTCGTCGGTGTTGGATGTAAAGATGGATGAGGGCAATAACCAAAAGTTTGGCTTCGAGGGCGGTATCGGGCTCATCTCGTCGCGCATTAAGGCCGAAGGGCCGCTGGTAAAGGGCAAAAGCTCGTTTATGGTGAGCGCCCGGCGCACCTATGCCGACGCGTTTTTGCGGTTATCGGGCGATTCGAGCCTGAAGGGGAGCAGCCTGTACTTTTACGACTTAAATACCAAGCTGAATTATCAGCTGGATGATAAAAACACGCTGTACCTATCGGCTTATTACGGTAAGGATGATATTGGCTTAAAAGATAATTTCAGCACTAACTGGGGCAATACCACGGCATCGCTGCGATGGAACCATATTTACAGCAGTAAACTGTTTGCCAATACATCGGTAGTATACAGCAACTATAACTACGCCATTAACAATTATAGCGATAATAATATCTTCAACGTGGTATCGCGCATTAAGGATTTTAGCGTGAAGAGCGATTTCACCTGGTTTGCCACCAGTCGCCACCAATTAACATATGGTGCCGATATTACCCATCACCATATTACACCGGGCAATATCCAATCAACCCCAACAGCTGTTTATAACTCCACCAAAATAGAAGATCGTAATGCCTATGTAATATCCGGTTATTTGTCCGATGATATGAAGATAGGCAGCAAAATAAACCTGGTATACGGCGCGCGCTTAAACCTGTTTAGCCTGCGCGGGCCCGGCACGTTTTATACGTACGATAAAAGCGGCCTGATTGCCTCTACCACCAATTACGGCTCGGGAGCGGCGGTGCAGAATTATTTAAATTTAGAGCCGCGCGTGAACGCCAGTTATACCATAACCGATCAAACTTCCGTTAAGGCATCGTATAACCATAACTCGCAAAATATCCACTTGTTATCAAACTCAACAGCGGCTTTGCCTACCGATATTTACGTAATGAGCAGCAATAACGTAAAACCCGGCATTGCCGACCAGGTATCGCTTGGTTATTACAAAAACCTGAACCATAACGTGTTCGAGTTATCGGCCGAGGTTTATTATAAATGGCTGCAAAACCAAATTGACTATAAAAACAACGCCCAGTTGCTGGCTAACGAGAATGTAGAATCGCAGCTACTGTATGGATCGGGCAGGGCTTACGGCTTGGAATTGTTCCTGAAAAAAAAATACGGCCGGCTGAACGGCTGGATAGGCTATACGCTATCGCGGGTGGAAAATAAGTTTGCCGATATTAATAACGGTGCCTACTTCCCGGCCCGGCAAGATCGTACGCACGATATATCCCTGGTGGGCATTTACCAGTTAAAGCCGCGGGTTACTATTTCGGCGGTATTTGTATACGGCACGGGTAACGCGGTTACCTTCCCCGATGGTAAGTACAAGGTGGGCGGGGTAACCACTTATTATTATTCGGCCCGTAACGGGTACAGGCTACCGTCGGATAACCGGCTTGACCTGGGCATTATCTTTGATGGCAAACCACATAAAAAATACCGGTCGGGTTGGACGTTTGGCATTTATAATGTGTATAATCGTAAAAATCCTTATAGTGTGATATTCCGCGATACCAAGGATAGCCCGCCGCGTAGCCAGGCTGTGGAAACCAGCTTGTTTGGCATTATCCCATCCGTAACCTGGAACTTTAAATTTTAGTGTACCGTGCGCAAATCCCAATTATATATCTATAGCCTATCTCTGCTGCTGTTGCTAAACAGTTGCCAGCGGGTAATTGATGTAGATATTAGCCATGGCGCAACCCTGCTTGTTATTGAGGGGAATATTACCAATGTAACAGGTACGCAAACGGTATCCATAACAAAAACAGTAGCCTATAGCGATGCCAATGTATACCCCCCGGTAACCGGCGCGGCCGTAACCATGACTAGCACCAGCGGATTGGTTACCTTTAAAGAAACCCAGCCGGGGCAATACACCATCAATAATTTTAAGGGGCGTACAGCCCAGGTTTACCAGCTTAATGTAGTATCCGATGGTAAAACCTACAGCGCGGTATCTACGCTGCCAACGCAGGTCAATCTCGATTCTATCGGTATCAGCGGGATCTCGGTAGGTAAAAAAACGGTGAAAACGGTATCGGTTTATTATCACGATCCGCCTGCTATCGCAAACCAATACTACTTTGTGCTATATGTTAACGGGCAGCAGGTAAAGCGGGTTTTTACTATTAACGATTCCCTTAGCGATGGCCGTATTGTAAACAGCACCCTTTACCAGGATGATATTACCCTTACCACCGGCGATAAGGTAGAGGTAGAGATGCAGTGTATTGATAAAAATGTATACAGCTATTGGTATAGCCTTAGCCAGCAGGGTGGCAACGGGCCAACTAATTCGGCCACACCCTCAAACCCCATATCCAACTTCAGCAATGGTGCATTGGGCTATTTCAGCGCGCATACCGTGCAGCGAAAAAGTATTATTGTGTTGTAAACGCCGGCCCCCGAAGGGGGAGTAGGAAGTCCGAAAGTCCGAAAGTCCGAAAGTCCGAAAGTCCGAAAGTCCGAAAGTCCGAAAGTCGGGAAGATAGAATTAAAACAAAAGGCGCTTCGGTATAACCGAAGCGCCTTTTATCATTTGCACATCTGCACATTCGCATATCTGCACATTCGCTCCCTTCAGGGGGCCAATGGGCTTACTTCTTCGCCAGTAAATCCCTTATTTCAGTCAGCAATGCTTCCTCGGCAGTAGGTGCAGGTGGCGTTGCAGGCGCAGCTTCTTCTTTACGTTTCATGGCGTTAATGCCTTTAATTACCAGGAATATGGCAAAGGCTATAATTACAAAATCAATAATATTATTAATAAAAAGGCCGTAGTTAAGGTTTACCGCCGGGGTTTTGCCAACTGCGGGCTTCAGCTCAATTAATTTATCCTTAAAATCAATACCACCCATCAGCATGCCCAATGGCGGCATAATAACATCATTAACCAGCGAGGTTACAATTTTTCCAAAAGCGGCGCCAATAATAACACCGACAGCCAGATCTACAACATTGCCTTTAACGGCAAATTCCTTAAACTCTTTAACGATAGACATAGGATCAAAAATTTAATAATCAGCTAAAAATTTATACTATAAATGAAAGTACGGCATTATTTATAAAAACCCAAAACAAATAAAAGCTTTTGCGCTTTACATCATTTATTCCATCATTTTTATGTTCAAGTTAATTGATGTAATTTTGGCCCTATCTAATATATGCTAAAACAGAATCTTCAACAAAAACTATTACAGAAACTATCTCCTCAGCAAATACAGTTTATCAAACTATTGCAGGTACCTACTGTGTCGTTAGATACGCGTATTAAGGAGGAGCTGGAAGAGAACCCCGCGCTTGAAGACCTGAGCCTGACCAATATGACCGAGCCGGAGGAGCAATACCCCGACCGCGACCCCGATGAAGATACCTACAACGGCGATGATGAGGGCAGCAGCGACGAGTTTAATATTGACGATTACCTGCAGGAAGATAACGTGAACGATTATGGCTCGCGCTATGACCAAAACGGCGATGATGACGAGGAACGCAAGGAAATACCGATAGCGGTACAAAGCTCTTTCTTCGAAAATTTACAAACCCAGTTGGATCTGTTGCCCTTATCGGATAAGGATTTCCGTATCGGCCAGCAAATTATTGGCAGTTTAGATGATGATGGTTACCTGCGCCGCCCGCTCACATCGCTAACGGACGATCTGGCCTTTTCGCAAAACGTAATGGCCGAGGATGACGAAGTAGAGGAGATGCTGAAGGTGATCCAGGGTTTCGACCCGGCAGGGGTTGGCGCCCGCACCTTGCAGGAGTGTCTGCTGATCCAATTACGTAAAAAGGATAACGGCGACCCTATTATAAAAAAAGCCATTAACGTGGTGGAGCATTACCTGGACGAGTTTACCCGCAAGCATTACGATAAGCTGGAGAAATCGCTGAATATGGATTCGGTTGAATTGCGCGGCGTGGTGAACGAGATCTTAAAACTGAACCCTAAACCGGGCGACAGCAACGAGATCAATACCAAGCAAATGCAGGTGATCCCCGATTTTCATATCATTAATAATGATGGGGTGCTGATACTAACCCTGAATGCCAAAAACGCCCCCGAACTGCGTGTAAGCCGCAGTTACCAGGATATGTTTGAGCATTATGATAAGGCATCGCAGCGTGATAAAAAGCTGAAGGAGGCCGTGCAATTTGTGAAGCAAAAGCTGGATGCCGCCAAGTGGTTTATTGATGCCATTAAGCAACGCCAGCAAACCTTGCTGAAAACCATGAACGCCATTATGCAATATCAGTATGAGTTTTTCCTGTCGGGCGATGAAAAGAACCTGAAGCCGATGATATTAAAGGATATTGCCGATAGGATAGGGATGGATATCTCCACCGTATCGCGCGTGGCTAACTCCAAATACGTACAAACCGAGCATGGTACCTTCCTGTTAAAATCATTCTTCAGCGAGGCTATCCAGATGGAAAGCGGCGAGGAAGTATCTAACAAGGAAGTGAAAAAAATACTGGAAGAACACATTGGGGCCGAAGATAAACGCCATCCCCTGGCCGATGAAAAGCTGACCGATATATTAAAAGATGCCGGCTACAACATAGCCCGCCGCACCGTAGCCAAATATCGCGAACAAATGAATATCCCGGTAGCCAGGCTAAGGAAAGAGCTTTAGCCTACGGTAAGTTCGAAGTGCGAAATGTTAATTTCGAAATGATTTAAGTTTCGCAATTGGCATTTCTAATTTCGCAATCATGCCTTTAAAACCCATGCTGCGGGCAGCGCACCTTGTACTTATTATTCAGCAATATGCCGATAACAATTTCGTGTGTACCGTTACTTACGGTTTTAAGTGCCGATGTGGTTAGATCATAAGAATAACCGACATTTATGCTGGAGCTGACGTTAAAACCTGCCAGCGCGCCAAACGAATCGTCCTTACGGTACGATCCGCCTACCCAAAAAATATCGCGGAAAGCCATTTTCAGGTTTACATCAAAAGTGGTAGGTACCGGCTGTATCACCTTTACCAATACCGATGGCAGCAGCGAAAGGTCATCGCCCATTGGTAGTTTTATACCTGTAGTAAAAAAGTAATGCGGTACGGTTTGGCTTTGGGTTACCGTTTTATCGGTACCGAAGTAAAGATTTTGCTTTAACAGCTGCTGTACCGATGCGCCAATGTAGTAGTTAGATGAATAAGCCCATATACCCGCGCCCAAATCGGGCTTCCATTGGCTGTTGTTGCCGTTGGCAATGGCCGGGTCCAGCGGGTTTTCCAGTGTTATTTCGTTAGTATTAAGGCTAATATGGTTAATACCTGCCGATACGCCTACCGCCAGGTTCAGTTTTTCGGTAAGGCCCAGGTGATAGGCATAACTCATATTCATGGTGGTTTGGCTGATAGGCCCTGTTTTGTCCGATATCATGCTGAAGCCTACGCCATGGTGCGGCTCGGCGGCCGTATAATCTTGTGTATAGCTGCGGCTGTAGGGGTTAGCGCCATCGCCGGGCATGGCGGTGGCATCGCCCTGTATAAAGTTTTGGCCAATGGGCCCGTTTATGGTAATATAACTGGTTACAGGCGCGCCCTCAAGGCCCGTCCACTGGCTGCGATAGCCAGCTTTTAGGTCGATATAGTTTTCGATACCGCTTACCGCCGGGTTAAGCAAATAGCTGTTAAAAACGTATTGGGTATATTGCGGGCGCTGCTGCGCATAATTTACTTGCAGCCCTGCCATAAATACCACACACAGAAATAAGATCCTCTTCATTAATAGCCTACCTGATTATAGTTATACTGCCTGTGATGACCTTTCGGCCGTTTTTCGGGTTGATGATATAATAATAGGTACCCACCGGTAAAACAGCGCCCTGAAAGCTGCCATCCCACGGAATTGGGTAACCAACAGACGAATATAGCTTTTCTCCGTATCGGTTGTATACTTCTACCGAACAATTTGGATAAGTATCTAAATATTTTATTTCCCACTTGTCATTTACCCCATCGTTATTGGGTGTAAACGCGTTAGGCACTACGGGGGCCTTAAGCACCGCTATGCTTACATTGGCCGATGCCGTGCAGCCATTGGCCGATGTTACGGTGAGCATGTAAGTTACATCATCATTTGGCGATGCTATGGGGCTCAGCACATCGTCGTGATTTAAACCAATGGCTTTGCCGCCGTTGGTCAGCGTCCATTTATAGCTGAGCGGTGCCGCGCCGCTGGCCGTAGCGTTAATGGTTACGGTGCCGCCCTGCAACACATGTAAATCGGCCCCGGCATTGGCTTTAGGGGTAGGGTAAACGGTTACCTGCTGACTGGTGCCGTAAGTACAGCCGGTAGCTGTAGTGGTAAACAAATAAGAAATGGTAAAAGTACCCGGCCCGGCCTTCGCCGGATCGAACAAACCGGTAGGGGATACGCCTGTGCCGCTGAAGGCGCCTGTGCCTGCAACACCGTTTTGAACGGCCGCCGTAATTTGTACCGGCAATGCTTCCTGACAAATGGTGTTGTTTGAACTTATTGCCGATACGGTAACTATAGGATTGGCATATACAGTAATGTTTGTTATCCCTGTAACACTTACGCAAGTCCCACCAGAATACGCTTCCATTTTTACCGCGTATGTTTTTGATGCCGGATTGTTAAACAATAAATAATTGTGATGATAAATATGATCGGAAGGGAATTGGTCTTTAGTGTAAACTGTGGTTTGAGTTGGATTGTTATTATAATCAAAATACCATACCAGTTTAGTTATGTTGCCGAAATTAACAGTGGAATTATCCTTAAAAAGCACATCCCCGCTGCTGCAATAGGTGTTGCCTAAATTATTTACACTAAATGCGGCATTCGGCGTATCACCATTAACCGTAAATTGCTGCGACTTAGTTACTACGCAGTTGCTTTTTGAAGTAACTGTTAATGTTACGGTATAAACGCCTATCTGCGTATACTTATGCTTAGGGCTGGCCAGGGTTGATGTATTGGGATTGACGGATGTTGATCGCCCTGCATCGCCAAAATCCCAGGCATAAGTAAACTGCGCTTGCGAATTATCGGCAATGGTAGTTTTATCGGTAAACTGGGCAAAGGCATCCGACAGGCATACATCGGGCAAGGTAAAATCAACCTTAGGCAGGGGGTTAATCACAACGCTTTGTATAATGGCATTGCTTACACAGCCGGTACTGCTGGTAACGGTGAGGGATACCTTATAATTGCCGGCCGTTGCAAACTGATGGGCAAAAGGCAGGTTAACGGTTTTTGTAACGGGGGTAGTGCCATCGCCAAAATCCCATAGCCAGGCGGTTAAATTCCCCTCGTTTGCTATCGAATTTTTCGGATCGAAAGTAATATCCCTTGTTTCGCAATCGGGGGTAGATGCGGTGAACGCGGCCACAGGTACTTTGTAAATATGGATAATTTGCGGCGCGGATGTTGTGGAACACCCATTTTGGTTCTCTACCGTCAGCGTTACGGTATAATCGCCGGGTACGGTATAGGTATGTTTTGGGTTTTGATTGGTGGCTGTATTGGGGTTAGTAGTGGTTGCGTTGGCGGCATCGCCAAAAGTCCAGCTCCAGGTTTTAATGTTTACATCGTTGGTGGCGGTAATATCGGTAAAACTGATCTCGGTACCCGGGCAGGTGTTTACTACCGATGCGGTAAACTTAGTATCGGGTATGGCCGATATGCTATAATCAAACTCAATATCCTCGTTGCTGCCGCATTCGTCGGCGGTGGCGTTAAAAACTGTGGCTACAATCGTATAATTATTGGGTGTACTATAAGTAATTGTTGAGGGATAATTATAAACATACAGGGTTTGCCCATTTTTGGTAACCGTATTATCGGGCGCGGCAGGTGTGGTAACAGTAGGTGTACTGCCATCTTTCAAATCCCAGGTTATTTTGGTGGTGGTATAAGGGACGCTTAACTGTGGTTTATAGGTTATGTTTACACAACCAGAGGATGTAGCGGTATTAGTTAAAGGATCTTTTAATTCGATAAACTCGTTCAGATTTTTAAGGTCGGTACCAGCCGAGTATCCGTACGATTCTACATTGCCAAAGCCATAGGCAATAGCATTAAATGGGGATGCTGCGCTAATAGTATGTGTACCTGCTGATGCCCCAAATGGTATTTGCGCATAAGAGTAAGAGGTATTATTAATTGTATTGGGTACTGTGATAAAACTGGTGTAAGGTTTGCCATCTAATATAAATGATGACGCCGCGCTGCTGGGTATAATTACATTAATAAAGTTTTTGGTTATATTTTCCTTATTGGTAGAATATAAGGTTACATGGTCTAAGCCTTGTTCAATGGGTGTTAAATAGATCATTTCCGGATCACCAACATCGGTTGCATTATTGCCTGTAAGTGTCTTACAATCTATGGTGGTGTTTTGCGTGTTGGCATATTGCACAACCTGTATAGGTTTATCTGATGTGATAATATTAGGTGCTTGCGAACTAAATTCGTAATAGAAATTATTGGAAACTGTGATGGCTGTTCCGTTAAGTGTAACCTTGGCTGTTGGGTCGCTATAAATTATCCTGAATACATCATAATTACGGGCGGCAAGCGGCGCTGTTATATAGTTTTTACCCCAGGTTGCGGTTGGGTATACCTGTTGAAAAAGATTATCACCAGATGAAGCGTTTGCCGCGCAAGCAATAGTGGTGAATGAACTACCTGAATAAACAGCTATTTTTTTACAAGGTTCAGTGCCGGTACTTATCGATTTGATGTGTGTGCCTGTCAGATCTTTTGTAGATAAGGCCTGGTATAACTGCCCTTTTTTTAAGGTTAAAGAGAAAGCTTTATTGGCTACATTACCACTTGTGAGCAGTTGGGTAGGAGTAACTTCAACTGTTGTATTATCTTCGGTAGCTATTACACAAAAGGTTGAATAACCAGTACTGTTTACATTGCCGGTTTGCGTATAGTTGATGGAATAGTAATCTTTCCCCATCGCATTTACAGGCAGTACTAATGTTGCTCCAGATCTGTTTTGATGATAAATGTGGGCGTACACCACAATATTTTTATCCGATGTGATATGTATCCCCTTATAATAATAATTCTCTTTATCTAAATAAGCACTTATTGGAAAATCAGTGGCCGGCACTATGGTTACTTGGTTAGCTACAACCTGATATGTTTTTGAAAAGCTACCATCAGCTACTTCAACTTTAACAGAAGCATTTGTATCACCTGTTATATAAAGACTCATGGCACTGGTATTGCCGTCAACATGCATCATCCAGCAGGTCCAAAACTCCGTACCTTTATTAGATGTGCTACCCTGCGCGCAAATACGGGTATAGCTAAATGTAAATAATAGCAGTATTACTACAATATGGGGTATTGTTTTCAACCGGTTCAATAGTATTAATTAGTGTTTCCCGCTATACTTATTTAGGCTTAAGTATAACGGTTTGCTAAAAATACGCAAATGGTTAAAAAAAAGTGTGTTGCGGTAAAATTAAATTTTCTCTTTAGATAATAGTTCCAGTTCGTGATTGGCCATTTTTAGTTTTTGGGCCAGTTCCTTATTGTCTTTGCGCAGGTTATACAGTTCAAGCGCGTTTTGGATATACATCTTCAGCTCATCGTCCTGCCATGGTTTTACCAGGTATTTGTATACCTGGCCGCGGTTAATAGCGCCCATAACGGCGTTAATGTCTGAAAAGCCGGTTAATAAAATACGGATGGTATCAGGATAAATGGGCAATACGGATTCCAGGAACTCGATGCCGGTTTCGCCGGGCATGCGCTGGTCGGTAATAATTACGCCAATTTCTTCGGTCTCCAGCATCCTGCGGCCCTCCCTTGCAGATTGAGCCGTGTAAATATTAAAATAGCGCCTGAAAGCTGCTTTAAAACTGTTAAGGTTATTCACCTCGTCGTCAACATATAATACACCTATCTGCATCATAATTATAATTAGGGTTTGGCATCAATAGCTATTAAACGAAAATAGTAGTTTATGGTTTAATAATCGCAAAAAAATATGTAAAATTATTGCTGAAATAGCATATTATTCCATAAATGAGAAAAATTCCGATTGTTGTAGGCTTATTGATGCTGTGTTTTTTTGCTTATGGCGGCGATACGCTTACTATCCGCAGCAACCAATCGGTTATGCTCACACGCAAATACTTCACCCAGTTAGAGGATGTGGATGGCAATATGACTATCGCTGATATCATCAATAACAAGAATTTTCACCAAACCGGCACCTCGTTCCCTTTCATTAGTTATGCCGATTCCGTTTTATGGATAAAAGTATTGCTGCACAATAAAACCATCGAGCCATACCTGCCGGTATCTATCAATTCGGGCATAATTGATGCCTTTGATATGTACGATGTAGGTATTACCGACCGGCATATCATCCACTTAGGATCGACAGATGTACTGGACAATAAAAACAGCAATAAGCAAATAAGCCGGGTAATTAACTGCCCCGTGCTGCCCGATTCGGTTTGCGTAATATACCTGCGCATTAAAAGTAACGACTCGATGGCGATACCGCTTAAAATACAAAGCGCCGATTACTATTTACACAGCAGCATTACCGAAAACCTTACCCTTGGCTTTTTTATGGGCATTATTATTATTATGGTGCTGTATAACTCGCTGCTATATGTATTGGTTAAGGACAGGAGCTATTTGTACTATGTTTTTTATATCGTTTTTTTGGGTTTAACCCAATGGCAAATACGCGGGCTTGGCACTAATTTTTTCCCGATAAATAAACAACTGCTTAATATCTACTTGATACCCATTTCGCGCGTATGCTTTTGGTATTCGATATTGCTGTTTGTACACGAGTTTTTGCAGCTGAGGCAAAACCTGCCCCGTAAATACTCCCGGTATTATTACGTGCTTTATGTATTGATCAGCCTGCCGCTTGTGGCGGCCTTGTTAAGGCAAAGCACGCTGGCCCTAAGCTTAATTACTACCATGGCCTTTATCAATTCGGTAGTGTTGCTGGTTATTGGTATATGGCTATATATTAAGGGCTTTAAGCCGGCTAAGTTTTTTATGCTGGGTTGGGGCCTGTTCCTGGTTACGGTAATGCTTACCATTGCGCGCAATAAGGGCCTGATACAGTATAACGATTTTACGGCCAACTTTATCCTGTACAGTTCGGCGTTCGAGTTGATCATGTTTTCGGTAGCGCTGGCCGACCGTATTAATTTTTATCGTAAGCAAAGTATCGAAACCCAGGCCATTGCCCTGGCCATTGCCCGCGAAAACGAGCGTCTGATCACCGGTCAAAACTTCGCGCTGGAAAACAAGGTGAAAGAACGTACCCAGGAACTGATTGAAAGTAACCGCCACCTTTCGGTAACTATCGAAAACCTGAAATCGGCACAGATCCAATTGATAGATACCGAAAAAATGGCATCGCTGGGGCAGCTTACGGCCGGCATAGCGCACGAGATTAATAACCCCATTAACTTTGTAAGCGCCAATATTAAGCCCCTTAAAATGGATTTTTTAGAGGTGTTTAACCTGATTGAGTATTACCGCCAACTGGTTACCAACCCCACCGATGTTAATTTGCAGGAACAGGCCACCAGCTATGCCAAGGAAATTGATATCGACTTTATAAAGGAAGAGGTGATTACCCTGTTAGAGGGCATTGAGGATGGGGCAACCCGCACTACCGAAATTGTGCAAAGCCTGCGCACCTTTAGCCGCACCGATGAACTGGTGCTAAAGGCCATTGATATTAACCGGTCGATATTAACCACGCTGGTGCTGTTGCGTAGTACCATCCCTTATGGTATCGAGATACAGCCTTTGCTGGATAAGCTGCCACTGCTTAACTGCTACCCGGGTAAAATAAACCAGGTGCTGGTAAACCTCATTAATAACAGTATACAGGCCATTAAGGCCAAGCCCGTGCATCATAACGAGCATATCCTGATCACTACTAAAGATTACCCCGAAAATATTGTGATTGAAATTACCGACACCGGCATTGGCATGACCGAGGAGGTGAAGCAGCATATCTTCGATCCGTTTTATACCACCAAGGATATTGGCGAAGGCACCGGCCTGGGCTTATCTATTGTGTTTGGTATTATCGAAAAGCATAAGGGTGCCATTGATGTAAAATCGAAACCGGGCGAAGGGGCCACTTTTACCGTGATGCTGCCAAAGACGTTACAATAGTCATTGGTCATTGGTCATTGGTCATTGGTCATTGGTCATTGGTCAAAATGCCTGCGGCATTTTGTATTCAGAAACACACCAATGACTAATGACAGCGCAGCGTAATGACCAATGACGCGCAGCATAATAATTAATCCTTAAAAAACCTATCCGGGTTGGGGATAAAATTCAGGAACGACTCGAAGTTTTGCAGGTAGTTGGATTGATCGAGCTTGTAATAGAACGCTCCTTTTTTTGATGATAGCTTTTCCTTTTCGGGCAGTTTTACCAGCAAACCGGTTGATAGGATCTTCCGGCTAAAGTTACGGTCGTCCAGTTTGGATTGATAGATACCTTCGTACAGCGATTGCAGTTGCGGGATGGTAAATTTTTCGGGCAATAGCTGGAACAGGATAGGGTGCAGGGCGGCTTTGTAGCGCAATTGCTTTTTAGCCATCTTCACCATATCGGGATGGTCAAATATCAGGTCGGGCAGTTCGTTCAGCTGGAACCACTCGGCATGGTGTTCGTGCGATAATTGCGTTTCGTATTTGTGGATGTCGATCAGGGCAAAATAAGCGATAGATAGTGTCCGTTCTACCGGGTCACGATCGGGGGCGCCAAAAACATGCAATTGTTCCATATACACGTTTTTTAAGCCTGTTAATTGTTCCAGTACACGGTTGGCGGCAGTATCCGGTGTTTCGTTAGCTTGAACAAAACCGCCCATCAGGCTCCAGTGGTCTTTCATAGGCTCCAGGCCGCGATGTATCAGCAATAGCTTAATATCATTACCATCAAACCCAAAGATGATACAATCAATAGCTAATAAAAATCTTTCCTGTCCGGTATATGTATGCATGTTGTCTATATCCTTTTATAATTCTATTTGTTGTCGTAGTGAATCTGTTGAATCGCCATTTCTTATTTCAATTGTTATCGTACCTTGACCGATCAACTACAAGGTGTCATGGTGAGCAGGCCCTCCGCACCACCCTTCGACAAGCTCAGGGTGACACCCTTTTTGTTTTAATGGTGAACCTGCCGACCTCGTTTAATTTTTTTCAAATATATCACCTTTATTCCATGTTGGGCGTTCGGTTGTATTAGCTACAACATACCCTATCAGGAAATTCAGTTGGGCGTACTTGCGGCCCGCGTCAAAATCAAAGATACCGTTAATATCGTCCTGTGGTTTGTGGTAATATTTGGCGCGCCATTTTTGTACAAACTCGTTCAGGTTGTTTTTACCATCGGGGGTACGAGCGCCATATTTAATATGTAGGGCCGGTATGCCATGCACCACAAAACTGTATTGATCGCTGCGTACAAAACGGTTTTGCTCGGGCTCGGGGTCGGGCTCAACCGTCATACCCATATAAGCGGCCGCCGTATCCACTACCGCGGCCAGCGACGAATGTTCGGCGCCCAGCGCGGTTACAGACAATAGGGGCGCGATAATAGTAGGCATATCGGTATTCACATCGGCCACCATCGATTTTACGGGAACAGTAGGGTGACTGGCAAAGTAACCCGAACCCAGGTCACCCAGTTCTTCGCCGGTTACCATTACAATCAATATCGAGCGTTTGGGTTTAATACCCAGGTTATGATAAATTTTGGCTATTTGCAGCAAACTGGCCACTCCCGATGCGTTATCGTGCGCGCCGTTATAAATAGAATCGCGCAGTGGGTCGTCCTTTACAGGCTGGCCAACACCCAGGTGATCAAGGTGGGCACTGTGTACTACATATTCCTTCTTCAGCTTTTTGTCCGATCCCTCAATTTTGCCCACTACGTTAAAGCCGGCAATATCCTGGTAATTAAAATCGGCCGAGGCGCTGATGCCGGCATTGATGGGGAACGACATGGGCGTACCGCCTTTGATGGATGGTAAAATATCGGCAGGGTTTTTACCGGCTTCGGTAGCTAACCGTTTAAAGGTTTTGTAACCTATCATGGCCAGCATATCTACACCGCCAAAGTAATTGCGCGATACTACGGGGATACCCTTCTCGTCCATAATACTGTAACTGCCACGCTGACCGGGATTGGGTAGTATAGGCCTGGCGGTTGAATCGCCCACGGCCAGGATAACCCCTTTAGCGCCGTGCTTAGCCGCGTTTTTTTGGATGGTGATGAGATCCATACTGTGCGATGCATCGGACGATGGGAAGCTTTTAGGCGCCCCGCGGATGATCACCACAATTTTGCCTTTTACATTAAGCCCGGCGTAATCATCATAGTTCAACTGCTTATTGGTAATGCCATACCCGGCAAATGCCAACTGGCCCGATGAGGTTACTACTTTATGCACCGGATCGGGGTAAATAAATATATCGGCACCGTATTTCAGGCTATCGGTTTTGCCGTTAACCGTCAACGCGGCCGAGCCACTTTTACCCGCGAACGTACGGCGGAAGCGTACCTGCTGTGTCCAGCCGTTATCCTCGCCGGCGGGTTGTACGCCGTATAGTTTTAATTGTTCAATTACATAATCGGCAGCCATTTGGAAACCCGGCTTGCCGGGTTGGCGGCCCAATAGTTTATCATCGGCCAGGTAAGTAATGCTGGCTTTTATTTCATCGGCACTGGCCGTTTGCATGGCATCATCTACCGGTTTGCCCACCAATTTTTGCTGCGCGTAAATGCTGTTACCAACCAAAAGCAGCGCATAAACCGCGCCTGCCGCAATAAACCTTAATTTCATAATTAATATACTCCCTATAATTGTGGGAACAAGATAGATAAATCCTGCATAATTTAATTAACATGAAAGTAACATATAGGCGATGATGACTGGCGAGTTTAACCACAAAGGCCACTAAGGGAGAAATCACAAAGTTCACTAAGCTTTTTTTATTCAATAACCATCAAAAAAAATGCACAAAGGTCACCTCGAAAATCTTAGTGTCCTTTGTGCAAAATCTTTGCGCCCTTTGTGGTTAAATCTTCACCACGAAAACGACTAACATTACTTCCCTAAACGATAAGCCGCGTCATTCCAAAAGATCTCTTTCTTAAATTCCGATAGTTTGGTATCCTTACCGATGGTCAGGTGTTCGATATCGGCCATGTCGGCAAAATCGCTTAAATGTTCGTTAGTTAAATTCTGGCTGTAGCAGGTATGGTGCGCGCCACCGGCGTAGATCCAGGCCGCGCAACCGTCTTTCATGTTCGGGTACGGTTTCCAAAGTACACGGGCTACGGGCAGTTTAGGCAAATCATGCTCAGGCTCCACAGCTTCCACTTCGTTAACAATCAGGCGGAAACGGTTGCCCATATCCACTATCGACGCGTTTAATGCTGGTCCTGCCGCTACGTTAAATACCAAACGTACGGGATCGGCCTTGCCGCCAATACCCAGCGGGTGTACTTCAACATTAGGCTTGGTACCTGCTATTGATGAATCAATCTCCAACATGTGCGATCCTAATACCATCGAATTGCCGCCATCAAAATGATAAGTATAATCTTCCATAAAGGCATTACCACCGGGTAAACCGGCACCCATCACCTTCATGGCGCGTACCAGGGCCGCTGTTTTCCAGTCGCCCTCGCCGCCAAAGCCATAGCCTTCGGCCATTAAGCGCTGCGATGCAATGCCCGGTAATTGTACCATGCCGTGCAGATCCTCGAAGGTATCGGTGAAGCCTTTATAGCCGCCGGTTTGTAAAAACGTACGTAAACCAATTTCTATCTTAGCCGCGTCGCGCAGGTGGCTGTATTTGGCGCCGCCATTTTGCAGTTCGGGTACAATGTTGTACAGGCTGGCATATTCGGCTATCTGCTCATCAATTTGGGTATCGGTTACTTTGTCAATCATAGCAACCAAATCGCCTACACCGTGGGTATTAACCGAGAAGCCGAACTTCAATTCGGCCTCTACCTTGTCACCATCGGTAACGGCCACAAAGCGCATGTTATCGCCAAAGCGCACAAATTTAGCGCCCTGCCAATCATTCCAACCGGCGGCGGCACGGCTCCAGGTGTTAATTTGGTCCAATACTTCCTGCTCCTGCCAGTGGCCTACCACCACCTTGCGGCGGATACGCAGGCGCGACATCATAAATCCAAACTCCCTATCGCCATGGGCGCTTTGGTTCAGGTTCATAAAGTCCATGTCGATAGACGACCATGGGATCTGGCTGTTAAATTGGGTGTGCAGGTGCAGCACCGGCTTGCGCAGGATCTTCAACCCATTGATCCACATTTTGGCAGGGGAGAAGGTATGCATCCAGGTGATGATACCGATACAGTTTTTAGCCACATTGGCTTCCTGTATCAGGTTGTAAATTTCCTCCATGCTTTTCACGGTAGGCTTAAATACCACCCTTACCGGGATCTGCTTTGCCGCATCCAATCCGGCAGCTATTTGTTTAGAATGTTCGGCTACCTGCTTTAAGGTTTCCTCGCCATAAAGGTCCTGGCTGCCGGTTACAAACCATACTTCAAAGTTTTTTAAATCAATCATGTTTTTAGTCATTGGTCATTTCGCTACGCTGTCATTATGCTTCGCGTCATTGGTCTTTTGTTTCTTTATAATTTGCATATCTGCATATTCGCACATCGGCACATCGGTCTATCATTCGCACATCAGTCACTGTCCGTAATACGAATCCGGCCCGTGCTTGCGCTCGTAATGCTTGCGAATCAATGATGCCTGTAAGCGGGGTGCCTGCGGGTTGATCTGTTCGGTCAGCAAGGCCATTTTGGCTACCGTTTCCAGCACGGCGCTGTTATGCACGGCCTTGTCGGCTGTTTTGCCCCAGGTAAAGGGGGCGTGGTTACCTACTAAAATCATCTCCACTTCGCGGTAGTCCATGCTTTTTTCTTTCAGGCAATTCAATATCTGGAAACCGGTCTCATATTCGTAATTGCCTTGTATCATTTCATCGCTCATAGGCGGCGCGCAGGGGATGTTTACGGTATTATAATCGGCATGGGTGGTACCAAAAATGGGGATATCACGTTGCGATTGCGCCCAGGCCGTGGCATAGGTAGAGTGGGTGTGTACAATGCCACCAATCTCGGGCATGTGCTGATAAAGCACCGCGTGTGTTTTAGTATCCGACGACGGGCGTAAATCGCCTTGTACCCACTCGCCGTCAAAGCTAACGATCACCATTTTATCAGGTGTTAAATCCTCATAAGCTACGCCGCTTGGCTTAATGGCAAAAACGCCGCGATCTCTGTCTGCCGCGCTTACGTTGCCGAAAGTAAACAATACCAATCCTAACTTAGGCAGCAGCATGTTGGCTTCATACGCCTCTTTTTGAATACGTTTATAAATGCTCATTGCTGTATATTAATGTGCTGTTGTATTTTGTTCGATATAGTTACCCAAACTTAAATATTGCTGGTAGCGATTACTGTAGAAACCAGCCAAATCGGCATTTGGGGTATACTCCACATCAAAGCCGCCGCCCATGGCTGCCATGGCCTGCTGTACATCGGGGTATATGCCCGCAACTGTAGCGGCAAACATGGCCGCGCCCAAAGCGCAGGTATGCTCAAACTGGTGGATACGGATAGGCATTTGTAATACATCGGCCATCATTTGCATAATATACGGCGATTTTTTAGCCACACCGCCAATACCTATCAGGCCTTTAACAGGTACGCCCTCGCTTTCAAAACGTGCTACAATATTCCTGGCGCCAAAGCAGGTAGCCTCGGCTAAGGCACGGAACAACCGCGGTGCATCGCTGCCTAAATTTAAGCCGCTGATGCTGCCTTTTAACAGTTGGTTAGCATCGGGTGTACGGCGGCCGTTAAACCAATCTATCGCCAACTCGGCGTTATCACTTAGCGGCAAGGCCGCGGCTTGCTTGCTTAGTTCGGGGATGATTTGGGCCGAGATCTCATCGGCTAAGGCCTGTGCGGTTTCGGCATCAACCAGTTTGGTTTGCAGCAACAGGTTTTGTGCCGGCCACTCCAGTAGTTTACGGAACCAGGCATAAGTATCGCCAAAAGCAGATTGACCGGCTTCCAGTCCGGCCATGCCGGGGATCACCGAGCCATCAACCTGCCCGCAGATGCCTGCTACCAGTTTGCCCTCCATATCGGCATTGGGCGCAACCAAAATATCGCAGGTTGATGTACCCATTACCTTGCTTAGGTAATACGGTTCTATCTGCCCGCCAACCGCGCCCATGTGCGCGTCGAACGCGCCTACGCCAATTTTAACATCGGTGCTTAGGCCTAATCGTTCGGCCCACTCGGCGCTCAGGTTACCGGCCGAAACATCTGATGTATAGGTATCTTTATATAATTTATCGGTTATGCCATCCAGCAGGGGATCCAACGAAGCAAAGAAATCGTTAGGCGGCAATCCGCCAAAATCGGCAGACCATAAACCCTTATGCCCGGCCGAGCAACGCCCGCGTTTAATAGCTGCAGCATCGGTACCACCTGTTAGCAGGAAAGGTACCCAATCGCAATGTTCCACCCACGAGTGCATGGCTTTGCGCACGGTTTCATCAACCCGAAGCACATGCAATAGCTTAGCCCAAAACCATTCGGACGAGTAGATGCCGCCCACATATTGCAGGTAGTTGGTATCAAATTTTTCGGCATGGGCGTTTATCTCCGCCGCCTCTTTTATAGATGTATGGTCTTTCCAAAGCACAAACATGGCGTTTGGCTCATGTTCAAATTGGGGCAGTAGGGCCAATGGTACACCCTGCGCGTTCACCGCAACGGGGGTTGATCCGGTGGTATCAACCGAGATCGCCTTTATTTGGGCCGCAACCTCGGGGCCGGCTTTTTTTACGCAATCCTTAATGGTAGTTTCCAGCCCGTCTATATAGTCCTGCGGGTGTTGGCGAAACTGGTTTTCGGCAGCATTACAGTATAAACCCTGCTGCCAGCGGCGGTAATAATAAACAGATGTGGCCACCTCTTTTCCGCTGCCCGCGTTTACGATAACAGAGCGTACAGAGTCGGTCCCATAATCAACACCGATTACATATTCAGATAGGTTACTCATTGGTTGTAGAAATAATTGTTAAATTAACAGTTATATTTTTATTTAATAAAATTTTTGGTGAAATATTTTGTAGGCATCTGCTAATTAGCGGTCTGTACTTTGATAAATGTTAGCCCGGCTCAATTGCCGCCGGACAGGCTGTCACTTTTTTCTTGATAAAAAAAGTAACCCAAAAAATCAAGTCATAAAAAAGCTTCTGCCCGCCCTGCTGTGACAACTACTCGCCGGAGGCGGTTGCCACAGGCATTCCCGCCAACGCTGGCCCGCTTTTATGACAGTCCCCCGCTTTTGATCGGCCTTCGGCCGATTGGATTTGCAAATCTCTTATGTTCTGCTCTTCTCCATCCCCGACAGCGGTGAGGCTTCCGGAAAGATCAGGCAAAACGGTGGTGGCCTGTGGGCGGAAAGGGTAAAGCGGATTTGCCGGAAGCGTGGCCATGCGCGAGCGATAGCAGGGGCAAATTCTTGCGGCCCGTGGTTTTGCCTGATGCGGGCAAAGGCCATGTGCGGCGAAGGGAGCATTTCCGCTGTCTTGAATTTATTCACCTATTGTTTGTTTTTTAAGGTGTTCATGAGGTCGCTATCGCTCAGTTTTGTTACTTTTTTTTCAAGAAAAAAGTAATAGGCGATTGTCGCTATGAGCAGGCTGACTATATCTCAAAGCTCAGGCTTATCGGGGACTCTTCGTTATCCCTTACAAGGACGGTTGTGTTGATGATCAACTAATCAAAAACCGCTGGCGCTTTCATCTCCAATACTTCTATAGTATCGCCAATATGTAAGGTGCCGTTGCCCTTATGTACCAGATTTTGCCCTACCCATACCTTGTTGTTTTTGCGGCGGTAACCGGCCAGGGTTTTCAGCGGTTCCTTACCACTGATGCCGGTTTCCTGATCGATACCGGGGATGGGGCAGCGGGCGCAGATCTTTACACCGTAAAAATGGATGTTGTTAATAATAAAGTGCGCCATTTCATCTTCCATAAAAGCATTGCCGCCGCTGAATACGATGTTGGGGCGGAAGCGGTTCATGGGGATAGCTTGGCCAACACGTTGGCTTACATCCGTTAATGAAGCTTCGCCTATGATTAAAAAAGGGTAAGCATCCGAAAAAGAGGTGATTTGCTGGCCATCGGTATAGTTAGGGTCTACCGCGCGGCGTGTATCATCGGGCATATAAACCAGGCTGCATGGCATCCCCAATACGCGGCTAAACCAGGCGCTGGTTTCGTGGCTTACATATTGGCCGGTGCAGGTATCATCCCAAACGGTTACTTGCAGTAAAGTATTAGTTAAAGGCTGGTAGGGGATCAGTATATTTTCGCCGTTAGGCAAATAGGTTACCTTTAAGCCGGCGTTGGTTAGGCTTGGTTGGCAAAGGGCCATCTGCGGGATTTCCCGCTGCGATATAAAACGATTGTTGCTATCTATTAGCATCCACCGGCGGTCGTATTCCAGCCCGCGATCGGTTACCCCGGCCGATGATAAGCTAATGCCTTTTAACGATTTGATGGGATAAATAACGAGGTCGCTAACGTGTAACATCATTTAAATGTTTGCTTCTATTGTAACAAATTTAGTGCAATTTAGGCATTTGGGGCAAAAAGCGCTCGTTTCTTAATGGTTAGGGCTTGTTTTCGTGCAGATTAATTTGTGCTTAATAGCTAAATGAGTATATTAGACCCTGTATATCTGACCTTTACCTATTATGACCCCCGAACAACGTGTTAAACAAATTGGCGACCGGCAAACTGCGAGTTTAATGGTAGCCTATCTTATCGCTCTTTTAGGCGCTTTTACTGTAATGGCTTTTATATAGTTAACAGTAAAGCCCTAAGAAATTGCTGTTATAGCAAAAAGGTCGCTTATGTTAAGTAAGCGACCTTTTCAATTTATAAATATTTTTTTGCCCGGGTATTTACACCGAGAAGCTTTCGCCACAACCGCAAGTACGTGTTGCATTTGGGTTATGGAAATTGAAGCCCTTGCCATTCAATCCGTCTGTAAAATCCAATTCGGTGCCGGCCAAATACAGGAACGATTTCATATCAAGCGCCATGCGGATCCCGCGGTCTTCAAAAAACTGGTCGCCCTTTTTCTCCTCGTTATCAAAATCAAGGTTATACGATAAGCCCGAACACCCGCCGCCCTGAACCGATACCCGTAAAAAATACGATGCATCCAGTCCCGAATCCGTCATCAGGTGATCTATTTTGCTTTTCGCTTTATCTGTTATAGTTACCATGTTATTAAGTCTTAAGTTCATAGTCGTTAGTCTTAAGTCCAAGCTACTGATGACTTTAGACTATTGACTTGCGACTTCGGACTTCAATTAATGATGTGCTTTAGCGCTTTCTATCGGCTCCATACCGTTTTTAACGCGGTAATCGTTAATGGCCGCTTTAATAGCGTCTTCGGCTAAAACCGAGCAGTGGATCTTTACCGGTGGCAGGGCCAGTTCTTCAACAATATCCATGTTATCAATCTTCATGGCATCATCGATGCTTTTGCCTTTTAGCCATTCGGTAGCTAAGGATGACGACGCGATAGCCGAACCGCAGCCAAAGGTTTTAAACTTGGCATCGGTGATCATGTTGTTATCATCAACCTGAATTTGCAGGCGCATCACGTCGCCGCACTCAGGGGCACCCACCAGGCCGGTACCAACTTTGTGGTTACTTTTATCTAAAGTACCCACGTTGCGCGGATTGGTGTAGTGATCAATTACTTTATCTGAATAAGCCATTTTCTTGTGTTTTTAATATTAAAATTCGAATTTCGAAATGTCAAATTCGAAATATTTTTTTTCTTTATAACTCATTTCGCAATTGGCATTCCGCCTTTCGCATTTCTTAATGTTCCGCCCACTCAATCGAGTCGAGGTCGATACCTTCCTTAAACATTTCCCATAGTGGCGATAGTTCGCGCAGGTGGGTAACCGATTTAAGGGTTACTTCAATAGCATGGTCAACTTCCTCGTCAGTTGTAAAACGGCCTAAACCGAAACGGATAGACGAGTGTGCCAAATCATCGGATAAACCGAGGCTTTTCAGCACGTACGATGGCTCTAACGATGCCGAAGTACAGGCCGAGCCCGATGATACTGCCAAATCTTTCATGGCCATCATTAAGCCTTCGCCCTCTACATATTTAAAGCTGATGTTGGCTACATGCGGTAAACGGTGTTCAACATTGCCGTTCACATAGCTTTCTTCTAATACAGTCAGCGCGTTTTGTAAACGGTCGCGCATGGCAGATAAACGTTTGGCTTCGCTTTCCATTTCCAGTCCGCAAAGTTCGCAAGCCTTACCTAAACCAACAATACCCGGAACGTTTAACGTGCCCGAACGCATACCGCGCTCGTGGCCGCCGCCATCCATCTGGGCAGTAACTTTAACACGTGGACCTTTACGGCGAACGTATAACGCGCCAACGCCTTTAGGCCCGTATATTTTATGTGCCGATAAAGCCAGCAAGTCAATACCATCGGCATTAACGTCAACCGGGATTTTACCAACTGCCTGCACCGCGTCTGTCATAAACAAAGCGCCGTGTTTGTGGGCAATGGCCGATATTTCGCGGATAGGTTGTATTACACCAATCTCGTTATTGCCATACATGATGCAAACCAAAATGGTTTCGGGTGTCATGGCAGCTTCCAGTTCGGCAAGATCAATTAAGCCGTCTTCCTTCACATCTAAATAAGTAACGCGCGCGCCCAGTTTCTCTACATGTTTGCAGGTATCCAACACCGCTTTATGCTCGGTAGTGGCGGTAATAATATGGTTACCTTTTTCCTTATACATTTCAAACACACCTTTAATAGCCAGGTTATCGCTTTCGGTAGCACCCGATGTAAAGATGATCTCTTTCTCGTTAGCGCCAATTAGTTTGGCCACTTGTTCGCGGGCATAGTCAACAGCCTCTTCGGCTACCCAGCCAAAAGCGTGGTTACGGCTGGCCGCATTACCAAACTTGTTGTTGAAATAAGGCAGCATGGCTTCAAGCACCCGTGGGTCCATTGGAGTAGTTGCGTTATTGTCTAAATAAATAGGAAATTCCATAGCAAATAATTAACAGCACAAAGATATGCAAACTTTTAGTTTTATATTACGATATGTGTTGTTAGGGGTCATTAATTTGCAATATTTGTCTATGAAAAAGGTAGAACATATTGGTATCGCGGTAAATAGCCTGGAAGCAGCCGGCGATATTTACACTAAGCTGCTAAACACCGGCATTTATAAGGTAGAAGAAGTGCTTAGCGAACACGTAAAAACCGCCTTTTTACAAACCGGCCCCAATAAAATTGAACTGCTGGAAGCTACCCACCCTGATAGCGCCATAGCCAAATTTATAGCCAAAAAAGGGGAGGGGATCCACCATATTGCCTTTGAGGTTGATGATATTGTAGCCGAGATGGAACGCCTGCGTAAGGAGGGCTTTGTGTTGCTGAACGATGAGCCCAAACTTGGCGCGGATAATAAGCTGGTTTGCTTTGTGCATCCGAAGGGGACTAATGGGGTTTTGGTGGAGTTGTGCATGGAGGTGAAAGAATATTGATATGAAAAGTATATGCATTTTAATAATTATGTGTTGTGTGTTTTTGAGATGCACATTTAAAAGTAATTCTACCAACGATGGAGATAGGAGTAAGGAGTGGAATACGCTTACGGTTATTTCGGAAGGTAGCACTATAGTTAAAATTAATAATGATAATGATAGTGCATTTGTTAACGTATTTCATAGAGGTTCTTTATTTAGCCCATTGCCAAAAAAATCCGAAGTAAAAATAGATACTATAAAAACTACTTTCTCCAAAAGCGAGAAGGATTCACTTGTGTTATTAGCCAAAGAAATTATATCTAATCCGGTGATCGTGAAAGTTTCTTGTACAGAATATATCGGCCATTTAGAATTGATTATCAATTATGGCGCATTTGAACAAAAGGGCGAATATTCATCTGTTTGTGACTGGACTAAAGTATCTGATAAAACGCTAAAATTGCATGAGATTTTAAAAAGACGAATTAAAGGAGTGTATTTGGGAGAGGGTAATCAATAAATATTCATTGTCTCACAATTGACACACGCGTGCGCCATCTGAGGGGGAGTTGTGTATGGAGATGTAAGGTCTTTTATTTATTTTGATTTTTTATCACCTGTAACAACAGGGCTTTTTGTGCATCGGGAATTTTGGTCATTACTTTGGCTGCCATATCAAACCTTGCCCATTCATCGAACGACATTGATTTATTATCCTCATCGTTAAAAGATCCTTTTAAATGCAAGAAGACATGAGCCACTTTTGACCCAAATATTGTAAAGTAAATAGTGCGCGTATCTCCTGGACTGATATTATCCGATACATTGGTGTCGATTCTAAGTGTTGAAATAATGAGACGATCAAAATCATCAGTGCATAACTCTTCTAAATCTATTTTTGGATTGTAAACAGTCGATTGAATAGCAAGTAATTTTGCTTGTAGGCTTATTTCAAAAGCTTCTTTTTTTGTAATAATTAAATTATCCAATTTTAAAGCTGGTCTTGCTAATGAATTATACTTTTTTTCAATTTTTATAGAGTCTTTAATTAATTGCGCAGTTTTCTTTTGCAATTCCGAATTGGAATTTGTAGTTTTTGCAATACCATCTTTATAGTCGATTCCCATTGTAGCCAAAGCAAGTAAAATATGATTTTTAGAAGTATCAGCATTATGCTGAATTTCGGCCTTGGCTTTATCTGATTGTGCAATGACTCGCGAAATTTCGTTTGCATATTCTTTCCGATCGCTATCGCGTTGCTTCTTATTTTGTATTTCGCTTAGATGTTTATTAAGGTAATTTGAAATCAGTATTGTAATAGTTAATATTATTAATCCATAAGCACGAAGATGCTGTTTGTGAAACTTAGTTGCCCACTTAATATTTCTCACGCTTACGCTGCCGAACAGTGGAAAGGAAATTATTAGCAGACCGCATGTGTTTGATAACCAGTAAGTAAAATCATTCCAATCCATTGAGTTAAGATATAGTTTTTATCATGCTCCGTGTGTCGCCATCCCCAAAGTCGCCACTAACTTAAATTGACACACGCAACACGCGCGCATCGACAACCGGGATTAGACTAAAAGGTAGTATCTCGGTTTGAAATTTAGGCCTCGTCATAAGAAACTGCAATGTGGGTAGTTCCAGCCATTAAACCTAAGCCTGCCCAACTTTGTCCATTTCTGTTACTCCACATAAATTTATATACCCCATTATGCTTTGAAATTTCTAAATCGCAAATTGTTGCTGAGACGGTATTTGTTTCAATATTTGTTTCAATGTATTTGCATTCATAATGCCCTTCAACTCCTTTATTATCATTTTCTTTTCTCGCAATTTCAGTATCAATACAATAATAATCAGCACGTTCGGGATGCTTCTTCAAAAGCCCTTCATTTGTATAAATACCATTGAGTAGATTGCCATTTTCTAAAATTTCATAAACCTGAATACCGTGGAATGCCATAAATTTCATTTTGTCACCGAAGATAATTAAAAGGATGGAGAAAGTATACCCCCCCGCCTGTCCAAGCGTGCCGCTTGGGCACCCCCTCACTGGTCTAAGTTTAATGGTTGATCTCTTTTCTAACTGCTTTAACCTTATTTAACATTTGCATATTATAATTCGGCTTATATTGCATAATCTGCCGTAAAACAATGATGATGACCAAACTAATTAAACCAATTATTTGCATAGCATTTATCTTAACTGGGCTTGATGTGAGCGCGCAAGTTGTTATACTTCAAAACGCTATTAATAAACTTGGCAGTTATAGAAACTTTAGCTATCAATATGTTTATAAGCAAAAAGATGCGTTTGGTGATACTTTGATAAACAATGGAAAATACGTGCTGCTAAAAATACCTGATGATAAAAATCCGGGTTACTTCTTCAGGCATGAATCTGAACAGACTGGCTGGAATAGTACAGTAGTCGAATTGTTTGACGGTAAAAATTTAACAACATTAAACGTGGCAGACCGTACTTTTAAAAAAAGCGCTGCGGTAACGCCATTTCAGGATCGGGTGATAACCGGTTTAAACTGGTTAAAAACCTTTGCCGATAAAAACCCTGCAAAGGTAGGGCAGGTGAACGATACCACAATTCGTTCAACAAACTGCTATCACCTTGTATTTACTACCAGAGATACCATCATCAATAAAAACCATTTGTACACACGTATACATTTATTGATAGATAAGGTAACAGGATTGCCTCTTGAGAAATTTATCAGGGCGAGGACTAATAGTTTTGGGAAGGAAGTTACAGATTATTATACCCAGGAAGGCTATTTTAATTATAAAACAGACCAGGATCATATTGACCGGGACTATTTTAATATACCTGCAGGATACCATCCGCCCAAAGAAATACCCAAAGCGGAAACCGCTTTACTGGCAATGGGAATAAGCGCCCCGGACTGGACCTTATACGATACCGAGGGCAAAAAGACAACACTATCGTTATTGAAAGGGAAGGTGGTATTGTTAGATTTCTTTTTTGTGGGCTGTGTCCCCTGCATGAGTGCTTTAGGTCCGTTAGAGCGGTTTGCTGAACGATACAAGGATAAAGGCTTTGTGATCCTAAGTATTAGCGATCGGGATAACAAGAAGTTAGTTGCCGAATTTAAAAAAGCACAGCGCATCAAGAATCAAATGTATCCTGACGGCGGCAATGTAGCCGGGTTGTATCATGCAACTGCAGCACCTACCTTTTATTTGATTGATCAGGAAGGCAAAATAATAAATGTTGTAGTTGGGTATGCTGATGATTTTGAGAAGAAGATGTCTGTGATAATCGATAATTTATTAAAAAAATCATAACGCGCCTGTCCAAGCGGCACGCTTGAATGGGTGGTGAGCAAGTTTGATCTAATTATTAAAAGTACTTTGAAATGCAAAGTATTGTATTTACTTTTGTTTAGTAAAAATTATTTAATCTCTAAACATCAGTATATGAAGATTTCCAGAACAAAATTTGTCATTATCTTCCTCATTTCGGCGCTTGCATTTCAATTTATCACCAACTCGCTTTTTTTATCCGAGGTGCGGCTTTTCCCGGCCAATGGCGAGTCTTTCCTGGGAATGGGGTCGCCAATAACCTGGAAGAGTATTGTCTCTATAGTTTTATTCCCTGTTAAAATTGTTTTGATAGGCCCCTTGTTGCCATTCATCAACTTTTTGAGGCAAGACCCGGATACGCCACCCCCATTTTTTTTGATCGGTTTTGCTTTCTACTGGACTATCCTTGCCCTAACTATTTATTATCTTTTCAGTAAATTTAAACGTGCTTAAAACCCAGGCTGCTGTAAAGGTGTGCCCCTTGAATGAGCGGGTTATGCTCAAAATAACGCCTTTTATGTTAACGCAGTAAAGGTTCAATCTATTGATTGTTAATTATTTATGTAGGATTAACATCAAATAGTGTTAACCCTTTACTGGCATGTGCCCTGGCTGTTTTTAAATCCCGTAAATCCTAAAAATCCGTTTAATCCCAGTTCAGGCATCCTACCCGCCTGTCTAAGTGGCACGCTTTAATGGGCGGTGAATGACCATTAGCTGCATCGAGACTTTTGTACCCGATTATAGTTTGCTGGCGTACGCCTGTGGATCGTGTTCCTTTGGTATAAATCCCTACACGGTCAGCCTGAAATATCGCCGTTCAATAGCTTTATCGTAAACCGAATCGGGAGACAGGTCAACCTCGTGCGTCATTACGTCTTGTTGTAACGATTCGGTTAGGCCGCCTTCAAAAATAAGCTCGTTAGTGTCGGGGTGGATATAATAGGTGGTTAATTCACCATTGTCATCCTTCTTCTTTATTTTTTTAGCACTTAATAATTTTAGTTCGATATTTAAAGGCTTACCAAAAGTGCCTGGTTTAACCGCATCGGGTGTATACCTAAGCCACCTGATCAGTTTACCGTTTGTTATAATGCTGTATCCATAAATGTCGCCACTGCTGTAATATTCAAATGCGAATATCTGTGCCGGCCGGTTAAAATAATTATAAGTTTTATGAATAACCTCGCTATCGGCTTTATAAAAGTTAAGGGTAAAATAATAATTAACAATGATGATAAATCGCGGTGTTTTATAAATGATAATGCAATCATGCTCGCGTGCATCAAAGCGTTTAGTGTTAACCGTATTATTCAGTTCATTTTCCTTTAATTCGATAAACGAGGCACCGAAAAAATAAGAAACGATTTGTTCGGCTTTAAATTGATTAATATCCTGCCTGATAATAACACCGCCAATTGCTAAGCCCATATTTTAAATATAAAACTATAAAACCAAAAAAAGGGAGCAACCGCTCCCTTTTTTATATCGTAACTCACTAAATGACTATTACAAAGCCAAAACTTCCTTAACGCGTTCAGCAGCTTCTTTCAATAAGATAGCCGAGAATACCTTCAGGCCCGAGTTATCTATCAGATCCTTAGCTTCCTTAGCGTTGGTGCCTTGCAAGCGCACAATGATAGGTACAGGTATGTTGCCAATTTCATGGTAAGCATCAATAACACCTTGCGCTACACGGTCGCAACGTACAATACCACCAAAAATGTTGATCAGGATGGCCTTAACGTTAGGGTCGGACAGGATGATGTTGAAACCGGCCTTTACAGTTTGCGCGTTAGCGGTGCCGCCAACATCTAAAAAGTTAGCAGGTTCGCCACCGGCAATCTTGATGATATCCATGGTAGCCATGGCTAAGCCCGCGCCGTTAACCATACAGCCAACGTTACCGTCAAGCTTTACATAGTTCAGGTTCGATTTGCTGGCTTCAACCTCGGTTGGGTCTTCTTCCAGCGTATCGCGCATGGCGGCATAATCCGGGTGGCGGAATAAGGCGTTATCATCCAAATCAACCTTGGCATCAACGGCTAATATTTTATTGTCGGATGTTTTCAGTACCGGATTAATCTCGAACATCGATGAATCGGTAGCTACATAAGCTTTATATAAGGCGGTTACAAATTTCACCATTTCTTTAAATGCATCGCCCGATACGCCTAAGTTAAAGGCAATTTTGCGCGCCTGGAAAGGCTGTAAACCAACACTTGGATCAATTTCTTCCTTAAAAATCAGGTGTGGGGTATGCTCGGCAACTTCTTCAATGTCCATACCGCCTTCGGTGCTGTACATTACAATGTTGCGGCCCTTGGCACGGTCAAGCAATACGCTGATATAAAATTCCTTGGTAGGGGTTTCGCCGGGGTAGTAAACATCCTGGGCAACCAGTACTTTGTGTACCTTTTTACCTTCGGCGCTGGTTTGCGGGGTAATCAACTGCATACCAATAATGTTGGTAGCGCGTTCCCTAACTTCGTCAAGGTTTTTGGCCAGCTTAACACCGCCACCTTTACCACGGCCACCGGCATGTACCTGTGCCTTAATAACTACCCAATCCGAATTGTAATCAGTTTTCAGTTTTTTAGCAGCTTCAACAGCTTCGTCAGGTGTGTTAGCTAAAATGCCTTCCTGTATCCTGACGCCAAAACTTTTTAATATTTCTTTACCCTGGTATTCGTGAATATTCATGTGTTTTGAAGAATTTGCGGTAAATCTACAATTTTTGCAGGAGATGGTGGTTAAAGATATTGAAATTGTTATATAAAAAGGAGGGTGGTAATTTAACCACAGAGTTCACAAAGAAATATCATGGTGGTTAACACAAAGGGCACAGCGTTTTTAAAAGAATTTGCTATGGCTTTGTGTTCTCTGTGAAAAATCTCTGTGCCCTCTGTGGTTAAATAACCAACTAATAACCCTTTTAACTTCTTTAACTAAATCCCTACCTTTACCCCATGCTTAAAGCGATAGCTATCCATAAATCGTACGGTAACCTGCATATTTTAAAAGGGGTTGACCTTGAAGTTAAAAAAGGCGAGATAGTAGCCATTGTGGGTGCATCGGGCGCGGGGAAAAGTTCGCTGCTTAATATCCTGGGCACACTGGATAAACCCGATGCCGGTCAGCTTTTTTTTAATGAACACGAGATTAGTAAGCTAAGCAGTAAGGACCTTAGCAATTTCCGTAACCGTAAAATTGGCTTCATCTTCCAGTTTCACCATTTACTGGCCGAATTTAGCGCGCTGGAAAATGTGTGCATCCCCGCCTTTATTGCCGGCACATCAAAAAACGTGGCCGAAAAACGTGCTATGGAATTGCTGGACCTGTTAGGCCTAAGCGACCGTGCTACCCATAAGCCCAATCAGCTATCGGGGGGCGAGCAACAGCGCGTGGCCGTAGCCCGCGCGCTGATCAATAAGCCCGACCTGATTTTTGCCGACGAGCCATCGGGTAACCTCGATTCGGCCAACGCGCGCGATTTGCACGAACTGTTTATTAAACTGCGTAAGGATTTTAACCAAACCTTTGTGATAGTTACCCATAACCAAGACCTGTCCGATTTGTCTGATCGTAAGATCACGATGAAAGACGGCTTAATTACTGCCCTGTAAAATTGAAGATACTAATTACAAGCGCTGCATCGGGCATGGCCTACCAGCTTAAAAACAAGTTAGCGGGGAATGATATTTTACTGGGCGATTATGCCGAACTGCCTGCTGTAATGCTAAAGGCCGGCAGCATGGTTACGCTGCCAAACCCTAACGATCCATCGTACGCGCATAAAATACTGACACTGAGTTTGGATAATGGAATAGAAACTATTTACGCCCTGCAAGCTGCCGAGTTTGATTTGCTGAACGAAGCCAGCTTATTATTTAACGAATACGGAATAACCATTTTATCATCGGCCGATGAAGTATAATGATATAGACCCACGTAAAACCGCTTTTATATTTGAACTGGATAATGTGCTTTATCCCGAAAAGGATTACCTGTACCAGGTTTATTACCTGTTTGCCGGCTTTTTAGAGTATACCGAACTGCTGGATGCTAAGGTACTGGTGGGCCTGATGATAAAAACCTACGAAGAAGAGGGGGCCGCTGAAGTTTTTAACCGGGTACAGCAAAAATTTAAACTGGACGAAAAGTATCGCTTCAATTTTCAGCACCTGCATAAAAAAGCCGAATTGCCGCTAAAGCTGCTGCTATATGCCGATATGCTGCAGTTGATGCAGGAAATTGTGATCGACAGGAAAAAGCTGTTTATTGTAACCAATGGCGACCCCGAACAACAACTGAATAAACTAAAACAGGTAGAATGGCATGGCCTGGAGAAATACCTGATATGCTATTTTGCTGAAGAAGTGGCTGCCAAGCCCGAACCGGATATTATTTATAAACTAATTGCCGACCATCAATTACAACGCCGCGATATGCTGATGGCCGGGAACGATGATACCGACGTGCTTTGCGCCGAAGCCTGCGGTATTGATTTTATTTATGCCCAAGAGTTTATATCTTTATAAAGCGCAACTTATCGTCCGTTTTTTGCGTATAATTAGTTGATAATAAACTATTGGCATGAGAAAGATATTATACTTTGTGATGATATTGCTTACCGGCGTTTTTAGCGCCTGTAAAAAGCATAAGGTTGATCCGGATAGCCCCGATGCACCGGGATCGACACTCGATTTAATTAAGGATTCCATTTATTTATATACCAAGGAGGCCTATTATTGGTCGGATGGGATACCCGATTACGCCACTATAAAACCGCGCACCATTAATGGCAGCAACGACTTGGCCGCCGTTACCGCCGAGGTTAACCTGCTTTCGCAATTTAAAATAAACCCCGCCACAGGGCAACCTTACGAATATGTGAGTACCGCGCCCGGCCAGGCAAAATATTCGTTTATTGATAATGGCCAAACCAGCGCTGTGCTGGGTGGCACCAAGGTTGATTTTGGCTTTGCCATAACGGCCATCAGCAGTACCGATTTTAGGGTACGTTACGTTTATGCCGGCTCGGCAGCCGGTAATAACGGTATGCACAGGGGCGAGATGATCACCGCTATTAATGGACGTACAGGGCTTGATTTAAATGTAAATGCCGATTATAGCTTTGTTTTGAACGCTTTAGGCGTCAGCCCCATTAACATGACCTTAAAGCGGGGCGATAATACTACTTATAGTGTAACGCTTACTTCGGCAAGTTATACAGTTAACCCGGTATTACTTTATAAGGTATTTGACCAGGGCGGCGGCAAAAAGGTAGGTTATATGGTGTTTAACAGCTTTACCGCGCCGGCCAATGCCCAGCCCAAACTGGATGAAGCCTTTGCCAGCTTTACATCGGCCGGTATTACCGATCTGGTGGTTGATTTGCGCTATAATGGCGGGGGATATGTATCCACAGCCGAAAGTTTATCTAACATGATTGTGCCTACTGCTAAAAACGGCACTTTAATGTATAATACTTATTTTAATAGCACCCTGCAAAGCGGACAGGAACAAATGCTTAAACACCAGTTTACCCGCGATGCCACAAATGGCTTATATAACCTGGCCCAGGTAGATTATAGCGTGACTAATAATGCGGTGAAATTTTCAAAAAAAGGAACGTTAAATATTAGCCGGGTGTTTTTTATTGTAACGGGTTCAACCGCTTCGGCCAGCGAGTTGGCCATTAATAACCTGCGGCCGCAAATGGATGTACGGTTAATTGGCCCGGGCACCTATGGCAAGCCGGTTGGCTTCTTTGCGCTTAATATTAACCAGTACCAGCTATATGTGCCCGAGTTTGAAACTAAAAACGCGGCTAACCAGGGCGGCTATTATACCGGGATGACACCCGGCAGCGCCGATTACCCCGGTTATAATGATAAGGACGATATTACCAAGGATTTTGGCGATGCTACCGAGGGCCTGCTGGCCCATGCCCTAAACTATGTTAAAACCGGTACCTATGGCACCAGCTTAAAAATACAAAGCGCCGACGGCCAGCCTGTTGTAAACCGCAATGTGGGTAGCGATGGCTTTAACGGGATGATAATGGATAAGGGGCTGAAAATTAAGAAGTAATAAGTTGTGTTGGTAGCCGCCATGTGAAGGCCGGTGATGTGCTTTTTTCCCGACAGCAAAGAAGCTTCCGGGTGAAAGCGGGCAGAACATGGTGGCTTGTGCTGCGGGAGGGCATCAGCGTTTTGCAGAAGTGGCGGTTTGTGCGAGCGACAGCGGGGCAAATAAGCGTAGCCGTGGTTTTGCCCGGTTTGCAGGGCAAAGGCCATGTGTGGCAAAGGAAGCATTTTTGCTGTCTTGAATTTTTGTTACTTTTTTTTCAAGAAAAAAGTAATAGGCCAATGCGGCCTTTGAGCAGACGGACTCTCATTGCTTACCGACCTGCAAACTATGGGATTGCCGCGCTACGCTCGCAATGACATGATTTTTAACGACATTTAGCCCCTTAAAACTCTACCAAGTTTTTATCACCCGAAATAACACGCTCTTGTGGTTAATATTTATCTCAACCCATACCAGTTTCGTTTAATTTCCCGTATAAGATAAATATTATTAATATTTTAGCATTTATAAACACTAATACGCCTATTGTAACGTATATAGTGTAATTAACCCCGATTAAAATGAAGAAATTTCTGTTGATTACAGGCTCGCTATTGCTATTGTTTACCGCCTGTAAAAAAAGCAAACCAGCCGAAGATACCACCGGCACCACACCACCAACTACTACACCCACTACCGGTACCGCTTTAGATTTAATGAAAGACTCGGTTTACCTGTACGCCAAAGAAGATTATTACTGGTACGATGCATTGCCTGATTACGCTACGGTTGCTCCGCGCGCTGTTACCAGCACAACAGATCTGCTTGCTTTACAGGCTGTAGTAAATAAAATTTCGCAATATAAAATTAACCCGGCCACCAGTTTACCTTACGAGTATTACTCGTCGTCGCCGGGCAGGGCAAAATATTCTTATATGGATGATGGCACATCATCGCAAAAACTAAATGCCACCGCTGGCGATTTTGGCTGCCTGCCTTTTTATGACTCTTATAATAATAACACTACGCTTTATATCAAATATGTTTACACCGGTTCGCCGGCCGATTTAGCGGGGGTGAAACGAGGCTACCAGGTGATGAGTATTAATGGCCGTACCGATCTGGATGCTAACGTAGCAGCCAACCTTACCTTTGTATCTAACGCTTTTAGCAGTGGCAGCAGTACGATCACAATGCTGTTAAAAAAGTTTGATAACAGCACATTTACAGTAACCCTTAATTCGGCAACCTATACCATTAACCCGGTGATCACTTACAAAACCATTGATTTGGGCAGTGGTAAAAAAATGGGTTATATTGTGTTTAACAGCTTTGTGAGCAAGGCCAGCGCACAGACTGCCTTATCAAACGCGTTTGCATCTTTTGTTACAGATGGCGTTACCGATTTGACTGTAGACCTGCGTTACAATGGCGGCGGCTATGTAGAAACATCCGAATACCTTGCCGAACTGATAGCGCCAACATCAACCAGCGGCAAAGTAATGTATACTACTTATTATAGCGCTAATTTAACCGCGGGAAATGATCCCTTATTAAAAAACCAAGTGCGTAGGGATGCATCAACCAATCAGCTTTACAATTACAGCCAGATAGATTTTTCAACCAAGGCTACAAATTTTGCTAAACAAGGAAGCTTGAATATTAACCGGGTGTTTTTTATAGTAACAGGCGGAACAGCATCGGCCAGTGAACTGACTATTAACAGCCTGCGCCCATATATGAATGTGCAACTGATAGGCCGTACCACCTACGGTAAACCGGTTGGCTTTTTTGATATTAACATAGGTAAATACCAAATGTATATCCCCGAGTTTGAAACTAAAAACTCGTTAGGGCAGGGAGCTTATTATGCGGGCATGGCCCCCGGTAGTACAGATTATCCCGGCAAACTAATTAGTGATGACGTAACAAAGGATTTTGGCGACCCTACCGAAAAGTTATTGGCACAGGCTATCAATTATGCTAAAAATGGGGTTTACACAACCTCAACCGATCTGCAAATCCAAAGTGTTGAAGGCAGCAGTACCCAATTAACTACCGATGCTATTAACCAAACGTTTAATGGTAGCGGCTTTAACGGGATGATTATGAAGAAGTATATATTGAAGAAGTAAGTTTTGTCCTAATAAACCAGAAAAGGGTTAATGCTGAAAGCATTAACCCTTTTCTGGTTTGTAAACTGTGTGATTGCCACCCTCGCCTGTCCAAGCGGCACGCTTAAATGGGTGATCATTATCATTAAATTAACGAAAATAGTGTAAACCCTGTGTTTTTATAATTGAATGATTATCAATTATTTAATGTGTAAAAACATTGAAAAGTGTAAACTTTGTGTAAACCCTATTATTGTTGTTATTGGCCATCACTACGTCATTGTGAGTTATCAAATTCCGGCGGGAACTTTAAAGGTGTAAATGACAGTAAGGTGGGTGTCACCCTGAGCCCGTCGAAGGGTGCGTGCGTAGGCCTGCTCACCATGGTTCGACAAGCTCACCATGACACCCTGCGCTAAATCTGTCATGCGAGCGATAGCCTGGCAATCTCCGATTAGCGGGGCATCCTCTGTAGGTCGCGGATCGCCACGTCGCTACGCTCCTCGCGATGACGATCATTCACTAATCTGCCAACTCCCTCAAGTCTACAGGTACCACGCGCGATACGCCTTGTTCTACCATAGTTACCCCGTAAACCACATCGGTACTGGCAATGGTGCGCTTATTATGCGATACGATGATGAATTGCGAATCGGCCGAGAACTTGCGGATGATCTTATTGAACTTATCAATATTAGTATCATCAAGCGGGGCATCCACCTCATCAAAAATACAGAAGGGGGCGGGCTTTAACAGGTAAAGCGAGAACAGGATGGCCGTAGCCGTTAGCGTCTTCTCGCCACCCGATAGCTGGTTAATGGACAGCGGCCGCTTACCCTTTGGCTTGGCAATAATATCAATGTCCGATTCCAGCGGGTGCTGTGGGTCGGTCAGTATCAAATCGCAGCTATCCTCTTCGTTAAACAAGGAGCGAAACACATGGATAAAGTTTTCGCGCACGCTGATAAAGGCCGCCATAAATTTCTCTTTGGCCGTATCATCAATCTCCTGTATGGTAGCTAATAATGATGCTTTGGCTTCTATCAGATCTTTCTTTTGCGCCTGGATAAAGGTATAACGCTCGTTCATTTCGCTATAAGCCTCCACTGCCATTGGGTTTATGGCGCCAAAATCATCTAACTGGCGTTTCAGCTTATCGGTCTTATCGCGCAGGTCCTCCTCGTTCTCGCCCTCGGGCACTTCGGCGTTCAGCAATTCCTCTATATCAATATTAAACTCCACCGACAGGCGTTCCTTCAGCGCGTTTAAATCAACCCGCAGGTTGGTACGCTTATCACGGAGTTCGCCTTCTATTAATTCAACATTATCTTTTTTGCGGCGCAAAGCCGATACATTATTCTCCGCTTCGGTAATATCGCCTTTCCACTTATAGTATTCCTGTTCGGCTTGCTGGGCGGCTTTTTCTAGTTCTTCTTTTTGGACGTACATCTCCAGCAGGTCATCGTCGCTATGGTCGGCCAGTTTTAAGATTTCCTGGATGGTGTTTTTCACCACGGCCAGTTCGGTACTGTTTTGCTTGATACGCACCTCCAGGCTTTCCTGTTGTGTTTCGCGATAGTCCAAATCCTTCATCAGCCCCGATACCTTATTTTGCTGCTGATGGAAGCGGATATTCTCCTGGTTATAGTTGTTTGATTGTACGGTAAGGTACTCGTTCAGTTCATTAAATCCCTGCTGCTTATCCAGTAACAAGTCGCCCTGTATTTCCTTTTGTGCTTTAAACTCGGCCAGTTGCGGTTGCAGGGCCAGTTTCTCATCCTTAATAGTGGTGATTTTACGGGCAATGTCTTCCTTGCGGTTGCGGCTGTTCTCTATAAAGGCCTGATACTGTTCCTGCCGGGTTTTAACGGTGATCAGTTCGGTATTCAGTTGGTTCAGTTGCGTTTGTTTCTGCCTGATCTCGTCGGCCTTGCCCTCGGCCTTTAAAGCCACTAAAGTCCCCTGCAATTCCTCCGACCGGTTCTTTAGCTTACCCACCAAAGTTTCCAACTGCTTGATCTCTTTATTCAGGTTCTCCAAATTCTTGGCCCTGCCAATCCGCTTACCCTCAAACAAACCTACCGAACCGCCGGCCATGGTCAGCTTAGCTTTATTGAACTTACCGCTTTTACCTAACAGTATCACACCATCGGGCAGAGATTGGTTATCAAGGGCCTTGTCGCCGTTATCATCAATTAAGTAAACGTTTTTAAGCAAGTGATTACATAAGGGCTGGTAACGCGCTTCCACCTCTACCACGCTCAAAGCCGGCAGCCAATCGCCGTGTACGGCTGGAGTGAAGCCATCCTTTGGGTAATTCTCTAATATAAAAAACTGCGCCCGCCCGCGCGATGAATTACTGAGCAGGTTAATAGCACTGATAGCCTCGCCATAGTTTTCCACCACGTAGTGGTTCATCATGGGTTCCAGGTAGTTCTCTATCGCTACCCTAAACTCCTCGCGGCAAAATAATACATCGCTAAACAGCGGCGCATTTTTGGCCCATTCGGTATTCTTTTTTAAAAAACGGATAGATTCGGGGAAGCCCTCTAAATTATCTACCAAACTTTTGGTGAGGTTATATTCGTTCTGCTTGGCATCCAAACGGCGGCTTTCGGATACGATCTGATCCTTTACGCCGATTAGTTCGCTGTCCGTAGCTTTGATCTGCTCCTGTAGCTTATCCTCGGCGCTTACGGCCAGGGCCAGTTCTTGTTCAAAGGTTTCGGTACGGTATTGCAGTTCGGCCAGCACCTGGTTAAAGTGCGATAGTTCCACCTCCTTGCCGCTGGCATCCTCCATATTGCGCAGGCTTTCCTGCTCCAAAGCCTGTTCCTGGATCTGTAAGATCTCCGAATCCTTCTCGGCCTTATAGATTTGGTTTTGCAGGCGGTTGTTAATGCTGGTTAATTCGTTCAGTTCGTTACGGGCTTCGGTTTGGTTGCCGCGCAGTTCATCAACAGCAGCCTTTAAATCGGCTACACGGGCTTGTATAGTTTCCAGGTTCTCGTCTTCCAGCGCCTTTTCTTCACTGAGGCGTTTAATATTGTATAAAACGTGATTTACCTGGTTGCGGTCACGTTCCAGTTCGTCGTTTAAGCGGCTTTCTTTATCTTGCTGGTTACGTAGCTGTTCGTTCTTAATTTTCTTCTCGCTCTCGTACGCGCGGATCTTGGCCACGTACTCGTTAGTAGCCTTTTGCTGGATGGACAGGTTCTTCTCCCGTGTCAGGCTATCCAGTTTTTGCTTTTGCAGGTCGGCTTCCAGCGTATCTATTTGGGTGAAAATGCCCGCTTTCTCTTCCTTTTGCTTTTGTTCCTGCTCCTCCAAATCGGCCAGCGATTGGCTGAACATTACAATGCGGAACGAAGCCAGCATTATGCTCAGCGTTTTATATTGCTCGCGCAGCTTGTAATAGCGTTCGGTTTTTTTGGCCTGGTTCTCTAAGGTCTTCAGGTTTTTTTCTATCTCAAAAAGCAGGTCCTCCACACGTTCCAAATCGGCTTCGGTATCCTTTAGCTTGTTAAAGGTTTGCTTTTTGCGCAGTTTGTATTTGGAGATCCCCGATGCTTCCTCGAACAGGGTACGGCGCGAGTTCTCTTTATTGGTGATGATTTCGTCGATCATCTTCAACTCGATAATCGAATAGGAGTCGGAGCCGATACCGGTATCCAGGAACAGGTCGGTAATGTCTTTCAGGCGGCACTGTACATCGTTCAGGCGATATTCGCTTTCGCCACTGCGGTATAGCTTGCGGGTAAGTGTAACCTGCGAAAAATCGGTAGGGAGTACGTTTTTGGTATTGTCGAATGTAAGGGAAACTTCGGCCAGGTTAGCAGGCTTGCGGTTTTTGTTGCCGTTAAAAATGATATTCTCCATCTTCTCCGACCGTAACATACGGGTACTTTGCTCGCCCAAAACCCAGCGGATACTATCCACCACGTTTGATTTGCCGCAGCCGTTTGGCCCCACAATAGCGGTAACCCCCTCATCAAAATTGATGACGATTTTATCCCCAAAACTTTTAAAACCCTTTATTTCTAACTTAGTTAGCTTCATTCTAATAGATCATGGCTCATGGTTCATAGTTCATAGATTTTTAGAACGTAGCCACTAACATTTGAACCCGAAAGATACACCTTGTACGCAAATTTTACAGCGCGAGTTTTACGTGAGTTAATAACATTGGGTGTGGAAAAGTAAAGGAGTTCATGGTTGATGGTTCATAGATCATAGTTAGAAGAGGGGCCTGGTTCTACCATGAACCATGATCTATGAACCATCAACTAAATATAAATCTCCCCTTTCAAATAAGTAACCGCCTTGCCGCTCATCAGCACCCGATCGCCTTTTAACTCGCACCATAGCTCGCCTTTGCGGGCAGATTGCTGATAGGCATGTAACTGGTTTTTACCCAATTTATTGGCCCAGTAAGGGATGAGGTTGCAATGCGCCGAACCGGTAACCGGATCTTCGGGGATACCTGCCGATGGTGCAAAGAAGCGCGAAACAAAGTCTACTTCCTTACCGGGCGATGTGATAATAATACCCACCACATCAAACTTACCTAATAAATTAAAATCGGGGCTGCAATTCAATATCTCATCCTCGTTATCGTATACCAGCATATAATCCCGCGATCGTAGAAACTCCAGCGGCTCTTTCATGCCTAAAGCTTCGGTTAAACCCGTTGGGATAATAGCTGGCTCGGCCGGGCGCGATGGGAAATCAAGCGTGTACTTATCGCCGTTTTTAGTAACGGTAAGTACACCGGCTTTCATGGTTTCAAAGTAAATAGTCGGCCCGGCATAGCCTAATTGGGTAAACAGGATATGGGCGGTAGCCAGTGTGGCATGGCCGCACAGGTCTATCTCATACTCGGGCGTGAACCAGCGCAGCAGATAGCCTTTATCGGTCTTTACAAAAAAGGCGGTTTCGGCTAGGTTATTTTCGGCGGCTATTTTTTGCATGGTAGCATCAGGCAGCCAGCTACCCAGCGGGCAAACAGCAGCCGGGTTGCCACCAAACAGCGTATCGGTAAAGGCATCAGCCTGGTAGATAGGGATGTTCATGATTGTGTTATTGATAGGCTAAGATAGTCAGTATCTATAAAAAACTATGTCATTTCGAATGATAATGAGAAATCTTATACGTTTGGAAAGCAGGTACGTTGAAGATTTCTCCTCAGGCCATCACAAAGCCCGCCCCGTTCGTTCGAAATGACAAGGTGCTTAGGCTTACTACTGATCCACCCAAACCACTGAGTTTCCTGTGTTATACTCGTTTTGCTCCCACTGTTTGTTGGTGTTATCCAGCACCCATTCGCCATCAACAATAAACTTATACAGGCATTTGCCGGGTTTAAGGCGGATACTGATGGTCCAGGTATCGCCCTGGTGGGCAAGGGTGTAGCTGTCTTCGGCCCAATCGTTAAAATTACCTGCCAGGCGCACCGTTTTAGCACGATTAAAGCCCTTGAGCGTAAAGGTATGGTTAGCCTTTACCGATACACAGGAGTTGGTTTCGCCATTGAAATTAGCCATAGTAGGGTTAGCCGGATCGGTTATCCAGCGGCCATCTACAATAAATTTATATTGATAGTTACCAGCGGCCAGGGTGTAAGGGAACGCCCAACCGTTTACGTTCCTTTGCATAAAAAGATCGTTTGGTTTCCAGTTATTAAAGCTGCCTGCTATGCAAACCTGCTTGGCATTTGTAAAGCTGTTTAGTTTAAAATTAACGGTTTCGCCCAGGTTAAGTACCGATTTTACAGCACCCGCTGCATCCTTATTGGTCAAGGGGTTTTGCGGGTCAACTATCCACTCGCCATCTACCATAAAGCGATAAGCATAAATGCCATCGTGCAGGTACATTTGGCGCTCCCAGCCGTCGGCAGTGCGGTGCAGGCTTAGTTGGTTAGCATTCCAATTGTTAAAATTACCCGCTACATTCACGCTTCTTGCCAATGGATGGCCGGGCAGTTTAAAGGTATAATTATATCGGTAGTAAATGGAGTTGGTATTACCAACGCCATCGTCCTGGGTAAGCCGGTTGTTTTCGTCAATGGTCCAGTTGCCATTAATAATAAACTTGTAGGCATATTTGCCGGGCTCCAGCTTTATATCGCTCACCCAGCCGCTATCGGTACGGGTCATCACACCCTTGCCGGTACTCCAATCATTAAAACTGCCCGACAAGATGACCCTTTTGGCTTTAGCGTTCCCCGGTACAAAGAAACGGGTTAAACCCGATGGTAATTCGTGTACGCTAACTTTAGAGAATACGTTGATGCCGAAAAGTACTTCATCCGGGTAACCGGGGCGGCCTTCAGTTTTGTTCAATTTGGTGGTGATTTGGAACGGGCTTTTTTGCGGATCGGTACTCAGGTTTTTTAACGACAGATCAAACTGCAATAGGTTATCCTTCAGCTTTACAATGTTCCAGCCATCCTTGCGCAGGGCGGTGTAATCGCCTTTTAAAACCATATCGGCCTTGGTGCCGGTAATGCCGGCAGCCTTCAGGATGCTATCCATTTGTGCCCTTGACGAGCGCATATCGATCAATAGGATCAAATGATCGTTAGCCAGCACCATATTATTTTTGCGCTGCGACAACACATTGCTAACGGTGCAAACCATCAGCAAAAAAAGAATGATATGTTGTTTAAAGCGCCTCATTTAATATTGTCCCGATTGTAAATGTACATTTCAAACTCCTTTTTAACGAAATTGATAGTAAATATCCCTCTCGAAAAAAAGTCGTAGCCCAGCATCGCGTCTACCGAGTACCCATAGGCCGATCCCATTTTTTCCAGATCGGTCACTACCGCCTTATTTTTCAGGAACTCATGGTCGCCTATCACCAGTTTATCAAATTCGGCCGTGATGACATCGTAACCCGTGCCGCCAATACCGGTTAGTCTGGCACGGCTAAGCACCTGCATAGTGCGTACCAGTTTTTTATTACGGTTATAATCTATCAAATTGCTTTCGGCCCCGGTATCAAAGGCAAACCATATATTTTGCCCGTTAGCCGCGCCCTTTATGTAAGCCACATCGTTCAGCAACTTAAAAGGGGTTTTCATGTCCGCTTGCGCGAAGATCCTTTCGGCTTCGGGTATATTGCCCTTTTCATCCAGTTTATGGATGTACAGCACGCTTTGGTTCATATCTATCGTTATGGCAAATTTGGTAAACAGGCGCGTACCCAGCAAGCCCAGGATCTTGATATTACGCCCATTCTCAATCCCCGAAAGATCACACACACTGGCGGATATCTTATCGTAATTTAGCTCGAAAATATTGAGGTGTTTAATGCTGGTTTTAAAGGAACGGTCGGCCGTGCCGTTAATGCCGCCCGCATCCTGGTCTTCAATATGCGGGGCGTCGCGGTAATAGGTTTTGTTCAGCACCAGCCCGGGCGCGCCGGTATCCAATATAAAGTTGCCGTAAACCGAATCAATCTGCGCCTCGACAACAATCAGGTTGCCCACCTTTTTAAAGGGTACTAACAGGGTTTTAAAATCGCCGTAAGGCTCGGGATCAGGATCAAAATGGGGGCTTTTAAAAACGAAGCGGTGTGTAGGTTGCGGATGGCGCATAGCATTTGCCCGGATACATACCCCCATGGTAAAAAGGAGGAACAGATAAAGGGCAATTTTGCGCATTTGGTGACTGATGTAATGTTTACACTATATAGACAGCCAATGGGGGCTAAACGTTACAGTTTTAATTGTTAAATATGATTAATAGATGGATCGCCTTTTTGCCAGTTCAAGCGTGGAAGCTTAAATGGGCGCATATTTTAATTTCCGCTCAAATACCCATAGCGCACCAATTCATCGGCATGTTTAATATGCCGGGTACAGCCATTCTCTATCAGGATCAACCTGTCGCTTACGTCCATTATGTTATCATATTGATGATCGGTTAAAATAATACCCTTTGTTTTGGCAATTTCGCGCAGTAACAGCTTAAAGCCGTCTGATTGTACAGGCGAGATATGGGTAAATGGTTCATCCAGTAAAATAAATTCAGCGCGACTGTATAATATCATCAGCATTTCCAGTTGGCGCAATTCGCCGCCGGATAGTTGGTCTGTTTGCTTTTTATGATGATCGAGGTAGGCGGGTTGGGCCGAAAATTGTTCCCAATGGATATCGGCTACCACCATTGGGGCCAGCTGGTCTACCCGCATACCTTGTGGCAGGTAATTATCCTGTGGCAGGTATGCTATCCTGCAATTTTGAAAACCGCTGTGAATAAACTGATCGTTAATACTTACATATTTGTAAGACGGGTTAAGTGTGCCGAAAATAATCTTCAGCAGAGACGATTTGCCACAGCCGTTACGGCCCAATAAGCCAATTATTTCGCCTTGTTTACAATCAAGATATACGTCCTGCAATATCTTGCGGTCGCCAAATTCAAGTTGTACGCTATCAACTTTTAATGTATGCGGCCACATGTGATAAAAAGATAAAGCAGGTGATAAAAATAATGTAGACGGTTAGATCTATCAGGACACTATATGCATACAACTTCCTGATACTCATCCCCGCATTGCGGTAATAGTAAAAGCTTTTATTGTACATATAATAATGATAGGCAACTGCCGAAACAAAGCCGATTAATTTAGCAAAGGAAAAAGTAAATATAACAGAGCCTTTTAAGCCTAAATGGATGAGTGCGCCACACATGATACTGAACAAAAGGTTATTGAACAGCAAAAGCCGGTAATATTGAAATGTTAAGGTGACGAGGCGATTCATTTGTCCCCACTAATACGCAAATCAGCCGAATAAATTGTATGGCTATACCATTAATGTTTATCCCAACAAAAAAGGTGTCCCGGGAAACATCCGGAACACCTTTCAATTATGACTAATGACTAATGACTAAGTAGTATATCCCAGTATCTTTAATACCTGCTTACTATTCTGCTCCTCGCCAAAAACCTCGAAGTTGAAGGTCTCATCGCGGTTGCGGCGGATGATGACATGCTTAGGCGATGGCAGCAAACAGTGGTGTATGCCCCCGTAACCGCTTAAAACTTCCTGGTAGGCACCAGTATTAAAAAAGCCTAAGTATTGCACCTTGCGGGTTTTAGGCATAAATACGCTGTTCATGTGCGCTTCCTGGTTGTAGTAGTCTTGCCCGTCGCAGGTAATGCCGCCTAAGTTTACACGTTCGTATTCGCTATCCCAGTTATTTACCGGCAGCAGGATGTATTTTTGGTTCAGCGCCCAAACATCAGGCAGGTTGGTAATAAACGATCCATCCAGCATCAGCCAGCGTTCGCGGTCATTTTGTTGCTTGCGGCCCAATACTTTGTACAGTATACCCGATGCTTCTGCCACGGTATATTTACCAAATTCGGTAATAATATCGGGTTCCATGGTATCATGCTCGGCGCAGATCTCCTTAATACGGCTCACAATCTCGTTGATCATGTATTCGTAATCAAAATCAAACACCAGCGAATCCTTAAACGGCATACCGCCGCCAATATCAAGCGTATCCAGCGCGGGGTTTACCTTTTTAAATTTGCAATAAAGCGTTACGTATTTCTCTAACTCGTTCCAGTAATACGGCGTATCCGAAATACCCGAGTTAATAAAAAAGTGTAACAGCTTTACCTGGAAATTAGGGTTGTCGGCAATTTTGTTGTGATAAAAATCAATCACATCCTCCATCCTCACACCAAGGCGCGAGGTGTAGAATTGCGAGTCGGGTTGCTCTTCAGCCGCTATACGGATGCCCAGGTTGCAGGGGGTATCCATTTCAATCTCGTCGTCGTACAGGTTAAACTCTTCCTTATTGTCCAGCACGGGGATAATGTTTTTATAACCATCGTGCAGCATATCAATAATGTACTGCTTGTACTGGAAGGTTTTAAAGCCATTACAAATTACCGTTACATCCTTGCTTAACGAGCCTTTTTTCTCCAGCGCGTCAATCATTGGCATATCAAAGGCCGACGATGTTTCGATGTGGATCTCGTTTTTCAGGGCCTCCTCAACAATATGCTTAAAGTGCGAGCTTTTGGTGCAATAGCAATATTTATAGCTGCCGCGGTAATTATTTTTAATAATAGCCTGTTGGAATAGCAACTTGGCCTGCTGTATTTTTTTACTGATAATAGGCAGATAAGTGAAGCGCAGGGGGGTGCCGTACGTCTCAATCATCTCCATCAAATTCAGATCGTGGAAATATAATTCATCCTCAATGATCTCAAAGCCATCCTGCGGAAAGCCAACGCTAAGATCAAGAAACTCCTGGTAGGTTTGCATTTATAAAAATTTGTGCAAAAATGTATAATTAAAATGGATTTTTTAACGAAATGTTTACGGATTTTTCTTTACGGATTGTAATTATAATGTGGCGGTTTAGGGGATATATTCTATTGTAGAGACGCATAATTGCGTCTCCCATCATATAGGTCGGCTTTGCAACGGGAGCCACAAGTATGTGGCTCTACAGGTAATTCCTCCTTTATTCAGGCCGTTGCTGGTGTTGTCACCGGCAACTTGAACGGTAGGCTGTTGAGCCAATACATGGTTAACCTGCAAGTCGTTGGTGGCAACACCAACGGGAGTGTAAGTTAAATCACAAAAGGAAAATGAACGGGTAGCAGTTCTTCGGTTGCGGTAGCCCTGCTTTACGCTGCAAGTCCTCATTCCGCTGCGCTGCATTCCGGGCTTTACGCTTCAATCAGGTTTAGATGGAAGGGATAGTGCGATGCAATCGCCGAGGCAGTATTCAGCACTCGTTGGAAGCGAGCGCAAGGTGGTAAATGACAGATCATTGTCAGTTCTGCTTATCACTCAATCTGATAAGATCATCTTCTTCTCTTTCCGTAAGCGCATCTATGTTAACATAATAATTCAATCCGGCCTGTCCGGTACCCATAGGCGACATGATGTTTTGTGTAATAATATATCCGTTATCCAGCTCTAAATAAACAAATTCAGGGCCATCATAATACCACAAAACGTCAACTATTTTTCGGTTAACAATATATTTTAACTTGTTTTCAACTTCTTCGGTATAATATGGTTTATACTCTTTCAAAGTTGCTTCGCCGCCAAACCATTTTTTAACCCGGTTGAAAAATAATTTATTGTGCGTGTGAAAAGAAGTAGAAAGTTCAGCAATTGACTTCCCTTCTTTATTTACATAGTGTATGGTGTTGTCTGAAAGGTCTTTAAAAATGCTCTGCGCTTTTGAATTTAATACCGGTTCTTCCACCTGGTAATTTCCACCAACTGGCAGTTTAATAATTTGCTGGGCATTTAATTCAATATAACATTCACTGTGTTCCAACCACTCGTTGTATGGCTCAACAAATATAAATATGTCGGTAACGGTTTGGCCAATAAGGTTGGTTAATAGCATATAGTATCTAAACCGATTATTTAGTTTTCGTTAATGGACTCAACCTCACCTCCGCCATCATACACCTGGCACTCCCACCACCATTGCGCTCAATAGTAGGTATCGGCGCGGATACAATGCGCGAGAACTGCTGCAATGTAGCGATCTGCCGGTCATCTAATGAATTATAAGCGCTGGTCGACATGACTAACAGGCTATCGCCCGCCTGGTCAAACACTTCCAGCATATTGCCGGCAAAGTGGTTCATCTGGTCGAAAGTGATATCGAAAATATCTTTCCCGGTTTGGAAGAACGAGGTAATCACCGCTTCGCGTTCCTTGGCATCGGTAATACTGGCCAGGCAAATTACTACGTAACGGTCGGCTATGCACATCATTACGTTGGTGTGGTATATGGCCTGTCCGTTTTGGTCGAAGGCATGGAATATGATGGGTTTATAGCCGGTCTGCTGGCAAAACACGTTCAGTACTTCCATATCCGTTCGTGGCGATAGACAGGCGTAGGCTAGCTTATCTTCGCGGTTTAGTACCATACTGCCGGTGCCCTCCAGGAACTTACCTTCGGCCTCAAAGCGACTGAGATCGATAATATGCCTTACCTTAAATTTATCCTCTAACTGGTTAATAATATCCTCCCGGCGTTCCAATCGGCGGTTCTCTGCCTGCATGGGGTATAATAATATATCCCCGATTGAATGGAATGATACCCAGTTATTAGGAAAAATAGAATCGGGGGTATGTGGTTCGGGGGTATCATTGATGACGATGACCGCTACACCGTTGGCCCTTAAAATAGCTACAAAGCCGTCAAACTCTTGTAATGCTTTGTCTTGTACCAATTGCTGTTCGGCATCCTGGTTTTGAAAGGCGTTGCTGCCGGCCGTTTGAGGGTTAAAGCCAAAACTAACCGGGCGGATCATTAAGAGGGTAGTAGGGTGGTTCATTTGTACAAATATGTGCAAATGTGCGGATATGCAAATGATGAATTATGAAAATTCCCTCCCAGGGGGAGGGGTGCGGCTGGTTGTGTTGTGGCAGGGAGGGGTTTGTGCTTTTGCATAGCTGCTGTGTAAATATAACCCCTCCCTACACCCTCCCCGTGGGAGGGAATCGCACAGGCCGCGCTTTTAGAAAACATAAAAAAAGCCTCCCGAAATTCATCGGGAGGCTTTTCAATATCTGAAACAAAAACTAATTATTCAGCTGGTGCTGCTTCTTCAGTTTCGGTTGCTGGTTTTGCTTTAGGCTCTGCTTTAGCTTTAGGGGCTTTTTTAGCAGGAGCTTCTTCGGCTACCGGTGCTGCTGCAACTTCAGCTGCAACTTCTTTTACTTTAGGTTCTGCTTTAGCAGTAGGTGCAGGTGCTGCAACTTCGGCTACTTCAGCAGTTTCGAAAGGTAATACCGATACATACGAACGGTTATCTGCTTTCTTTTTAAATGTAACTACACCTGCTGTTAATGCAAACAGGGTGTGGTCTTTACCGATACCTACGTTAAGGCCCGGGTTGTGCTTGGTACCACGCTGACGAACGATGATGTTACCGGCAATTGCAGGCTGACCACCAAAAATTTTGATACCTAAACGTTTACTATGTGACTCGCGACCGTTCCGTGAACTACCGGCCCCTTTTTTGTGTGCCATTATTTATGTCTTTATGACCCTGTCGTTAAACAAGATCGAGTTTAACCTTAGGAATTATAAAGTGATACCAGTGATCTCTATTTTAGTGAACTGCTGGCGGTGACCATTTTTCTTTTTGTAACCTTTTCTTCTTTTCTTTTTGAAGATAATTACTTTATCACCCTTTAAATGCGACAAGATCTTAGCTGATACTTTAGCGCCTTTTAAATCAGAACCTAATTTAAAGCTACCTTCGTTTTCGGCTAATAACACGTTGTCAAATTCAATATTAGCGCCCTCATCACCTTGTAATCTGTGTACAAAGATGTGCTGGTCTTTAGCAACTTTAAATTGCTGTCCGGCTATACTTACTATTGCGTACATTGTTAATTAGTTATTTGTTTTTTAAAAATTTCGAGGTGCAAATATAGAGTTTTGTTTTTTGAAATGCAAGGGTTTTAGAAATAAGTCCGAAAGCCGGCATAAGTCCGAAAGTCCGTAAGATAAAATGGGTTGATGGTTACATATCTATCTTCCGGACTTTCCGACTTACGGTCTTCCGGACTCCAAATATTACTTCCTTATCTTCTCCTGCGTATCATCAATCACATGCTGAATCTCCTTGATCAGCCTGATGTTGGCATCTATCAGCTTCGGGTCGCCATCAAAATTACGGTCGAATATCACGCGTTTGGTTTTGCGCTTGTAACCGAACTCGATAATATAACGCAGCGATTTTGGCCCCTTTACCTTTGTAGCATCATTAGTCTCGTTCGATGGGAAATCCCAGAAACCCAAATCGGCAGCTTTGCGGTGCAGGTAAAGCAAGTCGTTATTGCTCAACGGAACGTGTTCTGTTTTTAACGAGTCGTGGTCAGTAAGGTATTGGTATTCACCGGTTTTTGAATTGTATTTGTTCAATAAGCTATCGCCTGTACCGTATTGAAAAGTAATATGATCAAACTCCGAAAACTTATACGGAGCGTTCTTGATCATCATACCATAATAATACATGGAATACAGCAAAAACGGTACGGTGATACAGGTAATGAGGAATATTTTTTTATTAGTATTATTCATTTTTTTAGAGGTCCGAAAATCCGTAAAGTCGGGAAGTCCGAAAGATTTTAGGGTACAAAGATAGGAAAGAAGTCCGAAAGTCAGTAAAGTCCGGAAGTCCGAAAGATAGAAAGTCAATTTAGTCCGGAAGTCGGTAAAGACAGAAAGTCCGAAAGATAGAAGCTGTAGTCTCCTATCTTCCGGACTTTCCCGACTTCCGGACTTTCCGACTACCTAAATTTCAATTTCCAATTCCTTTTCCTCCCCCAGTTCGCCTTCCCATTTACTTACTACGGCTGTTGCCATGGCGTTGCCTAATACGTTGGTAGCCGAACGGCCCATATCCAGCAACGGGTCGATACCGATCAGCAAACCTAAACCAGCTTCGGGGATCCCGAACATGGCAATGGTGCCGGCAATAACCACTAACGATGCGCGCGGCACACCGGCAATACCTTTACTGGTGAGCATCAGCACTAATAGCATAGATATTTGCTGCGCGATGGACAAATGTACCCCGTACGATTGCGCCAGGAAGATGGACGCGAAAGTCATATACATCATCGATCCATCCAGGTTAAAGGAGTAACCAAGGGGCAGCACAAAGCTTACAATTTTGTTATTACAGCCAAATTTTTCCAGCTCTATCAATACGCGCGGGTAGGCCGCCTCGCTGGTAGATGTACTAAAGGCTACCAGCATGGCATCCTTAATATTGTTCACCAGTTTAAAGGCGCGGCCCTTTAATACCATAAAGCCGGCCAGTACAATCACCATCCATAACAGGAAGAGCGAAAAGTAAAACTCGCCTATAAATATAGCGTAAGTACTTAGTATGCCTAAACCCTGTTTAGCCACCACTGCCGTAATAGCGCCAAACACCGCGATAGGGGCTAGCTTCATTACGTAGCCGGTTATTTTTAATATTACATGGGCAATAGCGTCCATGGCTTTCACCACAATTTCGCCCTGTTTACCAATAGCGGCAGTGGCCACGCCGAAGAACATGGAGAAGATAACGATCTGCAAGATCTCGTTATTCGCCATCGATTCGGTAAAGCTGCGCGGTACAACATGGGTAATAAAATCTTTTAATGATAGGGCAGTCTTTTTAATCTCGGTGCCCAAATGGCTATCAGGCAATGGGATGTGCATAGTGATGCCTGGTTTAAACAAGTTCACCAGCAGCATGCCTAATAATAAGGATACCAGTGTGGCGCTTAAAAACCAAAGCAGGGTTTTGCCGCCAATACGGCCAACGGCCTTAATATCGCCCACCTTGGCTACACCTACCACTAATGTGGTAAATACCAGCGGCGCTACAATCATTTTTATCAACCGCAGGAAAATATCGCTTAGTATAGTAAAGCCTTCCAACTTATCCTCGCGGATGCCATCGTTCTCCTTGCGCACTTTTACTTCGGCGCTACGCTGTGTCTTCAGGGCTTTAAAATCAGCAATGGTAGTATCCTTTAATAATACCAGTTTGGTATCAATAGCCTTGATATTGGCATCGGCGGTGCTTATTTTTTTGTTGTATTGGTCAATTACCTTTAGGTTGTACAGATAGCCTGTTACAACGCCAACAATTAAAGCTATAAAAATGTAAAGCGTAAGTTTGTTTTTTATCATCCCGGTGGTTTAACGGGGGCTAAAATACAAATTTGCGTTGTGTTTTTGGCATTGTGCAGATTTAACCACAAAGTACACAAAGGGGGAAGCACAAAGATCACAAAGCTTTTGTTATCACATTAACGCGCTTTGTGATTTTTGTGTTCAACTGATCGTTATTTCTTTGTGACTATTGCGACTAATTTGTCAACGTTTATTAGCGTGATGATTTAATTACAAAATACACAAAGGAGATAGCACAAGGCCGCAAAGTTTTGTTAATTACCAAATGCCTTTGTGAATCTTTGTGCTAAAATAATCGCAAGTTCTTTGCGCCCTTTGTGGTTAATTCTTATCCTTCGGTTTTTACAACTTTTACAGCCGTGCCATAAGCCAGCACTTCGGTAATGCCCTGCATAACTTCGTTAGCATCGTAACGCATATTAATAACAGCATTAGCGCCAACTTGCTGTGCATGCAGCATCAGTAAATCGTAAGCTTCCTGGCGCGATTGCTCGCATAAATCGGTATAAACACTGTTGCGCCCGCCTACCAGGCTTTGCAAGCCACCAAGGATATTGCCGCCTACCCCGCGCGAACGTACGGTAATGCCCCTGATAACGCCTAAATGTTCGGTTACTTTGTAGCCCTCTAAATGTGTGCTGGTTGTTACTAACATGATGATGGTTTTTTTAGTTTATTCAAACTTAGTTGTTGCTGTTGATATTATATAGCATGTAAAGCAATTTACAAACAAATGAATTACTATAACTTTACATTGATATTTGGAGTGTAAACAACCCCGGTTGTTACGCTTAATAAAACAACTTATGGCGATAGAAGCATACGGCTTACAGGATATAAAAAAAGAATTGCAGCATTTAAGCGGCCCGCAACTGGCCGAACTGGTATTGCGCCTGGCCCGGCACAAAAAAGAGAATAAAGAGCTGCTGGCCTATCTTTTATTTGTAGCCGACGATGAAACCGCTTTTATAGAGCAATCTAAATACGAGGTTAGCCTGATGTTTTACATGATGCCCTCGCAGCCATTCAATGCGGTAAAGGTACTGCGTAAGATACTGCGGCTGATCACTAAGCTATCCCGTTTCTCAGGCTCAAAAAATGTGGAGATCAGTTTGCTGATAGGGTTTTGTAATAATTACCTGGAGTACATTGACCGCCGGGTAAGTTATAAACCCATGCGCACAGTATTTATCCGCCAGATAGAAAAGGTAGCCAAGCTAATCGGTAAACTGCATGAGGACCTGCGTCACGATCACCTTACCGACTACACCCAACTGCTCGACGCTGCCGACACCCAATTAGCCTGGTTCAATAAGATGGAATTTGAGGTTTAGTCCTGGTTCAGACCAGTACATTACCTCCGGCCCAGTCCGTTAACTAACGGATCATACGTCTACAGGCCTTATCCGTTAGCTAACGGACAGTATCCGCTACCATCTAACGCGGGTAGCTTTCAACCACACCATTTGCGAGGTACAAAGCTACCTCCCGGTCAGTAGGTTGGTACAGGGTCACACGCCGCAGGCGTGCGCCAGCCCGGGTGGTGGGTAATAATCTAACTATCAAATCATTGCATCTAAAATAAGTTTGTTTATGTTACCTTGCGCAAGTTTTTAAATCAATTATAAGGTAACCCTTTGCTAAACTTACACCCATCCAAAATGTAGGAAACATCGTTTTTTGCTGCGTGGCCTGTATAGGTAACATAAATTCTTTTTTGCAGGCACGTATATAATCAGTAATTTGTAGGGATTTACGTCCACTACAATCACTTATAAACAATTTAACTATAATAAACAATGTTACATCCCGAAATGAACGGATTGATCATCCGAATATTTAACAGCAATAATAACGGAAATGATATGTACATCGTAGACGAAGGCAAGGCCCGTCATATCACGATTAGAGATACGCTTGGTGCTATGTTCAACTCGAAGGCACGCCTCTTTGATTTCACGTTCGATCATGCCGATATGATCGATATCGGAGCCAGTATGGATAACGGGTACTTGTTCCTGTATGATAATAAATATTACATATGGGATGAGCACAAATATCGTCATATTGCCGATCCGGCCACCATGAATCGCTATAACTTCAATTGGGATGCGAATAAGGGTATCCTGAACCCGGTGGACTACCCGAAACTTTTGGGGAGCCCCATTCAATGGATTCCCAAGTTTAATGGGAACCGGGTTAAAACTCACAATGACCCCGCTGCGTACCTTATAGACAAAGGCAAGAAACGTCATATACTCGATACCGATACTTTTTACAGCCTTTTTGGACACAACGACGAGGTGCAGCTTGTTGATAGCCTGGATGACATTCCGTTGGGACCCGAACTAAGCAACCGCACAACACGGCTGGTAACAGCTAATGACCAACCGGGTGGCGCCCATATTTATCTCCTGGACCAGGGATTAAAACGGATAATCAAAGGAACCTATGCCATGGATTTTATCGGTTACGGTTTCTGGGCTGGCCAGGTGACCAATATGGCCTGGTCTACACTTTTTGAATGTCCGGACGGTTCCCCCATTGTGTGGCCAGAGCCGAGTTATTCCTAATATTTTATTACAATAATAACAGGCCGCACCATGCGCTGAATTTCAAAACTCCGGTCGATTGACCGGAGCATGTATAAACCGAAAATTTTACTTTTAGTTAGCCCGGAAAGCAGGGAAGCTACACTTGCTTATCAGCCGAGGGTATCGGCAATGCCCAATTAGGTATATTTTGCTTGCTCACCGGCTGATAATTCGCTTTGCATTTGAGAACCCCAAATGAATGAAGATCATTTGCAAATCAGCATATCTGCCATGAACAGTAATTCAAAAAAAATTGTAACATTTGCCCCCGGTAACAATCCAACAAATAAATTAACAGCATAGTGGCCAATAAGGAAGTAGCCTTCAGGAATATATTTGAAGCTAACTCGAAAAAGATTTTTCATTTGTGCTATGGTTATACCGGCGATAACGATGCCGCTAATGACCTGTTACAGGAAACTTTTTTGAAAGTTTGGCAAAACCTGGACAAATTCCGCAACCAGGCCATGATCAGTACCTGGATCTACCGCATTGCTGTTAATACCTGCTTAACCTATTTACGATCTGAAAAACGCCAGGCGAAGGACGAACTAACGGAAACGATAGCGGAAACACGCGCCGAGGAGTTTTCGGAAAAAAATGAACAGGTGGCATTGTTGTATAAGTGCATATCCAAATTAGAAGAAACAGAACGTATAATTATTACAATGGTGCTGGATGAGTTGCCTTATCCGGAGATTGCCGAGATATCAGGGATATCGGAGGGGAATCTGCGGGTAAAGATTCATCGTATTAAACAGAAGTTAACCGAATTATATAACCACCATGAAAGACTTTGATCATTTAATGTCGGTGTGGCAGGAGCAGCCTGTTCACGACAAGCTTTCAGTGGACGAGGTGCTGAAGCAGGTAAAAAAAGATGTAAGGGGCATTGCAGGTAAGCTGCGGTGGAGCATTGCTGCTGTAATAGCCTTATTGCTTAGCGCCTTTACCGTCATGTTTTTCCTAGTGTTCAACTCGTGGTTAACTTATACAGGGCTTTTGGTAATGATGGCCTGTATGCTGATGTATTTTACCCTGATGATAAGGCATTACCGCATACTAAGCAAACACGACCATACCCTTAACCCAACCGAATACCTCATTAGCCTGCACGAATACCAAAAGGAACGCTCTAAAGTAACCGGCTGGTTTTATTATATTTATGTATTGCTCATCAGCTTAGGGCTGCTGCTATATTTTTACGAGATATTTGCCACTTTTCCATTATTCGGTAAAATAATGGTTTACGGTACAACGGCCGGCTGGCTATTATTCTGCACCTTTTATTTAAAGCGCCGCATATTTTTCCACGAGCAGGAAAAACTGAACGTAATGATTGATAGGTTGGAGCGCCTGAAATCGCAATTTGAATAAATGACTGCCCTTAGTATCCGCAAAGTAAGGATCGATGAATTGCCTGCCTTACTGCAATTCAGTAAACAAACTTTCTTCGATGCCTTTTATCACCTCAATAATCCTGAGGACATGAAGGCTTACGCCGATAAATATTTTACCATCTCTCAATTTCAAAATGAATTCGGCAACCCCTTATCCCATTTTTATTTTGCCATGTGGGGCGATGAAATTGCCGGATATATCAAACTCAACTTCGGCGCAGCCCAATCCGATCTGCAGGATGAAACCGCCCTTGAAGTGGAACGCATTTATGTAAGCGCCGCCCACCAGGGCAAGCAAATAGGGAAACAGATGTTAGACCTTGCCACGCGGATAGCTATCGAAAGTAAATTGCAATACTTATGGTTGGGCGTTTTTGAGAAAAACCACCGGGCCATTAAATTTTATCAGCAAAACGGGTTTCAGCAATTTGCCAGTCACGATTTTTTGCTGGGGGGCGATCTGCAGCGGGATGTGCTGATGAAAAAAACACTCCCAGGCCTTTCGACAGAAGAGGAGCGGTAACCTCCTTGTCATTTCGACGAACCAAAAAGGTTGTACGGGGGAGTGAGGAGAAATCTTCTGCGTGCAGACTGTCCTAAAGTATAAGATTTCTCCTCGTACCTCGTTCGAAATGACATCCTGTTTTCCTATCTTGCTTACATGAAGCACCTTACCCTCATCACCTTATTATACTTCACCACTACTTTAGCTTATAGCCAAAAAAACAAGGCACCCGTATACTTCCCGCCGGCTAACAACTGGCAGCACCAAACGCCGGCTGCTTTGGGTTTAAATGCTGATGCTATTCAGCAGGCTATCGGCTTTGCAAAAAGCCACGAAATAAAAGCGCCCCGCAAGGGTGATGAAGCACAGAAACAAAGCTTTGGACGCGAGCCCTTGAGCGATATTATAGGCCCCGTTAAAGATAGGGAAGATCCGGCCGGTATCATCATTTACAAAGGTTATGTTATTGCCGAGTGGGGCGATCCATCGCGCGTGGATATGACGCATAGTGTCACCAAAAGTTTCCTGTCGACGGTTGTAGGTTTGGCGGTGGACAGGGGATTGATCCGCAGTACGATGGATACCGTGGCTAATTATATGACACCGATTGAACTATACACCCCTGGTAAATCAGAACCCGGACAAAGCAACCTTATTTATCCTTTTGCATCCGATCATGATAAAAAGCTAACCTGGGAGGTAATGCTGCGCCAAACCAGCGATTGGGAGGGTACACTATGGGGCAAACCCGATTGGGCCGACCGCCCCGAGGGCGATATTGAACAATACAAACTGCGCAAACGCAACGAGCCTGGCGCGGTATACAAGTATAACGATGTACGCGTAAACGCCCTGGCTTTAGCCACATTGAATGTATGGCGCAAGCCTTTGCCACAGGTATTAAAGGATAATATTATGGATCCTATTGGCGCATCAAACACCTGGCGCTGGTTTGGCTACCAAAACTCGTGGATAGTTTTAGATGGCCAGGCGGTGCAATCGGTAAGTGGTGGTGGGCATTGGGGCGGCGGTATGTTTATTAACGCTTACGATATGGGCCGCTTCGGGCTGCTCACGCTGCACCATGGCAACTGGAACGGTAAGCAACTCATCAGCGAGCAATGGGTTAAACAAGCGCTTACGCCAACTACGGCTAATACGGGCTATGGCTATATGAACTGGTTTTTAAACACCAATAAAAAACTATTGCCATCGGCACCCGAAAACACCTGGGTGCATATAGGCAACGGCACTAACATGATTTACTGCGACCCGGATCACGACCTGGTAATAGTAGCCCGGTGGATAGCCAACAATGGTATGGATGGTTTGGTGAAAAGTGTGCTGGATGCTTTTGTGAAGCAAAAATAGCCTCAGCCTTTCATAAAAGGGTTAAAATTACGGGTGCCAATTTCCATACCTGCGGCCCTGCATACGGTTTTATCGCCAAATTTAAAGTTAATGCGGTCCATGGCCTGGTATAGTTTTATGCGTTCCTCGTTATCTTCAAACAAATTAATTTGGTAGCTGCCTGTACACAGGTTACTCAATTTTACACCAATTAGGCGGATAGGGCGCTGGCCGTTCCATGCTTTTTTTAGCAGATTTTTTACGCCCGGCAGCAGGATATGTTCGGCGGCGGTTAGGGCGATCTTTTCCTGGATGGTATGGGTCTCGAAATTGGCATAGCGCAGCTTAATAGCCAAGCAACTGGCCACTTTGTTTTCGCGGCGCAACTTGCCGGCCAATTCTTCGGTCATGGATATCAGGATGGTTTCCAGTTCGCGCTGCTCGGATACGTTGACATGAAAGGTATGCTCGGTAGAGATGGATTTACGGTCGGAGTGGGGGACAATCTCACTATGATCTATCCCATGGGCCTTTTCGTAAATAAACAAACCGGCTTTGCCGAATATCGTCTCCAGGAACTTCAGGTTCACCTTTTGCAGGTCGCCTATTTTTTCAATACCGTATTCATATAGCTTTTGGCAGGTCTTTTCGCCCAGCATGGGGATCTTCCGGATAGATAGCGGCGCTAAAAACTCCTTTTCCTTACCATGCGGGATAAACAACTGTCCATTGGGCTTAGCCTGGTTGGTGGCCATTTTTGATACCGTTTTACTGGACGATAGCCCGAACGATATCGGTAGGCCTGTGGTTTTGATCACCTTTTGGCGCAGTTCGGCTGCAAACTTGTAGCAATTGTAAAAGCGGTCCATGCCGGTCAGGTCGATATAAAATTCATCAACAGATGTTTTTTGATAAAGGGGCACTGTATCGTGGATGATTTGCGTTACCTCGCGCGATGCCTCGCCGTAGCGGCCGTGCGTGCCGCGTACAATGATGGCATGCGGGCAAAGCCGCATAGCGGTTTTCATGGGCATGGCCGAGTGGATACCAAACTTGCGCGCCTCGTAACTACAGGAAGCCACTACGCCCCGCTCGGCCGAGCCGCCTATTAATACAGGCTTGCCGATCAGCGAGGGATCAAACTTCCGCTCGACCGATACAAAGAAAGAATCCAGGTCGATATGTACAATGTGCCGTTTGTGTTCCACCTCACAAAAATGTTAAAAAGAATTGATAAATACTAAAATTATTAGCAATTTTATAGCCCGATAAATTGTTTGGATATGGAAAGCTATACCGATTACCTGATGCTGATTGCGCCGCCCAAAAGCGTGATGTATGATATCGACCGTTATAAGCGGGCGTCGGCCCGTGTAATTGGTGATTTCGCGGGGATGAATTCGCCGGCGCATATCAGCATTAACCATCAGCATAGGTGTAAACCTTTTATAGCCCGCCACGCCATTGGCCAGATGGGGGAGAAGTTGGGCCTGTTATCCACCCACGAAATACAGATTTACAATTTTAAATACTTTACACACGGGCAAACCGGCTTTACCATTTATGCCTGCATTGTGATGAATGAGCGTACTACCCGCTGGTTCAAGGGACTGCAAAGCAGTATGCGCATTATCCAAAAAAATGTGGTACCGCATATCACTATCGTAAAAAACATCCCGCCCGATAAATTCAAACTGCTATGGCCCAAGTTTGAAGGATGCCGGTATCAGAACAGCTTTGTAGCCGAATGTTTGACTGTGTTAGAAAGGGAAACCTATGCGCCGCAAGCCCGCTGGCAAAAGTATAAGGAGTTTAAGTTTGGGGAAAGGTTGATGGAATATTGACGTTTGATTATGGTAGAGATTTAACCACAAAGGGCACGGAGTTTTTTCACAGAGAACACAGAGCCATTGAGTATGGTGTTTTTGCTATTTAAATAAATTCGCTACTTTTGTAAAAATTTAAAAACGATGCTATTTCAAATCCATATCAACACCTGTATGCAGCCCATGGGGATGCAATGGGAGGGTTTTGCATCTGTTAAGCCTTCCTGCAGTCCTGTTTAGCGCTTTTTCTGCTACAGCGACATATCAATTTTTTATTTATCGAATTAAACATCGGGCTTAATAGCCAATGATATATTTATGGACACTTATTATACTATCGAAGAAAAATATCTTCAGGCGGTAGAAGAGCTGAACTACGGGGAAACACCCAAAAGCCTGCACCTGTTGAATGATATTATACAAACCGAGCCACTATACGCCCGTGCGCGTTATCAACTGGGCTTAATTTATTATTATAACGTAGGCGATTACCAAACCGCGGGCTACCACTTAAAACTGTGTGCCGAACTGGAGCCTTTGTTCCCGGATGTGTATCTCCCATACCTGGAACTATTGGTTTTCCTGAATATGGAGAACCTGGCTGCATCGGTCAGCAAGAAAGCCTTACAGGTTCCGGGGGTAAACCACTCTGGCATTTATGAGCAACTGGGTTTAATGGCCGAAAAGAACAATAACTGGGCTATAGCTACCGAAATGTACCGCAAGGCATTGCTGGCATCCAGCAGTAAAAAGCAGGTATCAGCCATGGAAGAAAACATAGAGCGTATTGCCCTAAAAGTAAGATCGACCCAGGCCTATGCTTACAGCCTGGCAGAGTAATGGTTTGATTTTTTAGACTTACGAAGTTTTTGAAACTTCGTAAGTCTTTTTATGGCATAAACGTTCAATATAAACCTGATCGCAGTGGAAAACCCGGAGCGTGTGGTGGATAGTGAAATGGAAGGCGAGGCTTTGGAGCGGAGAGCAGGAACAACCTTTAATAGATGCACTGCAATTGCTTTCACAATATTTTAATGTATTAACTTAGAGGAATCGGAATTTACTATGGCATTAGACTTCTATCATTTAAATGATACGGACGGAAAGGAATTATTATTTCAGTTGAATAATGATGATTTAAACTGTCTTAAAAATGTTTTTAAAATATATAAGGACAAGACAGGACTGTATATTGACCCCTATGCCAATATAAGAATCTATCAAGACCATGTTGAATTAATTATTAAGCTTATTGAAGCAGAAATAGGTCATTCAAAAAATCAAGATAAATTACAATCGATACTTAATAGGTTTAAGCAAGCCGATGCCGGGCTACTGGCTACTGGAGACTAATATTTATAAAACTATACATGCCTATAAAAACAACCATCATCACCGGCGCAACATCCGGCATTGGTAAGGAAACTGCCTTAGCTTTGGCTAAAAAAGACCATGCCGTTTACTTATTGGTACGCGATATGGCTAAGGGCGAAACGCTGCGGCAGGAGATGATAATGGCAAGCCATAACCAGGAGGTTTACGTAATTTACTGCGATTTGGCGGATTTGGTTAGCGTTAAGGCCGCTGCCGAAATATTAAAGGCTAAACTGTTTGCCGTTAATGTGCTGATCAACAACGCTGGCGGTATTTTTGGTATGCGGGAGTTAAGCAAGGACGGCTTTGAAATGACTTTTGCCACTAACCACTTAGGCCATTTTGTGCTGACGATATGCTTAATGCCTTTATTAGAACGTGGGCAGGCGCGCGTCATCAATGTAAGCTCTGAAGCGCATAAAATTGGAAAGCCTGACTTTGATGACCTGCAATCGGAGCGAAACTATTCAGCTATGAAAGCTTATGGCATGGCTAAACTGTTTAATATCTACTTCGCCAAATCATTAGCCGAGCGGTATCAGGCTAAGGGCATAACCGCCTTTACGTTGCACCCCGGGGTAGTTAAATCGGCATTTTGGGATAATTATCACGGATGGAAAAAGATACTGTTATTTTTGATCCGGCCATTTATGATCTCGGCCGAACAGGGTGCCCAAACTTCCATTTACCTGGCAACAGCCCCTAAACTGGATAGTAAAAGCGGCCAATACTTTAAAAAACAAAAAGTGGCTAAACCAGCGGCAATGGCAAATAACGAAGCTGCACGTAACCAGCTTTGGGATATCAGTATGAAAATAGCCGGAGGTTTTGTAAAATAGATGTTGTACCATATTTTTCGATGAAAAAAATTGTCATCGTAAAGTAATCTCCCTATATTAGTGCCGTACCCTATTAAAACAGATATGATGGCACTAAACAAAAAACTATGGATAACCATGGGGTTAACCTCCCTCATTGTTTTCGGCGCTTTGGCATCTATGCCGCCCGACCCTGAAAAACCCAAAAACCTGAAAGTATTGCCCAAAAATTTGACGCATGACCAGGTTGAAAAAATAATGCGCACCTGGACCAAGGCCTTAGGTGTACGCTGCAACTTTTGCCACGAACGTGGTAACGATGCATCGGATGTTAAGCCCGAAAAATTAATGGCCCGCGAAATGCTTAAAATGACGGCCAAAATCAACAAGAAATACTTTAAGGCCACCAAAGATTCGTTAGGGATGATAGCCAACAGCGGCATTGCCTGTATTACCTGTCACCATGGTATTACACACCCCGAAGGCGGCATTAAACTGGAAGGTACTGATAAAAAGTAAGCTTTTTAGCTATAATATTTTAAAGCCGGGGCTATGCTCCGGCTTTTTTTGTAAATAGCCATTACGCGTTTGTGTTTCCCCAGCCTGTGTAAGCGCCCGCCTGTCCAAACGTGCCGCTTGATGGGGGCGGTCACCATCAGTAAAATCAACTAAAATAGTGTAAACCCTGTTTTTTTTAATTGCTTGATTATCAATTATTTGATATAAAAAAATAGTAAAATGTGTAAACTTTGTGTAAACCCTATTCTCACTGCTTTTGCATATGCGATTGGGGGTGACTATTCAAAGTCCCGGCGGGATTTGATAAACAGGGTGACATTTGGTGATGTAGTGCAAAATCGTATTTTTAATGCATGCAAAGCCAACTAATCATCCGCCATGCTAACGCCTCCGATTTGCCGGCCATACTGGGTATTTACAACCACGCCATAATTAACACTACCGCCGTTTACCAGGAAGATGTACATACCCTGCCCATGCGCGAGCAATGGTTTGCCGATAAATTAAAACTGGGCCACCCGGTATTTGTAGCCGAGTTTAACGGTACTGTAGTAGGCTTTAGCACTTATGGCCCTTTCCGCAATTGGCCGGGGTACCGCTTTACGGTAGAACATTCGGTATATGTACATATAAATGCAAGGGGCAAAGGCATTGGCAAGCTATTGGTGCAGGCCGTAATTAGCCACGCACGTAATAAAGGGATGCACGCGCTGATAGCCGGAGTAGATAGCGCATCGGACGGGAGTTTAGGCCTGCACCGGTCGTTGGGTTTTGTGGAAGTGGCTCATTTTAAGCAGGTAGGCTTTAAATTTAACCGTTGGTTGGACCTGAAATTTTTGGAGTTGATACTGGATGGAAAAAATATTTGAAATATTTTTTAAAAAAGATATAGTGACAAACAGAAAATTCTTTTAATTTTGAGAGGTTATTTTAATAGGGGTATTGAATAACTATCACCGAAACCGGGCTGCAAAGCCCGGTTTTATTTTTTTAAACTATTTCGTCGTATCCTTGGGTATTCAGGTATTCGTTAGTGATCAGCATAAACAGCCGGTCGTCATCAATCGATTCATCAAAGCTTTCCAGTAACAATTGCTCAATTTCTTGCAGCTTTAAGGCCTTGGCCAAAATGCGCAGCATCCGGAAGGCGTTGATATTGATATGCTCTATCAATTGCATATACAGCATAATGTTCATATCGCCCAATAGTTCCAGGCCAATACCTTTCTTTTCCAGCGCGAAGGTTTCCTTAAAAATGGCCTTAACGGGGATACAGTCTTCGTCCGATGGTGTTACAGCCACTACCTGGTATACCTCGTTTAAGCGGCTAAGGTGTTTTTCTACATCGTCCTGTAATTCCTGCAAAGCCAGTTGTAAGGCTTTAAACGATGCCACTTCTATTAAATGCGCCAGGTTATTTTTAATATACAGTTTGCCGTAGTATAGCTTGTTCAGGTTATGAGTGAACAAATGCTTCAGTACCGATGGATCTGATACGTGTGAGGGTTCAGTCGACATATTAATCAGGGTTGTTTACTTAACAAATATAATCCTTATCAAATTATATTCCCTGTTACGTAAATTAATTTCAATAGGTTATTTTTTGTGATGGATATGATATAAATCAGACACCTATAACCCCATTATTACAATATCTTTGATGCTTTGAAACCAAGAGAAAAATGAAATATAAATTAGGTGACTTTGTACGGTTTGTGGACGAGAACATGGAGGGATATGTTACCCGCATTATTAACGATGATATGATTGGCGTTACCGGTGCCGACGATTTTGAGATCCCCGTACCCGCCGGCAAGGTAACCTATGTACACGGCCACCAGGCTAACGGTGCAGGCGATAACCAAAATAAAGCAGCCGCGCCGATTGCCAATGCCGAGTTTAAAGAAAAAGGCATTTACCTGGCCGTAGTGCCCGACCCAAAAACAAATGCTGTTGTACATTTCCATTTGGTGAACGATACCTCGTATCAACTATTGCTTACCCTAAACACCCTGCAAAATCAACAATACAAGGGCGAGTTTGCTGGTATTATAATGCCGGCATCGCAAGCTAAAATATTTTCGGCACCGCTGGCCGATTTACAGATCTGGCCGCAATTCACGCTGCAAATGCTGTATTACACCGCTCAAAATAAAAAAACGATAGAGCCGCTTATCATCACCGAGAAGTTTAAGGCCAAGGATTTTGCTGGGAGTAAAAAGCAGGTACCGCTATTAAACCAGCAAGGCTGGCTGATCCGTTTAGATGAGGATGATGTGGTGATTGATGCCGAAAAGCTAAAGGAAAGCTTTTTTAAACCTGCCGAAGAAAAACAACTAATTGATAAACCCACCGCCGAGGTTGACCTGCATATTGAAAAACTAAAAGACGATCACCAATTTTTAAGCAGCGATACTATACTGAATATCCAGCTGGATCATTTTAAAAAAGCGCTGGATGCCGCTATTGTACACCAACTGCCCGAAATTATCTTTATCCACGGCGCGGGCAACGGGGTACTGAAGCACGAGCTGCATAAATTGCTCAGCAAAAACAATCGCATCCAAACCTTTATGGATGCCCGCAAAGAGAAGTTTGGCTATGGTGCTACTAAGGTAGTGCTGAAATAGGGGTTAACTACGTATGCTGATTGGTATATTTGGTTGAACATTGCACAGCTTTGATTTTATAATTTGGCTGTATAAATCCATCAATTGTTCATACGCAATTGATCAACCAATTTAACCATGATAAAAAATACCCTGACATTGATCCTATGCCTGCTGGTTTGCCATTGCTGCATGGCCAAGGTTTACAAAGTAGCCAACGCCGATGAATTTAAAAAAGCTGCCGACCAAGCCAAACCGGGCGATGAGATTGTAATAGCCAACGGCAATTATAGCCCCTGGGCCCAAACCGTAGCCACTAATGGCAGCGCCGGTAAACCGGTTATTATCCGCGCTGAAACGCCGGAAAAGGTGGTGTTTTCGGGCGATGTGAATAAGGCTGTCTTTGTGCTGACGGGGAGTTATACCGAGATCTCGGGCATTAGCTTTACGGGATGTAATGTAAGCAAGCCTGGTGTACTGATTGAATTAAAAGACTCGAAAAACTGCCGGCTAAATAACTGCAACTTTACCAAAAATGTAGCTAAAACGCAGTTCCTGCCTATCGTAACCATATCTGGCAAGGGCGACCATAACCGGGTGGATCATTGCAGCTTTATCAGCAATGTAGATAACCAGGAGGTGCAAATAAAAATTACAGCCGATGCTGTTCCGCAGTTTACACTGGTAGATCATAACGTTTTCCGCGATAAGGACAAAGTAAGCTGGGCCAACTATAACGGCGGCGAATGCGTGCAGGTAGGGCAGGACCCGGTACTGCTGGGCACACAGGTGGCTAACTCCAGCGTGCGCGATAACCGCTTTATCCACTGCAATGGCGAGCCGGAAGTGATCAGTAATAAAAGTTCGGGCAACCACTACCTCAGTAATTATTTTGAGGATTGTAAAGGCGAACTGGTAATGCGCGGCGGTCACGATTGCGTGATCGACAGTAATACCTTTAAGGGCGGCACCGGCGGTATCCGCGTTAATGGAACCCACCATATCATCACCAATAATAGCTTAACCGGCCTGCCAACCGGCATTCGCCTGATGTATGGCATGGCCAGGGGTAAAACCGAAATTGGTTTTTACGTAGCCGCTGCTGATTGTATTATTAAAAACAACCGTATTACCAATGCCCAAACTGGCATCCTGATAGGGGATAGCAAAAATGCCGATTGGACTGGCAAATTTGATACGGCTAAATACCCATCGCGCACTATGCAGGATGTTGCTCCTTTTAATAATACGATGGAAGGTAATATTTTCAGCGGTGTGAAAGTGGAAGTGGTGCATAATGAACAATGAGGAAATCGGTGAAATCAATCCCAAATCGGTGTAATCAGGAAATTATTCCCTATCCTTACCGCCCAGCATCCATATTACCAGTTTAAAAATAGGGTATACGGCAAAGGGGGCTACTACCACATCCATGGTATAATGCACGTGCTGTACCAATAAAAGTATCCCTACGGCAATAGCGGCTACCAGGGCTATCATTTTATCGGTTTTTTTCTCCAGCGTAAGGAAGATCAGTACCAGGGTTGATGTATGGCCCGAGAAAAATAAGTCTTTAGTAATTTGGGCGTTGCCGTAAAAGATCCCGGTTAAGGGATCAATCAGGTGGATTAACCCGGCAGGCGGATCAAGCTTAACCAGGCTAATGGTAATAAAGCGCACCAATATAATAAACGAGTAAGCCCAAACGTAGGTAACATACATTTGCGGTTTTTTAGCTGCCCTATAAAAGGCCAGCAGGGCCATGCCCCAAATAATGGCGAAAATAAGTACGGATACATTATGAGGTGGGATTTGGTCAAGCACCCAATCGTTTAGTTGCAGGCCTTTCCTTTTTTCGATAGTATTAAAAAAGAAGGGCATAACACCTAATAAAACAGCAATTAATGCAGAACCGGTAATCAGCTGAAACCTGGATACAGATGAACTCCAGATCAATTTCCAGCTTTGTTTAGGGGATATGGTATTAGTTTTACTCAAAGTATATAAATTGTATCAAGCGGTTGCAAAAATAACGATATGTTTTAAATGTTAAATAGAAATTAAAGAATCGTTAACAGGCAGGGGCATTAAATGATATTACGATTATAAAACAAAACAGGCCCCAATACTATTGGGGCCTGCTGTATGCTACATTGTCTTAATTGTTAAGACCAGTGCATAAATTAGTTTTTAACAAACTCGGCGTTACCGTTTAAGGTAACCTCGTCGCTTAAGGCAGCGGCAGGGAAGTTAGCGCCAATGCCAAAGTCTTTACGTTTAATAGTACCTGTTACTTTAAAGCCGGCAACAGTTTTCTTATTCATTTGGTTAGCATAAGTACCACGGAAAGTAGCATCTAAAACAACCGGTTTGGTTACGCCTTTTAAAGTTAAATCGCCGGTTACCTTGTAAGTTTTATCGCCCGATTTTTTGAACGAAGTACTTTTGAAAGTCATTTTAGGGAACTTGGCAGCATCAAAAAAGTCGGCGCCTTTAATGTGGTTATCACGGGCATCATTATCTGTGGTAACCGAAGCAACATCAGCGCTCAGTTCAACAACGGCATCGCTAAAATCTTCTTTTGATGAAGTAATAGTAGCAGTAAAGTTTTTAAAGGTTCCGTCAACATCACTCACCATCATGTGGGTGATAGAGAAACCTAATTTAGAGTGGGCCGAATCTACGGACCATGTACCATCGGCAATAGGTTTAAATGCAAGTAACGCTACTGCTGTTAATAAGGTGATTAGTGTCTTTTTCATTGTCTTGTTTTTAATTAAATGTTTAAACATACAAATGTTGTCATTTAATTTGTATCAGGCAATTGATGTATATCAATAAATTGTAATAAAAAAAATTAACTGGGATGAGGTTGTTGGCGATAACTGGCGGTCATACTCACCCCGACGTTGCTTCGCTCGTCGGCCCTCTCTTCGATGCGCGGAAAGAGGGCACGAGTAGTACCTGAGACTTACGAAGTTTTTAAAACTTCGTAAGTCTGTCCTTTAATCCCTCTTTCCGCCGAAGGCGAAGCGTCGGGCGGGTGAGTCTACAAAAACCGCTTAACTATCCTTAACTTATGCGTATATTTCTTCAACTCGGCCGAGTAAATGCCCTGGGTATCTATCTTATCAATTTTTACCCTGCCGGCAGCATGGATAATCTGCTCGTTGTTCAGCATCATACCCACATGGATAATTCGGCCCTCGGCGTTATCAAAAAAGGCAAGGTCGCCCAGTTTGGCTTCCTGTAAAAAATCAACGGTTTTGCCTTGCTCGGCTTGTAAATGGGTATCGCGTTTTAAGTTAACACCATGCAGCCGGTAAACGGCCTGTACAAAACCCGAGCAATCAATGCCAAAATGTGTACGGCCGCCCCACAGGTAGGGTACGTTCAGGAACGATTTTGCTGTAGTTTGGATGTCTTCGCGTTCGCCAATTTCACCAATGATCTCAAAATAATCGTTACGGATGTGGCAGGTGGTACCCTCTAAAAACGAAAGCGAACTGGCTATGGGCAGGTATACCACACTATTATTAGCCTTTTTCCAGGCCTGGGTTATAGGGCGGTAGGTTAGGGGCACGTTCATTTTTTGCAGGGCCTTGTAAGCAATAGTGCCCAGCGCGGCAAATTGCAAGCCGTTTATCCAACCCTCATAACCGTCAAAGGTGGTAATTATGCGGGCCCATTCGTCCTGCCATTCCATAATTTCAAACACCTCGCCAAACAACACCTGCGATACCTGCTCGCTGCGCGAACTGGGTTCTAATCTTAGTGGTACAATAGCTAAATTACAAATTCCGTACTCCATATAGTTGTAAAACTTTCCCTTATACGCAGGGAGTGGATAAATGTTTTAAAACAAAAAAAGGAATGTATAAAATACATTCCCTTAAAAATATTATGACAAATGAATGTAATTATTCGTTAATGTGCAGCCAATCTTTTTTAGCCAGCAACTCTTCCTTAGTTTCGCGCACGTCCTCGTCGTCCACACAGCAATCAACCGGGCAAACGGCCGCGCACTGTGGCTCATCGTGAAAACCTACACACTCGGTACACTTATCAGGCACAATATAATAGATGTCATCGCTCAGGGCAGCCTGGGTTTCTTCGGCACCCAAAGTATTGCCATCGCCAAAATCAATAATACCTTTTAAGCCGGTACCATCGCTAAAACGCCATGCGGCGCCAGCATCGTATATCGCATTATTAGGGCATTCGGGTTCACAGGCCCCGCAGTTTATACATTCATCGGTGATTTTAATCGCCATTTTGTAAAATATCTTATATTCTAAATTAACTTTGCCTTGTCAAACAAGAGTGCAAATATAACAAAAAATGAGTTCGGGGGTTTCAAAACCTTAACATCAATATGTCAAAATTTAAAAAAAATCAAATAATAAACGCGTTTTCGGCCCTTGGCGATCAATTAAGCGCTCCCGCCGGGGATTTATTGAACACCATCAACTCCGAATATCATTACAATGCCTGGTTCACGCCGCAAAGTACCATGCAGGCCGTTACAGCAATAGGTGGGGCATTAAACAAGCCAGATATCGACACCTGGCTGTCAAAATATCCTAATCTGGAAAGCAGTGGCGGCAAAAAGGTGGGCTTAATATTAGCCGGTAATATCCCGCTGGTTGGTTTGCACGATGTATTGTGCGTTTTAGCAACCGGCAACCATGCCTTAATAAAAGCATCAACTCAAGATGCCCGCTTAATAAAACAGGTATTGAAATTATTGGTGGCTATTGATCCCGCTTTTGCGGATAGTTTTACTTTTATCGATCGCCTGGTTGATTTCGATGCCGTAATAGCCACCGGTAGCAATAACTCATCGCGCTATTTTGAATACTATTTTGGCAAAAAGCCTAATATCATCCGCAAAAACCGGAATAGTGTGGCTGTGCTATCGGGTAATGAAACTACAGCTGAATTAAATAAACTGGGGCACGATATATTTGATTACTTCGGCCTCGGTTGCCGCAATGTATCCAAACTGTTAGTGCCGGAAGGGTATATATTTAATATATTCTTCGAGTCGATTGAAAGTTACCAGGCTATCATTCATCATCATAAATACAACAATAACTACGATTATAACAAATCTATTTATTTGGTGAACAGCGATAAGCACTTTGATAACGGCTTTTTACTGGTAAAGCAGGATGAGCGCATGGTATCGCCACTGGCCGTAGTATTTTTTGAATATTATCTCAATGAGCAAGCGGTTAACGATCTGCTCATCCGCGAAAGCGAAAACACACAATGTGTTGTAAGCAATATGCCCTTAAATATAGGTAACCAGGTGGTAGGCTTTGGCCAAAGCCAGCAACCGGCATTGTGGGATTATGCCGATGGCATTGATACAATGGAATTTTTGTCAAATCTTTAAAATAACAATACCTTTGGACGAACGGTCATTAGTCACTGGTCATTAGTCATTGGCAGGAAATACATAGCCATCATGTAACTAATGACCAGTGACTAATGACCAATGACTAAAAAGATGTACATTATAAAAGTTAAAGGCGTTGCCAAAATTCCCGATTACGTACAACTGCGCGACGAAAAGTTTACCTTGCTGGCTTATTTTAGGGTTGATAGGCCCGAGAAGCACCTGGATAAGGTTGGCCTTGCCGGAAAGCAGGAGTACATTATGAATTTGATTAAGGATTTGCCGTTTGGCCAAATATTAAAACTTGAGCTATAAATTACCATGATAGGAAATACCATTATAAAATTGCAGGGTGTGGATGTGTTTCAGCAAAAGCACCTGGTACTGTCTAACGTTAACCTGCATATTGATAAGGGCGACTTTGTGTGGCTGATAGGCCAAACCGGGTCGGGAAAAAGTAGTTTGCTGAAGGTAATTTATGGCGATATCGCCATCCCAACAGGGGAGGGCCATGCGGGTGGTTACGATTTGAAAACCCTATCGACTAAAGATGTGCCTTTTTTACGCCGTAAATTGGGTATTGTTTTCCAGGATTTTCAATTGCTGACAGACCGTTCGGTTGAAGAGAACCTGCGCTTTGTAATGCGTGCTACCGGCTGGACAGACAAAAACCTGATCACCGAGCGTACGCTGGACGTATTGGAAAAGGTAGGCCTGCGCAGCAAGGTGAAGAAAATGCCGCACGAACTTTCGGGTGGTGAACAACAAAGAGTGGTAATAGCCCGTGCGTTGCTGAACGACCCCGAAATAATACTGGCCGACGAGCCAACCGGCAACCTCGACCCGGATACATCCGAAGAAATTGTAATGCTACTAAAACAGATCAGCCAATCGGGCACGGCGGTACTCATTGCCTCGCACGATTATCACATCATCCGCACTTTCCCATCGCGTATTATTAAATGCGAGAACGGTAAGGTTTTAGAAGATGTGGCGATTTAGTCATTATGCTTCGCGTCATTGAGTCATTTCGCTGCGCTGTCATTAGTCATTGGTGTTTTGCTTAAACAAAATGCCGCAGGCATTTTGACTCAATGACTCAATGACTCAATGACTAATGACTAATGACAGCGCAGCGAAATGACTCAATGACTCAATGACTCAATGACAATTAACTGACAGCCTGTCGCGCAAAGGCCAACTGGCAAGATACTTGATTTGCACTATCCGCAAATGATTTTTAAACACATGTTGAAGAAAAAGAAGAAGGACGATACAGATCATACCGAACTGCACGACGAAGTGTCAGCAGAAAATAATTTAACTGATGACGAAGCGGCAGAAGCTACGCCGGAAGTAATTGAGGGCCCATCGGCCGAAGATAAACTGAAAGATGAAGTTGCCCAGGCTAATGATAAATATCTGCGTTTGTATGCCGAGTTTGATAATTTCCGCCGCCGCACCCGCGAAGAGCGTACCGAATTGCTGAAAACAGCCGGTAAGGAAGCTATTGTAGCTATGTTGCCTATACTGGATGATTTTGAACGTGCCGAAAAAGCAATGCAAAATGCCACCGATATAAACGCGGTTAAAGAAGGCGTTGCCCTGGTACAAAATAAATTAAAAAGCATACTGGCTCAAAAAGGCCTGAAGGAAATGGAATCGGTAGGGGCACCGTTTGATGCGGATATTCACGAAGCTATTACCAGTATCCCGGCCCCAAGCGATGATTTAAAGGGCAAGGTGGTTGACCAAATGGAAAAAGGCTATTACCTGAACGATAAGGTAGTACGTTTTGCAAAAGTGATAGTTGGGAGTTAATTATTGAATTATAGAATTAATGAATTATTGAATGAGAACTGGTTGTTGGTGAAAAATCAATAATTCAATAATTCAACATTGAATCGACATGGCAAAAAGAGATTATTACGATATACTGGGCATAGCAAAGGGCGCTGCTGCCGAGGATATTAAAAAGGCCTACCGCAAAATGGCCATTAAATACCACCCGGATAAAAACCCGGGCGACAAGCAGGCCGAAGAAAACTTTAAGGAAGCTGCCGAAGCATACGAAGTACTAAGCAACCCCGAGAAAAAACAACGGTACGACCAGTTTGGCCACGCGGCTAATGCCGGTTCGGCAGCGGGTGGTTATGGCGGTGGGCCGGGTATGGATATGAATGACATATTCAGCCAGTTTGGCGATATTTTCGGCAATGGTGGCGGCAGCCCGTTCGAAGGCTTTTTTGGTGGCGGCGGTGGCCGTCAGGGTGGCGGCAGGCGTGTAGCACGCGGCAGCAACCTGCGTATTAAAGTGCGCCTAACACTGGAAGAAATTGCCAATGGTGCCGAAAAGAAAATCAAGGTAAATAAGCAAATCTTATGTAAAACCTGCGATGGTAGCGGCGCTAAGGATAAATCATCGTTCCAAACCTGTAAAACTTGCGGCGGCAGCGGCGCGGTACGCAGGGTAACCAATACCATTTTGGGCCAAATGCAAACTACCAGCACTTGCCCAACCTGTAACGGCGAAGGATCGCAAATTACATCAAAATGTAATGTTTGCCATGGCGATGGTGTAGTAAGGGGCGAAGAAACCATTACTATCAACATCCCGGCTGGTGTTAGCGAAGGTATGCAGTTAAGCATGAGCGGTAAAGGTAACGCGGCCCCACGTGGCGGTGTTCCGGGCGATTTGATCATCCTGATTGAAGAGGTACCGCACGAAAGCCTGAAGCGCGATGGTAATAACGTAATATACGATATGCACATCAGCTTTGTTGATGCTGCTTTAGGTACCAATGTGGAAGTACCAACTATTGATGGTAAAGCCAAAATTAAGATTGAGCCAGGCACCCAGGGCGGCCGTATACTGCGCCTGAAAGGCAAGGGCGTACCCGAAGTAAACTCCTACCATCGCGGCGATCAATTGGTGCATATCAACATCTGGACACCAAAAGCACTGAACCGCGAAGAACGTGAGATACTGGAGAAACTACAGGATTCGCCAAACTTTAAACCCAACCCGGGCAAAAACGAAAAAAGCTTTTTTGAACGGATGAAGGAATACTTTGACTGAATAGATGAACCCGAACAGGTTTAAAAGCGGGCATTGTAAAATAGGAAAGGGCCATATCTGGTAAGGATATGGCCCTTTTGTTTAATTATGGTGCAGATGTTACAACTGCATTGAAAACTGTAATCCCCAAGCGCCATCCTGGTATGATGGTAATAGGATAGTGCTTTTCAGTGGCTTCTGTTTTAAATCGGGCGGAACATCTTTGTTTTTCTCCTTTTCGCGGCCCTTTCTTGTTAGCCTGTTACGGACATACGGATAAACCAAATAAGCCGCCTTGGTTGATAAGATACCAAAACCCGCGCCCGCAACCACATCACTAAACCAGTGATCCTGGTGATAAATGCGGAAAATGCCCGTAGTAGTGGCAAACGTGTAGCCGATAATACCATAAGCTACCGATTTTTCGCTCAGTTCCTGCGACATGAATTCGGCACCTGCAAAGGCGTTACCGGTATGGCCGGATGGAAAGGATAAATAGTCGGAGTTATCAGGCCGCAGCCGGTGGGTGGTATGCTTTAGTGTAAATAATGATAAGTTAAGCATGCTTTGCGACAGTACGAAAATAAGTGTACGATCTATAAATGTGTTTTTGCCATGTACACCCACCAGGTTTAATCCATACACTAATGCTACCGGGGCGTATTGAATCACATTCTCCATTTTAGTGGTGGGCACAGGGTTGTGTTCAATAGCTTCCCTGTAAACCCATTTATCAAACCTGCGCAGCGGATGCACCAAAAAAGTACTGGCACCATAACCAACCAAAATAGCCGGGGGGATAAGCGAAGCCGTGCGGCTGTGCAGGTGCTTTACCGTATCGGGCGCGGTGAACAGGTCTTTTTTTAAGGTATCGGCAATATTCTTTTTTTTAGTGGTATCGGTAATTTGTGCGTTAGCGTTAAAAGCAATAAAACATAGCACTACATAAATGTATTTTTTCAAAGGCTTGATATAAGTATAACAATAGAACTATTTAACATACATAACAAGGCGCAAATAGTTTTGCCATGGCCCGTATACTTGTTATCAGCCATAGATACATTTTAATTCTGTATTTATTCTGGAGATACTAAAATAGTGCCTGCATCTGTACGTAATGCCTTAGCCACATCTTCGTTAAAACAACTGGCATCCATTTGTATATCGGTGCCGCTTATATCACTCATAAAATGGCTGCCCCATTTTTCAAGCGCGTAGAAAATGCCGGTCAGCTCCTGGCCAAGTTGGGTATAAGCATATTCTACTTTAGGTGGTACTACAGGGTAAACCGTACGGCTGATAATGCCATCGGCTTCCAGCTCGTGCAATTGCTGGGTAAGCATTTTTTCGGTAATGCCTTTAGCGCCGCGTTTAATATCGGTATAACGGGTTGGGCCGGGCAATAGCTGATTTAAAATCTTCAATTTCCACTTTCCGCTGATGACAGTTAGTGCCGCTTCCATGGCGCAGGTATAATCTGCTTGTCTTTTTTTTGTCATATAAAAATTGACCGGTTGTGTTTAAATCATTTTGGCCCATAACCTACCAAAAAGTGCGTTCCATACTAAATGGTGGCTTCTTGATGGGCATGTTATTTATGCGTCCCTTTGATGTAACAAAACATAAAGATATGAAAAAGTTAACAGGTAAAACAGCAATTATAACAGGTGGCAATAGTGGCATAGGCCTGGCTACCGCACACGAGTTTATAGCACAGGGCGCAAAGGTGATCATCACCGGCCGTAGCCAAAAATCAATTGATGAGGCGCTGAGCCAACTGGGCGACCAGGCACAAGGCATCGTATCCGATGCCGGCGATATGGCGCAAGTAAAACAACTGGGCAGCCAGGTAAAGGCAATTACCCCAAATATCGATATCATTTTTATTAACCATGGCGTAGGTAAGTTCAACTTGGTAGAGGGGATGGAAGAAGCTATGTTTGATGAGATTATGAATATCAACTTTAAAGGCGCTTACTTCACTTTGCAGCAATTATTGCCTTTGGTAAACGATGGTGGGTCTATCATTTTTAATACATCTATTAACGCCCATATTGGTATGGCTGGTGCCAGTGTTTATGCAGCCAGCAAAGCAGCTTTGTTATCGCTGATCAAAAATCTATCGGCCGAGTTATTGCCACGCAGGATAAGGGTTAACGCAGTAAGCCCCGGCCCGGTAGTTACACCATTACACAGCAGCGACAAATTGGGCATTAGTAACGAGCAATTGGAACAAATGGGCGAAGGCTTAATTAAACAGATCCCGGTAGGCCGTTTTGGCAAAGCCGAGGAGATTGCTAAGGTGGTAGCCTTTTTTGCATCAGATGATTCAACCTTTGTATTGGGTGCAGAACTGATAGCTGACGGCGGGATGTATACATTGTAAGTAATAACATCTTATTTTGTCATTTCGACCAGGGGGAGAAATCTTGTACGATAGGATTAGCGGCGCGTATAAGATTTCTCTCTACGTTCGAAATGACATTTTTTTTTGAGTTAGCTAACACCCCATACCATCACCACCTTATCATCGCCCGCGCTCAATAACTGATTGCCGTTCCAAGCCAGTTTGTTTACAGATAGTACGTGGGCAGGCAAACCTTTTTCCCGGCTGATGATCTTTAGCAAGCGAAAATCTTCCGCGTCCCAAATCTTAATGCTTTTATCCATGCTACCGCTGGCAAACAGGGGCAGGGTAGGGTGACAAACGATATGGTTAATGGCAAACAAATGCGCGGGGATGTTTTTAACCAACGTGAAAGTTTTGGCATCCCAAACTTTCAATTGGGCATCACGCGAACCGGATAGGATATACTGGCCATCGGGGGTATAGGCCGTTGTAAATACCGCCATGGTATGCCCCTGCAAGGTGATAACATGTGTATAATCCTCCAGGCTATATATACTAACCGAATTATCCCTACAGCCAAAAGCTACCTGTTTTTCATCGGGCGATACGGCTATGCTGCGGATGGTATCGTGCGATACTTTTACCTGGTGTAACAGTTCCAGTGTTTCCAAATGCCAAACCGATACAGTGCCGTCTTCCGAGGCTATCAGCAGCTCTTTTTTTGATGGGATGGACTTGATATCAAACACCGGCTTTACATGGAGATTAAGCCCTTTAATGATCTTCTGCTGGGTAAAATCAAACACCAGCACCTGCCCGCTGCGTAAGCCAGCAAACATTAAAGGATATCCCGCCGGGCAATGCAGCGCGTAAATGGAAGTATTAACGGGGAACATCACTTTGATAAAAGCCATTTCCTTCAGGCTCCATTCTACCAAACCTTTGTCATTACCGCCACTAAACAGTATGCCCGGCTTTTGGGAAAGCTCCAGCGTATAGATGGGGTTACTGTGGCCGGTAAGTTCGGTTAGTTTTTCAACTGTCATTGGGTCATTGAGTGATTAGGTCATTGGAATAACCCCAATCGTTATTGCAAGGTACGAAGCAATCATCGATATTCAAAAGCGGCTCTGCTTGCCGATGATTGCTTCGTACCTCGCAATGACGTGGTGTGCTATTTGTGTCGGCTTTCTAAATTTTTAGCAATAGTAGCCAAGTTTAAATTCTTTTCGCGCAGTAGCACCAGCAAGTGAAACACCAAATCCGATGCTTCGTTAATCAGGTCTGTTTCTGTTTCGGCCAGTGCGGCTATTACGGTTTCAACACCTTCTTCTCCAACTTTTTGGGCTATTTTATTTAAACCTTTGTTGCGCAGTTTATTTACGTACGATCCTTCAACCGGGTTATCATATCTATCGGCAATGATCTGCTCCAGTTCGTTAATGAAGTTATGGTTATATTCGGTATTAAAGCAGCTGCGCGAACCGGTATGACAAGTAGGCCCGTCGGCTTTTACCTTGATCAGGATGGTATCGTTATCGCAATCAATAAACGTATCCTTCACGTGCAGGAAGTTGTTACTGGTTTCGCCCTTGGTCCACAAGCGGTTTTTTGATCGGGAGAAAAAAGTAACAATCTTATCGGCTTGTGTTTTGTCCCAGGCTTCCTGGTTCATATAGCCCAGCATCAGCACTTCAAGCGTTTGCTCGTCCTGTATCACAACGGGAACCAGCCCGTCGGTATTTTTATTAAAATCTATTTCCATTCGTCTTTTGTAATGGCATAAACCACTGCCGGGTGTTGGTGGCAATTATCGTTATGCGTGTATGTTAATCCTAACTTTTTAAATACATTGATGGATGGCGCATTATCCACCATAGCCTTACCAATGATCTTATCTAAATCTAAAACCTTAAAACCATAATCCAAACTTGCCCGGGCAGCTTCGGTAGTATAACCTTGCCCGCGATGGCGTTTTATTAAGCGATAGCCCAAATCAACTTCATTGGTGTCTGCTAAATATTTTATCCCGCACCAGCCAATGTACTCGCCGGTTTGTTTGATAAAAACACTCAGGCGCCCCATTTGGTATTTTTCGTACTGATCGTAAGCTGTAATAAACGCTACCGCATCAGCTATGGTTTTAAAGGGCACATCACCGGTAAACTTTATCACATCTGCGTCCTGGTACAATTCAAACATGCCCGGCGCATCATCTGCATGAAACGGGCGCATGATCAATCTTTCGGTTTCCAGTTGTAGTGACATTTATTTATTTGTCATTTGTCATTGCGAGGTACGAAGCAATCTCGAACTATGCATTACCGCTCTTTGGGTGTGCGATTGCTTCGTACCTCGCAATGACAAATTGATTTTTATCTTACTTCTATATTCCTGCTTCTTAATTCCTGCTTCAAATCCGGTATCAAAATCTCGCCATAGTGAAAAACCGAAGCTGCCAAAGCCGCATCTACATTGGTTTTTTCAAACACATCCACAAAGTGCGCTACCGAACCCGCACCGCCCGAGGCTATGACCGGGATATGTACTGCATCGTTAACAGTTTTCAGCAGGTTATTGTCAAACCCCGCCTTGGTGCCATCATGATCCATTGATGTAAGCAATATCTCGCCTGCACCACGGCTTTCGGCTTCCAATATCCATTTAAGGGTTTCCTTTTCAGTGGGGATACGGCCGCCATTTAAGTGGACGATGTTATTTGCGCCGTTAAAACGGGTGTCCACAGCTACTACCACAAACTGCACCCCAAAGGCACGGGCTAATTCATTAATTAAAGCCGGTGTACGCACCGCGGCCGAGTTAATGGATATCTTGTCGGCCCCGGCGTTTAAAAGCGCCTCAGCATCTGCTATTTCGTTTATACCGCCACCTATGGTAAAGGGGATGTTGATCTGTCGTGCCACAGCCTTTACCAGTTCTATCATGGTCTTACGGCGCTCGTGCGTAGCGGTGATATCTAAAAACACCAGTTCGTCTGCTCCCTGCTGCGAGTAATTCCAGGCCAGTTCTACCGGGTCGCCGGCATCGCGCAGGTCAACAAAATTTACGCCTTTTACAGTGCGGCCATCTTTAACGTCGAGGCAGGGGATAATGCGTTTAGCTAACATAATTCTCTTAGTAGTTCTTTCACCCCGTCATTGCGAGGTACGAAGCAATCATCGATATACAAAGCCGCTCTGCTTGCCGGGGATTGCTTCGTACCTCGCAATGACGGGGTGGTTTGTGCGCCTGCGGCGCATTTTTTATATACTTATCAGCGCCTTCAAATTCCAGTTCTGTATCTCTTCGATACTGATGCGCCCCTCATAAATAGCTTTACCTACTACGCACGATTCTACCTTTATCTGGTTCAATTCTTCAATATCATCCAATGATGATACACCGCCCGACGCGATGAGCTTGATGAAAGGCGAATGATCAAGCAGTTTTTTGTACAGATCTACACCGGCACCGCCCAGTTTACCATCTTTATTAATATCGGTACACAGGAAACGGTAGAAACCCAATGCCAGGCACTTATCTACATAATCCATTAGTTTAATGGGCGAACTTTCCATCCAGCCCGAGTATTTGATCACCTCGTCCAGCACATCGATGGCTATCACTACCTGGTCCGAACATTTCTCCTGCCCACATATAGCCTTACTCAGATCGGTTAAAAAAGCTGGATTTGTAATAGCCTGTGTGCCTACAATAACGCGGTGGATACCGGCACCTATCAGTTCCTTTACCTTTTCGATACTCCGGATCCCGCCGCCGTATTGCACTTTCATATCGGTTTTGCGGATCACGTTGAACAGGTATTCCTGGTTGCTGAAATCGTTTTTAGCGCCATTCAGGTCTATCACGTGGATAAAGTTAGTACCATTGCTTTGGTACTTCTCTATCATTTCTTCCAGCGTAACATCGTAATTGGTTACCTGCTCGTAGTCGCCTTCGCGCAGGCGCACTACTTTTTTATTTAAAATATCAATGGCGGGTATAATGTACATTTTATAGTTTTGAAAAGTTAGTTAAGAGGGTCTCCCCGTATATGCCGGATTTCTCCGGATGAAATTGTACCCCATAAAAATTATCCCGCCAAATTGATGCCGAAAATTTTAAACTGTAATCAGTCGAGGCTAAAGTGTATGCTTTGTTGTACTCAATAAAGTATGAATGTACAAAGTAAAAGTGGGTACCGTAGGGAATATTTTGAAATAGCGGGTTGTCCGTTTCGGCATGTACGCGGTTCCAGCCCGTGTGGGGCACTTTGTATTGATCGCTGTCGCTGAACTTTAAAGTCTTCACCGGGATGATGTTCAGCAGGTCGGCATCACCTTCTTCAGAGTGGGAGGTAAGTAATTGCATCCCTACGCAGATACCCAAAGTAGGCTTCTTTAGGTTTTGGATATCGGGCACTAACCCGGTTGATTGCAGTTTAGCCATAGCCGCGCCGGCATGGCCCACGCCTGGGATAATGTAGCGATCGTATAACTCAAAATCGGCTGGTTTTTCAATCATACCGTAGCTAATCCCCAGCCGGTTAAGCGCCGAACTTAAAGAAAATATATTGCCTGCTCCGTATTGGACTATGCCTATCATTTTTATTAGATTCAAGAATCGGGAATCAAGATACAAGACGACCTTTTTCTCAATTAGTTACGTTTTTAGATTCAGGATGTCAAGATTCAAGAATTGGCCGCATTCGTCCTGATTCTTGATTCTATACTCTTGCCTCTCTTACAGTACCCCTTTCGTACTCGGTAAAACCATATTATTCACATCGCGTTTTACCGCCATTTTAATGGCTTTGGCAAAGGCTTTAAATATCGCTTCTATTTTATGATGCTCGTTTTGGCCCTCGGCTTTGATATTGAGGTTGCACTTAGCGGCATCGCTGAACGATTTAAAGAAATGGTAGAACATCTCAGTAGGCATTTCGCCTACCTTTTCACGCTTAAACTCGGCATCCCAAACTATCCAGTTACGGCCGCCAAAATCAATGGCTACCTGCGCCAGGCAATCGTCCATAGGCAGGCAGAAGCCGTAACGCTCAATACCCCGTTTATCGCCAAGGGCTTTGGCAAACAGTTCGCCTAGGGCAATGCCCGTATCTTCAATGGTGTGGTGCTCATCAATATGCAAATCCCCCTTAGCGGTAATGTCCAAATCGATACTGCCATGGCGGGCAATCTGATCCAGCATGTGATCAAAAAAATGCAGACCGGTGCTAATCTTCGCGTCGCCTTTACCATCAAGGTTAATGCGGATATCAATATCCGTTTCCTTGGTGGCCCGGCGGTGTGCAGCCACACGTTCGCCTACTTTTAAAAACTCATAGATCTGCTGCCAATCGGTTGTTTGCAGGGCAATGGTGCCTTTCAGGTCGTTCTCAAAACCCTTATCGTCAAACTCTTTCCCACCTAAATTGCTATTATTGTTTAACCAGATGGCCTTAGCGCCTAAGTTCCTGCCCAGTAACACATCATTTTTGCGGTCGCCAATGGTGTAGGAGTTCTTCAGGTCGTATTTTTCGGTATCAAAGTATTGGGTTAATAAAGCTGTGCCGGGTTTGCGGGTAGGGGCGTTATCGGCAGGCCAGGTACGGTCTACCACTACATTGCTGAAATGCACACCCTCGTTTGCAAAAGTCTTCAGTACAAAATTCTGCACCGGGAAAAAGGTATTTTCGGGATACGATGCTGTGCCTAAACCATCCTGGTTGGTTACCATTACCAGTTCGTAATCCAGTTCGGCTGTTATTTTGGGCAGGTATTGCAGGGCTTTAGGGTAAAACTCTAGCTTATCAAACGAGTCTATCTGTTCGTCGGCAGGCTCGGTGATCAGGGTGCCGTCGCGGTCAATAAACAGGATGCGTTTTAAATTATCCATTTAGTATATCTTGTATTTTAAATTCCATGTTTCTTGGCATATCCTTTAAGGAGACGTCAGCCGCTATAGAAGTACTTGATTTGATTTTGATAACATCATTATTTAAAGCGACTTTCTGAAACCAAAAATATATCTGTGAGTTATCAGCTCGCCCAATTTGTATCCTATTTGCTTTGCCAGATATTTTTTCTATCAAATTGAGATAGATAGGACACTTTTCTTCCATGCTCTTAGACAGATAGCTGATTACTAATTTATATTTTTTGTTTTCAACTACAGAGAACTCTAATTCGGTATCAAGTCCTTTTAATTTAATTTCTTCGATGGTATCGTTAATGACCGATAAGTCAAGTTTATCGATATTGGCCAGATCATTTAGGCCACTAATCATTGCCTCAAATACAATTTGCTCTTTTTGCGGCTCGGTCTTATATCTGTAATCAGTATAGTTGATCGTTGCTAACCCAAACTCTTGCCAAGTGTCATATGCGAAAAAATGCTCTAAACAATCATCCGTGTTATTGGCTATACCAATATATAAATGATGATAGGTTGGGCACATTAGTTTTTTGCGGCGGAGCAGGTTTAGAAATATCTCGCTGTATTGATAAGCGTAAGGGTAAAAAGCTTTTTTTGGAAAGCCGTAATCATATACCCTAAGATCCCTTATCAATTTATCTTTCGGTTTATTTGCAAGCTTTCTTTGTTCACGGGCGTCAACTGTCTGCTTGATAGTTTTTCCTTTTATTTCATCATTTAGCATCGCTGCTGTAGATATTACAAATTCAGGAGTAATTTGAGCGCGCAAAGCTGCCAATGTGTTTTCATAAATATGAAAATCGAATATATCACCGGTATTGAGTTTTGATTTGATCAGTTGGCCTGCTTCCAGGTATTTGTATACCAGTATTTTTGCTAATTCATCGTCGGGGATGTTTTTATACCGGTCTTCAATATCAAACCTGTGTTCATATTTGTCTTGTTCCGTCTTATCCTGATTTTCAGAAAACTCGGGAGCCTTTAATGCGATATCAATTTTTTTATACTTCCGGTTAAGTCTTAAATTAGGCAATTTATCGTAATGTCCTTTGTAATCTATCTCAATACCCACTACCCCTGGTAGGACAAACATTGGAGGATAGGAGAGTGTCAACCAAAATTCGGTAAATGACGATTTGAACCCCGCATTGTTTAGCGATGCTTGAATTAAATGAGAAAAATGCCTGAGATCGCCTTTTGGGCCACCTCCGTATTTCCCTGCCGTTTGCATTGCTAAATAAAGTTCCATTGTTTATTAAATTGAATAGTTCTTTAAAGTATCAATCAGTTTAACATTCTCTTCGGGCGTGCCCACGGTAATGCGCAGGGCACCCTCGCAAAGTTCAATCTTGGTACGGTTGCGTACAATAATACCGTTTTGAACTAAGTAATTGTAAATTCCATTAGCGTCAGTGGTTTTAACCAGGATGAAATTAGCATCCGATGGGTAAATATCCAGCACAAAAGCAAAGTTTTTTAGTTGAAGTACTAGTTTATCACGCTCGGTTAAAGTTTCTTTTATCCAGGCGTTTACGGTGTCGATATTTTGCAAGGCCTCTAAAGCCAAAGCTTGCGATGCCTCGTTCATATTATACGGAGGTTTTACCTTGTTCATCACCTCAATAATTTCTTCGCTTGCAAAGGCCATGCCTACCCGCAGGCCAGCCAGGCCCCAGGCTTTTGACAGGGTTTGCAGCACTACCAGGTTGGCGTACTCGGTCAGCTCCTGAATAAAGGTTTTTTGGCGGCTGAAATTAATATAAGCTTCGTCTACAATTACCAGCCCGTTAAAGTTGGCCAGCAGGGTTTCCACATCCTCGCGGTGCATGGAGTTGCCGGTAGGGTTATTAGGCGAGCAGATCCAGATCAGTTTGGTATGCTCATCAATATGCGCGGCAATAGCTTCCAGATCTAATTGGTAATCTTCGGTCAGCGGTACGCGGCGCAGGGCTATATCGTTAATATTGGCCGATACCTCGTACATACCGTAAGTAGGCGGCACGATGATTACATTATCAACACCCGGGTTGCAAAAGCTGCGGTACAGGATATCGATAGCCTCGTCGCTGCCGTTACCTAAAAATATGTTGCGGGGCGGTACGCCTTTTATCTCGCTCAGGCGCTTTTTAACGGCGTACTGCAGCGGATCGGGGTAGCGGTTATAGTTGGTGCCCAGCGGAGAGCCATACGCGTTCTCGTTAGCATCTAAATAAACGCTGGCCTCGCCCTTAAACTCATCGCGCGCGGAGGAGTAGGGGGTAAGGTTTTTAATATTGGGTCTTAGTATTTTATCTAAACTAAACATGGTATTGAAGTATCGTCATTGCGAGGTACGAAGCAATCCCCGGTTTGCAAAGCGGCTCTGCTTATCGAGGATTGCTTCGTACCTCGCAATGATGTGTTGTTGTATATGTTAACTATTATCATTCATCCTCACCGTCACCGCATTTTTATGCGCGTGCAGCCCCTCCATCTCCGCTAAAATCTCTACCGTCGGCCCGATGTTTTTAATCCCCTCCGGTGTGATATGCTGAAAGGTGATCTTCTTCACAAACGAATCGACCGATACGCCCGAGTAAGCCCGTGCATAAGCGCTGGTAGGCAGGGTATGGTTAGTGCCTGACGCATAGTCGCCCACACTCTCCGGCGTTAGGTTACCGAGGAATACCGACCCAGCGTTAATGATACTGCCGCTAATCTGTTGCCAGTTCTCGGTAGCCAGTATTAAATGCTCGGGAGCGTACACATTACTAAAAGTTATGGCCTCGTTTAGGTCCTTTACCAGTACGGCATACGAGTTGGCGATGGCCTGCCCGGCAATCTCGGCACGGGGTAAAACACTTAGTTGCTTATCTACTTCGGCTATCGCTTCGGTTAAAATTTTACTTGAAGTAGAAACCAAAATCGACTGAGAATCAATGCCATGTTCTGCCTGTGCTAAAAGATCAGCGGCGATATATGACGATTTGGCAGTGTCGTCCGCTATCACTAAAACCTCGGATGGACCGGCCGGCATATCGATAGCGGTAGTTGTTGTAGACTGGATAATGGTTTTGGCTTTGGTGACAAACTGGTTGCCCGGCCCAAAGATCTTATCCACCTTCGCAATGCTTCCCGTACCATAAGCCATAGCCGCGATGGCCTGTGCGCCACCCGCTAAATAGATACGCTCGATACCCAGCAACCCAGCCACGTAAGCAATAAAGGCATTCACCTTTCCGCTTTTTTGCGGGGGCGAACAAACCACAATTTGGTGGCAGCCGGCAATACGCGCAGGGATACCCAGCATTAAAAAAGTACTCGGCAAAACGGCCGATCCGCCGGGGATGTACAGGCCTACTTTTTCAATTGGCCGTGCCTCGCGCCAGCAGGTAACGCCGGGCATGGTCTCTACTTTATCCTCGGCCTTAACTTGTGTTTGGTGGAATTTGTAAATGTTGTTATAAGCCGTTTCCAGGGCCGCCTTTTGCTCGGCCGATAAGGTTGATGCCAGTACGGCCAACTCATCCTTATCCAGGTATAGTTTGTCCAGTTCTACCTTATCAAACTTTTTGGCGTAATCAATCAGCGCGGCATCGCCATGCTGCTGCATGTTGCTGATAATTTCTTCAACAACCGCGCGGATCTCATTAGCCGGGTCAACGTTACGCTGCACCAGTTTGGCAATGTCCTGCCGACTTAAATCGGAATAATTGTAAATTTTCATTTCAGTTTGCAGTTGTCGGTTTGCAGTAGGCAGTTTGCAATGTGTTTACTGCAAACTGCCTACTGCAAACTGCTACTATAAAATTATCTTCTCAATCGGCATTACTACAATGCCCTGCGCGCCGGCTTGTTTCAACTGGCTTATCCTGTCCCAAAAATCGCGCTCGGGGATTACGGTGTGTACCGCAACCCAGCCTTCTTCGGCCAATGGCACTACCGACGGACTTTTTACGCCCGGCAATAGTTTCAGTATTTCGGTCAGGCTATCAGATGGCGCATTCAATACTACATATTTGGTTTCCTTTGCGCGCAATACCGATTGGATCCGTTGGATCAACTCCTGTACCAAAAGTTCGTTCTCGCTGCCCTTGCGGCCTATCAGTACCGCCTCGCTGCTCATTACATCGCCGAAAGGTTTTAGTCCGTTGCTTTTTAGGGTGCCACCGGTTGATACCAGGTCGCATATCGCATCGCTTAAACCCAAACCCGGCGAAATTTCTACCGAACCAGATATGGTACGTATATCTGCATGGATATTATTCTTTTGCAAAAACTTGCCCAAAATTACGGGATAAGTGGTTGCAATGGAACGATTGTTCAGATCGGTAAGGGTTAAAATGTCCGAATTATTTGGCACCGCCAGTTTTAGTGAACATTTACCGAAGCCCAGTTTTTGCAGGTAGCTAACTTTAACTTCGGTTTCCTGTATCACGTTTTCGCCTACTATGCCCAGGTCGGCAATACCATCCTGTACGTATTCGGGGATATCATCATCGCGCAGAAAAAGTATTTCGAGCGGAAAGTTAGATACGGGCGATATCAGCGAGCTTTTATAATTCTCGAAATTTAAGCCGCAATTTTTCAGTAATTCAACAGATTTTTCGTTGAGCCGACCCGATTTCTGGATCGCAATTTTAAGTGTTTTCAAAAGGGAATTTGTTTTTAGTAACTATAATTATAAACGGAGTACATTGTTTCGCGTAGAAACATAACATTATCTGATCACCACATGGTGGTGATGATTAAGATGCAGATGATGTAATTGTAAAACGTTCATTTATAATATACCTGTTGCGAGGTGCTGCAAATATAGACAGATATTTATAAAATCAAAAAATAATATACTGTTTTAGTAGACATTGGGTGGGTGGGGCGGAGATTTAACCACAAAGGGCGCTAAGGCTTTGCACAAAGGGCACAAAGATTCTGATCAGTGAAATCTATTCTAAAATCGGTGAAATCTTAAAAATGAGAAAATGACCGTTCCGTATTCCATAGCAGCCGTTAGCCCCGCTTTCCATTCAAAGTCCTCATTCCGCTGCGCTGCATTCCGGGCTTTCCATTTCAATCGGGTTTAAGTTGAACGAGTTTAACCTTGCATACTAGAGACACGAATTACCATGTCTCTACAACAAAATCTTTCGGACTTCCGGTCTTACCGACTTTCGGACTGATCTTCGCACACATACACCGCCCCATCTGTAAAATCATACAATTTGGTCAGTTTTTTATGCGCCTGCAAATCTTTTAAGCCGATCAGTTCGGGGCTTTCCAGCTTTTTGAAATCTATCAGGTAAAAACGTTTTTGCTGGTAAACCTTTTCTACATCTTTAGCAAAAAACTTATGCGGTAACAGGGTGCTGTGCATCCCGGTAAACATATACACAGCCTCGTCGGCATCGCTGTAAATAGGGTAGCCAGGTTTAAAAATATGCTTGTTCTTTTTTAAGAAGACAATAAAGTCCGATTTATTCCAGTCATCATCCGTATAACCGGGGATGCCATATTCGCAAAACGAATCGTAGGTATCATAATCCACTTTGGCTATGGTATACTCAAAAGCCAGCATGGCTATTACAAATGGCGTAGCCAGCAACCATTTTTTGCTAAATTTAAGATACTTAATTAAATCGGGCACCCAGCAAGTGAACGACAATAACAGCGGGATAAACATGGGCGATAGCAACCGGCTGTTCATCCGCTCGAAGCGGGAAACGGTAGCAATGATGAGTATAAACAAGCCATACATCAGCGTATAGCAAATGATAATATTCTCGTAACTGTTTAGATGGTGTTGCGCGGTGCGTACAATTAATAAAGTAGCCAAACCAATAATCACAATCACCGCGAAGGCCACCGCAATAGGGTCGAGCTTGGGTGGCAGGCCGGCCCAATCCAGTATTACCGTACCGAAATAATACAGGTTCTCGGTAAACGGGGTAATGGATGGTTCGCGTGTGCCGGTGCTTAACCCGGTGGATAGCCTGTTTAATATCAAATTACCAACCAGCAGCGAGATGCCAATAGCGCCGAATGTAAGTACATGGATGATCTTCTTTTTCGGTACCAGTTTGCCGTCGATCAATATCAGTAAACCGCCTGTAGCTATAACCGTGATGCCGGCGTAACGGGTAATGCAGCAAAGGGCTGCTACAATACCTACGGTAATTAAAGCTTTGGTGCTGTGCGTTTGCAGGTAATGATGGTAGGCGATGATAAAGATCAGTATCATCAGGATAAACAGCGTCTCCGACCATAAGTACATGTAAATCTCCAACAGGGCCGGGCTTAACACCACGGCAATTAATATCAGCCATTTATAAACAATGGATGGGGCCTTAAATTTAGTAGTGATCCATCCGGTTAAAAATATGGTAGCGCCAAACAGCAATCCGTTAATCACCGGCCCGGCATTCACCGGGTCAACCCCGCCTGATAGAAAAATACAGATACTTAAAAAGAAAGGATAAAATACCGGGAAGAACGTCAGCGGTAAATTGTTAAAAGTGATGAGCGAAAAATGATCGTGAATATTTTGCGCCGTGCTGGCATACATGATACTATCTGGCGAGATCCCGATACCGCTATACTTAGCAAACAGGTGGATGATATAATAGCCTATTAGGGCCGCTATCAGGCAATCGATGTTGCGTAAGCCCCTCAGCCCCCTAAAGGGGGAGTTGATTTCGGATTTCGGATTTTCAATTTCGGATTTACTCATATTATACATTCATCTGCATATTCGCACATCTGCATATTAACACCCCCTTTAGGGGGTCGGGGGGCTTTATGCTATCAAATCCAACACTGTGCTTATCGGTTGGTCGCTGTCTATTAATATACCGGTTACCCCGGCGGCGGTGCCGGCAATTACGTCGCGCTCACGGTCGCCAATAAAGTAGGAGCGGGCGGGGTCTATATCGTATTTAGCTATGCCTTGTAATAACAGGCCGGGTTTGGGTTTGCGGCAATCGCAATCGCCGGTAAAGTTTGGGTGGTGCGGGCAATAGAAAAAGTCGGTTAGCTCTACACCATGCTTATGGTAAGTGTCTTTTAATAAACGATGCATTTTGCCTAATTCATCTTCGCTATACCAGCCCTTGGCCAGGCCGCCCTGGTTAGTAGCTACTAATAATATATAACCCCGGCTTTGCAATTCCTTTAGGGCTTCAAAATTATCAAGTATATGGAAGTCTTCTATCTTGCATACGTAGTCGCCCATTTCCTGGTTCAGTACGCCATCCCTGTCTAAAAAAACTGCTTTGTTTTTGCCCGGCATTGTATAATTAATTTGGCGTAAAGATAGTAAAGAGGAATTTAACCACAGAGAGCGCAAAGAAAGGAACACAGAGGACACAGAGATTTCAATTATTTTTATAAATATGTTTCCGTGTCCTCTGTGTAAACTCTCTGTGAACTCTGTGGTTAAATCACTACGAAAAGAACAATTTAACAAGAGAAAACTATAATCTTTATCATATTTTACTCAAAGTCTACCAAATTGGTCTATATTTTATTATGTGTGCATATTAAATATGACATTTAAAATTGTCAAATTCCTAATAATAATACCAAATTGATAGGTAAATATTAAACAATAGTATCATTTAGCTAATTTTATTTCAAATAATTAAAAAGTTTGCAAGAATATTAGGTTTTTTTTACATTTTTTATATCTTCGTAATTACACCTCTTGTAAACGAGATACGATGGACCAAACTGATAGCCACCAGCAAGGCCTGTATAGGCCCGAATTTGAACACGACTCCTGTGGAACAGGATTTATTACTAATATTAATGGACATAAGTCCAATCAAATAGTTAATGATGCCCTTACTATTCTCGAAAATATGGAGCATCGCGGCGCTTGCGGTTGCGATCCTGATTCGGGCGATGGTGCTGGGATTCTGATCCAACTACCACATGAATTCCTGATGGAGGAATGCTCTAACCTGGAGATCAGCTTGCCTGAACCGGGCGAGTACGGTGTAGGTATGCTATTCTTCCCTAAAGATTCTACCTTAAAGAAAGCCTGCCGCAAGGTAATTACCAGCGCTGCTGAAAAACTGGGCCTGCATATATTAGGCTATCGTAAAATCCAGGTGAATAGTTCGGTAATTGGCGAAACAGCCCGCCAGGCCGAGCCTGATGTAGAGCAGATTTATATATTAAGGCCACACCATATTACCAATACCGATGATTTTGAACGCAAATTATACGTGCTGCGCAGATATATCACCAAAACAATTAACGAAACGATTGTACATGCAGCCGAGGCTTTTTACTTTACCTCGTTATCTTGCAAAACCATTATTTATAAGGGCCAGCTAACTACTTACCAATTGCGTAAATATTTTGCCGACCTGAGCGATCCGCGTGTAGCATCGGGCTTTGCCATGATCCACTCGCGTTTCTCTACAAATACTTTCCCATCGTGGAAACTGGCCCAACCGTTCCGCCTGATCGCGCATAATGGCGAGATCAATACGCTGACCGGTAACCTTAACTGGTTCTATTCGGGCCTGAAATCCTACGCCTCTACCTATTTCACGGCCGAGGAAATGGAAATGTTGCTGCCGGTGATCGACAGCGCGCAGTCTGATTCGGCTTGTTTAGATAATATCATCGAGATCTTGCTGCACTCGGGCCGTTCATTACCGCACGTAATGATGATGCTGATTCCCGAAGCATGGGATGGCAACGAGCAAATGGACCCCATTAAAAAAGCGTTTTACGAATACCATGCTACCTTAATGGAGCCATGGGACGGCCCGGCCGCTATCACTTTTACCGATGGTAAACTGGTAGGCGCTTTGTTGGATCGTAATGGCCTGCGCCCGCTGCGTTACGTGGTAACCAACGATAACCGGGTAATTGCCGCTTCGGAAGCTGGTGTATTGGCAATTGATGAATCGACCATTATTAAAAAAGGCCGCTTGCAACCAGGCAAAATGCTATTGGTTGATACCGAGCAGGGCAAAATCATATCCGACGAAGAAATCAAACAAAAAATAGCTTCGCAACAGCCTTATGGCCGTTGGCTGGAGAATTATAAAATTAACCTGGGCGAACTGGCCGAGCCGCGTTTGGCTTTCGCCAGCCTGTCGCCCGACGCGGTATTCCGTTACCAGCAGGTGTTCGGTTACTCGCGCGAGGATATTGATACCATTATTAAGCCAATGGCTTGCGATGGTAAAGAACCAATTGGCTCGATGGGTACCGATGTGCCACTGGCTATCTTGTCGGATAAACCACAGCACTTATCAAGCTATTTTAAACAGTTTTTTGCCCAGGTAACCAACCCGCCTATCGACCCGATACGCGAGCGTTTGGTAATGAGCCTGAACGCTTTTATTGGCAACAACGGTAATTTATTGGACGAGGATAAAATGCATTGCCATTGTGTAATGCTAAAGCACCCCATCCTTAAAAACCACCAGCTGGAAAAACTGCGCAGTATTGATACCGGCATGTTCCACGCTAAAACCCTGCAAACATACTTTAAGGCCGATGGCCAGCCGGGCAGTATGGAAAAAGCCCTAACCAGGCTTTGCCGTTATGCCGAGGACGCGGTTGATGATGGTTTTGAAGTATTGATCCTGTCCGACCGTGCAATTGATTCGGAACATGCGCCTATCCCGTCGTTACTTGCGGTATCGGCTGTGCATCACCATTTGATCCGTATTGGCCGCCGTGGTTCGGTAGGGCTGGTTATAGAAGCTGGCGACGTTTGGGAAGTACATCACTTCGCCTGTTTACTGGCATTCGGTGCAAGCGCTATCAATCCGTACCTGGCGCAATCCACTATCGAAACGGTTAAAGCTAACGGCAGTTTAGAAACCGACCTGGAAGTAAAATATCTGCTGAAAAACTATGTGAAAGCAGTTAATGATGGCTTGCTGAAGATCTTCTCTAAAATGGGGATCAGCACACTGCAATCATACCATGGTTCACAAGTGTTCGAAATCTTAGGTTTAAACGAAGCCGTAGTAAGTAAATACTTCACCGGCGCGGTTACCCGTATAGAAGGTTTAGGGCTTGATGAAATTGCCCGCGAGGTAATGAGCAAGCACCAGGCCGGTTTTGCAGCCAACTCAAAAGAAGAAAGCAAACTACTGCCCGAAGGTGGTATTTACCAATGGAAACGCAGGGGCGAAGCCCACTTGTTCAACCCTGAAACGGTACACTTGCTGCAACACGCTACCCGCACCAATAACTACGCGGTATATAAAAACTATGCTAAACTAATTAACGAGCAAACCGAAAAGCATTATACCATCCGTGGTTTGCTGGATTTTGCCCATCACCGCGAGCAAATCTCCATTGACGAGGTAGAACCAGTTGAAGCCATATTAAAGCGCTTTGCAACAGGTGCCATGTCGTTCGGGTCAATCTCGCACGAGGCGCACAGCACCCTGGCTATTGCCATGAACCGTATTGGCGGCAAAAGCAATACCGGCGAGGGCGGCGAAGACGAACTGCGCTATGAATTGATGCCTAACGGCGATTCGATGCGTTCGGCAATTAAGCAGGTGGCATCGGCACGTTTTGGGGTAACATCCAACTACCTGACCAATGCCGATGAGTTACAGATAAAAATGGCGCAGGGTGCAAAACCCGGCGAAGGTGGCCAGCTACCCGGCCATAAGGTAGATGACTGGATCGCTAAAACCCGCCACTCTACCCCGGGTGTAGGCTTAATCTCTCCGCCGCCACACCACGATATTTACTCTATCGAAGATTTAGCCCAGCTGATCTTCGATTTAAAGAACGCTAACCGTGCCGCCCGTATCAACGTTAAGCTGGTATCAAAGGCAGGCGTAGGTACTATTGCAGCCGGTGTGGCTAAGGCCCATGCCGATGTGATTTTAATTGCCGGTTACGATGGTGGTACAGGCGCGTCGCCAATCAGTTCTATTAAACACGCGGGCTTACCCTGGGAGCTTGGCTTGTCCGAAGCGCACCAAACACTGGTTCGTAACAAGCTGCGCAGCCGTGTGGTTTTACAAACCGATGGTCAATTGAAGACTGGTCGCGATATTGCTATTGCCGCACTGATGGGTGCCGAAGAATGGGGTGTGGCAACAGCTGCCCTTGTTGCCGGTGGCTGTATTATGATGCGTAAATGCCACCTGAATACCTGCCCTGTGGGTGTGGCCACGCAAGATCCTGAATTACGCAAACTATTTAGCGGTAAGCCGGAACATATTGTTAACCTGTTCCATTTTATAGCCGAAGAACTGCGCGAAATTATGGCCGATCTGGGTTTCCGTACCGTAAACGATATGGTAGGCCGCGTGCAATTCCTGAAGGTAAGAGATAATATCAAAAGCTGGAAAGCTAAAAAGATCGACCTTTCGGGTATCCTGCACCCGGTGACCAACCAGCGTGGTGTAACGCTTTATAACAGCGAAAAACAAGACCATGGCATGGCTGATATCATCGACTGGAAATTGCTGGAAACAGCAAAAGCCGCGTTGGAAGATCAAACCCCGGTATTCGCATCGTTTGATGTAAAGAACACCGATCGTACTATCGGCACGCTGTTATCAAACGAGATCTCTAAAATATATGGTTCGGCCGGTTTACCGGATAATACCATCAATTATAAATTTAAAGGTTCAGCCGGGCAAAGCTTTGGCGCGTTTACCACCAAGGGTTTATCCTTTGAGCTGGAGGGCGAGGCTAATGATTATGTAGGCAAGGGCCTGTCGGGTGCGCAGCTGGCCATTTATCCATCGGCCAAAGCCAAATTTGCCCCTGAAGAAAATATGATCATCGGTAACGTTGCCCTGTATGGTGCCACTGCCGGCGAGTTATTTATCCGTGGTATGGCAGGCGAACGTTTTGCTGTGCGTAACTCGGGCGCTACCGCCGTTGTTGAGGGTATTGGCGACCATGGTTGCGAGTACATGACTGGTGGCCGCGCGCTGATATTAGGTAAAACAGGCCGCAACTTTGCCGCAGGCATGAGTGGTGGTATAGCCTGGATCTACGATGCAGACGGTACCTTTGCCGAAAACTGCAACCGCGAGATGGTAGACCTTGATCCGCTGACACCGCAGGATGAAGAACAGATCATCACTTTGCTGCGCAAACATGTGCAGATAACCGGCAGTAAGGTAGCGCAGGATTTGCTGAACACCTGGCAAGTGGCGCTTACCAAATTTGTAAAGGTATTCCCGCAGGAGTACAAAAAAGTTTTATTAAAGAATCAATACCAGGCAACCAATTAATATTATGGGAAAACCAACCGGATTTCAGGAATTTGACCGCGAACTGCCAGCTAAAACGCCTGTGGCAGAACGGGTAAATAATTATAACGAATTTGTAGGCCAGTACAGCGAGGAAAAGCTGAACCACCAGGCAGCACGCTGCATGAACTGTGGTATCCCGTTTTGCCATAGCGGTTGCCCGCTGGGTAACGTGATCCCCGAGTTTAACGATGCAGTGTATCGTAAAAAGTGGGATGAAGCTTACAATATCCTATCATCAACCAATAACTTCCCTGAGTTTACCGGCAGGATCTGCCCCGCGCCGTGCGAATCTGCATGCGTGCTGGGGATCAACAAGCCGCCTGTAGCTATCGAGGAAATTGAGAAACATATTAGCGAAATAGCATGGTCTAAAGGTATGGTAAAGCCTACCGCGCCATTGTTAAAAACAGGTAAAAAGGTAGCTGTAGTAGGTTCGGGTCCGGCTGGCTTAGCTGCCGCCGCGCAATTGAATAAAGCAGGGCATATTGTTACCGTTTACGAGCGTGACGACTATCCCGGTGGTTTGCTGCGCTACGGTATCCCTGACTTTAAGCTGGAGAAAAACGTGGTAGAGCGCCGTGTGAAATTAATGCAGGAAGACGGCATCACCTTTAAATGCAATACCGAAGTAGGTAAGGACATCAGCGCCGAAGACCTGGTACGTAATAACGATGCTGTGGTTTTGGCAGGTGGCTCAACCATTCCGCGTAACTTGCCTATCCCGGGGAGGGAACTAAAAGGGATCCATTTTGCGATGGACTTTTTAAAGCAGCAAAATAAACGTGTGAGCAATACCACTTTTACTGCCGAGCCTATTTTGGCAACCGGTAAGGATGTGGTAGTAATTGGCGGTGGCGATACCGGGTCTGATTGCGTGGGTACATCCAATCGCCAGGGTGCTAGCTCCATCCGCCAGTTTGAGGTGATGGTGCAGCCGCCAAGCGCGCGTACCCCTAATATGCCATGGCCAACTTACCCGATGGTATTGAAAACAACCTCATCGCACGAGGAAGGCTGCGAACGCCATTGGGGGATTAACACCAAGGAGTTTTTAGGTGATGAAAATGGTAACCTGCGCGCGCTGAAAGTAACCGACGTAAGCTGGGAACTGGATGTACTGGGCCGACCGATCAAATTTAATGAAGTAGAAGGTTCTGAACGTGAATTGCCTTGCCAGCGCGTGTTTTTAGCCATGGGCTTTGTAAACCCGCAGTACACTGGGATGCTGGAAAGCCTGGGTGTGGAATTAGATGGCCGTAACAACGTTAAAGCTACCGAAGTTGCTTACCGTACCAACGTGAGCAAGGTATTTGCCGCGGGCGATATGCGCCGTGGCCAATCGCTGGTAGTTTGGGCTATATCCGAAGGCCGCGAAGCTGCCCGCAAGGTAGACGAATTTTTAATGGGGCATACCAACCTGGAAAGTAAAGACGCGGTTAACGTGTTTGAGCAGGTTTATTCATAGTCATTGGTCATTTCGCTGCGCTGTCATTAGTCATTAGTGCAACGCTTGCTAATTGATAAGATTGTTTGTTTAGTTTATATCCTCTTCTGCTTCGGTGGGAGGGGGTTTTTTGTTTTTTTAGGTTTCTACTGGTTGAAGTTTAGCGATAGCGTAACTTCGACCTAAAATATGGCAAGCATCCTGCTTGCGACAATAACTGCATTACACTGAAGCTGAAAGCTTCATGAATTTTAGGTCTAAGTTACGCTATCGCTAAACTTAGACCAGCTAAATGTTATTGTAGCACTTTAATCTACTTCTCGCTCGGATTCTTCTTTCCCGCCACCAATTTCTCCCCCATTTTCACCAATCGCTCGGTTTTGGTTTTTTCCTGTTTAGCGGTCAAGATCCATAACACATATTCCTTACGGTTGGAGTAGGATAGGGATTGATAGGCGTGCATAGCGGCCTGGTTTTGCTCGAATATGGTAGCTATTTCGGGTGGGAGGGTAATTTGCTTGTTAGCCACATCGATATACTGTGAGTAATCGTTTTTCGGAATCTCCTCGTTACAAGTATCCGATTTTTTGGATAACTCAACCGGGCGGAAGCGCAAGGCCGTCCAGGTGGCATCAACGGCTGCGGCGGCTACGCCATTCAGTCCGTATTTGCCCAGTTCGTCCCAACTGCTCATCATCTCCAGATCGCCGGGGATACTGGAGGCTTTTTTAGGGTAAATGACCCAAAAAATAGTTTCGGTTTTTAGTTTTAATATGGGCGCTATGATTTGCAGGTCGCGGTTAAGTTCGGCGCTGTTTTTTACAAAAAGCTGTACGCCATCAAAACTGCCATCAATAGCAAAAGAGGTACTGGCGCCATCAGGCAGGGGTTCTAAAAGTTCCAGATAATTTGCCGGGGCATTGTACAACAACCAGCGGCTGCCGGGTTTAACCTGTAGTTTTTTGGCAAGGGCATTCATATCGAATCTATTTTAGATTCAATTTTACATAAAAATCCCATAAAACAATACCTGCCGATACCACAATATTAAAAGAGTGTTTGGTGCCAAATTGTGGGATCTCAATACAGGTATCTGCTATAGTCATTACCTCATCGCCAACACCGTTTACCTCGTTACCAAATACCAGCGCGTATTTTTGGGTAGGATCGGGCGTAAAGGTGTTTAGCATGGTGCTATTTTCGGCTTGCTCAATGGCTATAATATGATAGCCTTCAGCACGTAGTTTCTCAACAGCTTGCACGGTATCGGTATAATAAGTCCAGTCGACAGATTGTGTGGCACCCAAAGCGGTTTTTTCGATCTCCCGGTGCGGCGGCTGACTGGTTATCCCGCAAAGGCAAATTTGCTCCACCGCGAAGCCATCGCTTGTGCGGAATATGGAACCAACATTGTGCATGCTGCGTACATTATCCATCACCACGGCTACGGGTAATTTATCACCGGCCTTAAATTCTGAAATGCTGGCGCGGTTAAGCTCGTCTAACTTTAGTTTACGCATGCGCGGTAACCGACTTTAGCAACCCAACACCGTCACCAATAAGCGAACTGTAAACGGCGGGGGCATAACCCACTTCCATGGTATAATAAGCAATCATTTCCTCGCTAAACTCATCAAAGGCATCACCCTTTACCAAAGCAATAGCGCAGCCGCCAAAACCGGCACCCGTCATCCTTGCGCCTGCAACATTTTTGTTGGTACGGCTGTAAGCTACAACAGCATCCAGTTCTTTACCACTTACTTCATACAAATCACGCAGCGAATCGTGCGATGCATACATCAGGCGGCCAAATTCGGCCAGGTTGTTTTTAGATAGCGCGTCGGCGGCCAGCTTTACACGGTCGTTTTCCTCGACCACATGCTGGGCGCGTTTAAGCACAATGGTATCGCTAATCAGGTGTTTGTGCTGATTAAAGGTGGCGGTATCAATATCGCACAGGTTTTTAATATCCAGTTCCTGTTGCAGCGCGGTAAGTGCCGTAGCGCATTCCTGCACGCGTTCGTTATATTTAGATTCGGCCAGTTTACGTGGCTTGTTGGTATTAATAATAGCTAAAACATATTCACCAAGGTTACTGTCAACCGCTTTATAGTCCAGCGTTTCGCAGTTTAACATCAGGGCTTTGTTCTCTTCGCCAAAGGCAACCGCAAACTGATCCATAATGCCGCTGTTAAGGCCAATGAAACTGTTTTCAACCCATTTTGATAGTATAACTAAATCAAGCTTAGTGTAACCGGCGTTAAAAAGATAGTTAAGCGCGAAAGCCGTAACCACCTCTATAGATGCCGAAGATGACAAGCCCGAACCGATTGGGATATTACCATAATAAAGCATATCTAAACCCTGTAAACCATGCCCGTCATTCAGAAAATACTGAATAACACCAATAGGGTAATTGATCCAAATAGTGCCGTCCTTTTTATACTCGTTTTGCAGTTGAATATCGTAATGATCGTCAAAATTTAAGCTTTTAAAGCGGAAAACACCATCGTTGTTAGGAGATATAAGCAAGTAGGTGCCAAATGTAATAGCACATGGCATAACCAGGCCGCCATTATAGTCAATATGCTCGCCTATCAGGTTTACCCGGCCAGGAGAAAAAAAGGCATTGTCTGCCGGTTTTTGGTATAATTTTTCGAACGCTTCGTGCAGCTTTTGATTTATGTTTAGCATTATACTTGGTGTAAAAAACAAATATTGTAAAAAATACACTTATTCCATATTTTTTATTTGAAAAATAAAACGAATTATTGCTTACAATTGTTAAACCGTCATATACTTAAAACACGAAATTATGAACCAGTACCTGGTAACAGCTTACGATTTTACAGATACCGATGCATTGAAACGCCGAATGGATGTGCGCCCGCACCATTTTGATGCGGCTAAGCAATTGAAATTTCAGGGCAACTTTATTTTGGGCGGCGCTATACTGAACGATGAGGGCAACATGATCGGGTCGACCATGATCATGCAATTTGAGAACGACGAAGAACTGGAGGCCTGGAAACAAAGCGAACCCTATATTACGCAAGGCGTTTGGGAAACGGTAGATGTGAAGCCATTTAAGGTGGCGAATGTGTAGTGGTCATTAGTCACTGGTCATTAGTCATTAATAAACTGTGGCTCTGTAATCTAATAAAAATAAAGCGCCCCGGCATTTACACCGGGGCGCTGTTAGTTAACATCGGTAAATGGTTATTTCCTGGTAAAATCGCCTGTTAGCAGGTCAACAATGTATACAGTGCCGTTTAGCGTAACAGTAGCTTTGCCATCGCCGGTGAAAGTTAAGTTACCGGTGAAGTTGATAGTAGCATTCCTGTTGGTACTGCCGGTTACGGTTATAACCGCTGTACCCGAGGTGGCTATTTTAGTTGTTTTATTAATCAGCAGGTTGGTAACCACCAAGCTAATAGTTGTAGTGCTGGTGCTTTTGCTTTCAACCTTTGATGTAAAAGTGCCTATGCGTTTGTATTCGCCGTTAATAGCGTAAACGGTTGCGGTAGGGGTTAAGCCAGCTAATCTGAACGAAGCGGTGCCGGTATTGGTTGATGAAGCCCTTGGCCCGTCAAAAGTACCCTTATCACTTGCTGTACCGGTAACGTTATCGGGCTGGTTATTGGCATTGCAATTTAAAGTATAGTTATAACTTAATGCATTGCTATAGGTATTGGCCGATCCGGCCGGGCTGGTGTGTGTTGCAGTGTAGCTTTTTGTAACGCCACAGCCAATATTTAAATCAAAAACGGCCTGGGCATTTAGCGTCATATCGGCCGATACAGTCATCATACCGCTTGAATTTGCAGAAAGTGATGTGGCAACCATGTCGGCTACTTCGGCTGTGGTTGGTGGGGTACTCGTGTCGTTAGCTTTTTGGCATGCGCCCAAAAGCAGCAACATAAGTAATGCAGGGGTTCTGAATACTTTCATGAGTTTAATAATTTAATAGTATTAAAAGGTTAATAAAGGTATATATTAAAATTTAATATTATCAATATTATAAATAAAATGAATTTATTTAATATCGATGTAAATTATTGACTTATGATAAGGGTAATCTTTAACAATAATGTAATTTTTGATGTTATTAAAACTAGATAATAATTAATATTACAGGGCAGCAACATCGGCCGTGGTTAAATTAATCGTGTAGTTAATCCCTTCTAATGTAAGGGTTGCGGTAGTGGCATCTTTAAAAACAAGGGTGCCGTTATAAACGAAAGTGTTTTTATTGATTTTTACAGTGCCGGCTACCGATATATTGGCCGATCCGCTTATAATACTACGTGATGATTTGGTAACCAGCAGATCTTTAATATCCATACTGATACTGTTATTACCGGCAAGCTGGGTAGCATCCAGCGTTTGGAAAGTACCAGTAGTTTGATAATTACCATTAAGCGAATAATTAGTGCCGCTACCCGATAAAGAAGCCAGGCTGATGTTTGAATTAACCGAATTGATAGTGGTTAAATTAGCAGCATCAAAACTGCCGTTGTAGATAATACTGCTGGTTAAATTATCCTGGATATTATTATTGCAATTAACTACATAATAATAGCCTAATGCGTAATTATAATTTATAGTTGATGTGATTGATTCCTGCCGGGCAACCGCAAATGAATCTACCACACCGCAGCCCTTGCCGGCATTGGTTACATTTTTGGCATAAAGTGTAATGTCGTTTTTAATACTGGCAAAACCATTGGCATTTACCGATAGGGCGGTTGCAACCATAGCCGCCGCCTGCGCGTTAGATATATTGGTAGATTTTACCACCTTTTCCTTTTTGCACCCGAAAAAAATGGCAGAAACGGCAATTATGGTGAGTAAATAATTTCTCATAGTGATGGTATGGTGTAATTGGTATGATTAAGAAAAACTAAAAAGGTTTAATTATCTCTTAATATTTATACGCCATACACCGCCAAATGTTTGAAATGAGGTGTTATTGTGACAATGATAAGCATAGCCATGGGTTGTACAGCCCATGGCTATGCTTATGAAATTACAAGGTTGCGCCCAGCTTATCCATAGTGGCCAGATCTTCATCGCTTAATTGAAGATCTAGTGTCTTCACGTTTTCTTCCAGGTGCTTTACGCTTGATGTACCGGGGATAAGCAGGATATTATCGGCATGATGCAACAACCAGCTTAACGCCACCTGGTGCACAGTAGCGCCTTGCTTGCGGGCAATCAGCTGCAATTTTTCCTGCGCGGCAACATTGCCGGCATTAAGCGGGAACCAGGGGATAAAACCAATATTTTGTTCTTCGGTATATTTAAGTACGCTTTCCCACTTGCGGTTATCAACACTATACATGTTTTGCACGGTTACCACTTCAAAAAACTCCTGTGCTTTTTTAATCTCGGCTACAGTTACTTCCGATAAACCAATATGTTTTATCTTGCCTTCCTGCTGTGCCTGCTTTAAAAATTCAAAGCTTTTTTCGGCCGGTACTTTTGGGTCTATGCGGTGTAGCTGGTAAAGATCTATCTGTTCCAATTTTAAACGCTTTAGGCTGGCATCAAGCGCTTCTTTCAAGTGCGCCGGACTGGCATCAACGGGCCATTGGTCGGGGCCGGTACGCAACAGGCCGCCTTTGGTACCAATAACCAGGTCGGCAGGATAGGGGTATAGTGCTTCGGCTATCAGCTCTTCCGATACATTTGGCCCGTAACTATCTGCCGTATCAATAAAGTTAATACCCAATTCAATAGTGCGCTTTAAAACGCGGATGGCTTCGGCTTTATCGGCAGGTGGCCCCCAAATACCCTTGCCGGTAATGCGCATGGCACCGTAGCCCATGCGGTTAACAGTTAAATCTTTCCCTATCGTAAATGTTTTTTTAAATGGCTTGCTCATGATGTTGCTCGTTTGGTAAATCAACAGCAAGTGTAGGCTAAATGTTCACAAAATATCATCTTCTAAATGTCAATAAATCAGCATATAATAAAATATATCCTTTACATTTAACAAGTTAACCTAAAACAAAACTATGGAATCACAAAACTTCTCCAACCACCGCCAATGGGTAAAAGGCTTTCACTTTGTATTGAGTGCATTGTTATTAGCAGGTATTATTGGCTCGGGCATTAATATATACCGGCACTACAATTTTTCGGGGTTGCTAAGCTGTATCCTAATTTTACTGATTTTTATTTGCCTGGTATTTATGTACTGGTATATGCGTCAGTTTCCTATAAAGGCCCAGGATCGTGCCATCCGCGCCGAAGAGAGCCTGCGCTATTTTATTATGACAGGCAAAGCAATGAACAATAATTTAACGGTATCTCAAATAGCCGCCCTGCGTTTTTCAGGCGACGATGAGTTTTTAGCATTGGTTAATAAAACCGTGGCCGAAAACTTATCGGCAGATGAGATTAAAAAAACCATTAAAAACTGGCGCGCCGATCATCATAGGGTGTAAATAGCAGCAGGAAGATAGATCCAAAGAAATAGATTCAAGAAGCAAGAACATAGATTCAGGAAGCAGGGAAATGCATTTCGGGTTAAGGTGAAACGCTTTATTTCCTACCACATTTTCCTGCCTATTATATTAGGGTTAAAAAAATTAAGTAAGGTGTAACCAATTGATAAAATAATTCATCTTAACTACTTAATTTTAATACAAATACCTTATCGTAAAAATGAAAAACCTAAAAAAATGGATAGTGATCACGTTGGTCACTATAGCGGTGGTTTTTACCGCAGTGGTATCCTATGTTACCTTGGCGTTGCCTAATGTTGGCGAGCCAGAGGATATCAAGATCAGCTATACTCCGCAACGCATTGCGCATGGCAAATACCTGGCTACAAATGTGGCGGTATGCATGGATTGCCACTCCAGCCACGACTGGACAAAGTTTACCGGCCCTGCCGATACCAATACCCTGGGCCTTGGCGGGATGAAGTTTGATGCCGCCGTTGACTTGCCGGGCGAAATTTATGTACCCAATATTACGCCGCACAATTTGCAAAACTGGACCGACGGCGAAGTCTTTCGTGCGATCACTACAGGTGTAAAAAAAGATGGATCGGCTATATTCCCAATTATGCCCTGGCAATCCTACTCAAAAATGGATAGGGAAGATGTGTATGATATTATTGCTTATATCCGCACCCTAAAGCCACAGGATACCAGTTATCCGACCCGCAAGCTGGATTTTCCGCTGAATATATTGGTACACACCATGCCGCAAAAAGCCACATTAGGTAAGCGGCCAAATGAAACCGATACCTTAAAATACGGTGCTTACCTGGTGCAAACTGCCGCCTGTAAGGATTGCCATACACAAGAGGAACATGGTACACAATTACCCGGAATGGAGTTTGCCGGCGGCCGGCCGTTTAAAATTAACGGGGGCACAGTGCGTTCGGCCAATATTACGCCCAATACAAAAACAGGTATAGGCGCATGGACCAAAGATCAATTTGTAGCCCGCTTTAGCATGTATGCCGATAGTAATTATAAGCCCAAAGCGGTAGCGCCGGGCGATTTTCAAAGCGTTATGCCCTGGTTAATGTATGGCAAGATGAAAAAGAGCGATCTGGAGGCCATATACGCTTATTTAAGAACTATAAAAGTAGTTAATAATCAGGTGGTTAAGTTTACTAATAAATAGGGGTATAGCGGGTAAGCACTTGTAATTTACATCATGTAATTATTATATTAGCCCTATATTACTTAACTATTAACTGATTAAACTCCCAAAACGATGAAAAAACTATTACTTGGTTTATTATGCTGCTTTGCATTTAGCGCTTTCGCGCAGGATACTGTTGCCAAAAAGAATAGTATTGGCAAATTTGAAGAGCAATACATGGTGCTAAAGTCTGATAAAAAAGTTCGCCAGGGCTCGTACAGGCTTTATACCGATAAAAAACTGGTAGCCAGCGGTAGTTACGATAAAGGGGTAAGGGTCGGTTTATGGAGTTTTTACAACGATGGCGCGCTTGAACAGCAATATGATTACACTGCAAATAAATTAATTGTAAATAATGCCAGCAAGGCAATCTCCTGCGAAATAGAGGATAAAACACAGGGCGATTCAATCAAAAACGCGGTTAAGGTTGGCGGCTATAATGGTTTGGCCCTTCTAATATCAAGCGTTAATTTTGAAGAAAATGTTGATGCAGGCCGTAACCAGGTGCTACATGTATTTACGCTGGATGATAAAGGGGAGATCAAATCGTGGGTGGCATCTATCAAAAGCAGCGATGGTATAAAAATCGTTAATCAAAAAATAGCAGACATATCGCCCGAAATACTGCAGTTTATACCCGCCATGGTAAACGGAAAGGCAGTAGCGTCTACCATTACTTTTAACAGCGAAATGAAAGGTATGGGGCCGGACGCAGATCCGGGAAACGGTAAAGCTAATGTGCGCGGCGGCGGTGGCAAAAGAGGCCGTGGGTAGTTTAATATGATTAGTAAATAACAGTAATGTAAATTTGAATTGATCAGCATAAAGCTGACTAAATAACTCGCCCATCTTAAAAAATATTTATACCTTTGCGCCCTAATTTAGTGGTGCAAGGGTATTTTTTTTGATAAGCCCCGGTACCTGTTGTTAAAGTAAAATACAGCTCATATTAAAGATGAATATCTCACAGGAAAAAAAGGACAACCTGAACGCAGTTATAAAGATCAATATCGATCCGGCCGATTATCAGCCACGTGTTGAAAAGGCCATAAAGGATCAGGCTAAAAAAGCAAAAATACCAGGCTTTCGCCCCGGTATGGTACCTGCCGCGCATATTAAAAAAATGTATGGAAAAAGCATTTTAGTTGACGAGATCAATAACCTGTTATCAGATACCCTGAATAATTACCTGAACGAGCAGCAATTGGAAGTTTTAGGCCAGCCATTGCCGCAGATGGACGATAGCAAGGAATACAACTGGGATTTTGCCGATAACTTTGAATTTAATTACGAAGTTGGTTTGGCCCCCGAGTTTACTATCGACCTAACATCAAAAGATAAAATTACCCAGTATGATATTAAGGTTGACGATGTAACCTTAGCCGACCGTATTAAAAACTTACGTAAAAGCTATGGCAAAATGTCAAATCCTGACGTATCGGCAGATGATGACGTGCTTTATGCCGAATTGAAACAACTTTCGCCGGATGGTTCTGTTTTTGAAGGAGGAATTGAGCATACAGGTTCTATCCGTTTAGACCAGGTACAGGACGCTAAGATCAAAAAATCGTTAGTTGGCCTGAAAAAAGGGGATAACGTAACCCTGGATGTGCAGAAAGCTTACAATAACGATGTAGTACGTATAGCTGCTGTATTAGGTATTGACGAGGAGACTGCAGCAGAGTTGAAATCGAACTTTAGTCTGGAAGTTAAAAATGTTAACCGTTTAGACGAGGCCGATTTGAACCAGGAGTTCTTTGATAAATTATTTGGTGAAGGTGTTGTAACTACTGAAGAAGAATTTAAAGTTAAGGTTACCGAAGAAATTGAAATGATGATGGCGCAGGATGCCGACCGCAAACTGCAAAATGATATTTACAATTACGCGGTTGATAAAATTAACTTTGAATTACCCGACGAATTTTTGAAACGCTGGTTAAAAGCCACGAACGAAAAAATTAGCGAAGAGGAATTAGAAGGTGGTTATAACGATTTTGCAAAAAACCTGAAATGGACGCTGATTGGTAACAAGGTTATTAAAGACAATAACATTAAAATTGATTACCAGGACGTATTTGCAGTTGCTAAACAACGTTTAGATGCACAATTCAGGATGTATAGCCCGCAGCCTTTGGCCGAAGATCAGTTAGCGCAATACACTGTTCAGTTTTTACAGAACAAGGAAAACGCTAACCGTATTTTTGACGAAGTGAAAGGCCAGAAAGTGATAGACTATATTAAAGGTATCATCACAACCAGCAAAAAAGAGATCACACATGCCGAGTTTAGCAAACTTTCTTAAGTCATAAGTCTAAAGTACTAAGTCAGAAGATACTGGCTTAAGACTATTGACTAAAGACTTAAGACTTGAATATCACCAAAAAGCAACTCAAAAGAGTTGCTTTTTTTGTGCAAATAAATTTACTTTTCGCAAACCTTATATATTATATCGTATTCAACTAAAAACTATATTTACCGGGCATAGAAACCCACAAAACAAATTCTAAAAATGGACAATATCAATAGAGACGAATTCAGAAAATACGCGGTAAAGCACCACCGCATTAACAGCCTGGCTGTAGATCAGTTTATATCAAGTGTTGACCGTAAGGCCATGCCATTATCTATCAGCACAAGCCACCCAACCGCTATGACGCCTTATATTATAGAGGAACGCCAGCTGAATATTTCGCAGTTAGACGTGTTCTCGCGTTTAATGATGGATCGTATCATCTTTTTAGGCGATGCTATTTATGATAATATTGCCAACATTATCCAGGCGCAGTTATTATTCCTGCAATCGGCCGATGCCAAGCGCGATATCCAAATCTATATCAACTCGCCGGGTGGTTCGGTTTATGCCGGTTTAGGTATTTATGATACCATGCAGTTCATCTCAAACGATGTAGCTACTATCTGTACAGGTATGGCAGCATCAATGGCTGCGGTATTACTTTGTGCTGGTGCCGATGGCAAACGTGCAGCATTACCGCACTCGAGGGTAATGATACACCAGCCAATGGGTGGCGCGCAAGGACAGGCATCAGATATCGAGATTACCGCGCGCGAGATCGCTAAACTGAAAAAGGAATTGTACGAGATCATTTCTAAACACAGCGGTACATCGTACGAGAAAGTTTGGGATGCATCAGACCGCGACCATTGGATGATTGCCGAAGAAGCAAAAGCCTTTGGCATGGTTGACGAAATTTTGCGGAATAGCAACGAAAAATAATTGAATAATGCGCAATAATATTGGGCGGATGAAACCATTTGCCCTTTATTATTGTATATTCATCAATATTTGTTTAATTTTGGGTAAACACACTTCACAATGACAAAAAACAGCAAGGAAATCAGGTGCTCATTTTGCGGCGCCGGTAAGCAGGATTCCCTGATGCTGATAGCTGGGTTGGACGCGCATATCTGCGATAAATGCGTTAACCAGGCTAACGAAATTTTAGCTGAGGAACTGAAGATCCGTAAGGTTAAATCTTCACCATCAGCACCATCTATGTTAAAGCCCGCCGAAATTAAATCGCACCTTGATCAATACGTTATTGGCCAGGACGATGCTAAAAAAATACTGGCGGTTGCTGTATATAACCACTACAAGCGCTTAAACCAGCGTGTGGAAAAGGATGATGTAGAGATCGAAAAATCGAATATCGTTATGGTTGGCGAAACCGGTACAGGTAAAACCCTGCTGGCCAAAACCATAGCTAAAATATTAAACGTACCATTTTGTATTTGCGATGCTACTGTATTAACAGAAGCAGGTTATGTAGGCGAGGATGTGGAAAGTATCCTGACCCGTTTACTGCAAAGTGCCGATTACGATGTAACTGCTGCCGAAAAGGGCATAGTTTATATTGATGAGGTGGATAAAATTGCCCGTAAAAGCGATAATGCCTCCATTACCCGTGATGTATCGGGCGAGGGTGTGCAGCAGGCTTTACTGAAAATACTGGAAGGCACTATGGTAAACGTACCACCACAAGGCGGGCGTAAACACCCCGATCAAAAGATGATATCGGTGAATACCAGCAATATCCTGTTTATTTGCGGAGGTGCCTTTGATGGTATCGACAAAAAAATAGCAGCCCGTTTGCGTACCCAAACCGTGGGTTATAAAATGAAGCGCGATGAAGGTGGCGATGTGGATATGAAGAACCTGTACAAGTACATCACTCCGCAGGATCTGAAAGCATTTGGGTTGATCCCCGAATTAATAGGCCGTTTACCGGTACTCACTTACCTTAACCCGCTGGATAGGGAAGCCTTGCACAATATATTAACCGAGCCTAAAAATTCGCTGCTGAAACAATACAAAAAGCTATTTGAATACGAAGGCGTTAAGCTGGAGTTTGAAGACGATGTGCTTGATTTTATTGTAGACAAAGCCATGGAGTTTAAATTAGGCGCGCGTGGCCTGCGTTCCATTTGCGAAGCTATTATGATTGATGCCATGTTCGAGTTCCCGAGCAAGAAAGAGATTAAGCGCCTTTTGGTAACATTAGACTATGCGCTGGATAAGTTTGAGAAATCGGATATTAAAAAATTAAAGGTAGCTTAATATAAGATATCTTATAAATTCGTATATTTGCTATGCAAGCATAATAAACCCTGGTGAAACGCCGGGGTTTGTTGTATCCGGTAGTTTGGGTTTGCACAAGTCAGGCCAGGTCCCATTTTGTCATTTCGATAGAGCTTGGGCCGAGATGTGCGGAAGGGCGAAAGAAAAATCTTATATATGCAGCCATTAAGTGTACAAGATTTCTCCTCACCCCAACACACCACCACCGCTGTTCGTTCGAAATGACATGAGGCGGGAAAGAGAAGTAACAGAATAAATAACATATAATTAAAATCCCCGAGGCGGGGATTTAGGAGAGAAAAATTATGAACGAAGAAAAAAGCGTAAAAAAAGACGCGATTGCAAACGAAACCCCTAAGGTAAAGGAGGTTTCAACACCGGTAAAGTCGGGTTTAAAAACTAAGGAAAGTATAGTAGCCAATTGGTTGCCCCGTTATACGGGCCGCCCGCTGGATGATTTTGGGAGTTACATTATCCTCACCAACTTCTCTAAATACCTCACCATGTTTTCGGAGTGGAATGATCATGCGCCGATAATGGGCTTAGATAAGCCTATGCAAAGCGTAACAGCAAATGGCATCACTATCATTAACTTTGGTATGGGTAGCTCGGTAGCAGCTACCGTAATGGACCTGCTGACGGCCATACACCCCAAAGCCGTGATATTTTTAGGCAAATGCGGCGGCCTTAAAAGGAAGAATAACGTAGGCGACCTGATACTGCCCATAGCCGCCATTAGGGGCGAAGGTACATCAAACGATTATATGCCGGCAGAAGTGCCCGCATTGCCATCATTTGCCCTGCAAAAAGCCATATCAACCACCATGCGCGATTTTGGCCGCGATTACTGGACAGGCACCTGCTACACCACCAACCGCCGCGTGTGGGAACACGATAAGGAATTTAAAAAGTACCTGAAAACCCTGCGTGCCATGGCTGTAGATATGGAAACCGCGACGATATTCACCACCGGTTTTGCCAATAAGATCCCAACCGGCGCATTGCTGCTGGTATCCGATCAGCCGATGATCCCTGAAGGTGTTAAAACCGCCGAAAGTGACTCGAAGGTAACCGAGCAATATGTGGAAACACACCTGCGCATCGGTATCGAATCGTTGAAACAGCTGATCAATAATGGTTTAACGGTAAAGCATTTGAGGTTTTAAAACTCAATACAGCCCGATCAAGCGTCCACGCTTGATCGTCGGCTAATGTAAGCGTCCACGCTTATATTTAACGTGAGCGTGGACGCTCACTATACTTTAAGTTCAAGCGTGGACGCTTGAACCGGCGATTGGGAGTCATTTTATAAAATAATCTACTAAAATGATAGATAAAATTTAGACCTTCGCAGACGGAGCTGATACTCCTCAATTTTTGAATTTATGTGGTATAATAACATCCTCGAAACAATAGGCAATACGCCAATGGTGAAGCTGAATAAGGTCACCAAAGACATCCCTGCAACCGTACTGGCCAAAATAGAAACCACCAACCCCGGTAACTCTATTAAGGACCGTATGGCCCTTAAAATGATTGAAGATGCCGAAAAAAATGGTCTGCTGAAACCCGGCGGAACTATTATTGAAGGCACATCCGGCAATACCGGCATGGGCTTGGCTATAGCCGCGGTTATCAAAGGCTATAAATGTATTTTCACCAGTACAGATAAGCAATCGAAAGAGAAGTTTGATGCCCTGCGCGCCTTTGGTGCCGAGGTAATTGTTTGCCCTACCAATGTCGACCCGGAAGATCCGCGTTCGTACTATTCTGTTTCATCGCGCCTGGAGCGTGAAGTGCCAAACTCGTGGAAGCCTAACCAGTATGATAACCTATCCAACTCGCAGGCGCATTACGAAAGTACCGGCCCCGAGATTTGGGAACAAACCGAGGGCAAGGTGACGCACCTGGTGGCAGGTGTGGGTACAGGTGGTACCATTAGTGGTATTGCACGTTACCTGAAAGAAAAGAACCCGGCTATACAGGTTTTAGGGATTGATGTTTACGGCTCGGTATTTAAAAAATATAAAGAAACCGGCGAGTTTGATAAAAACGAGATTTACCCATACATCACCGAAGGGATAGGCGAAGACTTTTTGCCTAAAAACGTAGACTTTACCCTGATAGACCATTTTGAAAAAGTGACCGATAAGGATGCCGCCCTGATGACCCGCGAGATTGCCCGTAAGGAAGGCATTTTTGTAGGTAACTCAACCGGGTCGGCTATTGCGGGTGTACTGCAAATGAAAGATAAGTTTAAGGAAGGCGATGTAGTGGTAGTGATATTCCCCGACCATGGCACACGCTACCTGGGCAAAATGTATAACGACGATTGGTTGCGCGACCGCGGTTTCCTGAAAGACGAGAAACTAACCGCCCGCCAGATCATCGATAAAAAAGAGAAGCAGGATATTGTGACCATTGATATGGATAAAACGGTTTTAGAGGCTATCAATATCATTAAATCATTAAACATCTCGCAGATCCCGGTTACGCAAAAAGGCATGGTAGTAGGTAAAATTACCGAAAGCGCCATCCTGGATGCCCTGCTGGAAAACCCATCGCTAAAATCATCGCCGGTAGGTACCATATCATCCAATTCGTTTCCATTTGTGGACCTGAATACTTCTATCGATAAAATCTCAGCCATGATTAATAAGGATAATATAGCCGTGCTGGTTGAGGATGAGCAGGGTAAGATTGAAATTATTACACAGTACGATATTATTAATGCGATATCGGCTTAAAGTCGCCGACCTCCTAAAGGGGAAATAGAAACAAGCAAGGCATTGAGTTAAATTCAATGCCTTGCTTGTTTACAAATAATTGTTATTGCGATGAGTAACAGCGGCGTGGCAATCCAGTTGTTTGCAAATCAACCTATGAGATGCCCATGCACTTATATAAGTAGCGAAATTATTTTTTGAACCAGCCAGTTAACTTGTCAAACACAGATAAGTTCCCGTTTCGCTTATCCTGTAATTTATTAATTTTACGAATGATTTTAATTGCGGTAGGATGGTCTGAAAATGAGCCAGGTAAGAGGCGTAATAATGTATTTAGAAGATCATTATCAAAACTATCCAGATGTTTTAAAATCAATAAAAAGGTCTCGTCTTTTCTAATTCCATCACCTGCTGCGCCGGCTAATCGTAAAAGTAAAATCAAAGCACTGTGGCTTTTTTTACTTTTGCTGTAAAAAACCAAATTATCAGTATACGGAAATGCTTCTTCATTATTTCCCACCAGTATGAATTCGATAATAAAAGAACGATTTTCAGTAAGCGGATCGTTTATATTGTAGTCAAGTCCAAAGCAGTATATATCTATAAATTTTAAGAGGTCTTCTTTTGAATATTTGCCTTTGCTGGCTTCTATGAAAACTTTAGCTCGTTGTCCATCTACATTTAATCTTTGCGTGAAGTTGTTTATCAACTCGTATTGTGGAGAATTGACGATTGCTTCTTCCGTCTGATTTATTTCATCGAGTACTTCAAGAAATCGTTCGGTATTTTGCTTAGGTTCCATGTTAATAAGTAGCTATTTGAATTGGATTATTATTTAGTAATTACTGGAGCAATCTGCGAATTCCTATTCCTCAACCAATGGTCGGCCAATACCAGCGCGGCCATAGCTTCAACAATTGGCACAGCACGTGGCACCACACAAGGGTCATGGCGGCCCTTGCCCGAGATCTCGGCGGCATTGCCTTCACTGTCAACCGTTTGTTGGCTGTGCATAATGGTGGCCACTGGCTTAAAAGCTACACGGAACTCTATCGGCATCCCATTGCTGATACCACCCTGGATCCCGCCAGAGAAGTTGGTCAGCGTCCTGATGTTTTTGGCTCCCTCTCCTTCGGAGAGGGCTGGGGAGAGGTTAATGAATATATCGTTATGCTCCGATCCTAACATCTCGCTACCGCTAAATCCCGAACCAAATTCAAAACCATGTACGGCATTAATGCTCAGCATAGCTTTGCCTAATTCGGCGTGCAGTTTATCAAATACGGGTTCGCCTAAGCCTACCGGGCAATTCTTGATATAACAACTTACCTTGCCGCCAACGGTATCGCCGCTTTTGCGCACGTTATCAATAAATTCGATCATTTCTTCGGCTGTAGCCGGATCAGCACAACGGACGATATTTTTTTCCCGTTCGGCAATAAACTCATCGGCATTGTTAATAAACACATTAGGCGCATCTATCTTACCTACACTGCTTACATGGGCAACAATCTCGATGCCCTGTGTTTTTAACAACAGCTTAGCCAAAGCGCCGGCAGCAACCCGTGCAGCAGTTTCCCGCGCGGATGAGCGCCCGCCTCCACGATGATCGCGGATGCCATATTTGGTTTGATAGGTATAATCGGCATGTGAGGGGCGGAACACATTGGTATTGTGGTTATAATCCTTAGATCGCTGATCTTCGTTGGGGATGATCATGGCGATAGGGGTACCCGTAGTTTTGCCCTCAAACACGCCCGACAGGATCTTTACCGTATCGCTTTCTTTACGCTGTGTAGTGATTTTACTTTGGCCTGGTTTGCGCTTATCCAGTTCGCCCTGTATATAATCAAGGTCAACCTCCAGTTGCGCCGGGCAGCCATCAATAATTACCCCGATAGCCTCGCCATGCGATTCGCCAAAAGTTGTGATCCTGAATAATTGCCCGAATGAATTGCCAGCCATTTTTTGTATATGATTGCACCGATGTTTTATAGATTACACCGATTGGTTTTTGAATGATTTAATTGGTTTAGACTTACGAAGTTTTTAAAACTTCGTAAGTCTTTCTATAATGTAAAGCTACGTCATTGCGAGGTACGAAGCAATCATCGATAAGCAGAGCCGCTAATCAAGCCGATGATTGCTTAGTACCTCGCAATGACGTTGGGGGGGATTACCTTTAACCTTTCGCCTTTAACCTTTTACCTCTGCCACAAATCCCACCTTTTCCAAATCTGTCCAAAATGCCGGGTACGATTTTTCTACCACCATGGCATCTTCAAACTCTACCTCGGGGATGATGATGGCCAGCGGTGCGAAAGCCATGGCCATACGGTGGTCTTCGTAGGTATTAAACAATACCCTTTCTGGGATTTGTTTTTCGCTGCAATCCAGTTTGTACACCTGGCCTTTTTCTATCAGCTTAACGCCAATTTTGGCCAGTTCGTTTTGCAGGGCGGCTATACGGTCGGTTTCCTTTATCTTCAAGGTTTCCAGCCCGGTAAAGGTAGCATCGTGACCTAAGGCAGCACATACTACTATTACAGTCTGGGCCAAATCAGGGCACGATTTTAAATCAAAGATTTTACGGACTATCGGTTTCGGCTCCTTAGTTAAATGCACCCCGCCATCCTTAAATTGCGATGTAATGCCAAAGTTGGCCATAATCTCGGTGATCACGCTATCGCCTTGCAGGCTATAGCTGGTCAGGCCGGGTAAAAACAAGTCGGCCTCATCGCTAAGGGCAGCAATACTGTACCAATACGATGCCGCGCTCCAATCAGGCTCAACCCAAATACTGGTTTCCTTAAATTCCTGTTTTTCGATACTGATTACATTATCCACCCAGCTATGCTGTATGCCGGCCTGTTTTAGCATAGCCAAAGTCATCTCTACATAAGGGCGGGATGTAAGGTCGCCCTCAATCTCCAGTTCTAAACCCAAAGGCAAACTTGGCGCTATCAGCAACAGCGCGGTAATATACTGGCTGCTGATATTTCCTTTAATGCCTATACGGCCGGTAGCCTGTTTGATATTCCCGGCAATTTTAAGCGGGGGATAGCCTTCATTTTCTACATAACTAATATCGGCACCTAAAGCGCGCAGGGCATCAACCAATACCCCAATCGGGCGTTGTTTCATCCGTTCGCTGCCGGTTAGGATCACTTCCTCATCCTGCAAGGTAAAATAAGCAGTAAGGAAGCGCATAGCCGTACCGGCCGGGCCGATGTTTACGCTGCGCAGTTCATGGTTCATGGTTAATAGTTCATGGTTTTTTGCATTTTCGCCATGATCTATTAACCATGAACCATGAACCTCTTGCTTACGCAAGATTCCCGCAAGCAGCACCGCGTCCGCCGCGTCTGATACGTTATCCACCTTTACACGGCCTTTGCTTAGGGCTTCGATAATCAGCGCGCGGTTACATTCACTCTTAGAGCCGGTAAGCTGTATAGTGCCTTTGGCCGTACGCGATGATTTAGAAAGGATGATGTTGTTAGATTTCATTTATAGTAGTTTGTCACCTCTCCCCAAACCACTCTCCGGGGGAGAGGGGTTTAAGAATTTTTTTTAGAACCCTCTCCTTTGGAGAGGGCAGGATGAGATATTTAAGCGTGCGTTAACTTTTCCTGTGCTTGTCCCTCGGCCTGGCTTTTGCTCATGATCTCGGTTTGTTTACGGATAGATTCGGCGTGCATCAATTCCAGTAGCTTCTCGGCAAAATCCGTATTCAGGTTTAAAGCGCGGGCGTAAGCAGTACGTTTTTGCAAAATCTCGTCCCAGCGGCTAACCTGTAAAATGGTAACGTTATTTTCTTTTTTGTAATTACCTATTTTTTCAACCACCTGCATACGTTCCGACATTTTTTGGAATATCAGGTCGTCAATTTTGTCAATCTGATTACGCAACTCGTCCAGTTTACTGCTTAATTCCTTGCTGCTCACATCGGCTTTGCGCAGGGTTAAGCGATCAATCAGGTCGGCTAAGGCCGATGGGGTAACTTGTTGTTTAGCGTCAGTCCAGGCTACAGATGGATCAATGTGCGATTCGATCATCAAGCCCTGCATATCCAAATCCAGCGCTTTTTGGGCTACATAAGGCAGCAGGTCGCGGTTACCGCAAATATGGCTTGGGTCGTTAATAATAGGCAGTTCAGGCGCCAGTGTTTTCAGGCCGATAGCCAAATCCCACATCGGTTCGTTACGGAAAGCAGATTTCTCGAAAGACGAGAAGCCACGGTGAATAGCCGCCAGTTTAGTAATGCCCGCGTTGTTAATACGCTCTAAAGCACCTATCCATAATGACAGATCGGGGTTTACCGGGTTTTTAACCATTACAGGGATATCCACACCTTTCAAAGCGTCGGCAATTTCCTGTACAGTAAAAGGGTTAACTGTCGACCGTGCGCCTACCCAAAGGATATCTACACCGGCTTTCAAAGCTTCCTCTACGTGCTTGCCGGTAGCCACTTCAATAGCGGTTGGCAAACCGGTTTCTTCTTTGGCGCGTTGTAACCATTTAAGGCCAATACTGCCAATGCCTTCAAACTCGCCCGGGCGGGTACGTGGTTTCCAAATACCGGCGCGCAGGGCGGTAATTTTACCTGTTTTAGCTAATAAATGCGCGGTGGCCACCAACTGATCTTCTGTTTCGGCACTGCAGGGGCCCGCAATTACCAGCGGCTGTTTTCCCGAATTTATCCAACTGCTTAGTGGCTGTATGTTCAAATCTAATTTCATCTGATTAATATATTATGGAGTTTTTTATTTACTTAATTTTTTAATTTCAATATAGGCACGTTTCACTTTCTCTTTTTTAACGGGTCGGTCGGTCAGGCCCTCTTCAATATGCCTTTTGTATTCGCCCAGTATGTTAAAGTTATGGGTGTATTTTAGTATTTGTTTAATGGTAGTATCATACTTGCGGCCATCATCCCATTCTACATCCACATAAAAGTTGTATTCGGTTGGTTTCCCTAAAACCGGCATACTTTGGATCTTGCTCATGTTAATGCCCTGCTCGGCAAAAATGTTCAGCACCTTAGCCAATGCGCCAACCTCGTTGCTCACCTGGAAACATAGCGAAGCTTTATCGGGCTTAGCCACCTTAGCATTTTCATGCGTGGTCAATATCAAGAAACGGGTAAAATTCTTTTTGTTCGATTCGATACGGCGTTCCAATACATCCAATTCGTAAAGTTTGGCAGCCAGCGTATTGGCAATGGCCACGGTATCGGTCAACTGCTCATCGCGGATGCGTTTGGCACAGGCAGCAGTATCGTTGCTTTCCACAATTTTAAGGTGCGGGTACTCGTCAAAAAAATCAACACACTGGCGGATAGCGATAGGGTGCGATGTCACGTACTTGATCTGCTCGAACTTTACACCCGGCAAAGCCATCAGGTGCAACTGTATAGGCAGATAAACCTCGCCAACCACCGGAAAGCTATAGCTTAATAACAACGAATAGTTAGGCAATATACTGCCGGCAATGCTATTTTCAATCGCCATTACCACATAGTCGGCATTGCCATTTTTCAGGGCTTCAAACGTTTGTTTGAAAGAGTTACACTCAATGGTAATAATTTCCTCACCAAAAAAGCGGAACGCGGCTTCCTCGTGAAAGGAGGCACGGATACCCTGTATGGCAACTCTTAGTTTTTTCGGTTTCATGTTTTTGTTAAATGCAGAAAGTCCCGGCTGTTAGGCCGGGACTTTCTGATTGTGTTTTATGTTTTTTAAGCATATATCAGTCCCGGCTCTTACTGCTAAAGTAAAAGTAGAAACCAAAATAATATGCTTTGTTTATATTCATTGTTATTGTTTACGATGGTAAATGTACAAGTTAAAATCAAAATGTCAATAGATAATTTTTATTTTTTGAAAATAAACAGGTCAAACCAAATAAAATTCTTCAAAAATGGGTGTTGACAGATATTGAGTAACAGGTTTGTTTCAAAAACCGGGCAACCCTGCTGCCAGGTTTTGTTACCTGGTCAACTATCTATAAACAGATAACAGGTATCTGTTAGTTGGCGTTTATCCAATCCATAGCAAATTGGTTTACCTCGTCACTTCTGTCAACTTTAGTTTCCTTGCCATCTTTCACCATTGTTTCCTGGAAGCCATGGTTGCTGTTGGGATAAACTTTATAGGTAAGGTTTGTTTTCCCTTTTCTTAAAAACTCAAGTTTCACATAATCCATATCAATAATTGTTTGGTTATTGTCTTTACCTCCGGCAATGTAAAGGATAGGGACGTTCAGTTTTAGCATATTCTCTAAAGGTGTGCTTTTCGAAAAACTACTCCATTTTAAATAAGTGGCGCCAAACCACTTATGTTCGGTGGATGTTGGATCAGCATATATTTTAGCGTATTCGTTATATAAAGAATCAATGATCATTTGGCCTTGTTCGGTGGTGATCTTATTCCTGTCTGCCTCAAGCCGGATATTTATTATAAAATCATAAAGTTGGTTAAGGCCATTACCTACAAAGCAAACAACATGCGTAACCTTTTTATTAAGTACTGCCACGGCCGGTGCTACCTGCGATCCTTCCGAATAGCCCATTACAATGATATGTTTGGTGTCGACAGGGATATGCTTAACTAAATAATTAATAGCTTTTGAAGCGGCTTCGGCTCTCCATTTTAAACTATAAGAAAGGTTGTAGGTATCATTTGACGGATAATAGGCATTGCCCGAACGATAACGAAGACTATCGCTGAACGGAACACCTGGCTTGCTGATCAAAACTATAGAATAATTCTTCGCATATCTGGCAATATCTAACGCTACGGAAGTGTTGTAGTTGCCATTGCTTTTGCGGTAAAACAAAGGGTAATTGCCCGATCCATCAATATAGATCAGCAGAGGCTTTTTTTCGTTCATCTTAGTTTTGGTTACGTGTATAACCACGGTTCCTAAATGCTTGTCAACAAGCGTATCGTGTTTGAAAAAATTATCCCATGGGCTTTGCGCGTAAGTGCCAGAAGCGGCGATCAGAAAGATCAATAAAAGTGTTATCCTGATGGATATAAACCGAGGCCTGTAGATCATAGAAAATAAATTGTTTTACATATAAGACGTTGCGGTTTGCAAAATGTGACGTTTGAAAATTCATTGATCGTGTAAATTATGATCCAAACGATCTATTTTTGAGCAAACATCACCATCCAATGAAAAAAACGATCCTGCTATATCTGTTCCTCATATCAGTATGTTTGAAGTTGAGTGCGCAAAATGCCTCATGGCAATTCGCCCATGTATCAGACACGCACGTCAACCTCACTAACCAAACATCAGTAGAAGACCTGCGGCGCACTGTACGTGATATCAATGCCAATCCCGACCTGCAGTTTGTCATCATCTCGGGCGATATTACCGAGTTTGGCGCTGATGAGGAACTGAAGATGGCCAAAACCATATTAGATAGCCTGAATAAACCCTGGTATATTATCCCCGGCAACCACGATATGAACTGGTCGGAGAGTGGGGGCAATAGTTTCAGGAAGGTATTCGGGGCGGAAACATTTGCGGTTAAACAAAATGGTTACCTGTTTATCGGCACCAATTGCGGCCCCAATATGCGCATGAGCCCGGGCCAGGTGCCGCGTGAGAATTTGGTTTGGCTGGATTCGGTACTGACTGCTACGCCAAAGCAAGCGCCCATCATTTTCGTTAACCATTACCCAATAGATTCGGCGCTGAATAATTGGTACGAGATCATCGACCGGTTAAAATCCCGCAATACCCAGCTGATCATTTGCGGGCACGGGCATAATAACCATCAATTAAATTTTGAAGGTATCCCCGGCATTATGGGCCGATCAAATTTGCGTGCTAAGGACGGGGTAGGCGGATATAATATCGTCACTATAGCTAATGATTCGGTTTATTATAACGAGCGTACGCCCGGCATTGCTACCAAACCCACCTGGGCAAAAGAGCGGCTGTATCAGCATGATTTCTCTAAAGGTAAATTTAAGCGGCCTGCTTATGCGGTTAACCAACACTTCAACCAGGTTAAAACAGTTTGGACTTTGCAGGATAACAGCGATATAGGCGCAGGCACAACCATAGCCGGGGATGTGGTTATTGTTACCAATACCGCCGGTTGGATTAAAGCCTATGCTATTGCCGACGGTAAGCAAAAATGGGCCACAAAGGCTGGTGGGAAAATATACAGCATCCCGGCAGCTTCGGGAAATGCTATGGTAGTGGCTTGTAGCGATACCTATTTGTATAGCCTGGATAAAAATACAGGGAAGATCAAATGGAAAGCCCAATCCAATAAGCCCATGGTAGCATCGCCGGTTATTATTGGCGATAGGGTTTTCTGCGGAGGATCGGATGGGCATTTCAGGTGTTATGATCTGCAATCGGGTAAACTGAACTGGGATTTTGATAAGGTGCAAGGTTTTGTAGAAACACGGCCACTGTTATATAGTAGCATGGTTTGCTTTGGTAGCTGGGGCAACCACTTTTACGCGCTCGATCAAAAAACGGGTATGCTGAACTGGTCATGGACGGAGGGATCGACCAATCGCATGTTCTCGCCCGCCTCATGCGAACCGGTGGCAACAGCTAACCGCCTTTTCATAGTAGCGCCAGATCGTTATATGACCTGCCTGGATGCTACTACAGGGAAACAGTTATGGCGCAAAGGGAATGACCCTAAATTCCGCGTGCGAGAAGCCATGGGTTTATCGGCCGATAGTAGCTTAGTTTACGTAAAAACTATGGACGGCGAAATATTAGGCGTTGATACCAAAGCCGACAGTGTGCAGATAAAATGGCAGGGCAGCCGCAATATGGGTTATGATATTTCGCCCTCGTTAGTTAAGGAGAGTGGGGGACTGGTGTTTGCGCTATCTAATTCGGGCATGATTTACGCTTATCGACGCGAAGGTGGCGCATTGGCCTGGGTACATAAAATATCCAACAGCCTGGTTAATCCCTTAAGTTTTGTGAACGATCACGAACTGATAGGTACTACCATGGATGGGAAGATTGTTTGTTTGCGGTATTAAAAACTTAATAGTCCCAGATATTTTTCATTAATGCACCAAAATTAGTGATCGAATTTATTTCAATACCTCCAGGTAACTTGTTATTCAATAGGAGTGTATCTATTAGCATGGCTGGAAATTTGATATGATCGCCGTTCTTGAAATTAATATCCACTACTACCAAATTCGTTGACCGGCGTGACATACCGCCATAACTTGTTATTTGAGTGATGTCTGATTTGTTATAAATTTTCATGTTTCCGTCCGTTCCAAATTGGAAGATTGCGTTGCCTTTTGAAATAATTAAAACAAGATCTTTTGATTTGATATACAACTTGATGTAAGCATAAAAGGCCCAGATCCATAAAAGAACGTTAAATATGACTAATGGATAAATTAGAATAGGTGTGCCAGGTATTATGAAAGCTATTATAGACACTAAAACTATCCCGGATAATAAGATGGCCATAAGAGCAATATACATTGGTGTTGAGGTCTTATTAATCCGGTATTCAAAGTTCCCGTTATTAAAATGCCCCCGGTTACCAATATTAAAGAAGTGCTTATCAAAGCCATCTAAGTTTAGGTTGCCCTCAAAAAATTCTTTCACTTTTTGGCACTCATCGGTTAGTTCGGGCGTATGGTATTCATATAAATGGTTATCCCCATCCAAATAATAAGCAGAGAATTTTCCGTTAAAATAAAGGGCTACTTTTAGATAATCCCCATTTTCGCCGGCAATTACTATCCCGGGGCCGCTTAGTTGGATATCGCTACCCCGCTGTGTATCCCAGGGGAAGTTTTTAATGATTTGAAGCGTTTCTTCCAAACTGCGGTTTTGTTCGTCAAAAAACTCGCCTTTCTCGCAGCTTTTGTATTGTATTTTGGTATTAAGGTTGGGCATAGAGGTATAAAAAAAGAGGTGCCATAAATATAGCACCTCTTTTAAAAATATGGTTATTGCCCGCCTGTTATTTTGCAGGTTCGGCGGTATACAATTGGTTAAATAACAATTTAAACGTACCATGCGATTGCGCCCTGAAGTTAATTTCGGGGCCGAATACGTACAGGTTACCCTTACCTATCTGTGCCGAAAACGCGGTTACGTCGTCCTTCAGATATTTCTGACCAAAGGCCCAGCCGCTGCGCAGCGGTTTATCGGTAGCAAACCACATTAATGGTTTTATGCCTTTACTGGCCGCGTCGGCATCCAGTTTAAAGGCAGGGCTGTTGTCGTACAAAATATCCGCTTCTTTTTCCATACCCCATGCGGCTGGCTGACTGTTATCTACAGCTACACGCAGTACGGCGCCCGGCACATAAAATTTATCGCCCGGTAGCGGTGCGCCGTTATTATCAACCAAAGCATTTTTAACCGGCAATTTTAACTGATAAGCCAAATTGGCGCTGCTACCTACGGTAACAATGGTACCACCGGCATCTAAAAATGCTTTCAGTTGCGGGATGGTTTTATCGGCTGTGATACGGCCTGTCCAGGTGCTGAACTCGGCAGGTACAGCGCTTTGTTGACCAAAGCCACCACCTCCGCCGCCGCCAAATCCACCGCGACCGCCGCCAACGCCGGGGATGGCGCCGCCTACAAATACAATTACATCGTATTTGCTTTTTAAATCGCCGGCATCAAACTCCTGCGGATAAACCACTTTGAAAGGATAATGGTATTGCTCAAACATCCAGCGTGTCCAGCCTGAAGCCATCGATCCCCCGTAGTTATCCCAAAGGGCAATGCGTGCCGCTTTAACCGGGGTTAGGTCCTTAGGTTTTTTGGTTGGTGCCCAGGCTTTAACGCCCCAATCCTTAGCGGCCTTATCTAAAGCCGCCTTGGCTTTGTCTGAATAGGCTACGTAGAACGTCCCGGCAGGTGTACCATCAGGGGTAGTGTTGGCGCGGTAAACCATTGCGCCGGCTGTCAGCAGATCGTTAACGGCAATGAACGAGTTATTGGCGCTTGCGCTGATATAATAGCCATTAGTAGCCTTAACAGGTGCCACTACCGATGGCATAGGCTGGATCTCCCCGTAAGGGATCTTAGCAAACGGGCCATCAAAAGCATCCAGGATGCGGTCGAACTTAATACCCATTTGGTAGGCCAGTGTCCAACCAGTCATATCATACGGACGGATAGGAGGGCCGCCCGGGTAAAGGAAATCATTCGGGTGGTCCTGTGGTTCAAAACGGTCTAATACCTCCGGTCGGAACGGTTGGTTAGTCTTTAAGATATACGAACCAGCCGGGTAGTTTTTGCCACCAACGGTAAAGGTCGCGGTAGCTTTTTGTACTACTAAACCACTACGGATACAGGTATTGATAAACCTTACCGCCGTAGCATAATCGGCCTGATCGGCAGGGATGATATAGCCGCGCGGATCGCGCAGGGCAGGGTTCCTTAGTACGGTATCGTAATATTTCATGGCAACACCGCCACGGCCAAAACCGCCGCCGCCACCTACCGTAACCGCGCCGCCTGCACCACCACGGCCACCACGACCGGTAGTAGTATCGGCGCCACGGGCTGCCCTTGCAGCTTCGTTTATCTGGTCAACCCGCTTGGGCGATAGGGTCCAGTAATCCTTGTTACCGCGCTCTACCGAGTTTTTACCCATTTGGTAGCTGTTGTATAGCATCTCATCGCTGTAGCGGGCCGCGTAGTTTAATACGGCGTAGTTAAGCGATACCGAGTAATCTATCGACTGCTTAAAGTGCCAGGTTTGCGGCGTAACCGGGAATGGTGTAGCGCTGTTAGGGATCAGGCGTTCGGGTACCAATGGGATACTGGATGGGGTAGGGCTGCCGATAATTTCGGTCAGTAAGCCTACCATATTGTGGAAGTAGGTAGCTGTGCGTAAGCCGCCGTTCCACCAGGTAGAAAACTCGGTGCCCGAGCGTTGGGTATAACCCGGTTTGCCCTCTTTATTCAAGCGGCTGTTCATGGCCGAACCAACTGCATCCAGGCTGGTTACCAACAACGGATCGAACACGTAGTTAAACGGATCGCGGAAGGGTGGGCCTGCCACTACCGAACCTGCCGGGCCGGTTTGGTGGTGGTTATACACAATTTGCGGCAACCAATCCAGGTATTGCTCGCGGGTTATGTTTTGGGTTTCTTTCATATTCATCATATAAAAGTCGCGGTTGTTATCGTGGCCTATGTATTTTTCCCAAAGGCGGGGCACGTTGGTATTGCGTTTTTTAGGATCTTTTTCGCCCATATACCAGTTGCTCACCAGTTCCTGCCCGTCGGGGTTGGCATGGACGAACAGGATGATATCCTTATCCAGTATGCGCATGGTTTCCTCGTCGGTGCGGGTAACAAAGTTGTAGGCGGTTTGGATCAGCTGGTGGGCACCTACTACCTCGCTGGCGTGCAGGCCACCATCTATCCATACAATAGCCTTACCCTGGGCGGCCAGCTTGTGGGCCTGCTCGTCGTTCAAGCCCTCTACACGGGCTAGTTTTTGGGATATGTCCTTGTAAAAATCCAGCTTCTTGATGTTCTCTGGCGATGATACGATCAGCATAAACTGGTGGCGGCCCTCTTCGGTTAGGCCAATGTCGACCATTTTGGCGCGGGGCGATGCGGCCAGTTTTTTAAAGTAAGCCTCGGTTTGGGTGTAGTTAGCCAGTTGGTAATCATCGCCAATATCGAAGCCAAAATGCTCTTTGGGTGTGGGGATGGTCTGCGCTTTGAGTGCAGCGGCGCTCAGCATCAGGGCGGCGCACAGTGTACAGAAGGTTTTACAGGTCATGTGAATAAATTAGTTTGTTTGATCAGTTAACATGCCTAATTTATGCATTTACGCTTAAAGCGTGATGTAAATTATTGTAGGAGTATCCGATGTATTTAAGAAGTTACAGAAATGTTTGACCTTAGTATACCTCCCATTGTAGAATCTGATCATTTTTACTTTTTTAACTTTATCACAGCCGCTATTTTTGCTTGCGGGCACACCTTACAGGTAACAGGCTATAATTACCTTAGCGGATACCAACCCGACTCCTGGTTTTGACACGGGGTGGTTGTCAAAGAACTTGTTTTTGATGTGTTTTTTAGCGCCCTTTTAACGCGGAAAATTTGCTTTTTTATATAAAGTTGATTTTTTGGGTAGGCTAAAATCGTACAATTCGGGCCCTGACATGGCTGTGTTTTGGGCAAACACCACAGTCCCTCCCTACAATATAGCGAAAATTTGGCGGAAAAGCAAATGTGGCTTACCGGTTTGCTTATGCTGTGCCCGGGTTTATTTTTGACATATCTGTAATGCTCCTGATTACATGATCAAGTTCATCTGCCGATGTTAGCAAGTGTTGCATAATCAATTCTCTATCACTGTTTTCTTCAGTGATTTTGACCAGGTCGATGAGCCCCATCATACGGGCAAGCGGTGCGCGGATCACGTGCGACTGCATCCATGATACCTCCCGCAATTTTTCGTTCTGATCTTCTATTGCCTTAATATAGTTTAGTCGTTCGGTAATATCATTAGCTATAATAACCTTAGCATTTTTGCCCTTATATTTAATCGGGTTACTTTGAATATCAACCCGGATCAATTCTCCGTTTTTCTTTTGATGGATAAACAGCCCCCGCGCGGCTAATTGCTGTGGCTTGTCGGGTTTTGAAATAGCCTCGTTCAACTTTATAATTTCGCCAGGCGGCCTGATGTCCATTATGGTCATGGATAGAAACTCCTTTCGGCTATACCCATAGTGATTGATAGCGGCCTTGTTTACATCTAAAAACCGGAGCGTATCCTGGTCATACACCCAATTAGGTATGGGGCTTAGCTGGAATAATTCGCTGTATCTTTTTTCCGAATCCTTTAGCAGGTTTTCAGACAGTTTTCTTTCTGTAATATCCTTAAAATATACCGACAAGCCATTATCTGATGGGTAGGCGCTGATAGCATACCATTTTTTTAACGGGGGGTAATAATCTTCAAAATCAACGGCCTGGTTTGTTTCTATGGCTTGGTTATATTTTTGATAGGATATTGAATTAACCGAATTGTAAAATATATCCCATAAATTATGATCAAGCATTTCGCTTTTTAGTTTGCCTAAAACCTTTTCGGCTTTGCTATTCCAATAGGTAACGATCCAGTGTTTATCAACAGCAAAAAAGGCATCATCAATACTTTCAAGTATGGTGTTTTTTTCTTTCAGCGCTTCATTTGCAGTAATTTCAGCATTTTTCAAGGCATCGATATCCTGGAAACTCCCATGTATTTTAATGCATTTATAATCTTCAAACTCACCTTCTCCAATAACCCGTACCCATTTGGTTTTCCCGGCAGGGGTAACAATTTTTACCTGTATATCAATTGGTTCACGATTCACAATAATTCCCCGCATCTTTTGCATAATTAATGATCTGTCGTGTCCTTCCTTATAAAAATTAATAGCCGTTTCAATTAAGGGTTCAAAATCCGGCGCTACCTCGTGTATTTCCTTCGTAATACCCGACCAAATGATGGTGTTTTTTAACAGGTCAATTTCCCAGCCCCCAATGCGTGCAAGCTTGGTGGCCTTATTTAATAGTTCTTCTAATTCCTTTTTTTCGGTAACGTCCCTGGCCACGCAAAACAACAGGCCATCTTCAGATGCCGGAGTTGATGTCCATGTCAGCCATTTTATTTTCCCGGTTTTTGAAATACTCCTGGTTTCAAAGTTAAATGTGCGCCTGCTTTCACTTAATTTATTAAACTCAACAGTCATTTCTTCCTGGTCGTCAGGATGTATAAATGCAATAAGCGGTTTACTTATTAATTCCTGCGCGGTGTATTCAAGTATATTACATAATGCCGGGTTTACTTTTTTAAAGTAGCCGTCAATGCCTGCAATACAAATAACATCAGGCGCAAAATCAAAAATCTGGCTTAATTCTTCTTCTAATTGTTTACGCTTTATTTCGGCGCCTATATGCAAGCCAATTTCCTTTATCAGGGTATCAAGCACGTTTTCTGTTGGCGTGTTGGTATTTAGCCCAAGTACTAAAACGCCAACTACATCCTTGTTGTTAAATAGCGGGATACCATAAGCCGATTTTAGCCCCGATTTTTTAGCTGCGTCCCTGCGCGCAAATTCGGGGTGTTCGTCAATATTATCCCAAAATTGGATGGTTTTAGTTTCCCATGCAATACCAGGTAAGCCTTCGGCAGGCTTAAAGCTTTTAACGTTGGCGCTTTCGTTAAAAAAAAGTATGGCTTCTGTTGTTTTACAGCAGTGTGCTGTTAATTTTATTTTTCTTTTGTCGGTTGCAATCAGCCATGCTTCGGCTAAAACAAACGCGCCAAAATCTATCAGCAGTTCTAATATACGTTCAAGCGCTTCTCTTAGTGTATAGTTTTGATTGAAAATATGACTGATATCTACTAATAAATTTTTCTGTGATTCCTCGTTCTTACGTTGTGTAATATCCTTATCAATAGATATCCAATGCGTGTACCAGCCCTTTTCGTCGGCCACGGGGCTAACCGAAAAGTTTAGCCAAAACTCTTCACCATTTTTTTTATAGTTAATGGTCGAAATTTCGCAGGGTTGCCATTTGCGTAAGGCATCACTTAAACGTTTTAATTCTTTTTTGTCGGATTTTGGCCCCTGCAAAATGCGGGGTGTTTTACCAATTACTTCTTCGGCGGTATAACCCGTCATACGGGTAAATGCATCATTAACATATAAAATGCGTGGCCCTGGTTCATCAAAGGGCTCGGCCTCGGTAATTAATACAGCATCGTTGGTATGGGTAATAACCGATTCTAATAGTTTTAAATGATGTTCAGTAGTTTTTTGCGCGGTGATGTCCCTAAAATTGCACACAATTGCTTCCAAACCGGGTTCATGCAGTAAATTGGTATAATTGCTTTCCAGCCAGATATCATGCCCCTGACCATGTCTTAAACGGAAAATACAGGTTTTTGAAAGGCCTGGGTTTTGTTGTATGCTTTGCAGTATGTTTTCGATATTTAGTTTATCGTCCGGGTGTATCCGGTTTATGTATGATATTTCTGCCGGATCTTCCTGGTTCCAGCCAATTATTGTTTCGGCATAAGGGCTACGGTAAATAACTTTAAAATTGGCATCTAATAATGTTATACCCGAATAACTATTTTCAATTAATTTCCTGAAGCGGATATCGCCGTTAATTAATTTTTGGTTCATTTTACATCTATAAATACGCTGATTTATCGAAATCCCAAAAAATAAAAAAACTATCGTGTAGTTTTAAATAAGGTTTGGGTTCCTAAAATCAAATGTATTATTTTATTCCACAACTAAAAGTTTTAATTAAAATGGTTGTGACGCCGATAAGCACACACAGCCACCACCAGGCTTGCGCAGCGGCGGAAAAGCAGATGCCTGATATGTAGGATTTCAAGCTTACCAAGTTTTTTAAAACTTTGTAAGTTTTGCCGGTTTCTATGGCTGGAAACCAGGCCAAAAACGGCGGTAACCTTTTGTTTGCCGGTAGCGTATAAGTTTTTAATAATTATTTTTTATCTAAAACTTATTACATTATGAAAAAAAAATCGCTAATACCCCTATTAGCGGCGATGGTATTAATCGCTGCTTTTTCCTGTAAAAAAGAGCCTGCAAACAACAATGCTGCCCCACCAAAGCTATCGGCAGCACTTTTAACCGATCCTAATTTTGTAGCTATGTCTGTAGCTGGTGTGGTAGCAGCTAATAATACGCAGTTGGTTAGCCACGTAAATTCAAAGTCGGTTAACAGCACCCTAACTTTGCCTGCTAAACAGGTGTTAGATTCATTGGCCGGGCCCGATGCAAGCAATCCATCCTATTATGTTTTTAACTATGTGGGTGGTGGTTTCGCCATCGTATCTGCAGATAAACGTGTGCAGCCCATACTGGCCTACAGCAACGACGGCTATTTTAAAATATCGGGCAACTTAAACGGCGGCCTAACCAATTGGTTAACAGTAACCGATAAAAATATGCGGGTAGTGAAAAGCCATCGCGAGTTGAAGGCACCAAAAGCAACCACTAAAATGTGGGCCACCTTATTGGCAAGCAAAGCAAGCCAGGCAAATAAAACAAACGCGAATGGGTTAACGGTGCAGCAAGTAGTGCCTGATAACCCACCGTGCGAGGAACATACGGAAGTGATTGGGGTTGACCCTTTGCTGCAAACAACCTGGAACCAGACATATCCTTACAACGCCTTATGCCCGGCAGGTTCTTTTAGTAACGGGCACACACCCACCGGTTGTGTAGCTACGGCTATGGCGCAGGTGATGTACTACTGGCAATATCCCACCAGTTACTCGTGGAGTTCGATGCCGTTAAATGCTCCTTCTTATTCTTATTATCCTGCTTTAGCACAACTGATGGTGGATGCCGGTACAGCTGTAAACATGGTATATAACGATGCCGGATCCCACCCATATCACGATTGGTTTAATCCGCCAACTAGTCCTGCCGACGGGCTTACAAATCATCTTGGTTACAGTAGTGGCATTAATAGTAGTTATAGTGATGGTGATTTCCCGACCATTATGGCTAATCTAAACAACCACTGGCCTGTTATATTTGCAGGGGCGACATCTGCGATGGGGCATGCATGGGTTTGCGATGGTTATAATGAGTACTTTTTTTACACATGCGCAAGCCCGACATCAAATCCTGATGTTTATGCCGTTTTACTTTTCCACATGAACTGGGGTTGGGGCGGTGCCAGCAACGGATATTATAATTATAACTCGTGGAATGTGCTTAACGGCAGCACGTATGAGTATTTTCAATACGATAGGGAAATGAACTATAATATTCACCCATAAATTAGCTCATTGATCTACTTATCTAAAAACAACAAAGCCTCAAATCAGAAATTTGAGGCTTTGTTGCTTAATGCATGTTAAGCCCAATTATCCGCAGACTTAACAGCACGCAATTATCGCAACACGAACACTATTCTGTTTTTAAGGCATCAACCGGGTTACCTAATGCTGCCCTGATACTTTGATAGCTTATCGTTAGTAACGTTATACTGGCTACAACAAAGGCTGCTATGGCAAATACCAGCCAATCGATACTTATCCTATAAGCAAAACTTTGTAACCAGTTATTCATAAAATACCAGGCTGCCGGTGCCGCGATGATAAAAGCGATGAATACCAGTTTAAAGAAATCGGCCGATAAAAGGGCGACAAGGCCGCTTGCGTTGGCACCCAAAACTTTCCGTATGCCTATTTCCTTGGTACGGCGTTCGGCGGTAAATGTGGCGAGGCCAAACAGGCCCAGGCAGGCCACAAAAATGGTGAGGCCGGCAAAAACGCCCATAATACGGCCAATATTTTGTTCGGCCTTGTAGGTATTATTAAAGCGATCATCCAAAAACGAGTACGAAAAAGGCGCGGCGGGCTTTAAACCATCCCATGCCTTCCGCATTGCTGTTAGCACACCTGTAATATCACCCGGTTTTACTTTTACGATGATCGTACCATCGCCCCCTAATGTCATTACCAGCGGGGTTATCAAGTCGTGCAATGAGCTGAAATGAAAATCCTTCACTATGCCTACCACGGTATAGGCAGCTAACTTGCCATTTTCGCCGGGGCGGGTTATGGTATGGCCCAGGGCATTGTTCCCCCATCCAAAAGCCTTTGCCGCTGTTTGGTTGATGATCATCGCCGACGAATCGGTGCCGTATTGTTTAGAGAAATTACGGCCCATCGCCAGGTGCATCCCCAGCGTGCGGATATAATTTTCATCTACCTCGTACCTGCGCGAATTGATCAGTTCGGTAGAGCGGGTATCGGGATAAGCCAAATAATTATTGCTCGAAGAATTGCCCGCCGGCAAGTAGCCCGAACTGCTTAAACTTTCCACACGGGGATCCTGACGCAACAACTCCTTAAATATACCCTGGTCTTTACCAAGCCAATAGGTATCCTGGATAACCACCACGCGGTCTTTATCGTACCCCAGTTGGGCATGGTGTATAAACGATAGTTGTTTATACACTACGGTGGTGCCTATAATTAACAAAATGGAAATAAAAAATTGGAAAACTACCAGTCCGCTGCGCAGGGATTGGCTTTTTTTACCCGAAGTAAATTTACCTTTCAATACCGTAACGGGATTGAACGATGATAAAAAGAAGGCCGGGTAAGCGCCCGCCAATATCCCCGTGACCAGGCCAAATAATAACAGTACCGGGATGATACGGAGGTTGGCCAAAAACGACAGTTTAAGGTTGAGGTTTGTAAACGAATTAAAAAGTGGTAGGGCTATGTAAACAATAACCACCGCCACACAAAGGGCAACCAGGGTAAGCAATAACGATTCCAACATGAATTGCCAGGCCAGTTGCGACCTGCCCGAACCCATCACTTTGCGCACACCCACTTCCTTTGCCCTTTTGGATGCGCTGGCTGTTGATAGGTTGATGAAATTGATACAGGCAATCAGCAGCATAAAAATAGCTACCGCGCTAAATATATACACGTAAGTGATATTGCCCGATGGCTCCAACTCGCCCGTAAAGTTAGAGTGCAGGTGTATATCGGTTAGGGGTTGTAGCCGGAAACCAAGCTGGTTGCCCTGTTGCTTAAACTGCGCGTAGGTTACGCCCATGGCTTTTTGCAACTGGGGGCCCATGTATTTTTCTACCACACCCGGCATTTTGGCTTCCAGCGTTTTAGGATCGTAACCTGAGGGTAAAACCAGGTAGGTATAAAAGTTCGACTGCATCCAGCTCATTTCTTTGGCCTCGTTAAGGCCCGCCATAGCGCCAAACAACTCAAAATGAAAATGCGAGTTTGCCGGCACTTCATCAATTTCGCCGGTTACCGTAAGCTGTGCATTGTTATCTTTAAATGTCAGTACTTTACCAATGGGGTCGGCGTTGCCGAAAAATTTATGAGCCAACTGCTTGGTGATCAACACGGTATTGGGTTGCACGAGGGCCGTTGCGGCATTGCCCTTAATCAAGGGAAGCGTAAATACGCTGAAAAAATTAGCGTCGACAAAAGCCAGTTCATCATCTTTAAACAGCTTATCGCCATAACTTATGCGGGGCTTGCCAACCGCGCGGATGCGGGTAGCCGCCTGCACTTCGGGGAAGTCTTTTTTTAATGTTTGCGCTACAGGCGGCATCACGCTGGCTTCTTTAATATCGTGGCCCTGCATTTTGGCGTTAAAAACAACACGCACTATCCTGTCGGCTTTTTCATTATAGCGATCGTAACCCAACTGACTTTGCAGGTACAGCACAATCAACAGGCAGGTAGCTATCCCAAGGGCCAGGCCCGAAATATTAATAATAGAAAACCCCTTGTTCCGCAAAAGGTTCCTAAAAGCGATTTTAAAGTAATTTTTAAACATATCATATCCGGTGCTAAAACGTACACCGGTAAAATTTGAGCTATATACGTGCCATTTTATTATAGGTTTGATATTCAGTAGTTTGTATACAAACCTGCACCCGGCCTGTTCGGTTTTGTTACAGTGGGTGTTTCGAAAGCGCGCATGTTGATTGGTAGAGTTGGGTAAGTATGAATTCTCGTCTATTTATCTCGTATTAAGTCGATTTTTGATCGTTATGATTTGTCAAATTTGGATGTAATATTTGATGAATTTGAGATCGATTTATAATTAGATACCTCCTCGCCTGTCCAAGCATGCTGCTTGGACATCTAAAAGTTTAAGCGAGACGCTTAAATCATTTTTCATTCAAACGGCACGCTTGAATGGGCGGTTTGAGCCTTTTTTTAGTGTCAACCTTAAAAAAACTAAATAATTGATAATCAATTATTTAGTTTAAATTTTCTTTGAAATGTGTAAACTTTGTGTAAACCCTTTTTTGCGGGCAGGCACCCGTATTTTCGGGGCCGGAAGGCGGGTAAATTATACACTTATAAGTTTACATCGGCCTAAATTTCCTCGGGCTTGGTCTGGAAAAACTGATCGCTAAAGTTGACCAGGTATAACTCCTTAGTAGCCCGGGTGCAGGCGGTATAAAACCAGCGGAGGAAATCGGTATTCACCATCTCATCGGTCAGGTAACCCTGGTCAACAAATACGGCATCCCATTGGCCGCCCTGGGCCTTGTGGCAGGTAATGGCGTAGGCAAATTTAATTTGCAGGGCGTTATAATAGGGGTTCAGTTTTAACTCGTCGTGCTTACCCTTGCGGCTGGGGATATGGTCGTAATCCTTCATCACTTCCAGGTAAAACTGTTTTTGGTCGGTAGGCTGCAACGCCGGCGAATCGGAGTACAGCGTATCCATCAGCACCTTGCAGTTAATGGTGGTATCCTCGGTATAATCGGTCAGCTCCAGTTGGATATCCGCGAAACGCATCCCATACATTTCCTCAAAACGGCGCACCTTGCGGATCCGGCCAATATCGCCATTGGCGATGAAACCCGTGCTGCCTTCCTCGTTTTCCTGTAGCCAAAAGTAATTGTTCTTAACGATCATGATCTGGTCGCCGCCGGTCAGCTCTTCATCGCGGAACAGGATGCGGCCGCGGATCTGCCGGTTATACAGGTTGGCGTTTTTATTGCTGCGGCAAATCACCAGTGTGTTCTCGTCGCTGTATTTATTATAGGCATAGTTCAGGCCCTCTTCCAGCTTCTCACTCGTCATGCGGAACACATCCTTATAGCCCTTGGTAACAATAACAGGCTTGCGTTCCTCGCCCTTGCGGATCAGGTCGCGGATGCCGGTCACGTTCAGTAAAATGCCCGAGTCCTTTTGCTGGCGCAATACCTCGGTTAACTCATAACTAAAAATGGTGAGGCCAAACTGGTCCTTCATCAGCTTGGCATCCAGCGCGGGGCTATATTCCGATCCTACAGGCGGCAACTGGGCGGTATCGCCAACTAAAATCAGCTTGCAGTTTTGGGTATTGTATACGTAGTTGATCAAATCCTGCAACAGGGTTTCCCGGTTATTGCCACTGATCTCGTCGGAGATCATCGAGGCTTCATCAACAATAAACAGTGTTTGCGATGCCAGGTTATCGCCCAGCATAAAGGATTCATCCACGTTCAGCGCCGATTTTTTGCGGTAAATGCGCTTATGGATGGTAAAAGCCTTGCGGCCCGAGTAGCTGCTCATTACCTTGGCCGCGCGGCCTGTTGGGGCCAGCAGCACGTATTTATAGTTATAATGTTTCAGCGCTTTTACCAGCGCGCCTATAATGGTGGTTTTGCCCGTGCCGGCATACCCGCGCAGGATAAAGCATTCGTCGCCCTCGCTGCTCACCAAAAACTGGTGCAGCAAGCCAAATAATTGCGACTGCTGGGCATTGGGCTGATGCGGAAAAGCCTGTTGAATATGGTCCTGGTGCTGCACACAACAAAAATGGTGATATTAAATGAATTGGGTAATCAAAAAATATTACTTTTGTTGTTAACCGTATATGAGCGAATACTCTTTTACTTACAAAAGCGATGGCTTTAGCCTGGCAAAAGCGCATGACAGCGGGCTTTTTATAAAGGCCTGTAAAGCTGAATTTTCCATATTGATTGTTGAAGATGGCCGCTTGCTGGCCTGGAAAGATAAGTGTGCCCTGACCGAACTGGCCGAGAACGAAGATTTAGGCGATATTTTAACCGCGCCATTTAAAACGGTAGTGGTGGGCTTAACGCCCGACGCGCTTACCCTGGTACCCACCGAATTATTTGCTGAAGAAAATACGCTGGATTTTGCCCGTTTTTTAGATGTAAAGGCCGAAGATCGCGTTTTTGCCACTCAACTGGATGAGGAAAACCAGGTAGTGTGCAAAATAGACCATAATATTACCGACGCGCTGGCATCGCGCTTTAGTTTGCAGGATACTGTGCCCACCTACCGTGGCTGGCTGGCTGCCATAGCCGGGAGCGGGCCCAGCAATAATTCTATCTATATAGATGTAAATTGCGGGCAGGTAACCCTAGCCAATTTTAACGGCGGCAAGCTGCGCTTTTATAATTCATTCGCAGTTAGCGATATAAATGATATCTTGTATTACAGCCTTTTCGCGGCCGGTCAACTGGAGTTGCAGCCCGATTATACATCGCTGGTAGTAAGCGGCAATTGCCCCGCCAGCGATTTTGATAAGCTGAACGAGTTTTTCAGGATAGTTAAATATAACGACCTGAAAGTTGTTGACGTGCCAATGGGCGTTCCGGCGCACCAGATCCTGGCCTTAGCCGCCCTGGCCTGATGCGGATTATTGGCGGCCGCTTAAAGGGCTTGCGGCTTAACCCGCCCAACGGCCTGCCCGTGCGCCCTACTACCGATTTGGCTAAGGAAGCCCTGTTTAATATCCTGCAAAATCAAATTGATGTGGAAGGCACCCGCGTGCTTGATTTGTTTAGCGGTACAGGCAACCTATCGCTGGAGTTTGCATCGCGCGAGGCGGCCGAAGTGATATCGGTTGATAAAAGTATCCGTTGTGTGCATTTCCTGAAAGATATGGCCAGGCAGCACGGGTTAAATCAAATCAAGACCTATAATGCCGATGTGTTCAAGTACCTGGAAATGGAAACTGAAACCTACGACCTGATATTTGCCGACCCTCCATACGACCTGAGCCGCATCCCCGAAATTGTGAAGATTGTTTTCGAACGTAAGCTGTTATCCCCTGATGGGATTTTGATAGTAGAGCATCAAAGCATGCTAAACCTAAGCAACCATCCCGCCTTTACCGAGCAGCGGAAGTACGGGCATTCGGCTTTTTCCTTTTTCAGGAATTTGAATAGTTAAAATGAATTATATCTTTGTGTACACCACCAAAGCCATCATCTCATGAAGATCGCCCTTTTTCCCGGTTCGTTTGATCCGGTTACCAAAGCCCACGTTGATATTGTAAAGCGCTCGGTCGATTTGTTCGATAAGGTTTATATTGGCATTGGGGCTAACAGTACCAAGCCGGGTTTCCTGACCATTGAGAAGCGGGAACAAATGCTGCGCTCGGTTTTTGCGGATGAACCCAGGATCCACATTATTGCTTACGAGGGGCTGACGGTTGATTTTTGTAAAAGCATAAACGCCACGTTTATGATCAGGGGTATCCGTACCGTATCCGATTTTGAATATGAAAAGGCCATAGCGCAGATGAACCACGCGTTGGCACCCAATATCGAAAGTATATTTATTGTGAGTAAACCAGGCTATTCGTCCATCAGTTCTACCATCGTGCGCGAAATTATGCGCCACGGCGGCGATGTAAGTCAATTTATCCCTAAGGAAGCGTTACCGTATCTTTAAGCAGGCCCACTTTTTCCAGCACATCCATAATAGATGGGAAGGTGTTGGTGGTAATTTCTTCCATGTGGCCTTTGTTAAACCAGCCCAGATCGGTAATGCCCTCTTCTAACTGTGGTTTTAGCTTTTCGCTGCCCTTGTATTTCATGCTGTACCAGTAAGTTTTTTTCAGCACTACCTCGCCCTTATACATATAGGTATGGTAGGTGTTAATGATCTTTTTACCGGCTTTGCTAACGGTAATACCACATTCTTCCTCCACTTCGCGCACGCCGCCCTCTTTTTTCTTCTCGCCTTTTTCCAGTTTGCCCTTGGGTAGGTCCCACTTATCGTTACGGTAAATAAACAGGTAATCGCCGGCCTGGTTTTTTACCAATCCGCCCGATGCTTCAATTAAAGTACCCGACTTAATGATCCTTTTCAACGTAGCTTTAGCGTTATCGCACAAAATAAAAAAACGTTTATTTTTGGTTTGCCCGGTTACTTGTGTAAAAATTGTTTTCAGATCAAGCTGCTGATTGTCAAGCTGCTGGAAGTTTTCGGGATGTTTGGGCAGTACTGTTGTAAGTACTAAAACCTTTTCGTTGATATAAATTCTGTATTTTTGAGCCATGTTTAATAAAACTGAGACCGAACAAAAAGTAGCCGAGTTTCTACTGCAAATTAAAGCAATAAAATTACAACCTAATAATCCTTTTACATGGGCATCAGGGTGGAAGTCGCCAATTTATTGTGATAATAGGGTAACGCTATCGCATCCATCTATCCGTACCTATATCCGTCAGCAGCTAACGCAATTGATCCAGGATGAATTTGGATCGGTTGGTTGTATTGCCGGTGTGGCTACGGCTGGTATCCCGCAGGGGGTATTGGTTGCGCAGGAGCTGGGTTTGCCCTTTGCCTATGTACGCGCTAAAGCTAAGGAACACGGCACCGGCAGTTTAATTGAAGGCGAAATTAAAACAGGCGAACGCATTGTAGTGATAGAAGACCTGATATCGACAGGTAAAAGCAGCCTGCAAGCGGTTGATGCGCTGCGCTCGGCCGGGCACGATGTAGCCGGGCTTGCCGCCATATTTAGCTACGGTTTTGATATAGCCGACGAGAATTTTAAAAATGCCAAATGCCGCTATGTAACCTTATCAAACTATAACGCCCTGTTAAAGTTTGCCGAAGAGGGGCAGTACATATTACCAGACGATGTGGAATTATTGAAGCAATGGCGCGAAGCCCCTGCTAACTGGGGTAAATAGTCATTGTTCATTTCGCTGTCATTAAACTTTCTAATAAAAAATCCGCAGCCTTTAAACTGCGGATTGAATATATAATAGTCCATCAAAAATTTGGGGTGCGTAAGTTATTAAGTATTAGCTTAATACTTGCGCATTTATTTTTGGTATTAACCATCGGCACCAGCCGAATGGTTAATTAAATTACTTTTCTGTTCTCAACGTTACGGAATGCCAGTATTACGTTGATTAAAATTAAACTGATAATTAAAGTTGCCATCGCTATAAAAAATTAAGGTCGCTGTGTTATGAGATAAGAGAGGCAAATCTTATACCACAAGCTATAATTGGTGAATTATACTCTTTTAACGTAAAGTATTGTTATTTTGTTTTATGAAGGGGGGTACTTTGTAGAAGTTTATCTACAGATTTGGGAAAATGACAAAGAAATGGCCCATCATATTAAACGCTGTTAATTAATAATAATATTAGCTATTAATTAAGCAAGAAATAAGCGGGAATAACGCTATTTTTGCGCAAAATTCAGTTTGAATATATATGATAACGGTATCTAATCTTTCCCTACGCTACGGTAAGCGCACTTTATTTGAGGATGTTAACTTAAAATTTACCCAGGGCAACTGCTATGGCATAATTGGCGCTAACGGCGCGGGTAAGTCAACATTTATGAAGATCCTGTCGGGCGAAATTGACCCCAGCAGCGGATCGGTAGCATTTACACCCGGCGAGCGTATGGCTGTGCTAACGCAAAACCACTACGAGTTTGATGAGTACTCGGTAATTGATACTGTGTTGATGGGCCATAAGGAACTGAATGATGTACGTGTTGAAAAAGATGCCATATACCTGAAAGAGGATTTTACCGATGCCGATGGCGAACGCGCCGGCGAACTGGAAAACCGCTTTGCCGAAATGGATGGCTGGAATGCCGAAAGTAATGCCGCTACCTTATTAAGCAACTTGGGCATTAAAGAGGAGTTACACTATAAATTACTAAAGGAGATTGATGGTAACCAAAAGGTACGTGTGTTATTGGCGCAAGCCCTGTTTGGTAACCCCGATATTTTACTGTTGGATGAGCCTACCAACGATTTGGACATTAACACCATTAGCTGGCTGGAAGATTTTTTAGCAGGATACGAGGCCATTGTACTGGTGGTATCGCACGATAGGCACTTTTTAGATACTGTATGTACCCATGTGGTAGATATCGATTTTTCTAAAATGAGCATTTATACCGGTAACTACTCGTTCTGGTACGAATCGAGCCAACTGGCCTTAAAGCAACGTACTGATCAGAATAAAAAGACCGAGGACAGGGTAAAGGAGTTGCAGGAATTTATCCGCAGGTTTAGCGCCAACGCGTCGAAATCTAAACAGGCTACCAGTCGTAAAAAAGCGTTAGACAAGATCAACCTCGACGAAATTAAACCATCGAACCGCAAATACCCAGGGATTATATTTAACAACCAGGGCCGTGAAGCCGGTGATCAGATCTTACAGATTGAAGACCTGCGTAAGGAATCGGCCGGCGAGTTGCTGTTCAGTAATATTAACCTGACGGTGGGCAAGGGCGATAAAATTGCCGTGCTATCGCAAAACAGCCTGGCTACAACCGCTTTCTACGATATTTTGACCGGCCGCGATAAGGACTTTAAGGGCGAATTTAAATGGGGCGTAACCATTAATATTGCCGATATCCCGATGGATAACGCCGATTACTTTAAAGGCAAGGATGATAACCTGATCGATTGGCTGCGCGAATTTTCGACAGGGGAGAAGGACGACCAATTTATCCGTGGCTTTTTAGGCCGGATGCTGTTTAGTGGCGAGGAAGTATTGAAAAAGAGCAACGTGCTGTCGGGTGGCGAGAAAATGCGGTGTATGTTTAGCCGTATGATGCTACAACAAGCCAACCTGCTGCTGTTTGATGAGCCAACCAACCACTTAGACTTGGAATCCATCACGGCGCTTAATAACGGCATGAAAGACTTTAGGGGCACCATGCTGTTCACATCGCGGGATCATGAGCTGACATCAACCGTGGCTACACGTATTATTGAACTAACCCCCGGCGGTATTATTGATAAGCTGATGACTTACGACGAATACATTAGCAGCGATGCCGTACAAAAACAACGCGAGGAGCTTTACGCTACCGTAAAAAAGAAAAAATAATTACGATGAAAAGGTTATTGCAGGTTTTGTTTACCCTGATGCTACCGGCCACCTTTGCGCAGGCGCAGGTTTTTGAAGCAGTTATTAAGGATGGCAAATCCAGGGATGCCCTGCCTTATGTAAATGTAGGTATTATAGGCAAAGCCGTAGGTACCGTTAGCGATACAGACGGTAAGTTTAAACTGGCGCTTACTAACGATGCGGATAGTTTAAAAATGTCGATGATCGGGTATCAATCGCAAACTTACCTGGTGGCCGATTTAAAGAAAAATATGGCCAGCTACAAAAGCATTACGCTTGAGCCGGCTATAGTGGCACTTAAAGAAGTAAAAGTATTTAAGCGCGATGTAAAGGAAGCTGTATTGGGTAATAAAACCGAAAGCCAAAGTACCAATGCCGGTTTTACAAGTAATAAGCTGGGTAACGAGATTGGCATAGTGATTAAGATTAAAAAATCGCCTACGCTGATTAAGCAGTTTAATGCCTCCATCGCGTCGGATATGTTAGACTCGGTTAAATTACGGTTGAATTTTTACAGCCTGAAAGATGGTTTGCCTGACCAGATCCTATCGAACAGAAATATTTTTGTGACGGTTAAGCGGGGCCAAAAGAAAATTTCGGTCGACCTGCTGCCTTATAATATCGTGGTTGAGGATAAGTTTTTTGTAAGCCTGGAGTGGATCCAAAACACGGGCGGGCATGGTATTATGTTCTCGGCCAGTTTATTAAGCAGTTTTATATCGCGCGAAACCAGCCAGGCCAACTGGGAAAAAGAAGGTTTAGCAGGTGTAGGTTTTAATGTTTTAGCCGAGTATTAGCGAATTTAAAATTTTCGTGTATATTTGCATCCCGGTAAAAAACGACTTGGTAGCTCAGCCGGTAGAGCAACTGACTCTTAATCAGTGGGTCGAGAGTTCGATCCTCTCCCAGGTCACTTGACGAGGTTGACGAGAATTTTTCTCGTTTGGCCTCGTTTTTTTATGCCGTAAATTCCTGTTAATCTGATAGATATGAGCGACAACCTCGTTCAGTTTCGGGGTTCGATGTTCCGTCCCATCAAAAGTGATTTTTTCGGGGAACATCGAACTCACCAGGTCTCTTTTGCCCTCCATATCGACAAATTCATAGTAGTCTTTCAGTCGGTAAAATAGTTTTAAAATATTGTCTATCAGTTTATTATAATCCACCTGTTCCTTGTTCCGGAGGAGTTCGAAAATTCTGTCTTCGAGTTGGTACGCTTTTTTCTCGTTTTCTGTTTTTACCAACTTAAAATCTACCTCGTCAAACGCACCGCTTAAGTAGGATTCCCTGGCCTTTTTGATCTTTTCACTGGCTTCGGCGACCTGATCGGTCAGTGCCTTGATCTCTGCTTTATTAGAACCGGACGGGCCGGAAAATACCTTGGTGATCTTTTTTCGGAATACTTCTGCTGCCGCCGGATTAGCGGTATAATCTGCCAGCTTCTGTATAAACAATTCATTGGTCTTATCCGCCCGATGGCGGAAGCCACATTTGGAATTGCAATGGTAATAAGAATAGTATTGCCCGGTTTTGCTGCGGGATGCACTGGCGGTCAAAAAGTACCCACACCGGGGGCAAAGCAAAAATCCCCGTAATGGTATATTTTCATCAACGACCAAAGTAGTACGGCTGCCTGATTTTTTCCCGTTGATGATGTCCTGTATTTTGTAGAAGGTGGTTACCGAAACGATTGGTTCGTGTTTACCTTCCACCAGGTATGCTTCTTCATCTTTATAGGCTGGGATAAATACTTTGCCGCAATAAGCGGGGTTATGGACGATCTTCCAAAAAGTATTCATTGCACATTTCAATCCTTTAGCTGCATATCTTTTCCAAACTTCTGAAACAGCATACCGGCCCAGGGCGATTTCCTCAAAAGCCGCCTTTACGAGCGGCGCCATAACGGGGTCAAGTGCAACATATTTACGGCCGTCCTCTGTGGTTTTGTTCAGATAGCCGACCGGCGCGTTACCCATCAACCGGCCTTCCTTTTTCGCGCGGCGCATGCCATGGAAGGTGTTCAGGGCACGTCGGTCGTTCTCCACCTCCGGTGAAGCGAGGTAAACGGCCAGCATGATCTTGTTTTCCGGGATGGCCAAATCCAGCGGCTGTTCGATCGCCTGCGGTTCAACGTTTAAATGCTTTAAGATGCTGATCATTTGATAGGCATCCCCAGCGTTCCGGCTGAAGCGGTCCCATTTGGTAAATAAGATCAGGTCGGACTTGTTGGAGGATTTCTTTAGCAGCGTCAATAAACTCTGCCAGGCCGGCCGCTGGAACGTTTTGGCGGAATGGTCTTCAAATATCACATGTCTGATTTGTATGGAATTATACCCGCAATACCGCTTTAAACGCTCTTCCTGGTCCCGCTGGGAATACCCTTTATCTGCCTGCTCGTCAGTGCTTACCCTGATATATAAATCTGCCGTTTTCATCTTGTTTGAACTGTCTTTCCACTAATTTAATCATATTATCCATAAAATTCAAGATAGACCTTGCTTCATCGACCGATATTTTTTGACCATGCTTCTCATAGATCTTAACCACGTCATAAGGTGACAGTTCGGGAACTACAGTTTCCATAATTGCTGATTTAAACCGCAAAGATTTGAAATCTGTTGCCCAATATGGCTAATTCCGGTAGTGGTGTCGCAAGATTAATCCGATGGTCATTTCATGCGGAAAGAGATTGATTTTTAGCTATAGCTGGTGCTTATAAGCAGTTAAAGAGCCGCTCGGCCTGTGAAATAAAATCTTACGCCGCCAGTTCCGGCTTTGGGAAGGCGGCGCAAAAAGGCCGCGACTTTTGGCTTTATAATTTATATGCCATGACGAACTATCCGACCACAGCACCGAAGAATAATGTGCTGACCTACCATGCCGCGATCGCGGCCGGCCATCATCCCAAAAGCTATTCCTATGATAAAGACCAGATCAATATCGGCGCTTACCATGCGATCCTTGATTTTATGATCTGGTCGAAGACCGTGCCGGCCATCGACTGCTATCTCCGGGTGAAGCAGACCGGGCAGCGGATCACCCTGCAGGTTTACCGTGATAGCCGGCAGCAATTCCGGCTGGAAGAGACGCTCATCGCGCAGCTGCCCTTTGGTACGGTCCTGGCCGTCGTCGTGGAACGAAACAGCAAGCAAATTCCCGTACTCAGACGGGCGGCACCGGTCGCTTAGGTCCTTGTTAAGCGCGTCCATTTTTTTTTGGAAAAAATGGAGCAAGCGGGAGTTGGGCTGGGCGCCCTACTCTGGCCCTGTTTGCCCGGCAAACAGGGGTGTCCGTATACTCCGGGTATACGGGAGGGGGAATGCCGGGCAGCCGGCACGGTAAAAAGTATACGCACAAATCTACTCTGACATGGAAGACCTGAATATTAAGACCATTCGCTTCACCGTAGAGACGGATGCTAAGCTGACCAAACTAGCGGACAAATATGGCCGCAGTAAAGTGCTATTCTTTAAATTGATGGTGGATTATTTCTACCGGACGAAGAAAGATCCGACGGATGTGAATGACGAACTTTTAAAAAATGCCATTATTAAAGGTACCCATAACCTGACCGGCTTTATCAAAACCCAGGAGCAGACCTTATTGATCCCGATGAAACTGGATGTGGACCGCATGATCGGCTCCCAGCAAAAAATACTCGACTGCTTTAATGCGCAGATCCTGGAGCATAACCGGCAAAGCGGTTTACAGCAAACCGAAATGCTCGGCAAATTAAAGCAGATCGAACCATTCCTGAAGCTTATCGGACAGCAGCTACAGTCCAAGGAGCAGTTAAAGAGCCGGGCGCTGCTGATCCTGGAGGATTATCATAAGGGGCGGGAGCAGCTGGGATTGATGGCCTCGGCAAAGGATAGGGAAGACCTGCTGAAAAAGGCGCGGGAAAGGATCAATTCACTTTAAGATCAACATATGTATATCAATATTACGGACAGCGACAACGGCGATAATAAAGGCAGCAGCGGCAACCTCGTGCATTACCTAGAAAAGGAGAACCGGCTGCGAGCAGGACATGACCGGACCAACGGCCCGGAGCTATGGTTTACCGACGACCGCCCGGAAGTGCAGCCCTTTGAAGCCCGCCTCAAACTGGATGGCAACGTGGCCAAACTTTCCAAGAAGGACGCTAAATTTTTCCTGGTGAATATCAGCCCGAGCCAAAAAGAATTAAAGCACCTGAAGGAGCGCTATGGGGAATCAGGTATGCAGAATCAGCTGAAGAACTACGCCGAAAAGGTGATGGATGAATATGCCCGGAATTTTAAACGGCCGGGTATTGACAGCAGCCGGGACCTGGTCTGGTTCGGCAAGCTGGAGCAGCACCGCTATTATTCTTATAGAGACAACGAAGTCCGACAGGGCCTGAAACAAAAAGGACAGTGCAAGGAGGGCGACCAGTGGCATGTACAAGTCATTGTTTCCCGTAAAGATGCGACGAATCGAATCAAACTCAGCCCGCAGAACAAATCCCGTGGGCGGAATGAAGCGCATTCCCAAAAGGTCGGACAATTCGACCGGGTGGCCTTTAAAGCCTCGGGCGAGCTGGTATTCGACCGGTTGTTCGAATTTGAGCGTGGGTTGAAGGAAAGTTTTCTGTACGCCAATGCGATAAAAAATGGGACAGCCAGGGAGAAGCTAGCGGTGACGAAAGCAGCGTCGACTGAGAAATCGGTACAGCGTACTAACGATTTTACCGGTGAATTAGGACAGCAGGGGGAGCCAGATTCTTTCGCTGACAGTCTGTTAGCGGCCCTGCTGATGCCAACACGGGAAGAGATGGCCGCAGGTGGTTCGCCATTCCGGAAAAAACGGAAAAAGAAAGACGAGGGATTGGGCATTTAAATCAAACACGATGCAGACGGGTGAGGATATACAGGGCTTAAGGAAGATCATCGATTTTACACGGCTGATCAGTGTGGCCATATTGGCGATACATTTTTATAGCTGTTGTTACCGGGCTTTTCATGACAGGGGCTGGACAGCGGCGGTCACCGATCACCTGGTACGCAATATCGCAAGAACGGGTTTGTTCCGGGATATGTGGAAGCCCAAATTGGCGGCGCTGTTGATGTTGGTGGTGTCGCTGGTCGGCGCCAAAGGTAAGAAGGATGAAAAGATCCGGAAGGATTCGATCGCGATCCTGATCGGTAGCGGGCTGCTGTTGTATTTTGGCAGTATCCTTTGTTTTTTTTTAGTACTGCCAGGCGTTTGGATCGCTGTCTGCTATATGAGCCTGTGCAGTACCGGTTACCTGCTGGTATTGACCGGCGGCGGCCGTTTGTCCCGTTTGTTGAAAGCCGCGCTAAACAAGGATATTTTCAACCGGGAGAACGAAACTTTCCCGCAGGAAGAGCGCAAGTTGGAAAATGAGTATTCCATCAACCTGCCGGCGCTGTATCAGTTAAAAGATAAGAAACGGGCTAGCTGGATCAATTTTATCAATCCTTTTCGCGGCATCTTGCTGGCGGGTACGCCGGGCGCGGGTAAAAGCTATTTCGTGATCCGGCATATCATCGAGCAGCATATCCGCAAAGGTTTCGCGCAGTTTATTTATGATTTTAAATATCCTGACCTGGCTTTGATCGCCTATAACGCCCTGTTGAAATACAGCGGCAATTACGCCAGGAAGCCCGGCTTTTGGGTGATCAACCTGGATAAGCCGCAGCACCAGTGTAACCCGCTCGACCCGCAGAGCATGGAAGATATTACAGATGCTTCGGAATCTTCCCGCACAATCTTACTGGGTCTGAACCGGGAGTGGATAAAAAAGCAGGGAGATTTTTTCGTGGAGTCGCCAATCAATTTCCTGACCGCCATGATCTGGTACCTGCGCAAATACCGAGACGGCCGTTATTGTACGTTGCCGCATGTGATTGAGCTGATCCAGACGGACTATGACCGCTTGTTCCCGATCCTGATGGAGGAGAAGGAAATCGCGGTGCTGGTCGATCCCTTTGTTTCGGCCTATAAGAATAAGGCGATGAACCAGCTGGAGGGGCAGATCGCCAGCGCCAAGATCAGCCTGGCGCGTTTGTCCTCACCCAAACTATATTATGTGCTGAGCGGTAATGATTTCACCCTGGATATCAATAATCCGGACGATCCCAAGATCGTCTGCGTGGGCAATAACCCGCAAAAGCAGCAGGTTTACGGGGCGGTGCTTTCCCTTTATGTTTCCCGCATGATCAAACTGGTGAACCGGAAAGGTATGCTCAAAAGCAGTTTGATCTTCGACGAGTTCCCGACGATCTATATTAATAATATGGACAGCCTGATCGCCACTGCCCGGAGCAATAAGGTTTGCACGACGCTGGCGGTGCAGGACTTTACACAGCTGCGGAAGGATTACGGCAAGGAGCAGGCGGACGTGATCCCGAATATTGTCGGTAATATTATCAGCGGGCAGGTCAGCGGAGATACGGCGAAACAATTGTCCGAGCGCTTTGGCAAGATCATGCAGGACCGCACCAGTTTATCGATCAACAGCTCGGATACTTCGGTCAGTAAGTCGCTGCAGTTGGATTATGCGATACCGGCTTCGCGGATCGCTGCCCTGTCTTCTGGTGAATTTGTGGGTATGGTGGCAGATGACCCGGATCAAAAGATCGAGTTGAAATTGTTTCACGCAGAGATCCAGAATGACCATGAAGCTATCCAGCGGGATATCGATCATTACCGGCCAATACCCGAGGTCCGTTCCGTGACCGAGGAGGATGTGATGGAAACTTACGAGCGGATCAAACGGGAGGTTGCCAAACTGGTCGAAGCAGAACTGGCACCGCTGTTGGAGCGACAGCGCAAAAAGGAACAGCCGCTGCAGGCCAAAAAGGATGAGCCCAATGCGCCGGTTAAAAGTTTAACTATGTAGCTGTTTATCCACAATCATTGCAGCCCCTATTTGTGTTTGCTACTTTAGCCTCACCATTTATGAAAGTTATTATTGCTGAAAAGCCATCAGTAGGCCGGGAGATCGCCAAAGTGTTTGGCGCCACAACGAAACACGATGGCTATCTCGAAGGTAAAGGTTATACCTTCACCTGGGCTTTCGGGCACCTGTTGCAATTAGCCGCCCCACAGGAGTATGGCTATTACGGCTGGAGTGTGCAGAACCTGCCCATGTTACCGTCCAAATTCAAATTAGCGATCCGTAAAGTGAAAACTAAAGACGGGATGGTCGATGACCCGGGTGTGAAAAAACAGCTGGATATTATTAAAAAACTATTTGACGAGGCTACAGAAATCATTGTAGCGACGGATGCCGGGCGCGAAGGCGAACTCATTTTTCGCTATATCTATTATTACCTCAAATGTAAAAAACCTTTTAAACGGCTATGGATTTCTTCGCAAACAGATGAAGCCATTAAGGACGGTTTCCGTAACCTGAAACCAGGGTCGGATTACGATACTTTATTTAATTCGGCGCATTGCCGATCACAGTCGGACTGGCTGGTGGGGATGAATGCGACACAGGCCTTGAGTTTGGCCTCGGGTAATAAAGGCGTGCTGTCGCTGGGGCGGGTACAAACCCCGACGCTGGCTATGATCTGCGCACGTTACCTCGAAAACAAGAACTTTGTGCCGCAGCTGTATTATCAGGTGGCTATTCAGCCCGACAAGGACGGGCAAGCCTTTCGGGCCATTTCCGAAAAGAGTTACAAAACCAAAGAAGAAGCGCAGGCGATACTGGACGCTGTGGAGGCTAACGGCAACATTTTAAATGTAGAAGCTAAGCCACGAAAAGAGCCGCCACCTTTATTGCATGACCTGAGCAGTTTGCAGCAGGAGGCCAATAAACGCAAAGGCTTTACCGCCGACCAAACGCTGGGCCTGTTACAGAACTTATATGAAAGCAAATTGGTGACCTACCCGCGGACGGGCAGCCGTTATATCGGCGATGATGTATTCGCCGAAGTGCCTAACCTGATCAGCAAATTGAGTGATCATCCCATTTTTAGCAAACAAGCGACCTTATTGACTGGTGCCAAACTGAGCAAACGCAGTGTGAACGCGAAGAAAGTAACGGATCACCATGCAGTATTAACAACGGGTGTTGCGCCCTACCAACTCACATCTGACCAGCAGGCTATTTATGATATGGTCGCCGGGCGGATGCTCGAAGCCTTTCACCAGGATTGTATCAAAGAGATCACGAAAATTACCGTGCTGTCTGGCTCTAAATTTATAGCCAGCGGTACGGTGATCCAAACACCGGGCTGGCGGGCCGTTTTTAACGACAAGGATGAGGAAAAGCAGGACGAAGAAAATGCGACCTTACCCAAAGTGGTACAGGGTGAAGACCTGCCGATCCTGAACAAAGCCATTTTGGAAAAGCAAACCAAGCCCAAGCCACTCTATAATGAAGCCAGCTTGTTAAAAGCGCTGGAAACCGCAGGGAAAGAAATTGAAGACGAAGAATTGCGGGAGGCCATGAAGGAAAGCGGACTTGGTACACCAGCTACCCGCGCCGCCATTATAGAAACCCTGTTGACCAGGAAATATATCATCCGTGAAAAAAAGAACCTGGTACCGACGGAAACCGGCCTGTCGGTTTACGACATCGTCAAAAACCAGCGCATCGCGCAAGCGGAACTCACTGGCAACTGGGAAAAGCGATTAGAAGAGATCCGTACCGGCGCTTCGGTTAATGACTTCCAGGAAGAGATCAAAATCTATACCCGGGCCATTACACAAGAATTATTACTGTCCGGCAAAGCCATGAAAGTTTAAGCCTGCTCGGTTACCAGCTCACCAATGCTGATATGCAGCAAAGCGCAGATCTCGGTCATGGCCTCTAGGCTCAGGTCGCGTGTCCCGGATAACCAGCCCCTCAATTCATTCAGTTCCGCGCGGATATGGTTGCCGAACTGTAAACGGTTCAAACCTGTTTCAGCAAGCAAATGTTCAATACGGGCACCTAAAGCCAATCGGTGTTCCCGGTGCAGCAGATCAGCAGCGCATACTTTGTCTAAGAGACGACCTAAAAAGGTCAAACTGTTTCCTGTTTTCATAGCGTAGTCTTAAAGGTGAATGACAAGATAAGAAAACCAGGCGTGAATTGTTGTGCCTTGTTGAAAAGTTAATGATGTGTTAATGATCCGGAAATCTAACATCGGTGAGTTTTTTACACAAAGCCAGAAATTGCTCCTGTACACTGAGGTCATCCGCTTTTAGAATTCATTGATGGCACAGATATCGAGTTCGACCCTGATGATGGCGCTTGGCGGAGAAAATCACTTATTATGAAGCTAGGGAAGCCCGGCTTTAGTGAAAATTCCGCCCTTTGTGGAAAGCTCCCTCGGTGGGTACCACTGGTGCCTGCGAGCGCCCGTCATAATTAACCGGCTTGGTGGTTTCATCGCCCCGCGCCAGGGTTTGCGGCAGGTCAGTTTCGGTCAGGCTGCGCAATAACGCGGTCAGGTTAAAACATTGACGGACGACCAGGTGCGTGACCCCATTGGCGACCTGTAATTTCCCGGTCACCATCAACAAACGGGATTGGACGATCTCTTTTCGGTATTTATCAAAGAGTTGTTGCCAGACCACCAGGTTAGCTGAGCCGGTTTCATCTTCCAGGGTCATAAAGAGTACGCCTTTGGCGGTGCCGGGACGCTGGCGCACGGTGATCAGGCCAGCAAGCCGGACAAAGTCCCCGTCTTTATAGCGGGTCAGTTCGCCGACACGGACATTACGCAACCGAGTGAGTTGCGGGCGGACCAAGGCGATGGGGTGATCTTTCAGCGAAAGCCCCGTCGATATATAATCCTGTACCACATGTTCGCCGCGGGTCATGGGCGGTAAGTCTACGCTTGATTCTAAAACAGTTTCTGAAACCTGCCCGTCGAACAAGCCGATGGGCCGGTCGGCCAAAGCCGATACTTCCCAAAGTGCCAGGCGGCGGTCGGTACCTAAGGAACGGAAAGCATCCGCGTCGGCCAGTCTTTCCAATGCCGCCTCGGGTACACCTGCGGCCCGCAATTGGTCGATATGGTGGTACCCCTCATTGCGCATAGCGACTAATAGTTGCATATCCGCTTCTTTTAAGCCTTTGATCTGACGGAAGCCGAGACGTACCGCGTAGTAATGGTAATTTTTAGTTTCCAGCGTATTATCCCATTCCGAATAATTTACATCTACCGGCAATACCTGCACGCTATGGTCACGCGCGTCCCGGACGATCTGCGCCGGCTGGTAAAAACCCATAGGCTGGCTGTTGAGCAAAGCGGCGCAGAAGACATCGGGGTAATGGCATTTCAGCCAGGAGGAAATATAAACCAGGAGCGCGAAGGAGGCGGCGTGGCTCTCCGGGAAACCATAGCCCTCGAAGCCTTGTAGCTGTTTAAAGATGCGCCGTGAAAAGTCTTCTTCATAACCCCGGGCCAGCATACCTTCCACAAGTTTTTTTTCATATAAATGCAGTTTGCCGTTCGCTTTAAACGAGGCCATACTCCGGCGCAGTTGGTCAGCTTCCGCAGGGGTAAAGCCACCCGCAACAATGGCGATCTCCATCGCTTGTTCTTGAAAAAGCGGTACGCCGAGCGTACGGCTCAGTATTTCTTCCAGTTCCGGTTTTGGGTATTCCGGTAATTCTTCTTTATTCCGACGGCGCAGGTAGGGGTGAACCATATCACCTTGTATCGGCCCAGGCCTTACGATGGCGACTTCGATCACCAGGTCATAAAACTCGCGGGGTTTTAAGCGTGGCAGCATCGACATCTGCGCGCGGCTTTCAATTTGAAAGACCCCAATCGTATCGGCCGCACAGATCATGTCGTAGACTTTGGGGTCATCCTGTGGTACATTAGCTAAGGTTAATTTGCGGTCATAATGTTTTAGCACTAAGTCAAAAGCCTTACGGATCATGGTCAGCATACCTAATCCCAGTACATCGACCTTTAAGATTTGCAGGTCTTCCAGGTCATCCTTGTTCCATTCTACCTGCGTCCGTTCCTCCATGCGGGCGTTCAGCACGGGGCAAAGGTTTGATAGCTGGCCTTCGGTGATGACAAAGCCGCCGGTATGCTGGCCCAGCTGCCGCGGGAAACCCATCAGTTCACAAGTCAGTTGCAATACTTTTAAGATCAGCGGGTCTTTCGGGTTCAGTCCCTGGTCGCGCAACCGCTTTTCATCAAAACCTTCCTCCCAAAAATCCCAGATCGTAGCACCGATCCGCTTGATCGTGTCTTCCGACAATCCCATCGCTTTACCCACGTCGCGGATTGCACCCTTATGCCGTTCCTGCGTGACCGTAGCCACGATAGCCGCCCGGTCGCGCCCGTAGTCGTTATAAATAAACTGGATAATTTCTTCCCGGCGTTCATGCTCAAAGTCCACATCGATATCGGGCCATTCATCGCGTGCGTCCGACATAAAGCGGGAAAATAATAACCTGGATTTGGCGGGATTCACCGCCGTAATACCCAAACAAAAACAAACGGTGGAATTCGCCGCCGAACCACGCCCCTGGTGTAAAATGCCCAAATCTTCCGCTTTTTGCGTATAGCGGTACACCCGTAGAAAATACCAGGCCAGCCTACGTTTCTCAATAAAAGCCAGCTCAAATTCGATCTGCTGACGGTGTTTTTCCGGTACCGGGTCGCCAAAGCGTTCTTTCGCACCCACCCAGGTCAGGTTGGATAGCCGCTCTTGCGTGGTCAAGCCATTCACCAACGCTTCTTCGGGTGTCAGGTATTTGAGTTCATCCAGCGAAAAACGGCAAGCGTCCGAGATATGTTCCGCATTGTCTAACGCCTGTGGATACTGCCGGAATAAGCGGGCGATCTCCTGCTTCTCTTTCAGGTAGCGTTCGGCATTGGGGTGCAGTTTGAACCCGGCAGTATGGATGGTACATTTTTCACGAATACAGGTTAAAATATCTTGCAACTCTCTTCGCGAAGCGCAATGATAATGGACATCCCCGGTCGCTACCAAGGGCACACCGGTTTCCGCCAGCCGGAATAAACGTTTGGCATCCTGGCCCTGGTAATTAAAAGAAGCCGCTAAATATAAGGAGCGGCCAAAACGCTGCCGATATTCAGCCAGGTCATTTAAGAACTGAGTGTCAAATTCAAAACGACTATTGAGTTTGTCCGGTGGCACAGCCACCAACAACATCCCTTCGCTATGTCCATAGACGTCAGCCTTATAGAGTTCGCATTTACCTTTTTCAGTCCGTAAATTTCCTTTAGTTAAGAGTGCTGACAGCAGCCCATAAGCCGCGATATCGGTTGGATAAGCCAATAAACTTGCGCCATCCACCAGGTCCAGCCGGCAAGCGGGGATAAAACGGATGTCGGCAGTTCTCGCCGCTATATGAGCACGAACGATACCCGCCAAAGAATTGCGGTCAGTTACCGCGATAGCCGAATAGCCTAATGCCGCCGCGTGTTCCACCAGTTCATGCGGGTGCGAGCCGCCGCGCAGGAAGCTAAAATTAGAAGTGACTTGTAATTCTGAATAATTCATGCGAAATAACCATGTAAATACCACCTGGCATCACCGCCGTCATAATGCCCCGAGCGGAAAACCCAATAGCGTTGGCCCTCGCTATCTTCCACTACAAAATAATCCCGGTGCTCACCGCCGTCCCGCCACCATTCCCGTCCGATCCGCTCCGGGCCGTCAGCTTTACTAATGTGATGCCGTTTGCCTTTATAAATAAATGTTTTGGGTGGGTTGTCGGGAACCAGCGCCATGACTTCAATAGCTTCGGGGTTATGCAGCAAGCGTATTGGCCGCATTTGTTCGGGCCACGCACTTTGTGGTTCTTCAGTTAATGAAATAGCTACTTTTACCGAACGCTCCGGCCAATAGTATTCGGCAGGCAGATAACGCTGGATGGCTTCGGCACCGATTTTACCTGCTACGCGATCCAATAATTCAGCTAATGCCGTATCAGCCAAACCCCGGTCCACCGCCCAGATCTGTTCCTGGACGGTTTCCATGTCCTCGACTTTGGCGGCTTCCAGTACAAATAGTTCAATACCTAAAGCGGGTTCGATCTTGGCGATCTGTAAACCAAATAATTTGAATAGGTGCGAAACGCTATGCGAACCCCGGTTAGTGGTAATGCCGGCCTGCACCGTGCGGCCGTCAATACGAATACATTTCAGTACTGCTTTGCGTAAACCTTTACCTTCGGCCTGTAAGCGTAAACAAAGCGCTGCTAATAATTTTTCTATGGCGATCTCAATAGCCACTTTTGTGCGTACCGGCTCCAGGCAAGGCAGGCGTTCTGTATAAGGTACCGGCGGTACAATCGGTACCAAAGTTTCATGGAGTTTGCCAAGCGCCTGGTCAAGTCGCGTTAATAAAGTAGTACCAAATCGCCGCCGTAAAGTAGGAGCGGGCATCGACAATAATGGCCCGATGGTTCGAAAACCCAATTTTTGCAAGCGTTCTAAAACCTCAGGCTCTAAGCGTAACGCCGCTGGCGGTAAACCGGCGATGGCTTGTGACTGTTTTCCGGGGGCAACAATAGGGGAAACTTTGGCGAACCTTGCCACGGCCCAGGCCGCGCCGGGCGTATCGGCAATAGCCGCCCTGGTGTCAAAACCGGCATTACGCAACTTCAGTACGATTTCTTTAAGGTAACCGCGCTCATCGTTCCATAAATGGGCGCAGCCGGAAATATCCAATAATAAGCCATCGGGCAGGTCAATCGTGACAATAGGCGTATACCGGATACACCATAAACCCAATAGTCGCAAGAGTTTTGCAGCTTTGCCCGGCGTATCATCAATCGCCACCAGTTTCGGCACCGCCGCCCGTGCATCGGCCACCGCCATACCCGTAAAAGCGCCTTGTTGTTCTGCTAAAGGACTGGAAGCGGTAATCACAATGCGGTTTTTCACCGGCATCACCAGTACAAAAGGTAGTTCTTTAAGGCCGGGCCGGCGGAGTGCCAAGCCGTCCGTCAGCAAATGCCGGAACCAGATCGCCATAAATCTCTTTTGCATTGCTCAACCTACCTGCCTTTCTTCAATCGTCAGTATTTCTTCCACCGGCACAAATCGGTTATCCTGCCACTCCAATATCCAGCTACCCGTTTGCCCGTTACGCACCTTCAATAATTCCACCTGCCAGCGCAGGAAACCCAAACCAGGAAGGCCGTTCAGGTCAGCACTTGGTAATGATTTGATTTGCCAACGGGCCGCGCAAGCGGTGGAACCCAGTTTGATAGCGTTCCGCAAAACAAAACCCGTCACCCGGCTTTGTTCCACCGCGAGTTGCAACCGCCGCGATTGCTTAAAATCCAGTTCGCCCACCTCGCAAACCACCGCTGTTAACCCTGTGCATTTCAACGCTTCTTCCATGACCCATAAGGCGTCTTTATCTTTATTCAAACTAATAAAAATTACTTTATGCGGCAGCACCCCAAAAATGGTCAGCGCCGGTGCGAATAACCGCCGCGCCCGCCCGATCCAAACGCCTACACCGCCTTGCTTCAATAAGGTCGAAAGAATCCCCGTCACAAAACCACCACCGGCTGCTGCCTGTTCCGCAGAACCGCAAACCAGTTCATGCACCGCCGCTGTAGGAAAAACGCCATTGGGAAAAGCGGCTTCGACCGGCCCTAACCCCAAAGTCCCCCGCGTTCCTGCAGCCGGAGGTCTATAGCCTTCCCATTGCAAAATATTCTTTTGCAGTTGCTCGATCAGTTCTCTTTTCGCTTCAGCCATGACATCAAATTGGGGAGGGTAAAGTTATGCTAATATTTTTAGTATTTTGTAGATTATTTTTATATTTGTTTGATGAATGCCTGGTTAAAAAGAAAAAACGGCCCTGATGAAGTCATCCGCGTTATTCCCGATGTGGATTGCCGGGATGCCGCGCTGGTATATCATTTATACACCGCTTTTGAAGCGGACTTTTTGGGGCGCATTTTGTTTGATGACCAGGGTTTTTGGATCTATGACGGGAATGATTTAACCGTTGCCGAGCAGGAACAATTAGGCAAGTTTATTCGGTATAATATGGAGGTGCTATGGAGCAGTTGAGTTTTTTCGCGGAAGCAGGACAAAGCAAGGGATTACCTGCAGCGTTACTGGAATATCACCCAGGATTTATTGATAGACAACTTAGTGACGAGTTGTTGCAAAAATTCATGACGACTACGCCCTGGAAGCAAAGTACCCAAAAGATGTGGGACAAACAGTATTTAACACCGCGCCTCACTTCCTGGCATGGGGATATCGGCACGGATTATTCGGTGTCGGGAAAGATCTCGAACCCTAATCCCTGGACGCCGGAATTGTTATATCTAAAATCACTGGTGGAACCGGTAGCGGGTATTCAATTCAATAGCGTGCTGCTGAATTATTATCGTGACGGCAATGATTCTGTAGCCTGGCATAGTGACCGGGAAAGCGTCTTAGGTAAAAACCCCATTATCGCTTCGGTGAGCTTCGGTCAGGTGCGCAGCTTTGATATCCGCAATAAAGCCGATCACAGCGAACACTATTCTGTACGATTGGAGCATGGTTCATTTTTATTAATGAAAGCAGGTTTGCAGGAACATTGGGAACACCGCATCGCCAAGTCAACTAAACCCATGAAAGCCAGGATTAACCTGACCTTCCGGGTTGTTTTATAGTTTAGTCTAAATACCCTTTTAATACCCAACTGCGGGAATTGGCACGTAGCCGGGCCAGCGCTTTATCTTTAATCTGCCTGACCCGTTCACGGGTGAGTTCATATTTATCCCCGATCTCTTCCAAACTATGCGCCTGCCCGTCACCCAGGCCAAAAAACAGGGTTAATACATCTCTTTCTTTTTCGCCCAGGACCCGGAGGCTTTGCGCCACCTCGATCGATAAAGATTCTGCTATCAGTCCCTTGTCTGTTCCCGGCTCTGAACTTTGCAGCACATCCAGTAAGGTATTATCCTCTTCAGCGGAAAACGGTGAATCATAGGAAATATGCCGGCCGGAATGGCCCAGCACATCACTCACCTTTTCAGCCGTGGTTTCCAGGCTTTCTGCTAACTCCTCAGGCGTCGGCTGCCGTTCATATTGCTGTTCCAAAGCTGATGCAGCCTTGGCTATTTTGGATAGATCCCCGACTTTGTTCAGGGGCAGCCGGATCATCCGGCCTTGCTCATTAATCGCCGACAGGATGGATTGCCTGATCCACCAAACCGCATAAGATATAAATTTGAAACCCTTGGTTTCGTCAAAGCGTTTCGCTGCTTTAACCAGCCCGACATTGCCTTCGTTGATCAAATCGCCCAGCGTCATACCGGAGCTTTGGTATTGTTTCGCTACAGAAACTACGAACCTTAAGTTCGCAGTCGTTAATCGCTCTAATGCGGCCTGGTCGCCTTCACGAATTTTTTGCGTTAAGATCACTTCTTCCTGCGGAGTAACCATCGGAATCTTGGCAATATCTGACAAATACTGATTCAACGATGCGCTCTCACGATTGGTGATCGACTCACTAATTTTAAGTTGCCTCATTTATGTATAGTTAAAAGTGTATGCTAAAGATTTGGTGCCTTAGTATGCGCGGTGAGCAGAAATGATGCTCAGAGAGATAGCAGTGATTTACTGGTGCTTGCGGGAGAAAGGTGCTATAAATCTTAATGTACAAAGATAAGCATGAATGCAAAAAATAGTGTTATCCGGATGTCAAGAAGTGATTATGATTGTTGAGTAAGCTGTATTGCTTTCGGGGTGGTTTTGCCGATCCTTTTGTCATGCTGGAAGATTAATTCGCAAAGGGCAATGGCGGCTTCTTCAAAATCATCGTGGCCGTCTTGGAGTTGTAGCCAGTTCGGTTCAAAAGCTTCATCTTCCCCGAACACGAAATCCGTAACGGCAGGTATGTCGGTTTTTAAACTGGTATGGTCTTCCCGCCGGGTGGCGATCCAGATGCCGTTGTGCTGTGGGTTTTTGCCGACCTTACGGAATATTAAAACAATTTTGCCGTCAAAATAGATATAATACATACCGATGGCCGGTTTGATCACCACATTCGCGGGCAGGTAATCCAGTAAAAAATCAAAAGGCATGCGTTGGGTCATGTCAACAAAGGTAATTTAGAACCATATAAAATGGCAAAAATATTTATCACCGGTTCTGCGGATGGCTTAGGCCAATTGGCGGCAAAGGAATTAGTTAAACAAGGGCATGAAGTTGTGCTGCATGCCCGTAATGCCGTGCGCGGTGCGCAAGCCTTAAAAGCGGTGCCCGGCACAAGGGATATATTGACCGCTGACCTGTCGTATATCGATGAAACAAAAGCATTAGCGGAAAAAGTGAATGCTTTTGGTGCTTTTGATGCCGTGATCCATAATGCAGGTGTTTACCAAACCAGCGCCCCGCAATTGCTGCATGTAAATACCTTAGCGCCTTACATCCTGACCGGTTTGATGCACCGGCCAAAGCGGTTAATTTACCTGAGTTCGGGCATGCATTTGTCGGGCCATCCGCAATGGACAGAAAAGCCGTCCTACTCCGATACTAAACTTTACGTATTAATGCTGGCTAAAGCCCTGGCGCGTAAGTGGCCGGAAGTATACGCCAATGCGGTCGATCCCGGCTGGGTACCCACCAAAATGGGCGGTGCGGGTGCGCCTGATGATCTAGAACAAGGTTACCAAACGCAGGTTTGGCTCGCGGTCAGCGATGAGCAGGCTACGCTGGTCAGCGGGCAATACTTTCACCATCAAAAACAGGCACGTTACCATCATTCAACGGATGATGTTTTAGCGCAGGAACAACTACTTGCCGCCTGTGCCAGTGTGACCGGCGTCTTCTTTTAATTAATCAGGAACTTCTCCAGCGGCTATATAAAACGGTCAAAATCTTCGATGTGTGGCAAGTGACCCACACCGTCAAGGAATGCCAGTTGCGAACTCCTGATTTGTTATTGGGCCCCTGTTTGGCTAACGTGGGATATTGCCCCGGTGAGGTTCAATACCGCATTTAATAAGGTATTGGCAATTGCTATTGATTTATAGTTATTTACCTTGGAGAATATTTTAAATGAAAACTTAGCTAAAAGATGGCTGAACAGTTGTGTTTTTGTAATTCGATTAATGGGACACTTATTACCCCTTTGTTTTTAACAGCCATCGGTACTCTAAATAAAATTAGATGAGCGATATCATCAGCAAGCTGATTCAAGTTAATGACGATCTATAATAGTCTGGGTTTCCTCGCGGTTATGCTGCATTCTCAGCCGCCATAAAAGTTCTTCTATGGACACTACACTGGTGGCTTTATCCAACAGTTGTTTGGTCCATTTTACCGGGGTTACACCCCTGAACCCTTTCGCCGTTTTTCGCAGCTGATCGGGAACATCCACACTATCACTTGTATATTCCGACCATGCATGTACAATAGTCCAGGTTAGCTGGTCACCCGGTTTTTCGTTGTCCTTGTTTATTTGCCCTGATAATTTCTGAGGATTACCGCTATTGGCAATCTTTTGATTAGCCCATAATTGATATTTTGCAGCAATAACAGGGATTTCAACCCCTCGTTTATTTTTAGGCCAATAAACAACGCCATTGCCGCCATTATAAGGCGCGTACTGAACGGCAATCATCCCTGTGATATCATCCAATTCTTCTGCAAATATTTGATAGGCCTTAATAGCCGCTGGCGAGGATATGTTGCGGCAGATAAAGCCGAAAACTTTGGTGCCGGTCCGTTTTAATTCTTTATTGATCCTTCTGGCATGTTCTCTTAATAACTTTTCAGGAGCGCCTGTCATACGGCCAAACAGATCGGGATAATAATATCCGCCGCCGTACTCTACCATACTCACCCCTTTCCTTTGTGATTGGACCAACTGATTGTAAACATCCCTTCCGGCTTCACTAAGATTGAAGACGCATGAAGTAAATGACATAGGTATTTCCGAATTAAATTGATTTTTCCAGTAATCCCGGCTATCCAAAAAGCTGCCGAATACCCATTGCATGTTATCGCCATCGCTCATCACAAAAGAGTTGAAATTCCCGCTTTTATTCCAATCTATTGATTTTGGATCCAATGAGTTCACTTTAGCAGGAGCCTCCCGGGGCGTAATGCCGAGTAATGCCAAGTTCATACACCAGTCTGCCGGAACATTGATCAGTCCTCTGCTGGTACAGGGCTCAATTTGTTTAAACTCGTCGCCTTTATTCCAGCCGATTACCGGGGAAAGCGGCTTAACCCAATTAAGGATATTTAAAAAAAGGCTGTCCACACCATAATAAACCATGCAGCGATGGGCAATGGCATAATCCCGGTTGTTTGAAAATTTAGGATCGGCAACCACCAACAAATAGGGGGATAGCTGGGATGTCAGAAGATCAAATGATTGGCGGCTTAACGTATCTTTTGAAACGTCCTGGAGTTTTGTTAATCTATGACGAATGGCCTCCGTTTCCTGTGTTTTGTCTATTAGCAGGCCTTTTTTTATACCACAATACACTGTTGCCAGGTTGACCGAATTATCCCCGCGTCGGGCATCATAAAGTACATAGCCACGGACGACGCCTTTTGCTTTAAACCGGTCCACTAATTGCCAGAGGCCAAAACTTCCGTTTTCTTTTAGTTGCAGCCGCTTAACCAACGACACGTAATAGGACCGGTAGGCAATATTTCGGCTTTCTACCCAAACGCCCTCTGTATTTTTATCGCTGTTGATACTTTGCGCCGCCAAACCCGCTACCGACTGTGCCAGGTTCATTTCGGCGAGGTTGCCGAAATTGTCGATCTTACAGGTGACTATGCTGGCGGGGGCTTTTTGCTCCGGCCAAAAAGGTTGGGGGCTTTGTGCTTTTGCGAAACAGGGGATGGCTAAAATAATGGGAACGAATAGCATAAGCGATATGCCGGAATAGCTTCTTTTAATCATTGGTGGCTGAAATATGATGCATGTGAATGATGACCGTGGTGATAACAGATGAAAATTGACTTTTATGGAATAAGTACGCTTACCCCATAAAAGTCAATTCTACTTTTATTAATCAATACCCATACCTGGTTTTAAATCCTTCAGGGTTTTAAGCTTAGATTCAAGATATGCACCGCGGGCAAGCAATATCGTTGTCAATTCCTTGCTGTCAATATCCTGTACTGCTTTCTGTTTTTTTACAGCAAGGTAAGCGGCAGTGCCCGCAGCCTGACCAAGAATCATGAACTGGGGTTCCATCCGGAGTGTGGAATAGGCCACATGGCTGGCCGACAGGCATACCGGGACCAGCAGGTTCTTCAATTCGTTTTTTTTGGGCGTTATGGCCCGGTAAGGAATTTGGTAAGGAATATGTTTCATCCGCTCTTGTTCAGTCCGCTGTGGCCTCCCTTCATACTTTAGTAAGCCTTTTTCATTTACCCAGGCTTGCACAGGGTGCACATCCAAGCCATACGAGCCTAAACCAATAGCATCTGGTTTTTGCAGGTCTGATACCACATCCTGTTGTGTAATAACGTGTGCTCCAACCATCCGCCTCGCCTCTCTTACATAAAGTTCATAAGGCCAGTTATGATTATCCACAAATTCATCTTTGGAAAGCCCCCAGTGGTTAATCGCATCACGATAGGCCTGCGGTAACCTGGTATCGTTAGCAAGAAAATACATGTACCCCGCAACATAGTCAACATGGTCTTCCCAAATTTCCTTCCGGCGCTCGTATGATCCGTCTGGATAATCCCAACTGGCGCCAACATAGTCGGCTGTATTCAAATCCACTTTATTACGCGGAACTTTGCCCATTCCCGGAAACACATGTTCTGCTGCCTGTACGGCCCCTTCTTTACTGATGGCCGTTAAGGTGGTTCGCAAAAGTTCGGTATATTTCCTTACATCATAATGCTTGGGTTTTGAAAACGGTACCAAATTACCCGGGTCGTTGGTTAATGACAGCCGGAAATTATAAGCTTGTGTTTTTTTGTCGCCCGAACCAACCGGACCGGGTGCCTGCGTTTGTACGCCCGGCAATAGCTTACCTTCATCGTCATAGGCGCTTTGAGATCCAAAAGCATCCCTAACCCCAGCCGAATATTCGTTATACACCGCTGCAGCTTCGCGGCCCACCATATACGATACACCTGCAAAAGCCATTAAATCGCCCTCGTAAGTGGCATCTATAAATACCTTTCCGGCAAATTCCTCACCATTTTCCATCACAATACTGGTAATTTTTCCGCCCTTTATTTTCACGCCCCCTTTTTCTTTTAGTCTTTGCTGATAGTACACGGTAACGCCTGCTTCTTTAACCATTTGGTTCAATACCAACTCTGCAACATGCGGTTCCGGAAACCATCCGATAGAATCTTTGGTCATCGATTGGTAATTGTAGTATTTACCCAAGCGTTTATAAAATGCCAACGGATAGCCACCGATAACTGATCGCCTGCCAATATCTGTTGCTGCCAGGCCGCCGGTGACCATACCTCCGATGTGTAACTTAGGTTCTAGAACGACAACTTTAGCGCCTTCTTTCGCGGCTGCAATGGCCGCCATTACACCAGACGCCGTGCCTCCGTAAATAACGACATCATAAGTATTGTTTTTTGGTGGTAAGCCAAATGAAGTTTTGTTGATAAATAATGCTATCAGTAAGATGAGCAATGAACGGGTTATTGTTTTCATGTTATTGTTTTTTAAGATGATGAATAGAGCTGTCATTAGAAAGTGAGTAGGGGAAATCTTCGGCATGGGTCCCCCTGCGAAAGTTAGGCCGGGCCGACATGTTGAATTGCAGGTTAGCGCCTTTCGATAACAGCTCATGGCTTAGCCAGTTATGCTGATAAATCGCGTTATTTACTTTCAGCGATTGTACGTAGGGGTTGTGAAGTGAATTATTATCCGCGATGATCCGGATGGTTTTTCCGTTGTCCAGGCTGATCGATATTTTTTTAAACAAGGGTGCACCCAACACATATTGGCCCGAAGCCGGACATACAGGATAAAAACCCATAGCCGAGAAAACATACCAGGCTGATGTTTGCCCGTTATCCTCGTCGCCGCAGTAGCCATCGGGCGTGGGCAAGTAAAACCTGTTTGCTACTTCGCGCACCCATTTTTGCGTCTTCCAGGGTTCGCCTGCATAATTGTACAGGTAAATGATATGTTGTATGGGTTGATTGCCATGTGCATATTGCCCCATATTCATAATCTGCATCTCCCGGATCTCATGTATCACCGACCGGTAATAGCTTTCGTCGTAAATTGGCGGAATGGTAAAAACAGAGTCAAGTTTGGTGGTAAACGCTTTTTTTCCACCCATCAGGTTAATCAACCCGCCAATGTCCTGAAATACGCTCCAGGTATAATGCCAGCTGTTGCCTTCGGTAAAAGCATCACCCCATTTAAACGGATTAAACGGCGACTGAAAACTGCCATCCTTGTTGCGTCCCCGCATCAGGCCGGTTTGCGGATCAAATACATTCCGGTAATTCATGGCCCGCTTGCGGTAAAGCTCAACTTCAGCCGCCGGCTTGTTCAGGGCCTTTGCCAACTGAGATATACAAAAATCATCGTAAGCATATTCCAGCGTCCGGGCTGCATTTTGATTAATGCCGGCATTATACGGAACATAACCTAACGAGTTATAATACTGAACGCCATACCGGCCAACAGCAGGCATTGGCCCTTCATTGTTGGCACCTTTTACCAATGCCTGGTAAAGGGTTTCAATATCATAACCACGCAGCCCTTTCAGCCACGCATCGGCCACTACAGAGGCAGAGTTATTACCGATCATGATATTCCGATAGCCCGGGCTTGACCACTCCGGCAGCCAGCCCCCTTCTTTATAATCATTGATCAGGCCTTCCTGCATTTCTCTGTTGATAGCAGGATATACTAAGTTCAAAAAGGGGTAGAGCGCCCTGAAAGTATCCCAAAAACCGGTACCGGCATACATATAGCCAGGCAGCAGCTTTCCGTTATAAGGGCTGTAATGTATGATCCTGCCGTTCTGATCTGCCTCATAATGCTTTTGAGGGAAAAGCAGGCAGCGGTACAGGCAGGAATAAAAAGTCCGTAATTGATCGGTGGTGCCGCCCTCAACTTTGATTTTACCCAGTTCTTTATTCCAGGCATCCTTTGCTTTTTGCTTAATTTGGTCAAAACCGGCAGTTCCTATTTCTCTGTTCAGATTGATTTCGGCTTGTTCGCTACTGATAAAGGAAGAGGCGATTTTCAGGTGCACGTATTTTGTATCGACCGCACCAAACGTGATGATTGCTCCAGCGTGTTGGGCGGTCACTTCGTTTAGCCCGTCTTCAAACCGGTTGTCTTTCCAGATTTTAAAAGACCGGATGGGTTGATCGGTAACGATAACAAAATAGTTTTTGAAGCCTGCAGGCACGCCGCCTTTATTACGGGTGGAGTATCCAATGATCTTCCGCGCGCCAGGCATCACCTTGATATAAGAGCCGGAATCAAGCGCGTCAACTACCAGAGAAGCTTCCTTGCCCTTCGGATATTTTAGCCGGAAACAGGCAGCTCTTTCGGTTGGTGTTATTTCTGTGGTGATGTCATGATCGGCCTGGTAAACGCTGTAATAATACGGCCTGGCAATTTCTGATTTATGAGAGAACCAGCTGGCACGCTCATCCTGTTTAAAAACCGCCTTGCCTGTAATAGGCATTACCGCAAACTGGCCGTAATCGTTCATCCAGGGCGAGGGCTGGTGGGTTTGTTTAAAGCCGTTTATTTTGTCCGCATCATAGGTATAGGCCCAGCCGTCGCCCATTTTGCCGGTTTGCGGTGTCCAAAAGTTCATTCCCCAGGGCAATGAAATGGCGGGATAGGTATTCCCTGTAGATAAGCTGTGTTTGGAAGCGCTGCCCACTAATGGGTTTACATATTCCACCGGGTTAAAGCTATCGCGCGTTTGCTGTGCCATGACACTTTGTATGGTACAACAAAAAATGATCAGATATTTTCCCATGCTTTTCATTTTTTTAGCGTTTTAGGGTTGGAGAACACAGGATGGAACAGCACGGCATCGGCTGCTATCACACCGTCGGCTTGTGTATTGGTAATGCTTACGGCAGCAGTGGTGCCTTTATCCAATTGATAGGTGCCCAATTTTACCCATTCGCCGGATGTTTGACCATTGACGATGATTTTTTCCCGTTCAATAATGACTTGCTTTTGTTGGCGGCCATCGTTAACGAGGCACACAATCTTTGACGAGGGGTTGGTGATGCGCGGCAGCACGTAAGTGTAAATCTCGTAAACTCCTGTTTGTGGGATCAGTTGACTGAATTTCACCTCTTTGGGTGTCGCGTCTTTTGTTGGATTGGCGATATAAGCATCCGGCCCGTAAAAGCCCCCTTTAACTAATGACCATTTTCCGGTAAGGCTTACTTGCTGCTCATTCTTATTATCCACAATCATTTCCGGTAGGCTGCCGTCTACCAGCGGGTTTGCTTTCAGTATTTGCTGGATTTTTTTTACATCTACGTTTTGTACGGAGCTATGATCGTTAATGGCCTGCACCGCCGCAACAGCCGCCGATTGCCCTAAAACCATAAATACCGGTTCCATCCGGATGGAACCATAGCCAATATGACTGGCCGATAAGCATACGGGCACAAGTAAATTAGTGCATTCACTTCGTTTGGGCGTTAGGGACCGGTACGCAATCGGGTAAGGCCCGGTACCGCCTTTTTCTACATCACCCTCATTTTTAGCCATGCCATTAATGACCAACCGCTGGTTATTGTGCGAATCCATGCCATAAGCCGCCATACCTATCCCATCCGGCACCACTTCCCGGGCTTCGCAATTCGCCTGCGTCATCACGTATTCGCCTATCATACGGCGGGCTTCCCGCACATACATTTGCGGGCTCCAGTTGTGATTGTCCCGGTATTCATCTTTAGGATATCCCCATTTTAGCAGGAAGTTGCGCATGGCCGCCGGTATGCGCTGATCATGCTGGATAAAATAAAGCAGGCCCTGATCATACAGTTCGTGCGTTTTCTGTATCTCAGTCCTTTTTTTGTAATCAGCGTTCGGATAATCCCAGTTATAGCCGATCATATCGGTTGAAAATCCGCCGCCATTATTGATGTCTGTTTTATGATTGGGCATCAGGTCAAACTTCAGGATCTCGCGGATATCGTTGGTATCGGTTAATTTGGCGATATACCTGGGGAGCAGTTCATAACGCGATGGATCATAACCCTGAGGTTTTGTAATGGGTATCCGATTGGCCGGATCATCGGTTAAACAGATGCGGAAATTATAAGCCTGCACATGGTTATCTCCCGTGCCTATGGGTGGCAGCGCAGCATCACTGATACCCCATAGCAAACCGCTTTTAGGATTGCCCGGGATTTTATAGGGATCCACGCCATCGGGTATCTGGTTGCCGTGCTGTGGTGTTGCCGAAGGTTGCACCTGCACGCCGTTATAGCTTTCCCCATATACACTGGCTGCCTCGCGGCCCACTTTGTACGAAACGCCGGCTTTGGCCATCAAGTCGCCCTCGTAAGAACAGTCGATAAAAACTTTTGCCCTGATCGTTTTGGCAGGTTTGGATTTGGAGAAGGAGTTTTCGAGCACGATCTCCTTAATATCCTTATTTGTTTTCTTCGCGGCGATGATCCGGTACTGATACAGCACGGGTACCTGTGCCGCTTTGATGTATTGCAGGAATATATCCTCCGCCACATGCGGTTCAAAAATCCAGGACTCAAACTGGCCGTAATATTTACCGGTACGGCGGTAAAAATCAAGCCCCAAACCGGTAACGGCGTATTTATTACCAATATCGGTATAGCCTAATCCTCCGGATGATAACCCGCCAAGATGTTTTCCCGGCTCGATCAGTAAAACCGATTTACCCATCATTTTGGCAGTATAAGCAGCAGTTACGCCCCCGGACGTGCCACCATAGATGCAAATATCATAAGTGGTTTGCGCTATCCCGGTGAACGGAAAAAGCAATAGGGCAAACAGGTAATATTTAATAAATTTTATCATGTTATTTTGTTTAATTATAGATTTTACATTGTTTCGAGATAGTCCAGATCTTTATGGAATGTTTCTTCCATCCCCCAGAGCGCTATCATGGCCACCATAATTGTTAAACCCCCAACTGCTCCGGCTGCTGGCAATACGCCCCAGTAACTTTTGCCCAACAAAAACAACGGCGTGGAAATATTAACACTTCCCCTTACAAAATTTGGGACGGTAGTTGCAACCGTAGCGCGTAGATTAGTGCCAAATTGCTCGGCTGAAATAGTAACAAACAGCGCCCAGAAGCCAATAGAAAATCCCAGGAAAAGGCACAGTCCATAAAATACCGTAGCGTTTTTTGAACCCTGTAATAAAAACAGGGCGATAAAAAGGCTGGTGAGTAAGAGAAAGAGCAACACCACTTTTTTACGGCTTTTAAAATATTGACTTAATAGGCCGCTGCTGAGATCGCCCAGGGAAAGGCCGATATAGCCAAACATAACTGCTTTACCAGCCTGAACAGGGACGGGAATGCCCAACACTTTACCAAACTCCGGCGAGAAGGTGAGCAGGATGCCAATGACGAACCAGATAGGCAGGCCGATCATGATGCACCGCAGATATTTTATCAGCTTGATCCGGGAAGTAAAAAGGGACAGAAAATTCCCCCTGGAGACCTTTTTCTCTTTGACCTGGCTGAACATCCCCGATTCAAATACATTGAACCGGAGCACCAGCAAGGCCAGCCCGAGGACTCCGCCGATAATATAGGCGGCCTTCCAGTCAAACGTATCGGCAACCACATAAGCCAGCACGGCGCCCAGCACGCCCACCGAAGCCACGATAGAAGTGCCGTATCCCCTGATCGCTTTTGGTAATATTTCGGCAACTAAGGTGATGCCAGCGCCAAGTTCCCCGGCCAGGCCAATCCCGGCGATGAAACGGAGCAGGGCATACTGATCAACAGTGGTAACAAAACCATTGGCAATATTGGCGACGGAATACAATAGTATGGAACCGAACAGTACCGTGAGGCGTCCTTTTTTATCACCGATGACACCCCACAACACCCCTCCAAGCAACATACCGGCCATTTGTATGTTGATCAGGTAAATGCCTTTTTCTAACAGAAGGGCAGACGGAACGTGCAGTGCCTTTAAACTGGGCACCCGGACGATGCTGAACAGGAGCAGATCATAGATATCAACAAAGTAGCCCAGGGCAGCAACGATGACCGGAACAGACAATAGTTTTTTGAGGGAGGAATGCTCCGATGTATATTTCATTGATGTGTCTTTTAGGATAATAACTTTTTTAAATAGGCCGGGTAGCTTTCGTGGTCCACAGAGCCATCGCCACGGGTGATGCTATCCCCGAAGCAAACAATACGACTGGTGGGCAATTGATGATATTGGATAAACTGGCTGATGGCCAATGCCAGGAAACGGTAACCATTGGGTGTTGGATGCACCCCATCGGTTTTACCGCTATTTACTTCATTACGGATCAATGAATCTTGATCTGTCCCAACCTTTCCGACTTTTTCAAACAGGTTGCCCACGTCGAAAAATGAAGTTTGATACTTTTCTGCAGCAGCTTTGATCACCGTGTTCATACCGGTCCTTTTGCCGGCAGGCCCTTCAGGCGCAAAAAAATCAGCCGGGTGGCGGGTTAAAAAATAGGGTTCGTAAAAAGGCAATATGCTTAGCAAAAGAACTTTACTACCCGCAGCCGTAATTGTAGCTATCAATTTCTCCAGGTTTTGCCCAAATTTTTCGGGCGTTACGTGTTTACCATTGCACATATCATTGGTGCCGATCATGATAATGGTTAAAGCGGGTTTGTAGCTAATGCAATCAGCCTGCAAGCGTACCAGTAAATTGTTTGAATTATTACCCGATACCCCCGAGTTAAAAACTACGACATCGCCCGCAGGTTGAGGCACTTGCCGGCCCAGTGCCCGTATAACACCGGGAAATGAAAACCCGGCAACGGCAACTGTGGCGCTTAATAGAAATTTTTTCCTGTCCATGTTGTTTTTATATTTTAAGAAAGCGCATAAGTATGGCTAACAGGCCTGAAAGGTGCCGGGAATTTCCCGGCACTCATCCTGGTACCACACCGGACGATGGATTTAATAATTAGGGTTTTGTTTGAAATTGTCTTTATTGGTTGACAGATCTAACTCTGCTTGCGGAATTGGAAATAAATAGTGCTTTGCCGGATTAAAACTGGTGCTGGTATTCACTATTTTGGTATCGGCAACAGGCCGGGTTTTTTCCAGGAATGCTTCAAACCTGCCGGTGCGCGCAAGGTCGTACCAGCGCTGAAATTCAAAGCAAAGCTCACGGGCCCGTTCCATTAATATTTCATCAATGGTAATATCCGAAGCCGTGTAGTTATTAAAACCGGGAGTTGCCGAGGGTTGTACCGGATTGCCGACGGCATCCAGTCCTCTTGCTCTCTGTCTGACCAGGTTTATGGCAGCCAAACCTTCGCCGGATATGGTTCCGTTCTTTTTAAAATCGGCTTCGGCAAACATGAGCAACACATCAGCGAACCTCAAAACGATCACATTAGTGGGCTCGTTTGAATAAATATAGGGCGAAGTTGTACGCCAGGACGTACCCCAACGGTACTTGGTTACCCCGCAGCGGCCTAATATCGTGGTATTATAGGAGTCGGGGTTAAAAGTGCTCCAGATATAAGTAAGGCTTGCCGGCACATTATTCACCACGTTGATGAGTGAATCGCTTAGGTTCCACACACGCCGTTTGTCATAATCCGGGCTGGCTAAAGTGGGTTTATAATATTTATAAAACTTGGGCACATACACTTCATTACCTTGCCCGGCTAATGAATTGGTATAATAAGCTGGGTTACCGTTAATAGTACCGCTCGCTACCATGCCGTACTCTTTTGACCACTGGGTGCCATATGGCACAACCGCACTGAATTGCAGCTCCCATAATGATTCTTTATTGACATTCTTGTTTTCAATTTTAAAAACATCGCCATAAACCGGCAATAAAGCGGCGCCACTGTTATCTTTTACATCTTTTAAAGCCGTCCAGGCTTTGGTATATAAATCAGTTATACTTTCGGTAATGGTTTTATAGCCGTCTATCTTGCCAACTGTTTTATTCGTGGCCGTTTCCTTTGCCGAGGCCATGGTGAGGTACACTTTTCCTAACAAGGCTTTTGCCGCCCAATGATTGGCGTGGCCATTGTTGGTTTTGGCCGTAGGTAATACGCCGCTGGTTGCAAAAAGCAAGTCGCCTACAATAAAATCATAAACTTCCTTAATAGATTGCCGCGGCTTTCCATAATCAAAATCGCCGGTAGCGGGCTGATCGGTAATGGGCAATTCACCAAACGTTTGCACCAGGCGAAAATAGACGTAGGCCCGTAAAAAACGCGCTTCGCCGATAATCACATTACGGTCGGTAGCTGAAATATTGTTCACCCTATTGGCCGCTTCGATAATACTGTTGGCCCGGGTGGCTATTTCGAAATGACGGATCCAAAATTCGTTAATGGCCCCTTCACTTGGAGAAAAAGTGAACCGGTCAAAATTATACCTTACACCGGAGGTGCCTTTAAACATGGCTTCATCGGTACCGATCTCGGTCATAAAAAGCGGCGTGTTGGTATAAACGCCAAACAGATCCTTAACTGACGAATAGATCCCGACCACGCCGGCGTCTAACGAAGTTTTATCAACAAAGAAGTTACTGGTGGTATATTGAGTTTCTGGCTGTTCGGCTAAAAACTTTTTGCAGGAACTGTTGCTAAAAGCCAGTACAATGCCAGCTGCTGCAATTATGATGTTTTTGTAATAATTTCTCATTCTTATAAGATTAAAATTGCGCCCTGATACCTAATGAATAAACTCTTGACCGTGGATAAGATGCGTAATCAAGTGACGGCATCAGGTCTCCAAAACCGCCTTGACGTGTATTAACCTCGGGATCATACCCGGTGTATTTTGACCACAGCCAAAGATTTTTGCCGCTGCCGAAAAGTGTCAGTCCCCGTAAGCCTATTTTGGATATAAACTGTGATTTGAATTGGTAGGATAGGGTTGCATCACTTAAGCGGATATAAGATCCATCTTCAATCCAATCGGAGAGCATCAGGTTCTCTTCCGGGCTTCCCGGCATTCGGTAACTATTATTGGGATTTCCGGCTTCTATCAACACACCAGTTGTATTGTCATATAAATTAGGCCGCCAGGAGTTAGCCAGAACCGCATTTGAGTTATTGACGTTCCGGCCCGATTCTAAAGCCACCCGGTTGGCATTGTAAATTTTATTACCGTAACTATATTGTACAATTACATTTAAATTAAAACCTTTATAAGTAACCGAGTTGGTAAGCCCCCCCGTAAAAACCGGCTGCCCCTGGCCCAGGATGGTCCGGTCATTCGCATCAATTTTATGATCACCGTTAATATCCATGAATTTCCTGGTGCCCGGGCGTACGGCACTAATGGCGATACCATTAATCTCGGTTAAGCCCGAAGTATTGATTTCTGCTTGTGACTGAAAAATGCCGTTGGTTTGATAACCATACCATTGACCAAGCGGCTGGCCGTTTTGAATAATGGCGGAAGTTCCTATACCCGAAACTACCCCAGGAGCCAAACTCAATTGATCGCCGATTTGGATGGCTTTTGACCGGTTAAAACCAATATTCGCGCCGAGGTTCCAGGAAAAGTTTTTATGAGCGATTATAAGCCCATTGATATCGGCTTCAAGGCCGCTGTTCTGAATTGATCCCAAATTGGTCCAGGTATTACGATAACCGGTATAACCTGGTGTTACCTTTTGTATCAGCAAATCTTTAGTGCGCTTTAAATACCAGTCAACAGTTAAGTTAAGCCGGTCATGAAACAATCCAATATCTACACCACCGTCCATCTGGGTAGTTGTTTCCCATTTAAGTGAGAGGTTTTCGGGTCTATCCACCACTACGCCATAGGAAGGGGTATTTCCATTAATTGGTGAAAAATAAGTAGCGATAGTGGATAATGTCAAGTATGATGGAATGGCAGTGTTACCGCTTTGGCCAATACTTGTTCGGAATTTAAGATTGCTGATCGCCTCAATTGATTTTACAAATTTTTCTTCAGACGCACGCCAGGCCAGTGCGGCGGATGGAAAGTAGCTCCATTTATTATTAGCACTGAACCGTGATGAGCCATCTGCCCGCATGGTAACGGTAAATAGGTATTTATTTTTTAGAGAGTATTCCACCCTGCCTAAAAATGAAGCGATAGTATATTTTGTAATAGTATAGGTTGGAATAATTGGAGTGGTCCCGTTTGATAATCCAAAAACGCCTAACGTTTCCACATTGTAATTCTGATTTTCGGCCGTGATCAGGCTATATTTACTCTGTTCAAAAGTGGCGCCGGCAAAAGCATTGATCCGGTTATCTTTATTGAGCTGCGTTTTGTAATAAAGCAGGTTCTCATTCAAGTATCTATTAGTTACACCTCTGGACAATACCGCCCGTCCGTTAAACTTAGCACCCGCAGAAACATTTTTTGGATAATAAGCATCGGTATTGGAATTAGTATAGGTAAGCGTACCTGTAGATCTGAAACTAAAGTGCTCATCTATCGCCCAGTCTAAGGCCAATCTTGTAATGAGTTCACTAACGTTCCGGTTGTTAGCTACGTATTTAGCTAAAGAGTAAGGATTGGTAGTGATGTAACCTGCCTGCTGCGCGTTGTCTTCTACGTCCGTGAATGTCAGGGGATTTGTAGGCGGTTGTTGCAACATGGACGTAATAATTGGGTTTGATACGATCCCTCCATTAAGCGCACTGGCACTTGCCGTAAAACCATCAGTATTATTTCTGGTAAAAGAAATATTGCTGGTTATCGATACACTTTTTGACAGGTTTTGCTGGAAGTTAAAACGACCGTTATAACGCTGGTAATCGCTGAAGACAATAAGACCCCCTTGATTAAGATATCCACCCAAAAATGCATACTTGGTATCCTTTGTCCCGCCTTGCACACTTAATCGGTACTCCTGAACAAGACTACGCTGAAACAACGCGTTTTGCCAGTTCGTATTTACAGAATCTGGACTCGTATAATTTTTCCAGGTACTGTATGGCGAAGCTGTTGGTACCCCCCAAAAGCCACCGGGTGTTCCCAGCGGTGTATCACGGTAATAATTATACCCCGTCAAGGTTGAAGCTGGTGTATTAGGGTTAGTAGTACTTGCGGGCGAATAAACATAGTTGGCTAAGTATTGCCGGTGAACATACTCTGATGAATTCATTAAATTGTAGAGATGCGCAGGTGTTTGATAGCCTGTATTGCCATAAAACTCAACCTGCGTTTTTCCCGACTTACCGCTTTTCGTAGTGATTAATATCACGCCATTGGCACCCCGTGATCCATAGATGGCCGTACCCGAGGCATCTTTTAAAATTTCAATGTTTTCTATATCTCCCGGGCTAATGTTGTTGGCATCATCCTGCATCACACCATCAATTACGTATAACGGTGCGCTGCTGGCGCTTACTGAACTTGCGCCACGGATCCGGATCGTATTTTCAGATCCCGGGGTACCGTCATTTTGCGTAATTTGCACACCAGCCGCTTTCCCTTTAATTGCGTCGGCTAAAGAAAAAAGCGTACGCTGGGACATGGCCTCCTTAGATATACTGGAAACGGATGCTGTTAAATCTGATTTTCTTGTCGTACCATACCCGATGACCACCACCTCATTAAGCCCGGATTTTTGCGGTTTCATGTTAATGTTAATCTCCATCTTCCCCCGGCGCGGTACTTCAAGCGTTTCATATCCGATAAAGGAAAAAACAAGCACAGCATTGCTTTCGACAAGAAACTGATAATGACCGTCTTTATCAGAAATACTGACTTTCCCGCTTTGCTTATCTTTAATAGTCACCCCCGGCAATGGCTGATCCTTCTCATCGGTAACCAGTCCCATAACCGGAACGCTTTTTTTTTCTGTTGCAGCAGGTGGAACAGGTGGCTCTGATTTTGGCCGTATGGTAACCGTTTTACGGGTAATGGTATACGTTAAAGGTTGTCCGGATAAGCACTTATCCAGCACCTCGCTGATCGAACTGCTGCTGATAGTTAGCGTGACGGGCTTTCCCGTTTTTAATAAATTGGCGGCATACACAAAATCGTACCCGCTTTGTTGCTGAATACTTGCTACAACATTCTCTAACGAAGCATTGGTAACATTTAAGGTGATCTTTGAAGCTACGCCTTGTGCGCGGACGCCTGAAAGAAACAGTACGCTCAATAATAAAGTAAGGCTGCAAGCGGCGGCTCCGGAGTAAAATTGGGTAATAGAGTGCCACCTGCATTTTATTGCAGTAAAAATTTTATACATTTGAATATTAGGTTAAATTATAATTGGGTAAAAACGATATTAATGCTACCTAATAAGCTTAAAGCTTACTAACCGGGAGCGCGCCATCGCTCCTGGTTTTTAGGTAATTGCTATAGCACGTTATGGCATAACAGTTACCCTCCTTCCTTCCATCTTAAAATGAATAATGCCGGTTTGTTCGAGTGCATTTAATAGCTCGGGAAGATCTTTTGAATTGGAATACGTACCGTCGAACCTTTTTTGTGTAACATCGCCCTGGTAACGGACATCAATATCATACCATCGGCTTAACTGGTTCATGATATTTAAAATATTATCGTTGTGAAAAACAAAATACCCATTCTTCCAGGCCACCGACTCGTCAGTATTTACATTCTTGATTTGAATTTCGCTGGCGTTACTGCGGGCAATAGCCTGTTGACCGGGTTTTAACAATATGGTAGAACTACTGTTTGATGCTTGTATGGAGCCTTCCAGGAGGGTTGTTTTCGTGTCTGCACTTTCATAAGCATTAACATTGAAATGGGTGCCTAAAACCTTGATGGCCGTTTGACTGGTTTTCACAATGAAAGGCATATCCTTTTTCTTGGCGACTTCAAAATAGGCCTCGCCCGAAAGTTCTACATTCCTTTCAGCTCCCGTAAAACGGGTAGGATATCGTATAGACGAAGCCGCATTCAGCCAAACGTGGGTGCCGTCCGCCAAAATCAAATGCCACTGACCGCCCTTTGGCGTTTCCATCGTATTATAACTGATGGGCTGAGTGGCATCGCTATCTCCGCCCTGTACAACGTAGGTCAGCTTGCCTTGTCTGTCTTTATAAATTTTCAAGCCCGATTCTTTAACCAGTTCGCCTGATTTTGCATCGCTGAGGTCTATTTTCTTGCCGTTTGCCAGGGTCAGCATAGCTTTGTTAAATTCTTTTTTCACATGGGTAACCAGTTGCCGGCTGGTTTGGGTATCAGGATCCTTGTGTATTAAAAAATACCCGCCAATTGAAAGGAAAAATAACAGTGATGCAGCAATAGCGTAACGGTACCAGCTTATTATAGCAGGGTTCCTGACGGACGGTTGTTTGGCGGTGTTAATATCCTTTAAAAGCTGGTCACTTTCTTCAGCGGTAAACCGTACCCCTGAAAATGCATGTCTGTTCCAGGAATCTTCCAGCAAGGCGTTGACCTGTTGCTCGTTGTCCTCATCGGCCACCAGATCCATTAACTCTTTTTTTTCCGCCGCAGTCACTTCGCGGCGGAGCAATCGTTGGAATAAAAAATCCAGTCTCCTGTCGGTCATACGCTTTAAATTTGAACAGCTTTTAGCAAATATTATCCTAAAGACACCGGTAAAGTAAAAAGTGGATATGTACTTGAAAAATTATTTTTTCAGCATCGTGATCATCGCAATTATGACCGTTAGTTCGGCATTCGCTTTAACAAAACGCGAGATCGCTTTGATCGCGATTTGCTGGTATTTAATTACCGATTGTGGGGAGATACCTAATTCATTCGCGATGTCGGTATTCTTACGGCCTTGTTGTTTAAGTACAAAAACACGTTGCTGTTGTGGGGGCAACTGGGCTATTGCCTGTTCAATGATGGGTTCAAGCTGTTCGTAATCATGGTCCGGAGATGGTCCGCTTGCCTCTTGAATTAACTGTAGCTGAAACTCCTGATTACGGCGTTGCTCCCGAACATTGGCGCGAATGGCATTCAAAGTATAATTACGCGTTGTTATAAAGAGCCAGGATTTAAAATTTTGGATTTCGGGCAGCGTTGCCCTTACTTCCCATACCTTAATAAATACATTTTGAATAATTTCTTTAACCATCTCCTGAGAATCGGTGATCAAGAAAATATATTCGCCCAAACCCTGATGATAGCCATAAAATAGCTCGGCAAAAGATTTTTCATCATCTTTAGCTATTCCGTTAAGGAGCTCGGCTTCGTTATGAATACTGTTGATTGGCAAGGGCAGCCAGGGTTTGTAATTAATTTATAGCAGAATGAATTTACAAAATAAATTTCACTAACAAACATACGATTCATCTCCTAAATAATTGTACAAAAAAAGCTTTATATCGGTTGATGATTACGGTTTCTCATGCTTTGGTAAATACAACTATAAACAATATATCTCGGTAATCGCGTGTTATTGGGTAGGTGATAACCAGGTCAGCCCGGTGACCACCAATACCGGCAATGTATTCACCGCCCGGCCCTACAATTCCTTAAACAACCGCACTTATAGCCTGGTTCCTTATGTTTCGTTCGACCCTACCGCCTGGTGGACCTGCCATTTCAACGCGGTTTTACTTTACATCCGCAACAAAGGCAGCGCGAACGGCATCACGATCGATCAGCGCACGAATGTGCATGAAATAGAAACCAGCAATGAATTGCACCTGGGCAAGACCTGGAGCGCAGAATTGGATGGATTTTTCCCGAGCAAGCAAAGCTTTGGTCAAACCAGCAGTACGGCTGCCAGTTACAATATCAGCGGCGGTCTCCAAAAAACTATTTTGCAAGGGAACGGTAGCTTGCATTTAACGGTGAACGACTTATTCAATACGGTGACTGGCCAAAGCCAGACGACGGGTATGAACGGGGTCGCTGCATTTTACCAGCGGCGCGGAAGATGAGAAAGGCCGGACGAATTAAGGCGTTTGGTGTCTTCGATGTCGAAATAAAGCCGCCTTCTGGGTTGCTAAAAGGTATTTCACCGTGGCTGAGCCGGGTGTACACATTTTGGTAGCTGAGCAACTTCCCCCTGTATTAAAAAAACTTTGGGCATGCGCCTTAGGCTAGGGTTTTACCTGGCAAATTTTAATAAAGCAAAATAACAATTTAGTGATTACCTTAGGGTATGCATTTCATTCCTTTGTTTAAAGTTCGCGATATGCGCGCCGCGATCAGGCACTATACTGAAGTACTGGACTTCCGTATAACCTGGCCGGAAGATACCCCAAACTCGCCAGTGGTCGACCTGGACCACCAGCAAATGGAACTGCAAATTACGACCCATGAAAGTGAGCGCCTGCTGAACGTGCGGGCCTGTACGCAATCTTACTGGACAAAGCGGCGCTCGCCTGATGGCGTAGTGGCGCTGTTAGCTGCCGGCGCATCAGTTGCCGGGGTACCTTTTCCCTGGGGGTATGCTGCCATAGATCATTTACGGGAGGGGCACCCATGATCAAACCCCTTGAAATGAGCCTGGGGCTGCCGATGGAAGTAGCCAATAAAGTGATTTCGACGACCGATAAGGTCTGGGAAATTCTTTTGGCCAGCCGTGACGGTGATCTTGAACACGTCAAAAAGTTGGTGAATGAATGCCCTGAACTGATCTACGCCCAATATAATTATACGCCGCCCATTCATTTCGCGGTGCGTGAAGGCCATGTTGAACTGGTGAATTATTTATTGCATCAGGGCGCGCACGATTCCAACTATAAGATCTATCCTTTTTTGGATAAACTCGATGTGCTGGCGGCGGACCGCGGGCATCAGGAGATCGTTGAACTGCTTAGCGATTACGCCGCTCATCCCGCACGCCAAAAATACTTCGGTGATAACGGTAAGATATTTTTTAACCGGACAGACCTGCAACTGGAGTTTCAAAAAGCGGTGGACCAGAATGATTTGGAATATACAGGCCTTATTTTAGAAGACCACCCCGAATTTGCATTGGACGAAACCTATTTTTGGGGGGAGGGCATTTTGCTCTCCGCCGCCAAGAAAAACCACCGCGGAATGATTGATTTATTGATGAACTATGGCGCCAAAGTGCCGGATGGGCTGAAGTGGACGCAGAAGTATTATTTCGAGCGGCTGGATGCGGCTACTTATATGATGGAGAAAGGGATGAACCCCAATACCATGAGTTGGCACCAGGTAACGATTCTGCATGATATGGCCCAGAAAGGCGACCTGGCCAAAGCGGAGCTGTTGTTGCAATACGGTGCGGAGATCAATGCTGTTGAAGAGGAATATCAAAGCACGCCTTTGGGTATGGCCGCCCGGTGGGGGCATCTGGAGATGGTCGGTTATTTACTGAGACAGGGCGCTGATCCGAAACATGCAGGAGCAGAATGGGCCACACCGCTGGCCTGGGCGGAAAAGAAAGGCCATACTGCTATTGCGGAACTGCTAAAAAATAAGACCTAACAAACATGAATAGCCATATCGCTGTGTCATCGCCGGACACCCAGCGTTCGAAAATGACCGTTGTCCGAACAACTAAATACCACAATAGCTTGATTATCAATAGGGTAGTTATATGGAACAGTTTTTGAAGTTTACCCTGGACAAATTAATGCCATGAGTTCAAATAACAGGTTTATCTTCAGGCGTACCGATACACAGCAGCGGTTTGAAGTGCTTTGGCAAAAACGCCTGGAGGGCGAACCTACGTTAAAAGAATTGGCGGAAATGGATGAGATCATTAACTGGGATCCATTGGTCTGTCAGTTCGTTTTAGAAGCGCTGGAAAATGGTGCTTTACCTCCCGGCGATGGTGAGCAAAAAGCGCCGCCACCTGCGGCTTCCCCATTAAAAAAGACCCTGGAAAAAGTGCGGTCGTTTTTTAAACAACGGGGCATTAGCTTTATACAAACCAACTATTGTGATGAATTAGTACTTGTAGCCTCCACCTAAACCTAGCAAATGAAAATCGAATCCGTCATCCCCATTTTATATTCCGATGATGTTGCCCGCAGCATTAAGTTCTATACCGAGGTACTGGGCTTTAAAGAAGGCTGGAGCTGGGACGAAACGCCGACCTTTGGCGGTGTGGTCGATGGTGACACCACCATCTTTTTTTGTAAAGGCGACCAGGGGCATAAGGGCACCTGGCTGGCGCTGAATGTGGATCATGTCGATGAATACTATGAGGCCATTAAGGATCGGGCCGATATTTTGAGCTCGCCCGATACCAAACCCTGGTCGATGCGCGAGATGCTGGTCAAAGACCCGGACGGACATATCCTCCGCATCGGGCATAATACCAATTGTGATTGACAAATATGCCTGAAAGAAAGCCAAAACTTGCGGAGATCAAAACCAAACCGACTGCGGTTAGCGTCATGGATTTTGTCCAGGCGTTGTCGACTGAACAAAAGCGCCAGGACAGTTTGGTGCTGCTGGACATCATGCAGCAAGCCAGTGGCGTGCTTCCGGTGCTGTGGAGCAATGCTATTGTCGGTTTTGGTTTGAAACGTTACCAGAGCCCCACCAGCGGACGGCTGGTGGATTGGTTCCTGATCGGTTTCGCGCCGCGAAAGGCCAACCTGACGATCTACCTGATCGATCTCCTAAAGCACCAAGCAGCGCTGCAGAAACTGGGCAAGCATACCACCGGCGGCGGTTGTGTTTACATCAACAAACTGGCGGATATTGACCTGGAAGTGCTACGCGAAATGATCAGCGCGACATTGCGCCATTAAACCTTTAATTGGGTATTTTTGTCCGTGTTCACGACTGAAGATTTTCATGCGCTTAGCGAAACCGAAAAGGCCGAAGCCGTTTGGCAAGGCAATTTTTTAGCCGACCGGGAGGAAAATGGCCTGATGGTCCAGTTGTATGCAGTTGGCAATTTCTATGTCGAGGTGTATTATGATCCGCCTGCCAATAAGATTTTAAAATTTCATTCGTTTACCTCCAAAGACTTTCTTGTGCCTTATTTAGCGCACATCAAATTTAATATCAAATGAAAAAACTACTTGTTGGGGTACTGGCTATCGGCACATTATGGTTAATTTCCTGGGGTTTTAAGGGCCACCAGGCTATAGCCACCATTGCGGAAAACCATTTGACGCCGCAGGCTAAAGCAGCGGTGAAAGAATTATTGGGTACGCAAAGTTTAGCGGATGTCGCTACCTGGGCGGACGAAGTGCGGAATGATGCGGCCTTTAAAAGTACGGCTGGCTGGCATTTTGTGAATGTGCCGTTGGGGCTGACGTTTGAGGAGTTCAGCAAAGAAGTTAAGGCCCAGGGCGAGGATAATGTCTTTGGCGCCATGCGAAAAGCGCGGATCGTTTTAACGCACCCGCAGAGTACCAAAGAACAGCGGATCGAAGCGCTGAAGTTTTTGGTGCATTTCGTGGGTGATGCCCACCAGCCGATGCATGTGAGCCGTAAGGAAGATAAAGGCGGCAATACGATCCAGGTGCGGTTTGACAACCAGGGCACCAACTTACATTCTTTATGGGATAGTAAATTGCTGGATCATCAGGGCTTGTCTGTTATGGAAATGAGCCAGCAATTTGATAAAGCTACAGCCGAAGAGATCAAACAATGGCAGGCTGACCAGCCGATGCAATGGCTGTGGGAAAGCTACCAGATCACGACCAAGCTCTATGCTGAGGTCGAGAAAAACAATAACCTGGACGAGGATTATTATAAAAACCATATCGGGATCATTGAACAACGCATTAATCAGGGCGGTATTCGTTTAGCGGGTATGCTGAACGATATTTATAGCGGTAAAGTATATGCCTATACCTTCGCAGCGCCGCAGTTACCGCAAGGCGAAGTAACTGCCAGCGCTAGCCCTGCCAAGATCATTGATGTGAAAGATGCCGCCAATCACCTGAATGAAACGGTGACCATTACCGCTAAAGTGTACGGGATGAAAGATGTCAGCAGCATGATCCTGGTGAATGTCGGCGCCGCTTATCCGGATAGTCCGCTGACCGTGGTGCTGCGCGGCGATGCCAAGGCACTGGGTTCCGGTATCGATGGCAAGACCATCACCGTGACCGGGCAGCTCATTGATTACAAAGGCAAGCCCGAGATGGTCGTCACCGATAAAAGCAGTTTAACGCTAAAATAAAGCGAGGCTCTTTGGGGTGACTTTCCGGTCCTTTTGTCCATCCAGGCGTGATGCTCTTTTTTAGTGGAATCCAGATGCCATTGTGCAGCAGGTTCTTGCCAGTCTTACGGATCAGTTTTTAGGAAGGACCTTTTTTTGATCCATGATCGCTTTTAATGCTTTTTTGCCGGCCTGGTTGTCTGGGTTCAGCAGGATCGACCTTTCGTACATGGCTGCGGCTTTATCCCGCTGACCCGCCTTCAGCAGTACTTCCCCGTAACTGTCGAAAGTGTTCCAGCTTTTTGGAAATAATATCGTATTGAGATGGAGCGTTTCCAGCGCCTGGGGATAAAGTATTCTTTCCGGAAGATGATAGGTATTTTCCGATTGTATGAAATCATAGCCAAGTTGGTTCATTTCGCCTTCCGACAATTGATAATTAACGGTATCCTTTTTTAACTTTTGCAGCAGTGCCTTTGCCGCTGCCGCGCCATCTTTTACCAGGGCGATCCCATATAACCGGGCAATACTATATTTAAGTAGGGGCACGGGTTGGCCGTTGAGCAATTTCAAGACCTGGTCGCCGGTCTCATGCGCGTTATAGTGGCAGTTGTCAAACAGGATAACCGTTTGATGCTGAGCAATATTTCGGATGATCACGGAACTTAATCCGGTGGCCACACCGCTATGATAAACCACTTTTCCCCGGGAGCTGTCCGGCTCGACCTCCCAGCCCAGGCCGAATAATTGCGGATGCGGTTTGCCGCCGGTTAACCTGACCGGCTCGAAGCTTTGCTTTAACGTTTGTGCTTTCAGCAAGCGTCCATCGTAAAGGGCCTGGTCATAAAGCAGGATATCGTCCACCGTACTGACATAATCGCCAAAGCCGGTGACCGCGAACGTCCGCCAGTAATCCCTGATATATGGCACGGTGTTCGCCCGTACCGGAAATTCATCAAATGAACCGGGGAAAATATGCGGGAAGGCGTAGTGATGCAGTGTGTCGGTATTGAATTGGTTACTCAGCGCCATGAAACGGGTATGAACCATCCCGGCAGGTTTTAAGATATGTTCCTGGATGTAATCGGGGTAAACCTGGCCGGATACTTTTTCGATGATCAGCGCCAGGATCAGGTAGTTGACGTTATCGTAGTTCCCGCTACTGCCCGGGGGATAAATAAGTGCCGGTTTGTTCGCGATGGCAGCAGGTAAAAAATCGGCATTGGTTAATACCCGTCGCGGCTCTTTGGCCAGGACGAGCTTAAAGAAGGCATTATAGGGAGGCAGCCCTGAAGTATGCGAAAGCAGGTGCCTGATGGTGATATCGGGGTAGGGAAAACCGGCCAGATAGTGGGCAATAGGGTCACTGACGGCTAATTTACCCTGCTCGGCCAGTTGTAATATCGCGGTTGCGGTCAGTGTTTTGGACATCGAAGCGATCGGGAACGCTGTGTTGGGCTGCATGGGCTGGCGGCTTTTAAAGTCCGCATAACCCAGCGAACCACGGTAAATCACCTGGCCGTTTTCAGCCACTAATACATTGCCGCTGAACTGGCGGGTCTTTTCCAGCCGCTTAAAAAATAGGTCCAACTTACGGGAGACCTGGGCATTAGCCTGCAGGCCAATGATCAGCAGGAATAATACGATGCATTTTTTCATATCCTTGGTTTTTTGACAAATGTCGCTGCTGCCCGCCGCTCTTGATCATAAAAAACCTTTGGATTTTCTTTGTTTTGCGTATCTTGCTTTATGAGTGGGAACGTATTTCTGATCAATGACCGTTTTCGGATCTTTCCGGCGCTTAACCAGGTGCAGGATATGCAAAGCGGCCAGACGACACGCCTGGAGCCCCGCATCATGGCGGTGCTCGAAATGTTGACCGCCCATGCAGGCCAGCTGGTCAGCCGGGAAGAAATGATCCGTGAGATCTGGCATAATTACGGCGGCGGTGATGAGGGGCTGAGTCAAGCCGTCTCCTTCCTGCGGAAAATACTCGTTGATGGCGAAAAAAAAATGATCCAGACCATTCCTAAAAAAGGCTATCGGCTGACAGGCCTTTTGTCGACAGGAAAAACGTTGCAAACCAAGTCCGCAGCCAAATCACTTTACCTGCGGCCGCTATCAAGATTTGCCCTACTGTTGTATGTGGCCGGAACGGTCATTTATTTTCTTTACAACAGCTTGTACCGGCACCCTGCGGCTGCCGGGCAGCAAGTCGCATTGGTTAAGCACAGTGACCGGCAAGCACCGGTTGTCATGATTCACCCCAAGGTACGAAAGACCGCGCAGTTGGCAGCGAATCGCAGGTCCGCAGTCCTCCCCATGCTTAGGAAAAACCCCCATACGGAAAGTGCGCAAACACTACCAGCAGCAGATCAGTCTGCCCAAGCCATTACGCGATACTACCATTCCAGCGATACGACTGCCCAAATGATCACCGCGCTGGATTACCGGGTAACGATGCAAGTACAAGTCAATACTGCGCTTAACTAAAGTAAAGAGAAAAACCACCTATGGTAAAAAATAAATTACTCAGAATGGACAATATGGGCATCGTGGTCGAGTCTTTGGATGACGCGATTGCTTTTTTCACCGAGATTGGTTTGAAGCTTGAAGGGCGGGCCAAAATCGAGGGGGATTGGGCGGGTCGCGTCACGGGTCTGGGTTCCCAGTCGGTCGAGATGGCGATGATGGTTACCCCGGATGGCCATAGCCGGCTGGAGCTTTCGCGGTTTCTAACGCCGCCGGTTATTTCGGATCACCGAGCTGCTCCGGTGAACGCTTTGGGTTACCTGCGGGCGATGTTCACCGTGGCGGATATTGATGAGCTGGTCGCCAGGCTCCTCAAACATGGCGCCCAGCTCGTCGGCGAGGTGGTACAGTATGAGCATGCGTACCGGCTCTGCTATATTCGCGGAACCGGGGGATTATTGATCGGTTTAGCACAAGAATTATGAAAAGGCTCGGGTTGATCGGATTGCTTTGGCTGCTGTGTGGATCAGTGGGCGCGCAAATGTTGAAGACTTCGGAGATCGATGCGACCGTGAGTCGACTGATGGCCGCCGGAAAGGTGACCGGGTTGTGCCTCGGCATGATCAAGGATGGCAAGGTCGTTTACGTCAAAGCCTATGGCTACAAGAACAAGGCTAAAGGCACACTCAATGACACTAGTACCTGTTTTTATGCGGCCTCACTCAGCAAGGCGGTTTTTGCTTACCTCGCTATGCAGTTCGTCGACGAAGGAAAATTGAACCTGGATAAACCGCTTTATCAATACCTGCCCAAGCCATTGCCCGAGTATGCAGCCTATAAAGACCTGGCCGGGGATGAGCGCTGGAAACTGCTGACCGCGCGGATGTGCCTCGATCATAGCACCGGTTTCCCCAATATGCGCTGGATGAACCCGAAGGGTACAGAAAAGTTAGAAATTTTCTTTCCGCCGGGCAGCAAATTCGCTTATTCCGGCGAGGGGATTAATTTGCTGCAATTCGTGATCGAGCAGCTTACGGGCCAGCCGCTGGAAACCCTGGCGCAGGCCCGCATTTTTAAACCTTTCGGGATGACGCGGACGAGTTATGTCTGGCAGCCACGCTTTGAAAGCGACTATGCCAACGGTCACCTCGAAAACCAGGATACGCTCAAGAAAAGGAAACGCAGCACTGCCCAGGGCGCAGGCTCGATGGAAACGACCATTGCGGACTATACCCGCTTTATGGCGGCCGTGATGCGGAAAGCGCAAATATCCGCAAAGGCCTGGAATGAAATGCTCAAGCCGCAGATCGCTATCCATTCCCTCCGGCAGTTCCCTACGCTGGATACCGCGACGACCAAGGCGAATGACGCTATGGGACTCTCATATGGCCTCGGGTTCGACCTGTTCAAAACGCCTTACGGGCCGGTCTTCTTTAAGGCCGGGCATGACGATGGCTGGGAGCATTTCGGCCTAGGTGTCCCGGGACAGCACACGGCTTATGTTGTAATGACCAACTCCTCCAACGGCGAAAGCATTTTTAAGGAATTATTTGAAAAACTCGCGGGCGTGACTATTCCCTGGCAATGGGAGAATTATATCCCTTATAACCAAAAACCATAAACAAAGCACCGGCTGATAAAAAGACAAATTGGTAGTGCAGTACCAATACCGTTTTAACAGGAAAAAAATGATGCCGCCAGTTGCAAACGGCCGAATTGATGGCTAATTTTGCGTTGTTTTGTACACCATCTAATCTGCTGACCATGGCCGTATATGTTGTCAATGCCTGCGATATCCATGATTTCGAAACCTTCAAAAATTATCCGCCGCATGTCCGCGTGCTGCTCCAGAAACATGGCGCCAAAGTATTGGCCATGGAAACTAATCCCCGCGCGCTGGAAGGCATACCCCGGACGATGAACGCGATCATTGAATTTCCGTCCGAGGAGGCGGTCACTGATTTTTACCAGGACCCCGAATATCAAAAGATCATCCATTACCGGCAATCGACGACCTCAAACACCACTATGATCGTCCTTCGCCCGTTTGAGCCGGCGAATAGCTGACGGCGGCGGATTATTTTGCCCGGGTGAACTCAATGGCTTTTGGTGTTGTTTTACCGATTCTGGGATCCCGGCGGGAAATGAGTGCGCAAAGCGCTATAGCCGTTTCTTCAAAATCATTATGGCCATCCGCCAGTTGCAGCCAGTGGTACTCAAATGTTTCCTCTTCGCCAAAAACAAAATCAATGACTGACGGTATTTCCGCTTTGAGGCTGGGATGGTCTTCCCGGCGGGTAGCGACCCATAAACTATTGTGCTGCGAGTTCTTGCCGACTTGGCGAAAGATCAGCACGATCTGGCCTTCAAAATACCATAGTACATGCCGATGGCTGATTTGATCACCATACATTGCGGCAATTAAACACAAGCGGATTAATTGCCAATAAAAATTCTTTAAGATTTATTGCAACGGCTGTAAAAAGAAATCTATATTTTTGAAGCGACCAATTGCAACCCTCTTTACTGTAAATGTTTGATCCTGCAAATTTAATTGCTTTCCAGCACGGAGATGAAAAAGCCTTTCAGCAACTGTACCATTTGCTGAATAAACGCTTGCTTTTTTTTGCGGCAGGGATCGTCAATGAAGAGGCGGCGGGAGATATTGTGCAGGATGCCTTTGTGAAATTATGGGAACGTCGCCAGCATTTTTCAAATTTTAATGCTTTAAAGGGTTTTCTTTATCTTGCGGTTAAGAACGCCTGTTTTAATTTAGGTAAACATGACCAGGTTGTTTATCGGTATCAGCAAACTTTGTTGGAACCTGTCGACGAGCAACACATGCTCCATAGGATGATAGAGGCAGAGGTCATCGATGAAGTTTATTTGGCGTTACAAAGACTACCCGAAGGGTGTCGCAACGTCATATTTCTGAGCTATTTTGAGGGATTAACTAATCAGGAGGTAGCGGATGAACTCAACGTTTCTATTAACACCGTCAAAACTCAAAAAGTGCGCGCGTTGAAGTTATTGAGGATCATATTTAGTGAACTTTCGCCTGGAATTGCCTTGTTGATCACAAAAGTTTTTTTTTATAAGTAAAGCTGTCACCCCAATCCACATTCATATTGTTTTATAGTGAACAATAATGATGTTGTTGTTGACGATCCTATTGCTTTATGTTTTTTAAAAAATCTATCTGTTGCCTCCTGCTAGTAATCGTACTATGTGCTTATACCCGGCAGCGTGACCCTATTATCGTGTCCTACGGGTTTGAAAAAAATGAATTTAAATTGAGTAAAGACACCACCTTTCGCCCGGACCTGTGGAAACCCTACTTACACACCGGGGAGGTGAGCGCCAATAAATGTTCGCCAGGAAATTATATCAAGGGCTTCGTTAGTTCAAAATTGAGTAACCTTCAGGCGCGGAGCGGGTCGCAGTCCGGCCAGTGCATGATGGATGTATCCAATGGGGGCATTTGTCATAAAGCGATGTTTCGCAACGATTTTCTACCCAAAGGGGAAGATATTTCAGCGGCACATAACGAAAGATGGATATCGTTCAGCATATTTTTGCCCGATAAAGGTCCGGATGTCTGGGTTAATGACCGGGTTGATGAACTGGTTTTTCAGTTGCACAATGATACCATTGCCTCTCCTCAACTGGCATTATATTCCGACAATGGCGTTTTTTCAGTGAGGTATCGCTACGCAGATAAGGACCCGCATCAAAATGCGTATACACGGCAATTTGTGATGAAACCCTGGGAGGGCGGCGTCAAAACAGGGCGCTGGATCGATTGGATCTGGCACGTTAAGTTTTCGCCGCTCGCCGCAAACGGGATCTTACAGGTATGGGCTAACCTGGGTGATGGCCTTAAGCAAATTGTTGATGAACAACATGTTCGCATGGGGTACCCGTGTAATCAAATCACAACATTTGATATTGGTCTCTATAAATGGCAGTGGAAATGCCCGTCAACATCACCTGTAAAACGCCGGGTGATCTATGTAGATGATATCAAGGTCGGCAATGCTCTGGCCGGTCTGAATGATATGATAGATCACTAGCATTTTAATAATTTTTTCGACTACGCTTTCACCCGGTTAGCTTCCTACGTTGTTTTAACAACAACGAACGGGTTCAAACGAGCTGTCCGGATGATAATTTCAACAATGGGAAATTGTAAGAGATCATTCGGATGCTGTTTGTAAACCCTACCTCCGCTTTCATTTGACCAATATGATAGTGGAAGATTAATTATACATATTAAATTAAACCTGAAAAAAATGAAAGAACTTTACTACCGATCATTTCCATTATGTTTCTGCACTATTGCATTATTATTTCTTTTTTCCTGTAAAAAGGACACGGCGATCAAAACATCGTCCTCGGTAAGTATTTACCAGATAGCGGTTGAAGACCCGACCAACTTCAGCTTCCTTAAAACGGCTATAAAAAAAGCCGGATTGGTTAAAAAACTTTCGGGTGAAGGTGCTTATACTATTTTTGCACCTACCAATACCGCATTTAAAAATGCGGGTTTCGCCGATACGATTGCTGTTCAAAATGCAGACTCGGCTCTGCTTAACCAAATGCTCTCTTATCACCTGCTGGATCAAAAACAAGCAATGAGCGCTTTACCATTAGGGGCGTCCAAGTTAACGACGCTGACGGGAAAATCCCTGAGCGTTTCGAAAAGCAGCAACTTAATAATCACTGTTAATGGCGCAATTATTACGAGTAAGGATCATGAAGCCACCAACGGCATTCTGCATGTTGTAAACCGTGTGTTAGGGCCTCCGATGGTTGATATCGCAACAATTGTGAGTACAAATAGTAATTTAACTTATGTAGCAGCGGCTATAACACGGGCAAGCCAGGGAAGTACAAATTTCAGCCAACTTTTAAGCGGTACTAGCCCTTATACATTCTTCGCTCCAACAAATTCGGCCTTTGTTTCTGCAGGCTATACCACTGTCGCTGCCGTAACAGCGGCAGATCCGAATATGCTTGCCGCCTTATTGAATTATCATTTGGTGCCCGGTCAGACGTTGTCGCCCGATTTTGGGGATAGTTCTTCCGTGGCCAGCCTAAAAACCAACGCCTTATATTTCAACCAGCCGTCTGTGGGTAACACCACCGTAAACGGTGTTTTGTTTAACGGTTCAAATGCAAATAATTTGGCAACGAACGGTGTCGTACACATCCTCAGTAAGGTGTTGGTGCCACCCACCTTGACATTAAACCAAACCATCACCGGAAATACAAGTTTAACTTTTCTTGCCGCAGCTATTATACGAGCAAGCCAGGGTAGCACCAATTATACACAACTACTGTCAGGAGCGGCAGCTTATACCATCTTCGCGCCGACCGACGCTGCGTTTAAGACGGCGGGCTTCGCGACTATTACTGCGGTCAGTACGGCGGATCCGGCGGCTTTAGCCAGCTTATTAAATAACCAACTGGCCACCAATCGGAAATTTTCGACCATTTTCGCAGAAGGGAGTACCGCGCAGTCTTTAGCGAATAGCACGCTTACTTTTTCGATCGTTAGCGGGTTCAAAGTAAAGGGTGCCGGAAATACAGCATTGTCAAACCTGGCACCTATAGATGTGCTGGCAATCAACGGCGTACTCCATGTCAGTGATCAGGTATTGAAATAAAGTTTCAGGCTTGTCACCCGTTAGCACTTTAAAGTTGTTTTAGTATTATTTATGAACAATCAGGATCAAGAATTTCAGGTAGCCGCCATGGTGGCAAAAATGCTAACGGGTGAACTTTCCGCCGAAGAGAAGGACGTATTGGATAACTGGATCAAGGCTGATGCAGAAAATATTAAATTATTTAATCGCTTAACCAATAAAGCTTACCTGGCGGATCAACTAAAAATCTGGAACAGTGATATTGATGAAATTGGCTGGGAAAAACTTCAGGCCAGGATTAGACCGCAACAACAGTCTAATATTCGCAGGTTATCCTATCGGGGTCTTAAATATGCCGCGGTTCTTTTTCCTTTTGTGCTCTTTTGCGCGTTGGGGTGGTATTTGCACACAAAAAATAATACAGTCAGCAAGCAGTCGCCCCAATTAGTGAAAGTTAGTGTCTTGCCAGGCAGTAATAAAGCCAGGCTTATTTTGAGCAACGGCAAGCAGATAGAACTCGGGGGTAGTGGAGTAGACTCTATTAAAGAACAAGGCGGAACATCGATCATGGTAACCGGCAACCAGTTAGCGTACGAATCAGAAGTCTCGGGTGGTAATAATCTGACTGCAAATGTTTTTAACACGGTTGTCACACCAAGAGGTGGTGAATATCAGGTAATCTTACCGGATGGAACTAAGGTTTGGATGAATGCTGCTTCTAGTCTGCGCTATCCAACTAAGTTTACTGAGAGTGAACGTAAAGTGTACTTGTCTGGAGAGGCTTATTTTGAAGTTACAAAGGACGCGGCCCATCCATTCATAGTAAGTGCACGCAAAATGGACATCCAGGTCCTGGGTACCAAGTTTAATGTCAAGGCTTACAATGACGAAGATTTCGATAAAACTACGCTTACCGAAGGACACGTTCGCTTAACGGCTATTGCCGGACATAACAAAGCAGATTTATATCCGGGTTTTCAATCAACCGTTGGGCATAGCGATGGACATATTCAGATAGACCGCGCTAACATAGAAGAAGCTTTGGCCTGGAAAAATGGATTGTTTGTTTTCGAGAGCGAACCCTTGGAAAGCATCATGCGCAAGATATCAAGATGGTATGATATTGACGTTGATTTCAGCAGCTTGAAATTGAAACAGTATCATTTCACGGGTCGCATTAAACGTCAGGAAAATGTACAGCATATCCTGGATATGATTACCGAAACAGCAAAAGTTAAATTTAAATTAAATAATAGGACGCTTACAATTTCCCCATTATAAACTAATTGATTTGTCATGAAAAAATGCATCAATACTTCCTGAGTTTGCCATGTCTGGCATTTTAAACGTTTTTTTTCACTAAATACATAGCTACTAACCAATTAGCTATTCACAAAATATAACCTAAGGTATGTATAGAAATTTACCCTATGGCCGGAGGCTTGCCTCAGATCAACGGCCCTTTTATTATCGCTCCCGACCACTTTTATCTCTACTATTGGTGTTTTGCTTCTTTTCAGCACCGACGTATGGCTATGCCCAAGAAGTTAAACTTAGCTTAACACTTCGCCAGGAAAAGATAACCAAAGTATTCGCTTTTATCCGGCAAAACAGCGACTATCAATTCTTATATAATGATGAGCTCGTACAAAGCGCGCCATTGGTGTCGCTCAATGTTAAAGACGCCACCGTTTCCGACATTCTGGAGGCCTGTTTTAAAAACTCACCTTTAAAATATCGCATTCAGAATCATATCGTTACAGTTTTTTCACCGGATGCTGTAAAAAAAAAGGAAGCCGAAGAGATCATAATCAAAGGCCAGGTTACTGACGAAAAATCAGAAACGCTACCTGGTGTTAGCCTGAAAGTAAAAGGCACGACACAGGCTGCTGTTACCGATAGTAAAGGTAATTATGTCATTAAGGTTCCTAATGAGCAAAGTGTGTTAATTTTTTCTTACATCGGCTTTACTACCCAGGAAACTTTAGTTGGAGCGCGCCGAGAAATCAACGTTGTGCTGCAAGTTCAGCAATCTGCACTAAATGAAGTAGTAGTTATAGGATATGGTCAAGTGAAACGCGGCGACTTAACAGGGGCAGTTGGATCAGTTAATATCCCTGACATGGTAAAAGCGCCGGTTCGTTCTCTTGAAGAAGCGCTGGCTGGCCGTGTTGCAGGCGTACAGGTTACCTCTCCTGACGGACAGCCCGGGGCTGCCAGTGTAATTAATATCCGTGGACAAAGTTCCATTACGCAGGATAATTCCCCATTATATGTGATCGATGGTTTTCCAATCGAAAATCCGGATAATAATATTCTTAATCCGGCTGATATAGAAAACATAGAGGTGTTGAAAGACGCTTCTGCAACTGCGATTTACGGTTCACGGGGCGCTAATGGCGTTTTTATCATCACAACAAAAAAAGGCAAGAACGGGCCTCCTGTTATTAACTATAACGGCTACTATGGTATCCAAAACGTACTGGCGAGGGTGAACAGCATGGACCCTTATCAGTTTGTAAAATTTCAACTTGAACTTGATCCAGCTAATGCGCCCGGGCAATATCTATCGAATGGCCGCATATTGGAAGATTACCGGAATGTAAAAGGTATCAATTGGCAGGATCAGCTTTATCGCACTGGCTCCACTCAAAACAATGACTTTTCTGTTAGGGGCGGTAGTAAAGATACACGCTATTCCATCTCCGGCTCTATTATACGACAAAAAGGCGCGGTTATCAACTCTGGTTTTAATCGTTATCAGGGCCGTGTGGTTTTAGACCAGAATATAGGAAGGAATTTGATTGTCGGAATAAATGCCAATTACAGTAACTTTTTAGTTTACGGTACACCGGCGTCAACAAACAGCAATTTTGGCTTAATCTATAACGTACAATCTTATCGGCCAGTTAATCCGAGCCTGGACTTTAGCGCCTTGCTAGATAATGGGCAGGATGTCGAAGGAGACTACCGGTTTAACCCCATTCTATCAGCTCAAAACGAATTAAGGAACCGAACGACTAATGCGCTGGTTGCCAATGGCTACGCCCAATATACTTTTTTTGAGGACCTGGTATTAAAAATTACTGGTGGTGTGAATAGAAGCGAGCTTCGCTATGATGTATTTGATAATACCAAAACCCGCTCTGCAAATCCGGTTGGTGCGCTTGGGCAAAATGGTGTAAACGGCAGCGTCACCTATACCCAATTAAACAATTATGTAAATGAGAATACACTGACTTACAATAAGACATTGAAGAGCGGACATCATATTAATGTATTAGCGGGGTTTACATTACAAGGTGTTCAATCTTTTGTTTATGGAGCTAACGCGATTTTGGTTCCAAATGAAAGTCTTGGTCTAAGCGGTCTTGACGAGGGAACGCCGTATTCCATTAACTCGGTACAATCTAATAATACGCTCGAATCGTTTTTAGGCCGTATAAATTATGATTATAAATCAAAATATCTTTTAACCGCTACTTTTAGGGCTGATGGTTCGTCAAAGCTTGCACCTGGAAATAAATGGGGATATTTCCCATCCGCTGCGTTAGCCTGGAATTTTAATCGTGAGGATATTCTTAAAAACAGCCACGTTTTGTCAACCGGGAAAGTAAGGGTGAGCTACGGTGAAATTGGGAACAACCGGGTAAACGATTTTGCTTATTACAGCACGCTCACGTTACCTATATCATCTTCTTATGCGCCTAATAACAGCGTAATACGAGGCGCCGTTCCCTCTGCTTTTGGCAATCCAAACCTGAAATGGGAAACTACCGGCGAAATTGATTTGGGATTAGATCTTGGATTTTTCAATGACCGTATTACACTAACTACCGATGTTTACCGTAAAAAAACAACCAATCTTCTTTTGAACGCTCAATTGCCACCCACATTTGGTTATAGCAGCGCATTCAAGAATGTTGGTTCAGTTCAAAATGAAGGTTTGGAATTTACTCTCAACACTGTAAACATTGCGAATAAAAACTTCAAGTGGAACTCCAGTTTCAATATCTCGTTTAACCGTAATAAGGTGTTGGCATTAACCGATAACCAGGAGTACTTTTTAACTAACGTACCCTGGGCTACGAATTATGCCGGCCAGCCACCATACATCACCCAAATAGGCCAACCTATCGGTATGTTCTACGGTTACACCTGGGAAGGGAATTATCAGTATAGCGATTTTGATAAACAGGCTAACGGAACATATATACTTAAAGCAAGTGTCCCTAATAACGGTTTAGCGCGTAATCAGATCAATCCAGGATTTATCAAATACCGGGATCTTAATGGAGATAACGTCGTAAATGATAATGATCGTTCGGTTATCGGCAACCCTAACCCACAATTCATTGGCGGTTTTAATAATGGTTTCACCTATAAGAACTTCGATTTAAATGTCTTCTTTCAATGGTCCTATGGCAACCAGGTCGAAAATGCAACCCGCTTATTTTTGGAAGGATACGCTGGAACCACAGGATTAAACATGCTGGCAACGTATGCGAACAGGTGGACCCCGGACAATCAAAATAATACTTATTTTGCGACAAAGGGCGGAGGGAATTACGTGTATTCTACCCGCACGTTAGAGGATGGTTCATACCTCAAATTGAGGACCGTCTCCTTAGGCTACAATCTACCTAGCCGGGTTGCCAATCAATTACATATACGAAATTTAAGAGTTTATGTATCCGGACAGAACCTGGCTACAATAACTAAGTATACCGGATCTGATCCAGAGGTTGGAACCTTTGGCACGCCGATCGTGCAGAGTTTTGATTTTTCTGCCTACCCGCGAGCCCGAACCATCACTTTCGGTCTAAACATAACTCTTTAACTTATGGGAACCTTTAAATATAATCTAATGAAAAAGCTAACATATTTACTATTGATCCCAATACTGGTTGGTACATCAGCATGTAAAAAATACCTCGAAACACAACCACTGGATTTCATTGCTCCACAAACTTATTATACCACAGACGCACAATTGACAGCAGCTTTAATGGGTGTTTACGATGTGATGGGCCAAAATGGTGGTTATGGCCGCAACCTGACAATTGAACTAGCGCTTGCTTCTGATGAAGGCTTTTGCCGTTCAAGTACGGGCGTATTACCGTATTTCTACAATTCATCCGCTTCTGATAATAATGTCCTGGCCGCCTGGCAGGCAATGTATACTGGAATCGAACGGGCAAACCTGTTATTGCAAAACATGAATAACGGCAGCGCTACTCAGGCCACCAAAGCTGAAATAAAGGGCGAAGCTTTGTTTTTGAGAGCTTACTATTACTTTGTGTTGGTAAGCTATTGGGGAGATGTCCCTTTAAAATTAACACCCTCCAATTCGTTAAGTGATGTGAATATTGCACGTACCCCTGCTAAAGAGGTGTATGCTCAGATAGTCAAGGACATGACCACAGCTGAAACGTTGGTTAATGAGATTGCCACCTGGGGTTTTGGTGGCCGCGTTTCAAAATCGGCCGTTCGTGGCATCTTAACAAGAGTTTGCTTAAGCGCAGCAGGCAGATTAAGTGATGCAACCTATTATCCACAGGCGCTCACTTGGGCATCAAAAGTGATCAATTCCGGAGTTCATAGCTTAAATGCTGATTATACACAAGTATTCACCAACTACTTACAGGATAAATATGATACTAAAGAAAGTATATGGGAAGTAGAGTTTTTTGGCAACGGCATTGGTACTAACTATAATGAGTCTGGAAACTTTGAATCAGTTTTTGGTGCTACCAATACTGATACCGATCCTGCCGGGTATTCCTATGGGCTTATCCTGAATACGGCAAAACTGTATAACAGTTATAAAACAGGCGATCTCCGCCGGGACTGGACCATATCTCCCTGGACCTACAGCGGTAACAAAGGAACCGTACACACCAACTATGCCGCTACCAATCCCTGGAGGTATATCGGAAAATATCGCAGGGAGTTAGAGTTAGTAACTCCACATAATAAGAATACCGGCCCCTGCAATTTTCCTTTACTCCGGTACGCGGATGTGTTGCTGATGTTTGCGGAAGCCGAGAACCAGGTAAATGGCCCTACGGCTGCTGCTTATAACGCCATCAACCAGGTGCGTCGTAGGGCCTATGGAAAACCATTGGGCGTAGCTGATGCCACCGTTGATGTTGCCGCTGTTCTGAGTAAAGATGATTTCTTCACGGCTGTAAAGGATGAACGCTTTCGTGAACTGGCGTTTGAAGGCCTACGCAAACTTGATCTGATGCGCTGGGGGACTTTCTTACAAGCCATGAAAGATGAGCAAGCTGATTTGACTACTAACGGCAGTTTGGCGAGTGCTGCATGGCCTGGAACAGCCATAATTATGCAAACTTATACAAATGCTACCACTCGTGACCTGTTGCAGCCAATTCCAACCGTGGAAATGTCTTTAAACCAGTTGATGAAGCAAAATCCTAATTGGTAAATACATTGGTAATGTTTAATCAAATAGTAAAGAGACTTCTTCTACCTATCATAGGCTTTGGTCTGTGCGGTTTCACAAGTTATGCACAGCCAAGCCAAAATGATTTAAAGTCACCGTTGGCGGAATGCAAGGCTACTCTTAATGGGAGCATATTAACATTGGAGAATAGTCGCATGCTCAGAAGCTATGAGTGGAACTCGGGCGATATTAAGAGCTTGTCACTTACAGACAAAATGACCAATTATACGTGGAGTTTTGGTGGCAAGCAAACTGATGCATTGTTTCCTGGAACTGATAAACCTTCTGACGGGCATCTGGAGGTGCGTTCAGTGCCCGCTACGAGTATTATACCTGCCCATCTTGAGGCAGAGGTAGCCACGACCATGGGAACACTAATGGTAAAGCGGGTATACCGGATTTATCCCGGTTGCCCGGCTTTTGCCTGTGACTATTATTTGAAGGGCAGCATAAAGGCACGCTGGCAAAACGCCACATTAAATAGCGGCGACCTGCGCAATATTGAAACCAAAGCAGCAGAAACAGAAGGTGAAGCAAAAGCCACCGTTATGGAAAGTATTGCGCTTCCAGGGAAGCATTGGCGTGTACATGCTGTGCAGTTTTTTGATATCACCGATCGGAATAATAACCTGGTGCAGGAATATGATCAGTTAAGCTATCGTGGCGAAAGCCGGCTTAAAGGAAACCTCATTTTTGCTGACGAACTTTTAACTGATCACGGCCTGTTTATTTTAAAAGAAGCTCCTACATCGGATGTGCAACTCGCCTATCCCGGTTTTGACTTTTTGGTCCGAACGGGAAATCTGCAAGCGGTAGGTATCGGTATTATGCCAGAAGAATTATCAGCCACTAAATGGATACGCTGCTATGGCTTTGTAACCGGCGTTACCAGCGGCGGTCAGTTAGGCAGGCTAAAAGCGTTACGAACTTATCAGCAACAAATTCGCACACATCTGCCAGGTCGGGACGATATGATCTTAATGAACACCTGGGGCGACCGTAATCAAGATAAACATATAGGCGAAACATTTACACTAAAAGAAATAGAAGCAGCTCATCGGCTGGGCATTACTCATTTTCAGATAGATGACGGTTGGCAAACAGGGCGCTCTGCTAACTCGGCTTTTAAAGGTGGTTCCTTTAACAATATCTGGCAAAACCCGGATTACTGGAAGCCAAGTATTGAGAAGTTTCCTAACGGCTTAACACCTGTTGTGCAATTGGGTAAAAAGTTGGGTATCGAAGTATGTGTATGGTTTAACCCAAGCAAGGATAGCAGTTATGCCCATTGGCGCGAGGATGCGGGAGCGCTGATCAATCTGTATAAGCAGTACGGCATCCGGACTTTCAAGATAGATGGAGTGCAAGTTAGCGATAAAGCCGGGGAGGTCAATTTGCGAAAGATGCTGGATACGGTAATGGCTGTAACTAAGAACCAGGCTGTTTTTAATCTCGATGTGACTGCAGGCAGGCGCTACGGTTATCATTACTTTAATCAATATGGCAACATCTTTTTAGAGAACCGTTATACCGACTACGGTAATTACTATCCGCATTGGACATTAAGAAACCTATGGATGTTATCCCGTTATGTACCGCCTCAAAATCTTCAGATCGAGTTTTTAAACAATTTTAGGAACGCGGATAAATACCCAGTCGACGATGTATTAGCACCAAGTAAGGTGAGTTTTGAATATGAGTTTGCGCTGACCATGATGGCACAGCCGCTTGCCTGGATGGAGGCAACCGGCTTGCCAAAAGAAGCTTTTAAGGCTGCCCCGGTTATGAAAAAATATCAAATCCTGCAAACCGCCATACATGCCGGGCAAATATTCCCGATTGGGAATGAGCCTTCTGGCACTTCTTGGACCGGCTTCCAATCAATGAATAAGAATAAAGGCTATTTACTGATTATCCGTGAGCAGAATAAGGAAGTGAGCACCCGCCTGAAAACCTGGTTTGAACCGGGGAAAAAGATTACTTGTAAGACACTTTTAGGCAGCGGAAAAGATGAAGTTATTACGGTGGGTAACGATGGAACAGTAGCTGTAAAGTTAGATAGTCCAAATAGTTACGTGCTTTATCAATATCAGATCATTAACTAATAAAATATGTTGGCTTCAAAAATTTCCCGTCGGTCAAATAGAATGCTCATAACGGTTATGTTGTGCATTGGTTTTGGTAACCCGATGTTCGGGCAAGGAAATATAGCTGTTAAACTAAAGGTTGCTTTTACAAAATCACCCGGGAGTTTTCTATTAGTATCTGCCGGGCGATCGGCTCATTTATTAACTGATAGTGCCGATGCGAAAGTGGTGCAAATTGCCGCTGAAACCTTTCGTGAAGATATTGATCAAGTAACGGGGATTAGAATCGAACTTGGCCATCAAATTGTCGGGAAGCAATCGCCGGTTATTATTGGCACAGTCGGACATTCTTACCTGATCGATGAACTTATCGAACGAGGCAAGTTGAACATTGCAACAATAAAGGGCAAATGGGAAACTTTTGCTATTGCGGTAATAGACCATCCTTTTAAAGATGTGTCCCAGGCCTTAGTGATCGCAGGTAGCGACCCAAGAGGGACGGCCTTCGGAGTGTTTGAACTTTCAAGAATGATGGGGGTATCACCCATGGTTTGGTGGGCTGACGTTACCCCTCAGCATCATGATGGCTTATATATTACACCAGGCAAGATAGTAGTTGGGCCGCCGTCCGTAAAATACCGCGGCATTTTCCTGAACGATGAAGATTGGGGATTACAACCCTGGGCAGCAAAGAACTTGGATACAGACATCAAAGACATCGGGCCTAAAACTTATCAAAGAGTATTTGAGCTTTTGCTTCGCTTAAAGGCTAATTATATATGGCCTGCGATGCATCCGTGTACGAAAGCCTTTTGGTATTACCCTGATAACGCTAAGCTGGCCGAGCAATATGGGATTGTATTAGGTGCCAGTCACTGCGAACCTATGCTTAGAAACAACGTATTTGAATGGGCAGATCATTTCAAAAACGAATATGGTGCAGAGCCGGGCGAATGGCGCTATGATGTCAATCCTAAACAGATCTATACTTATTGGAATGATCGGGTAAAAGCATCCAAACAAAATGATGCGGTCTACACGGTGGGTATGCGTGGTATTCATGATGGTGGCATGCCTGGTCCGCCGGATCAGTTAAAGAAAGTAAAAATACTGGAAGATGTGATACATGATCAACGTATGATATTAACTGAGCAGTTGGGCCGACCTGCAACACGTGTCCCGCAAATTTTCTGCCCATACAAGGAGGTGCTTGATCTTTATCAGGCGGGGCTGAAATTACCAGATGATATTACCATTGTTTGGGCTGATGATAATTACGGTTATATCAGACAACTATCTGACCCGAGCGAGCAAAAACGAAGTGGAAGAAGCGGCGTTTATTACCATCTATCTTACTACGGCAATCCTGCCGATTATTTATGGTTATCCACCAATTCGCCAAGCCTGATCGCTTATGAAATGGGCAAAGCTTATCACTTGGGGGCGGACAGGTTGTGGATATTTAATGCTGGTGATATTAAACCGGCAGAGGCAGAAATCCAATTTGCAATGGATATGGCTTGGGATATTAAGAAATGGCCGCCAGAAAATGCTATCAACTATAGTTATCACTGGGCGTTGGATATTTTTGGCGCAGGGAATGCTAAAGAAATCGCACAAATCAAAAACGAGTATTATGCATTGGGGGCTGCTGGTAAGCCGGAGCACATTGACGCGATTAAATATTCAGAAGCGGAAATTAATACAAGATTGACCCGCTACCGTGACCTGGCTAATAAGGCGCAAATACTGGCCGGCAAAATTACTCCGTCGTTAAAAGACGCTTATTTTGAATTGGTGCAATATCCGGTCGTGGGTGCTTGCCTGATGAATGAAAAAATCTTCTTTGCACAGAAGGGCATGAAGGTAGCGAAAACTCAGGATGCTTTAGCTTATTCTCAGCGGGCACTGGCAGCCTATGATACTATTCAACAACTAACAGCAATGTATAACACGGAGATTGCTCACGGAAAATGGAAGGGTATGATGAGCAGCCATCCGAGAGACCGTAACATATTTAAAATGCCAGCAGTTGCAAAAACTGCAAGCACGACAATCAGAGTTTCAAAAGATAGTTCAGCCACTTTGATTAAGGAGATTCAAGCTGCTGCTTTTGTGCAGAAACAAGAGACTGGCGATAGCCATATCAAGGTTATCAAAGGTCTTGGAACGGGAGAGGCGGGAATTGCAATTTTACCTTATACTATTAAAAATTTTGATTTATCCTCCATACCAAATGCCCCTTCCGTCACTTATCAAGTTGATATGCCTGCAGGCCGAATTCTGGTAGGCGTTAAATGTTTACCAACTTTTCCCCTTTACCGTGGACTGAATTTACGTTATGGAATCTCTATTAATAATGGGCCGGTTCAACAGGTAAATATCGACACCAAAGCAGAAACAAAGCAATGGGATGTTAATGTTTTGCGTGGGTTTTCCTTAGGTGAAACTGAATATCAGCATCTCACAACAGGTAATGTCACTGTCAGGATTTTTTTTCCAGACCCGGGATTGGTCATTAATAGCATTCTCATTAAACACATTTAACCTATGAAAAACAAGTTTACGCTCATGCTTATTCTATTAGCAACTGTGATACTTATTAACGCCACGCTACCCGATAAACACATTAGAATTTACATGATTGGCGACTCTACCATGGCTAATAAAGTACCCGGGGTTTATCCAGAGACAGGTTGGGGGCAGGTTTTTAATGAATATTTCGATCATCATGTGGTGATAGATAATCGCGCCCAAAATGGAAAAAGTACCAAAAGCTTTATTGCTGAAAATAGATGGAAACACATTATGGACAGCCTAAAAGCTGGCGATTATGTATTCATTGAGTTCGGTCATAATGACGAAAAGGTCGATAAGCCCGGCGTTGGGGCCACACTTGAGGAATATCGTACTAACCTGCTTCGTTTCGTCACCGACGCGCGCTCAAAACAAGCCATTCCAGTATTAATGACCCCCATTATGCGCAGGAGCTTTCATGCTGGAATATTTCATGATACGCACGGCGCATATCCCGAAGTTGTCAGAGCTTTAGCTGATGAATTTAAGGTAGCTTTTATTGACATGCATCAAAAAAGCGAGAAGCTTTTGGTGACTACAGGCGAAGAGGAAACAAAGAAAATGTTCAACTGGGCCGATTCTGGAGCATACGCGGGTTTTCCTAAGGGCGTTAAAGACAATACACACCTCAATCCCGTTGGAGCGCATAAAATGGCTGAATTGGCAGTGGAAGGCATCCGTGAGCTTAAGCTTCCATTGACAAAATTTCTGAAATAGACTACCAATTATTCACTTAATAAAAATAGTTATGAGAAAGCTACTATGTTACTTGCTCTTAGGAGCGGCTATGGTCAGTTGTCAAAAAAAGACACTGCCGACAGGACAGCGTGAGGTCGCGGAAAACCTAAATTCACCTGTATTGAAATCGAATGTATCACCAGGTGCTACTGATTCGATCACCATGGATGTGACTGGTGATTATGTTAATGCCGGTGACAATCACATCAAGAACAATACGACCGGAATGCACTATTGGTCTGACCAAGAGGGTGCCGGATACGCAGATGGCAATGCTTTGCCGGGAATTCCCATTTACAAAACTGCTGCTGCAAGGTATACAAACAGTTATGCACTACGCTTTATTATGCCGGCCAGGTCTGCGTCTGTAACTTACAAGCCGGTGGTAAAGGACAGGCTGGAATCGCACATTTTCACAAGTAACATTACTGATGTTAATGTCAACGTCCATTATTCAGGATTTAGCCTGTATATTCCCAGTGGCCAAGATACCGTTCACAGTTGGTTCGTGATCCATCAGTGGTGGCAGTCCGCACCAGAAAGCCCGGCAATTGCCTTCGAGTTAGACAGCGGCTACTATGCGCGATTAAAGGTAGCCGTAAGATATGGAGTTAAACAGGGCGTAGATTATCACACTAGATACCTTCCCCGGAAAGACACTACGGCTACCAATGTGAAATTTATAGATCTACCCCGCAATACCTGGATTGACTTTATCGTACGATGGAAATTCGCCACAACTGATTCCAGCGGTGTTTGTGCCGTTTACAGGCACAATGCCAGCGCTTCCAGCTCTACCTTGTTATTTGACTATACCGGTCCGATAGGCTATAGTGACGTGAATAATAGCAATGGGGTCCAAGAAAAATTCGGAATTTATCGCAAAGCAAGTTTTAACAAACAACAAATCATTTACGATCAGTTGCGTGTAGGGCCATCCTGGAACTCCGTAAAACCATGGCTATGAAAATATTCCAATTATTCACCTAATAAAAAATAGTTATGAGAAAGCTGCTATGTTATCTACTCTTAGCATCAACCGTGATAAGTTGTCAGAAAAAGGCAATTCCAACAGAGCGGGATGAATTAGAGGGGGATTTAAATGCACCAGTATTGAAAACGAATGTGTCACCAGGTGCAACGGATTCAATAACGATGGATGTGACCGGCGATTACGTAAATCCTGGCGATAATCACATCAAAAACAATACTACTGGAATGCATTATTGGTCTGACCAGGAAGGGGCCGGATACGCAAATGGTAACAATTTACCGGGGATCCCTATTTACAAAACTGCCGCCGCCCGGTATCCAAACAGTTATGCATTGCGTTTTAATATGCCTGCGAGGTCGGCATCGGTGACCTATAACCCGGTGGTAAAGGACAGGCTTGAGTCGCATATATTCACAAGTAATATAGCCGATGTCAATGCCAATGTCCATTATTCAGGCTTTAGCCTATATATTCCAACTGGGCAGGACACGATTCACAGTTGGTTTGTCATCCATCAATGGTGGCAATCTGCACCGGAAAGTGCACCAATTTCATTTGAATTAGATAGTGGCTATTATGGACGATTAAAGGTATGCATAAGGTACGGTGTTAATAAAGCCAGTGGTACGTATGTTCGTTATCTTCCTCGTAAGGATACTACCGCTACTAATATTAAATTTATTGATTTACCCCGTAATACCTGGATCGACTTTATTGTACGTTGGAAATTCGCCACTACAGATTCAAGTGGCGTATGCGCTGTGTATCGTCACAATGCTAATGCCCCTACTTCAACACTCCTATTTGACTATTCAGGCCCGATTGGTTTTAGCAATGTAGACAATAGCCATGGTGTACAGGAAAAATTCGGGATTTATCGCAAAGCGAGCTTTAACAAACAACAAATCGTTTACGATCAGTTGCGTGTAGGGCCATCCTGGAACTCCGTAAAACCATGGCCATAATGATAATCCAATTATTCACCTAAAATAAAATAATTATGAAAAAAATGCTTTTACTTGCGATATTTTCGGCATCAGTGATCCTGAGTTGCACGAAAAGGTCAGCACTGACAGGCGACGCCGTCTTAGGAGAATCCCAGGCATCGCGTCTTAAAATTGATGTAGCCCCCGGCGCTACCGATTCGATTACTATGGATGTAGCCGGCGATTATGTAAATACTGCAGATGATTATTTGAAAAACAGCACCACCGGGATGAATTATATTGCAGATATTCAAGGTAGCGGCTGGCTCAATGGTACGCATACCACACCGGTGGCCATTGTTAAAACATCGGCGGCCCGTTTTTCAAACAGCTATGCTTTGCGCTTTAGTTTACCTGCAAGGTCTGCTTCGATCACTTATGACCAAACTGAAAAAGATCGGTTGGAGTCACATATTCTGCAAGGAGTGCCGATCAGTAACTTTCTGAATACAGTTCATTACTCTGGTTTTAGCATCATGATCCCATCGGGCAAAGGTAATGCGCCCGACTGGTGCGTTATACACCAAATGTGGCAGTCTTCGCCCGAAAGTCCGCCAATATCGCTTAATCTGCTACCGGGCTATCCTGCACGTTTGGCATTATCTTGTCTGTGGGGAAAAGACAAGGCACATTCGCACGGCGGTTTTCAAACGCGTGTGGATAATTCCAGTGGCGATGCCTTTATCGATCTGCCACGCAACAAATGGATAGATTTTATTGTCAAATGGAAATTGGATACAGCGGCAACTGGGCTTACAGGTGTTTGTGCGGTTTACCGCCACGATTTTGACGCTTCAGGTTCTACATTAATCTGGAACTATGGCGGCCACTTGGGTTACAGTCAGGTAGATAATCAGCACGGTATTAACGAAAAATTTGGCATTTATCGCAAAGCGGATTCTGTAAATGCACTTGAGATCGTTTATGATCAAATTCGTGTGGGACCGACATGGGCCAGTGTACAGCCCTGGCCTTAGATTTTAATTAAGCAATAATTTAAACGGCCTTTATTTTTTAACATGTGAATAATTGGAAGTTTCTTCACCGTCGTTATAAGGATTATTGCCTTAAACCTTCTGAGTTCAGCTCGGAGGGTTTTTGCTTGAAAGGGACATCTCATTACTTATTCAAATTTGATCATTTAACTATGTGTAGAAAATTATTCTTCAAAATCGTATCAATTGCTATCATGACTCCGCTATTAAGTCCTCAGGCTTGGGCGCAGGTCAAGCTTCCCCGATTAATCAGCGACGGCATGGTGCTTCAGCGCGACAGACCTGTCAGAATATGGGGTTGGGCCGCTGCTGGAGAGCGGGTTACTGTAAACCTGAATAACCAGGTTTACACGACAAAAGCTAACGCAGATCGCCATTGGGAAATTAAGCTTCACGCAATGCCCGCCGGTGGTCCGTATCAAATGGTTATTAGTGGGCAGAATAAAATCGTCCTGGATAATATTTTGTTCGGCGATGTTTGGCTGTGTTCCGGCCAGTCAAATATGGAATTTAACATGAACCGGGCAAAAGACAAGTATGCTGCCGAAATCGCCGGCTCAACTAATACCAATATCCGGCAATTTCTGGTGAAAGCTAATTTCAGCTTTCAGCCCAAAGATGATTTAGCATCATCTGGCTGGCTGTCGGCAGACCCGCAAAATATATTAAGATTTACGGCGGTGGGATACTTTTTTGCTAAATCACTATATGAAAAGTATCACGTGCCTATTGGATTGATACATTCCAGTGTAGGCGGCACACCTGCGGAAGCCTGGACAAGCGCCGATGGATTGAAAGAACTCCCCAACTATCTCGAAAAGATTGAACCCTATAAAGATTCAACCCGTGTGGCAGCAATTTTAGCTAACAACACCACGATTGACCGGGACTGGAACCAACAAGTATTGCAAAGAGATAGCGGTTTTGCTCAAAACGGCAGGCACTGGACTGATGGAATAGGCGATGGCGGACGTTGGGATACAATAAGTATTCCAGGATCATTCAGAGGACCAATATTGGGACATTTTGCCGGTGTTATTTGGTTGAAAAGAACTGTGACTTTACCTGCGGGTAATCCTCAAGATGCAGTCCTGCAATTAGGCATGTTCGCTGATAGAGATTCAACATACGTTAATAGGCAGCGCGTGGGCTATACACCCAGCAGGTACCTGCCTCGTAAGTATATTATACCCGCTTCTGTACTTCACCCTGGCGAAAATACGATTATGATCCGTATTGTGGTATCAACCTCCGGGTCGTTTGTTGACGGTAAATCATACGAGTTGCAATATGGTAACACTACGTTGCTATTAACGGGAAAATGGTTGTATCGTATCGCCTTTACGACTAAACCCCTGCCTGCTATGATAAACCTGGGTCGTGAACCGACTGCGTTATATAATGCGATGATTGCGCCAATAGTTCCATTTACTATCAAAGGAGCGATTTGGTACCAGGGCGAAGCAAATACCACTGAAGCCGCCGCTTACAAGCCATTATTTCAAACCATGATTACAGATTGGCGGAAAAAATGGGGCGAAGGCGATTTTCCATTCTTTTTTGTTCAATTGGCTAATTTGGGAGCTCCTCCACGTGAACCGGGTCAAAGCAATTGGGCAGAACTCCGGGAATCGCAATCCAAGGCGCTCCAACTTAAAAACACCGGCATGGCTGTTACGCATGACTTGGGAGAACCGAATGATATACATCCTTTAAACAAAATGGATGTGGGATACCGGCTTTCCCTTGCGGCAAGGAAAATAGCCTACAAAGAAAAAGGGCTGGTTTTTTCCGGACCAACGTATAAATCAGTCAAATTTTCAAATAACCTTGGCGTTGTGAAATTTGAGACGCATGGTAGTTCATTAGTTGTGAAAAACGGGGGCTCACTGAAAGGATTCCAAGTAGCAGGAGCTAATCATGAATATTACTGGGCGAATGCGAAAATTGACGGCGATAAAGTAGTGGTGCGGAGTGATGTTGTTAAAAATCCGATCGCTGTGAGGTACGCTTGGGCAAATAATCCGGATGGTGCAAATTTATATAATAGCGAAGGGTTACCGGCCTCATCTTTCCGAACTGACGAATGGTAAAACTATTAAATAAGACAAAATTAAATATGCTTAATAGAGTAATAGGTTTAATTCTGGTGCTGTTATGCTGCGGGTTAATTTCAAAGGGCCAGGATACAGATCGGCTAATCCTTGAGAAAATCGCGAATGGAATAATCAAGGAAACGACCTTCGGTTTTAGGAATAAAAACACGCGTGAAATTGTTTATGATTTCAATCATCTGTCTAATGCAACCTATGAGATCAATGCATATAATCAATGGCGTTATTGGAACGGAGTTTTAGGTTTAGCTATGCAGCAACTCGGTAATTATACCGGAGAAAATAAATATGATGATTATGCCAAAAAGAACATTGCGTTCTGTTTTGATAACATGCAACTGTTAAAGAAAATGACAGATGACGGCACTCTAAAAGGGATGGAACAATTCTTCAAGTTCGAATTATTGGATGACTGTGGAGCGATGGCTGCTGATTTAGCTGATGTTTATCAGAATGTAAAAAGGCGTGATTATCGTGCTTATTTGGATAAAACCGCAGATTACATTGTTAATAAAGAGCATCGTTTAAAGGACGGGACATTAGCGAGGACGTGGCCGCATAATCAAACGGTTTGGCTAGACGATCTATATATGAGTGTTCCCTTTCTGGCCAGGTATGCTATACTGACCCATGATCCGAAATACTTTGATTTTGCGGTTAAACAAGTGCTTCTATTTTCAAGGCACTTGTATGATCGCAATACTTCCCTTTATTTCCATAGTTATTACAATGGTATCAATCAAAACAATCCGGCTTATTGGAGCAGGGCAAACGGTTGGAGTATTATGGCACAAACCGAGCTCCTTGCCTGTTTGCCGAAAAATCATCCTGCAAGAAATATGCTTTTAAAAATATTTAGACGGCAGGTAGCGGGATTTGCAAAATATCAGGCGAGTTCGGGGCTATGGCATCAATTATTGAATAAAGAAGATTCGTTTGTAGAAACTTCATCCAGCGCAATGTTCGTTTATGCCCTCGCATTCGGTATCAACAACGGCTGGCTGGATGACGTTTATGCCGATCTCGCTCTTTCCGGTTGGGATGGAATTAAAACGATGATAACTGCGGATGATAAGGTGAAAAACATTTGTAAAGGCACAGGAACCAGCACAAGCTTGAAGTATTATTATGATAGACCAGTTCCGTTAAACGATATACATGGATTAGGTCCGGTTATTATGGCGGGAGTAGAAGTGATGAAATTGAAAGCCAAAATTAGAGGTCGTCCTTGATGGTTAAATACCTAAAAATACGATAAAAACATGAGATACCATGCTTAGGAGTGTGTGAAAAAAATAGCATATGTTTTCAGAAAAATATTGAATAAATGAAATGACAACGAAGTCCTGTGTGTTAGACAACGATTCGGTAATATCAACCCTTGATTACTGGATTGAAAACGAGGAAGTTGTTTTTTTCAAAACCACCCGCGCACCCACCCAATATGCTCATGTTAGGCGTACTATATCCGAAGGTAGCCGTTGCTTATTTCAGCGGCAGCGTGTTGTTAAATAAAATGCAAATAACTATTTTGGGGTTTTAAACATGGACAAAGGTCCATACTGCCGGACGAAAAAATATCTCATTATTGACTTGTTGGATAGACTGCGCCCTTATCGACCCGGGATAAGTAGTTATATCAAAAGTTTGTACACTGACGATTTTGATAAAAGCGCTAAATTGTAGCAGATCAATCTGGTAAAATTTAAGGGGCTTGGCCGAAAGGTTCTTCTCGTACTGGCAATGATTAAAAAAATCCGTCATCGCATCTTTAAAAGTGAGCATAGTTCGTGTAGCTGTAGGGTGAATAAAGCCGAAAGATGGCGCAATCCCTTGCAAAGCGTAATATTTATTTACTATCTTTAATCACCTTAAACTTTAAACCACGTCCGATGTCATTCCCGAAAAAAACAAGCCTGAAGTTAGTGTTGTTATTGTGGATCGTTCCCGCTATGGCCGGGGCGCAGGTGATCAATGCCGCTTATGTGAAGACATTGTATCAAAAATATCCGACCCAAAAATCCGATTTTTGCCCGGGCTGTAAACTATGGGTCAATCCGTATTACAAGTCGATCGCGGATACGGTGAAGCATGCGCCGGTGGTGACCTATTATGTCTATACGAAGTCGCACCGTTTGCAGCAGGAGGCGGCCAATGTGCCGCGGACGGGGATCTATGCCGCCTGGCACCCGGCCTACGGGCAGCCGGACGAAACCAAGGTTTATAAGGAAGCGAATGTCCAGTCGCCGGATATGATCGCCAAGGGGCATTGCCAGGCCTGGATCTTACTGGCTTATGACGCCGACGGCGCGATCCTGTCGGATACTTATACTTTTAATGCGGGTATGGAGTACCAGGGGCAGAACATCGGCACGGAGATCGCGACCGAAGAACTGACCCGCACGCTCACCGACCAAACCGACAGCGTCCGGGTCTGGTGCGGCACCTTCGGCGCTAAACAAACCTACACAAAGGGCAAAGTGAGCGTTACCCTGCCCAGCCACTACTACAAGATCATCCAATACAAAGATCATGGCAACCAGGTCATGCAGTGCTACTGGATGCCTAACCTGCCTACAGAAAAACGCGCGTTGTTACCGCAGCGCCTGGTCGATCATGCGGTACTGGTCAGTAATTTAGGTTTCGATCCGCTAACCATTTTTAATTGAGCCGTATGGAACAAACGATCAAACCTTTTGAGAACATCGGCATCGCCTTTTCCGGCGGTGGTTTCCGCGCAGCGGCATTTGCCTTAGGTACCTTAAGCTACCTGAACCATATCGGGCTGGACGAGCACATCAGTTTTAGCTCCTCGGCTTCGGGCGGGAGTATCACCAACTTATTATATACCGCTTACCGGCACGAAGGAAAGTCTTTTGATGAATTTTATCAAAAATTGCTCCGGGAACTGGCAGGCTCCGCGCTGCTGGAGCGGGCCTTGGAAAACCTCAACAACACGGCGCTTTGGGGAGCGGGGGAGGAGGGGAAGCAGCGTAACCTGATCAACGCTTTTTCCCTGGCTTATGACGAATTAGTATTTGAGCACCGGACCCTGGAGGTATACTGGCCCCAAAAAAGCCCCGGCTACGAAGTTTGCCTGAATACCACGGAGTTCTACCGGGGCCTGAGCTTTCGGTTCCAGATGAGCGGTAAGAAAGACCGCTTGCAGGTGATCGGCAATAAATACCTCAAATTCGATATGCAACGGCTGGAAACCCTCAAGAAGATCAGGTTGGGCGACGTCCTGGCCGCTTCCTCTTGCTTTCCTATCGGTTTTGAGCCGATCGTTTACCCGCGCGACTTTACGCACGCCGCGCTCAGCGCGGCTGAATTGCGTGCGGCTATCCAATTCGAAAACTACAAAGAAGAGGTTCAGCACCTTTCCGAACCCGAAGCCAGCTTGCGGTCTTTTGGTTTCATGGACGGCGGGATCACTGATAACCAGGGGCTCAAAAGCGTGATGCTGGCCGATCAGAAAAGACAGCAGCGGGCCAAGCCCGATCCTTTCGACCTGATCATCGTGACCGATGTCGCCAGTTATTTTATGGAGAGTTATGAAGTGCCCGTGGCCCGGGAAAAACCAAGCTGGTTAAATAACACGGTTAATAGGGGTGTCAGCGGAGTTCAAAAGCTGCTCAAGCAGGTGAGTATAGCGGAGTATGCCTTGCTATTGACTTCGCTCACGCTCATTTTGCTCTTTGTATTTGGGGATCAAACCTGGGCCTTGGCCGCGGGTTGCAGCTTAGCCACGCTATTCCTCGTGGTATTCGCCATCCGGCAAGTTGGTTTTGTCCATGCGGCGTTCCGGTTGATCAGCCGCTTTAACCCCCTGGCGGCGCTCAACGGCATCTTCGATACGCGCAAGATACTGCCCCAAAGCATTATCCAAAAATTGCTGGATTTCCTGACTGGCGCCAAGCTCAGCATCCTGACCCAGATGCTGGAAGCGCGCGCGACCTCGGTGGTCAGCATGGTGTCCGATATCAACTTAAAACAGGTCCGGCGCCTCATCTTTGAAATGTTCTATGACGCGGCCTGCTGGGACAACCGCCGCGTCCCGAACTTTATTTATGAACTGAGTAGCTATAACAGCACCACCCGGACCAACCGGATCAACAGTAAGAGCCGCCTGGGCTGGACCGCCACCGAACAGGATAAAACCCTGTTACTGGAAGGCCTGGAAACGATTGGCCCCGTCGCCGAGGAAGCCCGTACGATGGGCACTACGCTTTGGTTTAGCGAACAGGACAGACAGGACGAAAAATTAAAAAAGATCATCGTTACCGGCCAGTTTACCACCTGCGTGAACTTGCTGGAATATATCATCTCGCTGGAACGGAAAAAAGTGCCCTTTGACGCGGCTGGGAAAACCACTTTGCAAAACGTCAAAGACCGGCTGATGAAAGACTTAGCGGCTTTTAAAGCCGATCCCTATTTGCTCTACGATGGGTTAGCAGCGCGGCCGGTTATCGAAGTAGTTTAGTAAAACCCCTTTCCCGGGTGCCTAGCCCAAAGCCGTCTGGCCGGGTACCGGATCAGGTTTCTTTAAGAACGAATTTTGCAAGCTGAAGTTCCCTTTCTAAGGAATCCTGTTTTCCTTGGGCCCTGCCGTTTCCGGCATGATCCTACCCATAATGAGGCAGTGATATACCCATGATACTACCGGGCGCGCCTTACCTTTGCCGTATATTCCGGGTGCCGCTTCGGCGTCCTGAAAATAAAAAATGGTTTTTGATCCGGCATTTTTCACCCTGGTCAAAAATTTTCGGAAACCGCTTAAAACGGGTCAAAAACGCCGATTCCGCGGCAAACTGACCACCAAATTTGGGTTGTGGAGATTCTGATGTACTTGACCATTCCATTCCGATCTAAGCTGACCACCGGTTCTGCTGCGGATTGACCACTGCGTTCCGGCGATGGTTGACCACCCTGATATTGTCGTAAATGTTGTAAGCGTTCATGGCTTGCGGTGGCACAATAAACCACCTAAAAGCCATGGCTAACCCAACTATCAACATGAGCAAGATAAGAAAGATCCTGAAGCTCCACAGCCAGCAGCGCCCGATTATGACGATCGCTGCGCAGGCGGACGCTTCCCGAAACACCGTTAAGAAGTACCTGGCGGCGTTCAAACAGACCGGCTTTACCTTCGATGAGGTCAATGCCCTTAACGACCGGGAGCTCGAAGAGCTCTTTGGCAAAGCCCGCGAAAGGGAGCCTAACGCGCGTATGCAGTCCATGCTGCGCTGTTTTCCCCACGTCGATAAAGAACTCAAGCGCACGGGCGTGACCCGCTATATGCTTTGGGAGGCCTATATGAAGGAGTTCCCTAATGGCTTCCAATACAGTATGTTCTGCTTTTACTATAACCAGTGGAAAGCCCGCGTGAACCCGACCATGCACATGGACCATAAGGCGGGCGATAAGCTCTACGTAGACTTCGCCGGCGCAAAACTGGAAGTTACCGATCCCGAGACCGGCGAGGTTGTCCCTGTAGAGGTCTTTGTGGCCATCCTGGGCGCCAGTCAGCTGACCTATGCCGAAGCGGTGCCGACACAGCAGAAAGAGGATTTCATCGCAGCCTGCGAGAACACCCTGCACTATATCGGGGGTGTACCGGCAGCCATCGTACCGGACAACCTGAAGGCCGCCGTAACGAAGAGTAACCGTTACGAACCGACACTGAATGAGACCTTTGAAGACTTCGCCGAACACTACGGGACGACCATATTACCAGCGCGGGCGTACCGCCCGCGCGACAAAGCCCTGGTCGAAGGCGCGGTCAAGATCCTCTATACCAAGCTCCATGCGCCACTGAATAAAGAGGTTTTCCATAGCCTGGCGGATCTGAATAAGGCCATCCTGGCCGCTTTGGAGGTCCATAATACCCAGCTGCTCAAAGGCCGTAATTACAGCCGCCGGCTGCAGTTCGAAGAGATCGAGAAGCATACCCTGGCCGAGCTGCCGGTACAGCGTTACCAGTTCAAAAAACAGTTCCACGCCCGCGTGATCAAGAACGGCCATGTCAACCTCGGGCCGGACAAGCACTACTATAGTGTCCCTTACCGTTTTATCGGTAAAAGGGTCAAGCTGCTCTACTCGCGCACCACGGTCGAGATCTACTCTCACTATGAACGGATCGCCCTGCACAAGCGCAATAAGAGCCCCTATAACTATACCACCGATGAGGACCATATGGCCAGCACCCACCGTTTCCGCAGCGAATGGACACCCGATAAGTTCCTGAACTGGGCGGCCTCCATCCATGAGGATGTGCGGCTTTATATCCTGCAGATCCTCGAACGTAAACAACATCCCGAGCAGGCCTACAAGTCCTGCCTGGGGGTACTGACCTTCGCCAAGAAGGCCGGTAACGAGCGCCTGACCATGGCCTGCCAAAGGGCGCTCAGCTATGGCATCTATAACTATAAAACCATCCAGTCCATCCTGGAGAACAAGATGGAGAACTATGAAGAAAGCATCTTCGCGGACGAGCTGCCGATGCCCAGCCATGACAATATCCGCGGGGACTATAAATAACCAGCCATAAATACATAAATCTACATAAACAAATGAACACGAGTACATTAGACAAACTGAGAAAGATGAAGTTCTTCGGCATGTTTCATGCGTTTAAAAGCGCCATGGAGACCGGAAAAGCGAATGACCACACCGCAGACGAGCTGCTGGCCATGCTGGTCGATGCCGAATGGGATGACCGCCTGAACCGCAAGATCGAACGGACGATCCTGTATGCCAGGTTCCGCTACAAAGCTTCCGTAGAAGACGTGAACTATCATGCCAGCCGCGGCCTCGACCGCAACCTGGTCCAGCGCCTGGCCGAATGCACGTTTATCGACCGCTTCGAGAATGTGCTGATCACCGGCAGTACCGGTATTGGGAAAAGCTATATTGCCACGGCGCTGGGTTACCAGGCCTGTACGCTGGGCTACCGGGTATTATATGCCAGTACGCCCAAGCTGTTTGCGAAGCTGAAAATGGCCAAGGCCGACGGGTCTTACCTGAAAGAGCTGGCCCGGATCGAGCGGCAGCAGGTATTGATCCTGGACGACTTCGGCCTGCAGCCTTTTGACGCCCAGAGCCGGGCGGCGCTGATGGAGCTGATCGAGGATCGGCACGGCAAGACCTCGTTGATCATCACCTCCCAGCTGCCGGTCAGTAAATGGTTCGAAGTAATCGGGGAAAAAACGATCGCCGACGCGATCCTTGACCGGATCGTCCATGATGCCCACCGTATCGAACTCAAGGGCGATTCCATGCGAAAAAAAAGGGTGGCAGAGCCGGAAAATACCTATGCTTAAAATAATGACTGAAAAACACTACTTTTGACCAACGCTTTTACAGTGTTTATTGCATCTCAGTGCAGCCTGACCGGACGGTCAGTTTGGCCCGGAATCACCTGGTCAGTATCATCAGAATATACAACACCTAAAAATATGCTTTTAACTGGTCAATTTGGTGCGGAATGGGCGTTTTTGGCCCATTAGTCAGGCTTTCGATAAGGAAATGCTGGGAACCCAAACGGGTTTTTACTGATTTTAAGGTATTTGCGGTGCTTGCCGTTGGGGTATTCCGGGTGAAGTTGACCAGTAAAAATCGGGTTTAGGAACCAAAAACGCTCAGCGCCAGGCGGGGTCTTTGCAGTTGTGGCTGTCGCGGAATTCGGCGACCGTCCTTTCCTGCCCCCAGATCTTTTTGCCGGCCTTTTTCGGGTGCAGCGCGAAATGCCGGTTGCGTTCCTGGAAATAGCGGTCGATGGCGGCCTGGCAATGGCCGACGCTGGTGTAATCGCTGTGGTGGATGACGGCGCGGGCGAGGCCGCTGAAAACCGATTCGATGACGTTCAGGAACTGGGCGGAGGCGGGGAGCGGGGCTAATTCGATGATAGGGCTTTGGTGTTCGGCACGGTAGCCGTCGGCGTTGACCGCTTCCAGGTGGGCCTTCAGTTTTTTGGAGGCGTGCCAGATCGCGGCATCCCAGGAGAGGTAGAGTTTCTCCTGGTCATGGTAGCGGCGGCGCAGCAGTTCAACCAGTTTGATCATTTCATCGGTGTCTTTTTTCCGGGAGTAGAAATGCGTCAGCTGGTTGGTGGAGAGTTCCAGTGCGGCGGTGCATATCAGGAAACCTTTGCTTTTTTGGTGCTGCGGGTAGGTTTTGGTTTCGCCGCGCCGGACGCGGGAGCGGCCGCCTTTCATCCTGACCGAGAAGGGGCCGTATTCGTCCACGGAAAAGAATTTTTCTTTGGGGCCTAAATGTTGGAGGATCGTTTGGATATGCTTTAGTTTTTCGCGGAAATCCGGATCGGGGCTGGTCAGTACTTTGCGGGCTTTGCGGAAGACGTAACCGGCCTGCCGGATGTAAGCGGAGATGGTGGGGACGGAAAGTGGTGTACTGTACATATGCTGGTAAGCAGTCGATAGGTCTTTTAGTCGCCAGGAGGTCCGGTTGAAACCATGCAATTGCGGCGCTTCGTGGAGCAGGCGCATGAGGTTCTCTTTTTTGAGCGCGATCTGCTGAATGGTTTCGGCTTTGGCCTGGCGGGGCTGTGGCAGGAACCCGGATAACCCATTTTCCAGGTAACACCGGAGCCAGGCGCGGACTTTTTCCGGCTGGCGCTCGATCTTTCGGGCAATAGCGGCCGGGGTATGGCCTGCAGCGCTGTCCAGCAAGACAACAGCTTTTTCCCATCTCCGGCGGTCGGCGCTGCGGCGCCATTGCCGGAGCATGTCTTGGTCTGTGTCCGGTAAGTGCAAACCGGGGCTTTGCGGGCGATGGGTTGGGGGAGTCGACCTGGCCCATTCGGCATAGTGAAAGGCGAACTGGCTGTAACGATAGCCATCCGGCTGTGTTTGGAGATAGGATTGCCATAATTGCCGGACGGTGCATTTACCCTCGAACCGGGCAAGCAGTCCGGGCAGGGCTTGTTGCAGCCGGAGCAATGCTTCGGCTGGTTCCGGTCGCTGTTTCAAGCAGGCCAGGCAGGACCGGAGACTTGGTGCCTGGGCGGGATCGGCGGCCTGCAGTCCGCGGAGCAGCCGGAGATGCCGGCGTAAGGTATTGCGCGCGATGCCGAGTTTTTTGGCATCCTGCAGGATATTGATCTGTTCGGACAAAAAAAATGTGCAGAGCCGGCGGAGTTGGGACGGGTGTAATCTGGAGGTTTTCATCAGCATAAGCGTATGCTAAAGAACGTTTCAGCGCCAAAGTCATTTTCTGCAGCGGATATCCTCCGGCTTTAGGCTATTGTGGGCCATGAAAAGGGCCGGTGTGAAGAACAGGCACTGCAAAATAGGTTTCCTGCAAAAAAGACCTGGTAGCTAAAGGCCACAGTTCCAGATTAATGCTATCTTTAAACAACAAAACCTTGCTCATGAAAAGAAACATTTTAGCAATCCTGTTGGCTGCCGCGTCTTTGAACGTTCTGGCGGAAGGCAAGCCCATCGTTAAACGCGCCCGCATAGTGGCGACCTGTACCGGTGCCAGTCCCTGCAAAGCCTGTAAAAATTGTAAGTATTGTAAAAAATGCGCGAAGGACGGCGGTAGCTGTGGGGTTTGCAAGAAATAAATCCTATGAAAAAAATCCAGTATTTTTTGATCGTGGCTTTGCTGCTGGGCGGAGCTATTTTTGCCTGTAATTATTTGCTAAACAAACCTGTCGCTGAAAAGCTGGGCACCGACCCGCGGAATGCCCCTGTGAAAAGCGGCGTGCATTATGCGTATTACATCAATCCTAGCACCCTGGTATTCAATTTATCGGATGTGCAGTCGGGTGCATCAACATTGGACGTATTCCGGGTGTTGTTGCAAACCAGTGACGTATTAAAAGATAAAGATTTTACGACCGTTGTTCTCGCTTTTCACGGTGAGGCGAAATTTCAGCTGCCTGGCGATTATTTTAAACAGTTAGGCAAAGAGTTTGCAACACAAAATCCACTCTATACCATGCGGACTTTCGCCGAACATGTGCAGCATACCGACGGCACCCCGGCTTACGGTAAAGTGGAAGGCGGCTGGCTTGGTGTCATGAGCGAACAGATGGGGCAGTTTAAAGATCTGGCTGAAAAATGGTACCTGCGTGATCTGAATTTAAAAACGGAGTAGCCCCTAAACTATAAAATAAAAGTCCCCAAACGCTCGCCGCCGGGGACTTTCAACCTAAACCTTATCACAATTAGGCCGATGAGGACACCGGCCCGTTATAATAGCTGCAAATCTAAATTTTTTAACCCGGTTTTTTGTTGTTTATTATTTGCGTTTCTACGGTTTCCCGTAAAAATCACTCCAGACTTCAGTTTACTTTTGAGCTATAACCACCAATCATTATAGCGATGAAAAGATATTATGTCCACACCAAAGCGCAAAGCAATGGTGACCACGAGGTACACGACCAGGCCTGTAGTTTCCTGCCCAACACCGATAACCGGCTGTACCTGGGGGAATTTGCTTCCTGTGAGCCGGCCGTCAGGGAAGCCAAGAAGACCTATGCCAAATCGAATGGCTGTTATTTCTGTTCACGTCCCTGTCACACCAGCTAAACCTGATCATTATGGAATATAAAGTTGTCCCTTTCACTGCATTGATGGACCAGAAAAAAGATACGACCAGCGTTGTTGCGCAGCAGTTAGAACAACTGATCAAAAAATACGCCGAACAAGGCTGGGTGTATGTCCGACTGGAAAGCGTTTCCACCTTTATTCAGCCGGATAACGGTTGTTTCGGTTTTGGCGCAAAACCCGGGCGCATGACCTCCTATCAAATGGTGGTATTTAACAAACCATGATGAAGGCATTATTGCTATTAGTGATCCGGCTGTACTGGGCCCTGGTCCCCGAAGACAAAAGGCGTACCTGCATCTTTCGGATCAGTTGTTCGCGGCAGGTGTACCAGGAAACAAAAACCAAAGGATTGCGCAGGGGGCTGGCCGCGCTGAAATACCGCTACCAAAATTGCCGCAGCGGCTACCATGTTTTTGAACATCCCGTTTACGGTGACCAACGACTGCGATTACCCAACGGCCAATTATTGTCATCGCATCAAATAGCGCAACGATTCTCAAATCATATAGCATGAAAATACTTTACCGTATATTTTTCTTTTCGCTGGCCTTCAGCGCTTCGGCGGCTATCCTCTGTGGTTGCCGGTACGACCAGGACAAGGATGGCTTAGATGATGAGCAGGATGCCTGCGTTAAAGTAGCCGGCCCAAGCAAAAACCAGGGCTGCCCGATACCGCCGGAAGTCCAGCGGATCCACCTGTTTTTGGATAATTCCGCCAGCATGGCGGGTTACTATGGCCCGGCGACAGATTATAAAGCGATCGTAACCGACCTGGCTGTTAAAATGGATCGGGAGATCAAAGCGGTAGATATTACGCTGATCGCAGACGAAACACAGCCTTTCAGAGGTTCCGCGACTGACCTGTCGAACGCTTTTGCCACGACAAAATTCTCTACGCAGCGCGGTTCGGAATTGCACAAGATGCTGACCGCGGTCGCTAAACGTGCTGGCAAACGCGAAGTGGCTTTGCTGGTGACGGACGGCATTTTGTCGTTTCCGGATTCAGCCATCTTACGCGACCGGGAAATTAATGTAAACAATGCGAAAAGTACGCTCAAGAACGATATTTATGCGGCTTTTAGCGACCTGCGCCACGCCGGTTATGCCGCGAGCCTATATGCGTTTCAGTCTAAATTCTCGGGTACCTATTATACTTACCAGAACGGTCATGTCCCACTGAAGGGCGAAATGCGCCCCTTTTATTTATGGGTGATCGGTCAGCAAAGGCTTTTGCCTGGTTTCGATGCCCGGCTGGAAGCTATCAGTAGTTTTCACCCGGCCGCGGTAATGCATTTTGGATTGACCAACGCTGCGTTGCACGATTATCAATTGTTACCGCAGGTAAGCAAATTGGGCCATTGGGCAAAAGCCGATGGCGGCATTGGCGACGTGGAAATTATCGCGGGCCAACCGCTGCAAGCCGCGCTGGGGATAGATCTGGGTAGTTTGCCACCTTATGCACGCAACCTTAGTTATCTGCGTAGCCATATCGAAACCACTTGCGAGGGCTGTACGGTAACTGCCACGGTAGTCACCCACGCGATGGCCGATAGTTCTAAATTAAAGACGAGTAAACAACTCCTGGCATTTTCGCGCAGTTCCCATGTCCTCTTGTTGCGGGTGACCGCTATGGGCTTACCCGAAGCTAGCATCAAGCTGGTGCTGCCCATGCGCTATGATAACTGGTTCCAGGCCTGGTCGACGATGGACGACCGCGATATTAAAAGCCATGCGGCACAAACCTTTGCGCTAGAACATTTGGTGCAAGGCGTGCTGGATGCTTATGATACGCGCAGCAAGAACTTTATAGAATTCAACCTTAAACTGCGTAAATAATGAAAACTGTTTTTACCTGGCTGTACGAATTGCTCTGCGGCGCGAATGACGATCTGCCGGAGTTCCGCGACACCATCTTCGGTTCGGTCGGCTTAGCCTCCTTGTTGCTGGCTTTGTTGCTCGCCGCGCTATTTTACCTCTTACTGGGCCGTTGGCGCCATGTCTGGTATAAACTAAGCCATTGGGTGGTGACATTGCTCGTTTGCCTGGTTGCCGGGTTCGGCCTGGCCTTTGGGATTGCCCGGCAGACGCTGGGGATTTTCAATGGCTACGCGATGCTCTTTGCAGTGGTGAACGGCATCGTCCTGATGAGCTACTTCATTCTATTCTCCCTGTTGTTTAAACGGTTCTCGGTCTATGCTAAACGAACCCCTTTTTAACTAAGCTATGCGTGTATTTATATTTGGAATAGGCGGCACGGGTGCAAAAGTTTTGCGCTCGCTGACCATGTTACTGGCGAGCGGTATCCGTATCAATGATTCGTCGGACCTGACCCTGGTACCGATCATTGTCGACACGGATGCGCATAATGGCAATACGGCGCGCACCCGCGACCTGCTGCGCAGTTACTATACGCTCCGGCGCACGTTCGTCGGCGCGCAAGCCGCGTCCGATGCGCCTTCTTTTTTTAATACGCAACTGCGCTCCTTTAACCGGCTGGACGCGACCAGTTCGGACGCGGCCGACCTGGATGTGCAACTCAACTTTCAGAACCAGGACGATACCTTTGCCAATTTTATTCATTACCACGGCCTGGAGCAGCAGGACAAGGATGTGCTGGAACTGTTGTACAATGATTCGCTGGATGAAGCCCCGGAACTGCACCTGAATTTAAATGTCGGGTTCAAAGGGAACCCCAACATCGGTAGTGTCGTTTTTAATGACCTGAAGAACCAGCAGCAGTTTAAGAACCTGGAAAGTAGTTTTACAGCGACCGACCGGGTCTTTATCATCAGCTCGATCTTCGGCGGAACGGGCGCGTCGGGTTTCCCGACGCTGGTCAAACTGATCCGGGAGTCCGATAACGCGAACCTGGCCACGACGAAAATTGGCGCGGTGACCGTAATGCCTTATTTTAATGTAGATGCGGAGGAAACCAGCCGCATCCAGTCCGCGATCTTTGACACCAAGACCAAGTCGGCGCTATCCTTTTATGCCGGTGACCAGCATATGAACAGCATCCAGGCGATGTATTACCTGGCGGATAAAGACCAGGGGGGCAGCCTGCGTAATGTGGAGGGTGGGCCTGACCAGCTGACGGATGCGCACCTGGTGGAATTCCTGGCCGCCACGGCTATTGTCGATTTCATCGGCAAAAAGGACGACGAACTACTCGTGCCGCAATGTTACGAGTTCGGTGCAGAGAGCGGCGGCAACCCGCTCACCATCGGCGCTTTCGCCGAACATACCAAGCAACGCTATTTCCGGCCGCTGGCCGCGTTCGCCTATGCAGCCAAAATGGCCACTGACCTCATCCCGCACATGCGGGCCGAAGCTTTTTATAATGGTAAGGAATTGAACATTGACGGAAAACTGGGCGTTCCGTCCGAATACCAGAAGCTGTTGCAGTTTTTCGCGGAGTTTCAAAAGTGGTCGGGTACGGAAATGAGTAATAAAGATAACGGCCGTGCCTTCCTTTCTTTTTATTACGGCGACCGTGACCATTTGAACCAATTACTGCATGGTAAGCCCATCCCGACCGGGTTTTTTAATAAAGGCCTTACGCAAGCGAAGGTAGCCGGCTGGCTGACCAAAAACGAGGACGGGCTGCCCAAGGATCGGCGCAAGACCGAAAAATACCTGGATATGCTCTATATGACCGCGCAGCAGTGCCTCGCGGAACTAGGCCAATTACCTTAATCTCATTTCTTATGCCACATATTTTTAGATTCCATAACGGTACTAACAATAATATTTATGACTGGACAGCCTCGGACCGGATCACACCCGGCATGATCCGGAATGTCCTGGACAAAACCAATGTGCTGTCTTCGGCCGCAGGTACCTCGATACCGACCCCGATCGCGCGGCTGTTTCTTTTCCGCACGGCATTTGAGATCGTTGCCGGGCAGGTACGGGAACAAACCGCCGTAGCGAACAGCATTTACGCCGGGCTGGTATCGGAAACGCTGGATTTGCTGGAACTGCTTTACCAATGCGGTGCGGATAGCAGCCGTTTCCGTTATGAGCGCTGGGTTTTTGAAAACACCGATGAAGGTTTGCGCCGTTTCCAGGGCCGGCCGGGCCACCGTTTGTTCGCGCAGGGATTAAAGCAGGCAGCCGCGCAAGCGCCTTTTAACGGGCGCATCGACCTTACGCTGATCTTTTTCCGCGATGGCGCCAATGAAGTGCTCCTGGGCGGGACCTCGCCTTTTACCTTTGTATTCACTTCGCCGAATTTTAAGCGGAAAATGAAGTTGCTGAAATTCGGCCGCGTCAGCGGCCTGGTTTCGGGCGATGTGCTGTTCGATAATTCTTATTTGCCGCTGGAACAACGGGAGGATGCGTTTATCCGGTATATCGAGGGGCTGGCTTCAACACCCGGTATCAGCGCCTCGTTCAGCGGTTTTTCCGAGTACGCGGCTAATTGCAAGACCCGCTTCCCTTTACGTTTTACCGCCCAACCGCCCGCTTTGCAGGATATCCGGGTAGGGGACACGGCCCTGCAGGTGGGACAGATTCCCTTACGTCAGATCAGCCAGGCTGACCACCGTCAACGCATCGCTGATCACAGTGATTTTAAATTGCGGTTGCCGGCTGATACCCATTTTAGCGGCGCGTTAACCCCTCTGTTCCTGGTCAGTAAGATGACCCTCGACGGGCAATATACTTCGCCCTCGAATAACTGGCAGCCCGGCACCCTGATCTCTGAAGCCGCTTATCATGCGGATTCCCTGGCGGAGATCATGGAGGGCCGCGACCTGCCCGGATTATCTGCCGTGCGCTACCCGTTTTTGTCCGCCTTTGACTTTTTCGAGCGCGCGCTGGTACGGTTCAAGTCGCCGGGCTATCAACTGAATGACCAACGCTTTGTAACGGTGATTGACCATCAAACGTTTGCGATACCGCTCAAACCTCTGTTCTTTCATTTCTTTCCGATCCACCGCCTGAAAGAATACCTGACCGTGGAACTGGTGGAAGGGCGCTTGTCCTTCACCTTACGCATCCCGGTCTTCGGACCCACCAAACAATTGCGGACGGTTGTGTGCCATAAGGTTTATTCCGATATAGAAACGGTCAATTACAGCGGTATCATGGGCATTTTCCCCTTCACGAGAACAGATGACGCCAGCCTGGCCTTTACCAATCAATATACGGTTGCCTCTTACGAAAAGACGAACGCCGATGCCCCGCTGAAATCGCTGACATTTTATCGGGAAGACGGCCTGGAAAAAATTAAAGGCATACCGGCACAACGTACAAATGACACGGATATCAATACCAGCAGTACTTATTATCAGCTCAACCATGCGTTCGATATGATCCAGCTGACTTTCATTAAGGACAATAGTTCCGCTTCGGCGCTGATCATTCCCAAATTCCAGGTGGTCAGGAACGGCGATGCGACCTACGTCTATGCGATCGATTTTGGTACCTCGAATACCCATATAGAATATGGTTTAGTGTCAGACGGCAAGTTGACGCAATCGCAGCCCTTTGAGATTGGCGAAGAGCAGATGCAAATGTACCTGCTCCATCAGCCCGCCCGGGCGTCTCGCTTTGAAGGCGAGCAATTTTTGGATTATGAAAAAAGCCTTGGTGGCGTCATCGACAAGGCCTGGCAACTCACCATGCGCGAGTTTCTACCCTTCCAGATCGGGCCTTATGCCGCGACCCCGGTCCGGTTCCCGTTCCGCACCGCGACCTGCGAGTCAACCGCTTTTATCAGCAACCCGGCGAATGACCGCTTGTTCGTAGATGCCAATATCGGTTTTTATATGGATTATGACCCAGCCGTCACCAACGTGCGCTATAAGACGGACCTGAAGTGGCTGTTGCAACAAGCCGGCAATGACCCGCTGCATATTAACCGGGTGAAATTGTTCGCACGGCAGCTCCTATTGATGATCCGGACCAAAGCATTGTTGTCACCACAGCCGGCCGATCTGCAACGCCTGAAGATCGTCTTGTCCTTCCCGATCAGTATGGGAGAAACCCTTAAGCAACGGCTGATCGGGCTGTTTGATGACCAGCGCAAAGAGGTTTTCGGCGCGGATGCCCGCCCGCTGGCTTCGCCGGTCACCGAATCGATCGCACCCTATTACCAGTTGAAGTCGCAGAATATCAAGATCCAAAACGACAACTTCTGCAATATCGATATTGGCGGGGGGACCACCGATATCGTGCTGACCCGCACCGAAGGGAACGGCCCGGTCAACGAGTTGCAGTGTTATTGCGCTTCTTTCCGGTTTGCAGGCCGTCAGCTCTGGAGTAGTGGCGGCAATGAGTATCACAGTGATGACAATGGCATTGTCGCTTATTATAAAAAATTTATTTACCAGGTGGATCCGGCGGTCTATAACCGGATCAGGCACCAGTTGGAAAGTAAGACCGTGAAGACCGAGGATATCGTGGGTTATTTATTCAGCGACCCGAAATTTCGGTTTAAAGATGTGTTCTCAGAACACCCGGCCTTTAGGGTAGTACCGCTGGTCCATTATGCCGCGATCATCTTTTATATCAGCCGCCTGGCGGTCTGGCAGGGTATCGCGCTGCCCAGGACACTGAGCTTCTCGGGAAAAGGGAGTGAGTATATCCGGTTGATCTTCCCGGACGCGCAGGACCTGAGAGGCTTTACTTTCCGGTTATTATCGATCTTTTCCGGTGCGCAGCCACGGCCTGATTTTATGATCGAGAATGTGCCGGAACCCAAAGTGATCACGGCTAAAGGGGCTTTGTATTACGCAGTGGAGGATGTTACTGATGCACCCAGCGATGATTGGGGTAGTGGCACTACGACCGGTATTGTCAGCCGGGAAAAGAAGCTCATCAAAAATAATGTCGTTTATAAAGGGTTTGCTGAGCCGGCGTTAGAGGAAAAAGCCCTGAACTACGGTGAACTGAGTACGAATGCGGCCCTGTATCGCTCCCTGATGGATAATGTACAACACTTCTTTGAACAACTATTTGGTCAACCGGAGTTGGTGCAGGCCATTAACAAGAAGCTGGAGATCAATAATTTCGGGGAATATAAACAATTCTTCCTGCCTGATGGAACAGATATTTATACATCAGGCGTTTTGCGGGATAGTTTTAAGGCGGCCGTGCTGCAACAAAATCCAGCCGACCAAATCAGCGATCCGCCTTTCTTTTTCGCCCTGGACTATGCGCTGATCAATTTATCAAAAGCTATAGCTGAACAAGCCACCCTATGAACACGCCATCAATAATTTTAATAGCTGTACCGGCCGGCGGCTGGTACGCGGAATATGGCAAGGTATTGCTGGTCGCCGCACTGGTCATGAGCGCGGTCGCGCTGCTACTGGTATTGAACCGCTATCGAAAAGGCCGTCAAAAAAAGCGGCCGGAACCATTGGATGATACCGGCCTCACTAAAATGATGGTTCAACAAGTCAGGGATTTGATCAGGCAAGAAAAAAATGAATTCCATACCACCCTTACTCCCCCGCGATCAGTAAACGATAGTTTCCGGTCGGTGGCCCCGGACCCGCCTGTGGAAATACCCGAACAGGAAAAAATACCTGCCGTCCCCGAAGAGGGGCCGGTGATGGTAGAACTTTCACCGAACAGCACAGCGTCAGCCGTTGCGCAGGTTGCCCGTCAAGTGCAAAGGCTGTATGCTAAATTCCCGGCCGACGAACATCGGTTCAGCAGTGAAATGCTGGTTGCTGCCCAGGACGGTGAACAGGTATATGAAATCGATATCCTGGGTGATACCGGTACTTATCGCGTCAGCGAAAGTGCCGCAGTACAGCGATATGCCTTAAGTGAAGATAAATATTTACTGGCCTGTGCTTATGAGGAGATCCCGACCAATCGCAACGTCCGGATCGTTAATGAGGGTACGGGCAGGCTGTCGCGAAGCGGGGGCGACTGGCATATTGATCAAAAAGTACCTGTCAAATTCGCCTGAATGTGGAAACAAGACTACGCCAGCTGACCGAACAGGTCAAGGATTATTTGAGCCGCCTCCATTTGGCGGACCCGGATGGGCCGTCCGTTTACAATGATTTTTATGATCAGTGCCGCCAGGCCGAGGTGAGCGAGGACGAATTTTTTAAAATCGTGCTGAAGCAGGCGGTGCGGGAGTTGCGGCTGGACGAGCATTATGTCGATCCGGACCCGCCCAATGCTAAGGGACTGACCGTGGAATTGTTTGGCGAACGGTTTAGAAGCCTAAAACGATTCGGTGAGGTGTTGTTTGCGCAGCAGGAAATGGCCTTGTTCTATTTGGAAGATGCGGCACTGCTCAAAGCGCACGTGAATGAACTCAGCAATGGTGACCGGGCGCTGGCATTTGCCAAGATTTATCAAAGCGAAAAAGACCCCAACCGACGTTTCTTAACAATCGTTTATGCTTTGAATCCAGCGGTCGGCTATCGGATTCATGAAACCATCTACGCCACACCTGAAGCATTAGTGGCGGCGGCGTTTGAGGACCATCCGCTTTTTTTAGCGGTTTATCAGCACTACGAGAAAGGTGGGCTGATGACCTGGTTAAATGCGCTGGACGCAGACCGGTTTCCCGATGATGACCTGCGTAATGCGCTCAATTTTATGAAATTGGTCTATCGCTGCGGACAGGAGTTGCCGTTTTATATCACGAGTATCCCTTATCAATCGCCTGCCGATATCATCCGGGTGGCTGACAGCCAGCCAAAACTGCGCGCGCAATTATACACCCTGGCTGAAGGCGACTACTTATTTGTTTGGGCCGACAGCCGCAGCTGGCCGCACTGGCGGGCACTTTACCGTAAGGCCGTCCTGCAACTAAAGGCCGCGGGTTTGAAGGACGAAGAATTAAAACTCGCCGCGGTACAGGAACTGTTGGGTATCATGGATGAGCAGCGCGCAAAAACCAAACTATCGGTATCACCGGTAACGCTTAGCGCCATGGCTATTCCCGCGGCGAACCCCTATAGCTTAACGCTAACGGTGGAGCTGGCATCCGGCACCTATGCCGTAGCCGCTCTTGCCCTGGACGGGAACCTGCCTGGGGTGTCCTTGTCGGCCGAAAAGCTTGTCTTTAATGAATGGGAGGGACAGGGCTCAGCGGAAATCACCCTCACCATTGATCCTTTGCGCCTGGTCAAAGGCCGCACCTATACCGGACACCTGGCCGTCAGGGTACAGCACGGGGAAATGTTGGTGCCACTGGAGTTTTGCGCGGTATTCCCGATGCGGGGTTTCGTGCTTGGCATCCTAAAATATGCTGTTTTTGGCGCGCTTTTTTTTGGTGCCTGTCGGATGCTGGCGGTGATCTTCAGCGGTGACCAGGCTAAACTATCCGCAGGCTGGTACCTCAGCGATCTGGAACACACTTTGCCCACCAATGCCTGGGCTTACTTTTTTGCTTTGCTTTTTACCCTTGCCGGCCTGTTTTACGGTTATAAACTGATCCGCCGCTACGAACATATCTAAAGTCATGATCAAGAAACCGATACCACCTGTTGTTGTTCCGTCGAGCCCAAGCACAAACCATCATTTAACGATAGGGCTGATCGCGGTGGTGATCGTGTTGCTTATTTGCCACACTTGGGTAGCCGCAGCAGGATTGAACTTTTATACCTGGGGCGACCACCTGATGGGTGGGGCCGCCAAAAGCCCGATCGGGGTATGGGTACTAGGCGGCATCTTTGCGGGGGGCGCAGCCGGTGCTGTTGTCATGTCACTTAAATACCAGCTCCGCCGCAGCTTCTGGATTGTGCCCGTAGCGGGTTTTGTCTTGTTAATCACACTTATGGCTAGCTTAGCTGAACCAATGTCGATACTGCAACCTGTTCAAGTCACGGTCGTACCCGCCGGTGATACGGCGCGTGCTAAGGCCGTAAGCCAACCCGTACAGCGATACCGTCGGCATCATCAAACAGCGGTTCTAACGGACACCAGCGTAGCTCCTTTCGTTGATGAACAGCCTAAGGCAGCGGTAGCCGATATATTAACAGAACAAGCAGAGATCAGTATACATGCCCGCACCGACAGCGTATGGTTACATTACCGCACACGCGCCACGCATGCGGGTGCCTGGTCGGACTGGCAGGAAAAATTCATACCCTCCGCCGGACAGTCTTTACTAACGAGCGATGAACTGGTTAAGGCGCATGCCCTGGAATGGTGGTATGAGGTCGGCGGAACGTCAACGCGGTCGGCAGCAAGCCCGTTTCGGAAAGATCATTGCGATGGGGTCCTGGTGATTGACACGTATTAGGAGATCAAATGTGTAATTCAGTCAAAGGGGGCACAGATACAAGCTCATACTAATCGATTAGGAAAATAGGGCCTCGAGCATTTTAGGTATAGAACAATTCAAACTAAAGCCCGTTAAGAATTAAAGATAACACTATATTTCATACAATTTAAATTCCTCTTTATGACTATTCAAGAATTTACAGCGAATTACAAGTTGCAGTTCAATCAAACAGTTGATGGAGATAACGCGACTTTTATTGCGAATGCCATTGATCGGGCGACTAATACTGTTGTAGCTTCACAAAATGTTTCGTTCTCTATTGGGAAGATGAACCAAGGTATCCGAGACTCCCAAAGCCCTATTTCGATTAATGAGCTGACTGCAAATGATGTAATTGATTATACAAAACGACTATCGACAGATTTATTATGTAGGCGTTATCAGGTCATAGATTATTTTCCATTGAACAAGGACACTGATATTTATCAGTTGCAAGATTGATTCTAGTAAGGATCTTGGAAAAAGAAATAATTTCCTATTTGCTATAGTGTATCCTTATTTGAGAATCGGTTTAATGCCGTATTTGCTTTTGATAGTGATTGCTGCCTACCGTTATTAAATTATTCTAAATATTTTATACTATAACGTCCTAAACGAAACCACACTTCCATAGGCAGTTCCTGCTGCGTTTGTTGCAAATGACCTCACATAATAAGTAGTACCCGTCACTAACCCGGTCATTGAAATGCTGATCGTGCCTGTTCCTGAACCGCTGGTTGCATAAATTGAGCTGGTAATTGTCGGTGAACTGGTGCTGCTGCTCCAGCACAGGCCCTTGGCCGTAACCGTACCGCCGCCGTCAGCGGTAACACTGGCAGTGCCAGTGGCGCTGGTTTTGGTAATATTGCTGATGCTGGCGCTGGTGAGCGTGGCCAATTGGACTGGCGAGGTATTGAAGCTGGCCTGGGTACTGTAGGCGGTACCGGCCTGGTTGGTGGCGTAGCTGCGTACATAATAAGTTGTCCCGGCGGCCAGCCCGCCAAGCAGGCTCGAAAAAGCCCCGGTGCCGCTACCGTCGATCGTACGGCTGTTGCTGATGGTCGGGCTGCCGGTAGTATTCCAGCAGATGCCATAGGCACTGACGGTGCCGCCCCCAGCTGAACTAACCGTGGCGCTGCTGTTAGCGCCGGTTTGGGTGATACCGCTGATCGATGGGCTGGTCAGGGTGGCCAGGGTGACCGGGGAAGTGGTAAAGCTAACCTGGTTACCATAGGCTGTGCCCGCTTGATTGAGGGCATAGGCGCGTACGTAATAGGTGGTGCCCGCTGTGAGGTTATTCAGGGTACTGCTAAAGGTGCCGGTACCGGTACCGTCGCTGGTATAGTTGTTACTCGTGGTTGGGCTGCCCGTCGTATTCCAGCAGATGCCGCGTGCGGTAATGGTACCGCCTCCGGCGGCAGTAATGGTGCCACCGCTGGTGGCACTGGTTTGGCCGATGCTGGCTATGGCTGTTGTGGAAATTGTGGACGCCTGGTAAGCGGGAGTGGTGAAGCTGCGTGCGTTGCCATAGATCGTTTCTCGGCTGGTAACCGCGTAGGCCCGGACATAATAAATGGTGCCGGAATTGAGACTGGTCATATTCAGGGCTGCAATGCCACTGCCATTAGCGGCGTTACTGAAAGTGTTGTTGGTCGTCGGATCCTTGATCGTAGCCCAGCAAATCCCTTTGCGCAGTACCTCTTCTGAAAAGGCTGCACTGACTTGAACCCCGCTGCTGGCAGTAGTTTGCGTAATCGCTGTAACTTCTGTAGTCGTCACGGTGATCTGCTCATTGAGCCCATTAAATTTGAGTTCTTCCGGGCTGCAAGCGCTCAACAGGCAACAGATCGGGAGCAGGTTTAGTATGTTTTTCAATGTCTTCATAATCAAAAGTTAAAGCCGATGCCGGCGTGGTAATCCATATATTTTCCTTGTACTGAAGCGGCGCCGACCATCAGGTTAAAAAAGCTGGTGCGTAGTAACAGGCCCCCTTCAAATTCAGCGCCTTTGAGACTGACAGACTGGTCGAGCACATAGGCCGTACGGTAATAACCATCAGTGTACAGTCGTTGGCTGATCTCGTAGAGGGACTGATATTCCCCATAGCCACCGCCGAGATAGATGGCGATCACCCGGCTCCCAAAAAAAAGGCCTCCAGTATAAGCGGTTCGCTTCGCGATCCGTTGACCGGTATATTGATAATAGCCTGGTTGATCATAACCGACAATCTGGCCATTGGTGGTTTGATAGCTGGATTTGGCTGGATCAGTGGCGAATTTGTAGCGCAGGTAAGCGCCTAGCCGGTTGCCCACGCCAATCGTGGCAAAGTAATTAGTGGATTTGTTTAGTTGGCTAGTATTGCCCGCCGCCAGGCCGCCATTGATGAACATCCTCACCTGATTCGTAGTTGGTCCGTTGATTGGAGCAGGTTTTGTTTCTTTTATGGGTTGTGGCTGGTAGGAGATATTGGCGGGCTGAATAGCAACGGGTAGTTCTGCATAAGGTGAATTCGCACAGCTGCCTTCTGCACGCACCGCAACGGTTACGTCTTTGGCAGGCATTTGCAGCGTGGTGCGACTACCGGTGCCGACACGATAATATTTACCGCCGATCAGTTGGTACCAAACCCACAGCATATCGCCGGTGAGTGGAAGGCCCTGGACCGAATAGGTCTGGTAGCTTCCGGGTGCTGCTGTACGGGGGCCGATAATGCCATCAGCGGGTAAAGGCGGTTGGATCACTTGCACTGTCCAGGAGCGGGCGGCGGTGACGCCTTGAGGGCCTTCCGCACGGACGTAATAGGTTGTGGTAGCTTCAGCAGTTACCGTAATGGCTGTTCCTTCACCGATCGCTGCGCCACTGGTCTGTAGCCGGTACCATACCCAACGCATGTTCGGGCCAGGCTTACCGCCGATCACATGCAGTTGAACTTGGTTGCCCGCGCAAACTTCGCGCGGCCCGCTGATGCTTTCCGGCAAGATACTCGTTGCCCCGATGACTTTGACTTCGAACGAAACGCATGGCGTGATGTTCTTCCCTTCAGCGCGGACATAGTAAGTGGTTGTTTGTAACGGATGCACCGGCAAGGTTAGGCCGGTGCCGATAGGCGTGCCATTGCAATCATTTTCATACCATTTCCAGGAAGCCCCGCTGGTGAGATAGCCGCCTTTCAAGGTCAGGAGGGTGGTTTCGCCGGCGTTGATTTGCGGGCGGCCCTCGATATTTCGGGGCTCCAGTGAAGTGTTGCTAAGCGGGTGATAATTGACCGCATCCTGCGGCGCATGGTTGGAAATGTTGGTATAACTGATATGGTTAACAATCTGCCTGGCCGGGAAACTGTTGTTATCAGGCGTTACGTAAGCTGGTGTCTTGGCCGTGATGGGTAAGGTGTTGTATTGTGAGCGGAGCTCATGGTCACAATTAAAATAATCGAAACGCCAGGCAATATGAAATGGCTGGTGAGGCCCGCGCCGTACAATGTGATAGCGGAAACGCGCAAGACTCGCATTTGGGCTGCAAGGGTCGTTGCCTAAGCGATACTCAATTTCGACCCGTATGGTTTTGTCCTCGTAAAGTGCGCCTTTGGGTTGCCAGTCCTGGGCTTTGGCGTTCACGGCGAATACGGGGCTGAGCAACAGTAGCAGATAGTAATGTTTTTTCATAAACAAGCGGGATGGTCAGATAAAGATTCAAAGGAGCTTTTTTTGACGATAAGATCCTTACGGTTTTCCGTAAGGATGATCCTTTGATCTGTTTTAGATTTGACCTATTAAATATGATATACCATGGAGACTTTAATTACTTATGATGTTTCTCGCCGTCAACCGGACGTGAAAAAAGCGCTGAAAGCGTTAAGCTATTTGGATTACTGGACAGCTGATCAGAAGACTTATTACTTACCTAACACCACGCTGTGGAAACAAAACATTACCCAGGCGGAGGCCCTAAAAGAAATGCAGGCTGTTATCACCAGACTAAACCAAGGTCAACCATTAAACAATCAGATCGAATTAGAACGCTGCGTTTGTGTCCCGGTGATGCCCTGGGCCGGAATTACAGGTAAAGAACATAAAGAATAAATCGATCGCAAAAATTAACGCCTAAACCTTATCACATTTTTAAACTTTAGAAATGGATTTCAAAGACCAAATATTACAATTAGCCGCCCGCGTGGAGAAAATGCTGCCGCAGCTACAGACCGAGGAAGCGACCAAAAATGCGCTCGTGATGCCTTTTATACAGGTATTGGGGTATGATGTGTTCAATCCCTTTGAGGTCAACCCAGAATTTATCGCCGATATCGGGATCAAAAAAGGGGAGAAGGTCGATTACGCGATCATGAAAGAAGGGGAGCCGACCATCCTGATCGAATGCAAGCACCATTTAGAGAAGCTGGACCCGCATAACTCGCAATTGTTCCGTTATTTCCATACGACGAAAGCCAAGTTTGGTTTGCTGACCAACGGGCTGACCTATCGTTTTTATACCGACCTGGAAGAGAAGAACAAGATGGACAGCACGCCGTTCTTTGAGTTCAATATTACCGAGATCAAGGAAACCGAGGTGGTGGAGCTCAAGAAATTTCACAAGTCTTATTTTGACGTCGAAAGTATTACCAATACCGCCAGCGAGCTCAAATATTTGAACGAATTAAAAACCTTGCTCAACCGGGAAATGCTGGCACCCTCGGATAATTTTGTTTCTTTTTTTACGAAGCAGGTGTACACGGGCGTATTGACGGCAAAGGTCAAGGAGCAATTTGCGCCAATCATCAAGCGGACTTTTGGTTTGCTGATCAGTGATGCGATCAATGAACGCTTGAAGTCTGCTTTAAAGCAAGAGAAAGATATTGAAGTGGCCGAGGCAGGTAAAATGGCGGATGCGGTGACCGCTGATCCGGCAACGGGCATTGTGACCACGGAAGAGGAGCTGGAAGGCTTTTATATTATTAAAGCGATGCTCCGCCAGCATGTCGATGCTAAACGCATTACTTACCGCGATGCCTTATCTTACTTTGCGGTCTTATTGGATGATAATAACCGGAAAACGATCTGCCGCTTGTATTTGGGGCCGGGAAAGCAGTTTATCGCCATATTGGATGAGGCCAAAAAAGAGATTAAACACGAAATACAATCGCTAGATGAAATTTACCAGCATAATGAGGCTTTGCTGGCGGTGATCGGTCGGCTTGAAAAAGGGAAAAACTAAAATTTAATATTATGGTTTCCCGGTAAATCTATGCATTAATTCTACCTTGTACTGACCTAATCGACTATTATGGCATTAATCCAATTACCCAGTGTCCGGAACCATTTATTTGCCGAACGGCGCAATTTCATCTTGCACCACTTTCAAAGCTCAGCTGCGCCTCAGGAAGCGATCCTGATCAGTCGCGCACCCTTTGTAGTCCAGATCGACGAAGAACAACTCCTGTTAACTAATAAAGCGGATGATCCGGCGATTCCGGATTTCGAAAAAGTAATTTTGGCGGGACGTAAGCCTACAGCGCGCGATCTCGAAGCTCAAAATTTGAAATTGTTATACTGGTTAAAGCATCCAGCTATTCTGGCGATAAGTCCAGCGGAAGTGCTTGATTCCTGGACTGACCGCTTTCATTTTGTTAAAGAAGACCCGGCTGCGAACATCCCCGGTCTCCGGCCGCCACAATTGGGCGCTTTGCATTCGATTCTCGGGCACATGCAAAATGCCGACAATATGGGTATTGTGGTGATGCCTACGGGTACCGGCAAGACCGAAACCATGTTGAGTACGATGGTCGCCGCCAAATGTGAAAAGCTTTTGGTAACGGTGCCTTCCGATTCATTAAGAGGGCAACTGGCAGGCAAATTCCTGGCGTTGGGTCTGTTAAAGGAATTTGGTATCGTGGCCGAGGGCGCGTTCAATCCTGTCGTCGGGATATTAGGCAGCAAGATCTTAGATCTTGCTGAGTTATCTGCTTTTATCGACCGGGCGAATGTAGTGGTGACGACCATGGCGATCACCTCAGGCGGTACTCAGGAGATCCAACAACTTATGGCAGAACGTTTCACGCATCTCTTTGTCGACGAAGCTCACCATTCGGAAGCCAATACTTGGCAGCAGTTCATTGCGCGGTTCGACAAAGAAAAAGTTTTCCTGTTCACGGCGACTCCCTACCGCAACGATGGAAAAAAACTTAAGGGTAAATTTATATTCAATTTTTCACTCAAAAAGGCACAAGAACAACAATATTACAAGAAGATCAATTATCTGCCGATCCGTGAGTATGACAAAGCGAAAGCCGATGAGCTGATCGCCGAAAAAGCCGTTGAGCAGTTAAGAAAAGATCGCGCTGCTGGATTCCAGCACATCATAATGGCGAGGTGCATGAACAAAGACCGCGCGAACGAAGTGTTCCCGTTTTACGAAAAACACCCGGACCTGAACCCTGTTTTGGTCTATACTGAGCGGCCTGGATTGAGTGAGTTGGTCCGCGCGATCAGGAGCAAAGCCCATGCTATCATTGTCTGTGTGGATATGTTGGGAGAAGGATTTGATCTGCCAGAACTAAAGATCGCAGCCGTTCATGACGAGCGTCAGAGCTTACCAATCACGCTGCAGTTCATCGGACGCTTCACCCGTACAGCTTATGCACAACTCGGTGAAGCAAGTTTTATTACCAACTCCGCTTATCCGCCGATCAAGGCCGAGCTGGATCAGCTCTATGCCAAAGATTCCGACTGGAATCTGTTATTGCCCCTGCTGAGCGAAGCCGCTACCCAAAAAGAGATCGACTTTAAAGAATTCTTGGCGGGCTTTGAAGGTCTGGACAATTCTAATATACCTTTTCAAAATATCAACCCTGCACTCAGTACGGTACTTTTTCGACATGATGGAGATACCTGGGATCCGGGTAATTGGCCGGAGGGGATCGCTAATTTAAATACTTACGAACACCAATACAGCAGTTTGAATGGGCAAGCCAATACCTTGGTGATTGTCTTGGGTAAGATCAGCCGGGTCGATTGGGGAGACTTTGACACCGTTCAAAATTTAGAATGGGAAATGATCATTTTATTCTGGGACCTGCGGCCGGAAGTGAACCGAATATTTATAAACACCTCGATCAAAGGATTAAAAACCGAAAAGTTAGTCGCTGCGATCTTTGAAGGAAACACAGCCAAAGTCACCGGAATGGAGGTCTTCCGTATTTTTCACGAGGTGAACCGCTTATCGCTGTTTAACGTTGGCGGCAGGCCAGGCATTGGCCAGGATATCAGTTTCCGCTCATTTTATGGCAGGGGGGTCCAAGACGGCCTGGACTTGCTGGAACAAGGGACACTGATCAAAAATAATATTTTCGGGGTCGGTTATAAGGACGGCGAAAAAGTCTCTTTAGGGTGTTCGGTCAAAGGCAAGATCTGGTCTTACATGCGAGGTAACCTGGACGAATTGACCACCTGGTGCCAGGAGGTCGGCGATATTGTCGAAAACCAGGCTATCGACCCCAACACGGTACTGGAACATACCTTACAAGTCAAAAAGATTTCGGAGAGACCACCTCAAATAGCTGTCGCGGTCGATTGGCATCCGGAGATGTACCAATTTACGGAGAGCCGGTATGAGTTCTATTTAAATGGGGTCCGGTACTATCTCTGGGAGATCGACCTGGATATTGATGACGATCAAAATAACGCTAACCTGCAGTTCACGCTCCGTACAGAGCAATTCGAGGTCTCTTTTGAATTTATCTTATCAACGGTAGTGATCGACGGTACGGCCTCGCCAACCTTTGCCGTCAAGCAACTGGGAACCTTGGATGCGCGCATCGAATTTGGCGCAACGAATCAGCCGCTGGAAGGTTTCTTTCAAAAATATACGCCGGTGTTTTGGTTTGCGGATGGCGCGCAATTATTACAAAATCAATATGTCAAACCACGGGAAAAGGCAGCCTTGTTTCCGTTGGACCGAATTGTTAGCCAAGCCTGGCCTGGCGTCGCCTTGAACCTGGAATCGCAAGGAATCGCCCCATATGTTCAAAATTCGATCCAATATGCTTTTATCAGGCAGATCCTGAATGATTTCCAGATCATTTATGACGGCGATGGGAAAGGGGAAATAGCGGATGTGATTGGGATCAACGATTCTGATGAGGCGATCGATGTGCATCTGTTCCATTTAAAATATGCGAGAGGTGGCACGGTGGGAAATAACATCGATAATTTTTACCAGGTCTGTGGACAGGCTCAAAAGTCGGTGAACTGGAAATATAGGCCCGGAAAGGATTTTTTCGATCAGCTATTCCGCAAACTCGAGAAAAAAGAGAACGGGCTTACCTGCAGCCGGCTGATCAAAGGTTCAACGGAACAACTGGAGGCCTTGTTGACTGCTGCGAAATGGACAAAAAAAATGAGGTTCCACATGGCGATCGTACAACCCGGAATGGCTAAGGCCAACGTTTCGGATGATATCCGTTTATTGCTGGGCACGACGGCCCATTACTTACATGTAGTGGCCAATATCGATCTGGCGGTCTATTCGAGTTAGCTAACATCTTGTTTATATATGCTTATTTCCTTTGCACGAAAATTTTACGTAAATTCGGTTTAAAGATAAGCGTATAAGAAGAACAAATAAGGCTTCACTTAATACTATGCTATATAGACAGGGCCGCGCTTTTTTAGACCAGAGATTTTGTTTTCTTTCCAAAGACTGTTAACTTGGTGACTTAAACCTGACACAATCACCATGCCTTTAAACCTGGACGAGAAAAAACACGTTATTATTGCCTTGCTTGACGAACTCCGTCCATACGAATCTGCCTTAGGTAGCTATGTGAAAAGCATGTACACCACGGATTTTGACTATTCCGTGAAACTATCGAACGGCAAGATCCGCATTCCGGAAGAGCTGGTGGATGATTATGAGCGGGCACCGGCTGCTATTGCGGAGGCCCGTTATCGCCGGGCGGCCGCGCAGTTTATCGCGGATCATCCGGTGGAAAAGCCGGCAGCGGTGGTCGTTGAAATGGCGCAGCCACTAATGGAAGAAAAAAAATCCTATCGTAACTACTGGCGGGCCGTATTGGGCATCGTCCTGGTTGTTGTGATCGCTGTACTTTGGTACAATGCCGCCCAGGATAGCAACGTGCGGAACATCGAAAATGCGGCACGCGTTGATATTTATAACCAAATCAAAACAGAGAGCAGCCCTTATATGGTCAACCGCCTGTTTGGCGGTATCAGCGATCTTAAGGTAACGGTCACCAATAATTCCGCTTATCTGGTCGATATTGTTAAGGTAAAAGTGACCTATATCAAAGCCGACGGCGGCGTTTATAAAGAGGAAATGTTATACTTTAACCAATTGGGTGCCCACAGTACGCAAACACTGGATGCACCTAACAGTAACCGCGGTACACGCGTCCGGATCGCCAGGGAATCGCTGGTTTGCTCGGCACTGGCCATCAATTGAGCTTTATTTTTCGAGGTGGCACAAGGTCTTGCCGCTTTTTTTGGCGTCGGCTATCGTTGTTTTAACGATTTGGTAAGTACAATTCTTCAGGCCCCTGCAGTCGGCCCGGTAATGGTAACGTTGGGCGTGCTTGCTGGCGCAAATATAAACGGTCTTGGGTTCGGTGCATTTGCTTTCACCAAAAAGGACGAACAAGAGCAGGAGGGTCTTCATGTGAGGTTGGTTGATAATTTTATAAACATATAAAATTATTTGGCGATTAGCCACACGGAAATGGGATAAAATGCTGACCATCAATGATTGTGGAGTTGATGGCGGTAAATCTAATCCAATAGCACCAGCCGTTTTTACGGCAAACCGTAAGCCCTTAGATGAGGCCGATCTCTTTACAGAAGACCACCAGTTGCCCATTCTTATTAAAGCCCATCGCTGTCCTGATCAAATTCAGCCGTTTTTCGATGCTGCTTAGGCTGGACGGCTGGATGCCGTGCGTTTCCAGGTGGTCCGATATGGCTTGTTGGGAGAACCCTTCAAAAAGTAAACGGATAACCGTTTTGTCGTAGTCCGTGAAGGTGTGGAGGTTTTGATGGCCTGTGCCGGCCCGTGCTTCACGCGGGTAGTGCCGGCGGCCTTCGGTGATCCGGTCAAGGGCGGCCTTTAATTCCTGGGCGTCCCCGCGCGCTTTGCGCACGAAGCCATCAATGCCCAGGTCGTCAAATAAGGATTGAATGACCGCGGCGCGGGCTTCGGCTGAAAAAACCAGCACTTTTAAGTGGGGTTGCAGGCCTTTGAGGGCTTTGATCATTGTTTCGCCGTTCATTTGTTCCGCACCGCCCTCCGGTTCAAAGTACAGGTCGGTTACCAGCAGGTCATAGGGGCGGCCCTCATCCAGCGCTTTGCGGACCTGGGCGACCGCGCTTTCACAATGGTGCGCGTAATCAGGCTTGGGGATACTCAGGTCTTCCAGGGTCCTGCGTAAGGATAGATTGGCGATCTCCTGGTCTTCGGCAACAAGTACTTTTTCAAACATAAGGTATTAACTAAGTGGTATCAGGAGCTGTATCCGGGCACCGCCGGCCGCTTCTTTCACAAATTTAAGGTCGCCGCGCAAGGCTTTTATACGGTTTCCCGTATTCCGCAAGCCATTTCCCTGGTCAAAGTGATCGGGTAAGCCGACACCGTTATCCCGGTAATCAATGAGCAATGTATGGTTATGAAGTTCGAAGGCGACCAGGGCCTGGCTCGCCCGGCTGTGTTTGGTCATGTTGACCATGAGTTCCTGCAACATGGGCGCCACCTCGGCCTGTATGGCCGGCCGGACGGCTTGCCAAAGGGCGGTTTCGTTGCCGCTGACGGCCAGTTTGATGCTCCCGCTTTTGAAAGCATTTAATAGCGTGGTTATTTTTTCAGCAAAATCACTATTTACAGGTGTTTCTTTTTCATAGGTGATATCCCGCGACTGCTCGTACATCAGTTCCAGCTGGTCCAGGAGCTGTTCTTTATCCAGTTCCGGCCCGTATTCGACTTCGTTCATCACCCGGTAGATCCCATTGGCTACCACATCGTGTACTTTTTGAGAGAGCCGCAATTCATTTTGGCGCAGTTTTTCCCGCGCCTGGAGGCGGATCTTTCGGTACCATAACAAGGAGCCGGCTACAACGGCCAGCAAGATGATGAGCAACACGCTGAGCTGAAATTTTCTCTCGGAGTTATCCTTTTGCAGCCGGAGGTTGGCGGTTTGTTGTTCCCCTACATGATAACGGAGCAGGGCGAACTGGTTTTTAGCGGCGCTACGGGCGGTCTGTAGGCTGTCGCTTAAGGACGTATAACGCGCAAAATAAGGTTTTACGTTCCCTGCGGGTAACAGGTTGACCAGTGCAGCCAGGGCTTCCATCTGGTCATCAGGACTGTTGAGTTCCCGGGCGACCGCGTACCTTTCCTGCGCGTAATAAAGCGCGGAGTCGGGACGGTTATTTACATAATAAGCCGCCAGGCTGAGGTAACTGGAATTGAGGCCCCAGCGGTCTTTTGCGGCTTCCCGGATGCGCAAAGCCTGGTGCAGTTCGGCGCCGGCGGGGTAATGCGGGTCGTTCAGCCAGGCGGTGGTGGCCAGGTTGGTCAGGATGCGGGCATAGTCCGTGCCGTTTTTTACTGATTTTTTGATCAGTTGCCGGTAAAGGCCCAGAGCCCGCCGGTAATCCTTTTTCTTTTGATAGGCCAGGGCCTTGTTGTTTAAAGCAAGGTTTTTCAGGTTGGTGTCCCCGGCTAAATGAATGGCTTTGTCAAAATAAAGGAGGGCCGGCCCGTAATTTTTCAGGTTGGTGCTGCTCATGCCAAGCTCGTTATAGACGCTGGCCAGGGTAGCGCGGTCGGTATCACGCTGTTCATCCAGGGATTTTAAGGACAGGGACAGGCTTTCCTGCGCGCCGTAATAATCCCCGGCGTCCGACTGGATCATGGCCATAATATTATAGGACATGGCCACCTGTAAGCTGTCTTTGGAGGTGGCGGCGACCTGGTTGAAATAATAAAAGGCGGAATCTTTTTGCTGGGCTAAAAATGCGTAGGCCTTGGTGTACACTTTCCAGTCTGTGCGGGCTGCCTGGTGCCTGGCCTGCTGGCAGGCGATGAGGGTGATCAGTGATAATAGGAAAAGGAATGGCTTTTTCAATGCGGTTATTTGGAACTAAAATAGCAAAAGCGATCCGGATGGGCAAAAAAATAAGGCAAGCCGCAAAGCTTGCCTTATCCCGGTGATTAACCGCCTGGTGGCGGTGGGGGTGGCGGAGGTGGCGGAAAGTGTCCTTGTTCACCGCCGCTGTCGTCGCCGCCATCGCCGCCGTCTTCGCCGGCGGTCGTTACTACGGTGCCGCCATTTTTGCAATGGTGGCTATGGGTTTGCGCAGGGCATGAGAATGCCAGGAAGAGCGCTAAAAAAAGCTCAAACATGATCTTGAATTTTAAATGGTTAAAAACTAAGGCAGGTGCCCCGGGAACTGTCCCCGGGGATTACTGCGAACCGCGTAAGAGGCGCCTCCTACTGCTTTTTTTGGGAAGTGTGCGCGTTGGCTGCGGGAGCTTTGACCTGCTTCCCAAGCCGGGTCATTACTACCGCGGCCGCTGCTCTGCTACAAACGTTCGAATCGATTGCTGCAACAAATGTAGTAGGGAGTAAAGCGCTAATGATTAAGTGATTCCGGTATTTCCGGTATTTCCGCCGGAATTCCGGGAAACCGTAACCGAATTCCGAAAATTCCGGTAGCTTTAGCTTTATTTTAATTGAAAATGTCTGAAGAGGAGTATAGGGACCTGGTCCTGGCGGACTTTGACCGGAAGGTAAAAGCCGGTTTATTACCCGAGTTGACCGCATCTACTCGCAGCAGCATCAAGGCGCAATGTATCAGTGTCTGCATGGAGCGCTATCATAGGAAAGATGAGCCGCTGTTGAGTGCTTTATTTGGTAGAAGAGAAAACCAAGCGGCTTATCTGGCGGTTATCCGGAACATAAGCGCGGAAGACTTCAGAACGTTAAATAACTTTTTGAACGACCGGGAGATCCAAACCTCTTTTAGAAATATCCGGCTGTTGGCCTGGTTGGCTGATTTCGAGCCGCGGCCTTACCATTATGAATTGGAGTTGCCCCTGCCGATATTGGGCGATCCGGTTACTGGCGACGAGGCTGCCGATACGGTTATTGATACGCCGCTTTTACCGCGGGAACCAATTATTGGAGAAAAAAACAAGGCTGTCGTTGATCCTCCCGAGGGAATAACAGGCAGAGGCGCCCGGAAAAAGGTGTTGTGGCTGGTTTTATTGTTGATGGTGCTTGGCGCCGGAGGGTATTATTGGTTTGGCCAGGGGGCAGCAACAACGGATGGCGCGGAGCTCTTAAAGCCGCGGGTGCTGGCTACCGGCGGTGATTCGAAATGTATGTACTGGGACGGGGATCATTTTAATGCGGTCGCATATCAATTGCTTCCGGCGGGCAAAGTGGCTTACCGGCTGGATAGCGCGGATCTTAGGCAGTTTAAAAGGGTCATGAAGCCCAAAGCGTTACTGATCAGTGATACCAGCCATATTTGGTATTTTAAGGTTAGCCGTGATAGTATCGAATGTTTTACGGCGGCGGGATTTCACCCGGTGTTAGCAGACCGGCTGTTGAAACGGTTGACGGGGTATATGTACAAAAAGTATCTCAATAAAGGGCAGCAGAAGGTGGCTAGTCAATAAGATCAAAGATGCTCGTGACAAATATTTATTGGATTATGGTAAGCCGTAAAATGGTTTGGTGCGTGTCAGGTAACTTGCAGCTGACAATAAAAACTCAATTATTAAATTCAATTTTATTATGGCAGCAGCTTATGTAGAACACCGGCCTTATGCTTCAAGCGAGTACGTAGAGACCTCCCATTATGTGGTCATTGTTAACGGATCCTCGGTAGGCGGTAATTTTACCACCCAGGTAGCCGCAAAAAACTATGCTTGTAACAATGGCTATCGTCCCGTGCATGTAGCACGGCAGCGCCATTTGCAGGACAGATCTCAACCGGCTCATTGGAGAGTTGACCCCTGTTAACAGGTAAGTGTTTTGGTAAAGTTAAAAGCCCCGCTGATCGTCGATCAGCGGGGCTTTTAACTGATATCTTAGCGGGAGAATTTTCCTACAATAACAAATTGTTAATTCGGGCCGCTTATTTTTTTCTTCCTTTAATTTTCTGTACATTAGACTAACCATTTCGTTCATGCCCGTACTGACTGCCCATACCGATCCTGAGCTGCTCGCCCTTATCCAAGAGGACGACCAGGTAGCTTTCGCCGAACTCTACCGGCGTTACTGGGATAAGCTGTTCGTGGTGGCCCGCAACCGTCTGCAGGATGAGCTGGAGGCCGAGGAAGTGGTGCAGGATGTTTTTTATAGTATCTGGAAGCGCCGGGCGACATTGGCCGTTGAACATTCCCTGCGTACTTATCTTTCTGTGGCGGTCAAGTACCAGGTGATCAACCGCCAGTCCAAAAAATATTACAGTCTGCGTAAAGAGGAACTGCCGGATACGCTGGGCAGGGAGACTACGGAGCTGTGGTTTGCCGAGAAGGAACTGCGGCAGCAACTCAGCGAGGCCATCGACCTGCTGCCGGAAAAGTGCCGCATTGTTTTCAAAAAGAGCAGGGAAGAAGGGCTAAGCAACGCGCAGATCGCGGACGAGCTCGGGGTTTCGGAAAAGAATGTGGAAGCGCATATTACTCGTGCCATTCATACGCTGCGTGGTTCGCTCCAGGTGTCGCTGCCGCTCTTGGCGTATTTGTTGAAGTCCTAGTCACCTAGTAAATTTACATTGTGTTTTTTTATCCTCCCGCTCTACGCGTGTTTTTTATAACTGGTATTTCCATTGACAAAAGTTACTTAATTATAGATGGCGCCGAAAACGCTGGGTGTCCCTGATATCTTTACCCCTCGACAATTATTAGTTTCCAATTTGGCGGAAAACTCTTGGTGTTCCAGCAACTTTCAATGGCTTCGCGTTTATGGCTTTTATTGTCTAAGAAATAAAGCACCGCATAAAATAGATTATACCGGTCATCTCCTCGGTAGCTGACGGCATCTATTTTCACCTGATCGATGTAGTCCTCCGGGTTACTCTCCGGTCTGATGAGTTTGTACTCAATAGCTGCCTGCAATTCGGGTACATGCAAGTCAGGCTGGTATTTTTTAAACTTGCCGGAAAATAACGGGGTCTTGGTGAATTTAGAATCAGGGTAGAGAATTTCTAAAAACCAATGAACGCTTTTATAGACCGAAGTTTCATTTGTCGGTTGTTTATTTATCTGGTGCATGATTTTATGGGTATTGGATAAAACAGCCTCCAGCATACCTGTCGTTAGGCGCCTTTCCTCGCGGTAGAAATTGAAAGCGCGGAACGGTAACAGGAAATCCTCAAATTCCTGCAGGCGGTAGAGATAATTATCCACACCTTCGTCGAAAGGGACTGAACCGGATTCCAGCATAAATTTAAGGTCGCCCAGTTGGCTTTCGTATCGTTCTTTAAACAACTGGGCCATTTGGGGCAATTTTGATTGTTCCAGGTAGGTCAAGATTAACAAATAAATACGTTTTAGACTGTCATGAATCCAGGCGTCCATTTCACCATTATTTTGATGGTGCCGTCCTTGTAAATCATCAAATTCTGCTTGTTTGGAATGTTTAAAATATTCGGAACTCAGGGTGTTAATCCGGGAATTGATTTGGTCGGCCATATAATCGGCCATTGAGGTTTGTTGGTCCATTAGTTGATATATTCAATTTTAAAGGTATGAAAACCTTAAACAACGGAGTGCGCATAGTGATGCAAAGCTGGTCCTTGTGTCATCTTATATTTTCCGGTATTCGTTCGTGTTGGCTTTTTGGGCTATGCTTTTGAATAGCTATGAGGTTCGGCATACGTGTTAAGATGTTGGTAACAGAGGTGTGGGAATATATGAGGGAAATACCGGATTTAGGCTTTCACCTTTAGCTTGATGTTCGCGAAAAGTTTATTAAACACTTCACCAGGATTATCATCAACAGCCAAAATAATAAGGTATAACTCTTTGGCTGTCAGCCGCGTGGTTTCGTTATTGGAGAGTTCAGTAATGCGCGCTTTACTAATGCCAGTACGACGAGCAATCTCAGCTTTATTCGCCGATTTTCTTTGTAAATACTCCCCTAAGTCTGTCATTAATTAACGTTTCCTAAACATCTATTTCGAATTAAGGTACGAGTGTTTAGAAAATCGGAATAATTATTTTGAATTAAGATTGATAGTCTATACATTTGTTTAGAAAAGCTAAACACATTATTCCAGGAATGGTGTGATTGGACATTAATATTTACATTTGCGACTTCAAAATATTGAAGCAGTCGCACTTAATAATCTCGCTTTAGGAACCTAGGAAATTTCAAAAGGAAACGGGACGATAAGTGACAGTGCTCACGCCATAGGCGTGGGCCTGGCTTATTCGTTTCCAGGCTTCCTAGGGCCTCTAAAGCGGTAAGTCGGGTTCCACGCCTTATTTTTTGCTTTTGCTTTCAATAAGAGTGTCGCCCGGCACGTTGTTCAGTAAAAGCGTTCGGTTTGTTTTAACGCTCATTTTAATTTCCATCGTTGTGCCTTTGTTATCGGTTTTACTATTGAGCAGGGCAGTGGCGACGCTGATAATAATGGTGATGCGGGTGATCCTGATGCGGATGTTCATGCTGATTTTTTTCATGGTTTAATTATTCGTATTTCCAGCAAAGTAAATGGGACAGGATATATGAAAACAGTAGGAAATAGGTATGATACCCTTTGAGTTTTTGCCGGGAGTGATGGTGCGGGCGCCGTTTTATGTGTGGAAGGATTATGATTTGTCGCGGGTGGGGCAGGTGTTGGCTGATGTTGCTTTTCGACAGGCTTTATTTTTGGCCAGCCCGGCGTTTTACGGCTTGGTGGAGGCGAAGGGTTTTGATTGGGGCCGGTTGTCAGTGCGGGAGCAGCATACGGTGGCGAAGTACGTGAACCGGATGTGTTTTAGGCCGGTGCCGTTTGGGGCGTTTGCTTCGTTTGGGGTGGTTGGAAAGGGTGGGGATACGGTGCTGCATTTGTTTCCGGATGGTTTTGACCGGCCCGTTTTGCAACGACCGGTGCGGGGGGATACATGGTTATATGTCAATCCGACGGTGTATAAGCTGGGTACACATTACCGCTATGTGTTTTCGCAATGGGATAGTAAGGGAAAGGCGACGTTCCGGCTGGATGCGATAGACGCGGTGCGGTTTAATAGGGATTTGCTGGGGCTGTTTAAACCAGGGCCGGTTCGGGCGGGTGATCTACAGGAATGGGTGGTGCGGGAATCGGAGTGTGGGGCGGAGTCAGCGGCGGATTATGTGTATTTCCTGGTGGAGGAACAGGTGTTATTTACAAAAGGCCAGGGGTTGGTGATCGGGGCAATTCCAGGTGATCGTGTGAAGTTCCCTGGTCAAATCATCGCGGATAAGCCTTATTACGCGGCTTTGGAGCGAAATAGTCCGGCAGTAATTCATACGGATGATTTGATGCCGGTTATACAGGCTTTGCGAAAGCTGGTGCCGGTGCAACAACACCGGACCTTGGAACAATTTAAGAAAGATTTTAAAAGACGATTTGACCGGCAGCGGGTGCCGTTGTTGCTGGCGCTGGACCCGGATGCGGGCATCGGTTATGGCGAACAGCGGCCTCCGTTGAACTATCTTTTGAGCGATTTACCATTTAAACCTATGCGCGCTGGTCGTTTGCAGGTGGACTGGCAACCGGTACATCAATTATTATTGCGCTTGTGGAAAGGTGATAGCGAACCCGTGGTGTTGAAGGATGAAGATCTGGCGACATTGGACGAGCCTATATGGCCTTTGCCACCGACCATGCCCATATCTTTTAGGCATACGGTAGCCGGAATGGTGATTGATTATGCGGCGGGTGTCAGTGGTTTGCAGCTGGCTGGGCGGTTTTCAATATTTAGTGATGATATACATGCTCAATGTATCGCTATAGCTGGCGCAGAACAAGCAGCTAATCCGGACGTGATCTTCGCGGATATCGGTGCTTTATCGGATGGCCATGTCGACAATATCAATCGCCGCCGGCCGGTTTATGATTACGAAATACCGGTTAATGTTTGTTCTGCTTTGCCTTTGGAACAACAATTACCGCCCGCGGACCTGTTGTTGTCCATACAGGGCGATGAGTTGATCCTGGAATCAGCGCGTTTGGGCAAGCGGGTGATACCGCGGTTGGCGACCGCGTTTAATTACCAGCGCTGTGAGTTGTCGCTGTTCCGATTGCTGGGTGATCTGCAATACGAGGGGGTGCAGGGGAGTCTTGCTTTTGATCTGCCAGCTTTGTTTCCCCGGTTATCGTTTTATCCGAGAGTGGTTTACCGGGATGTGGTTTTGTCTTTAGCGAAATGGCATTTGAAACCTGCGGAAATAAAGCTGGCGGATTTACCGCGCTATGTAAGCGTAGGCGCGACCGATCAGCAATTGGTGTTTGACCTGGAAAACGAGGCGGATTTCTTTTGGCGCTGTATCGGTAAACAAGCGACGGTAGCGATAACGGAATACTTATTACCCGCCGGGGAGCAGGCGGAACAATATGTGGCTTTTTTGATCAACCGGGAAACGGTTTATAAAGGTTGTGATAGCGTAAGAAAGTTTAAGGTGAAACGCAGTTTTCCTTTGGGCAGTGATTGGTTGTACCTCAAATTATTTTGTAGCCCGGCCACGGCGGATGAGGTGATCGCTCAGGTGTTTGCGACGGTCGTTAAAAAATATAACCGGGAGATCCGTAATTGGTTCTTTATCCGTTACGAGGAAGATGGCCACCATTTGCGGGTGCGTATCCGCAGTAATGGCGATATCGGCTTGTTACTGATCGCTGTGCAAAAAGCTTTAAAGGTAAGTGGCTTGGCGGAACGGGTAAAGGCGATACAGGGCGACACTTACCACCGGGAGGTGGAACGTTATGGCGCGGGGATCGAAAAAGTAGAAGCGGTATTCCGGGAAAGCAGCGAATTGATCATAAGCTATGGCCCATTGAACGAAACAGCGTTGTTTTGCCATGGCCTGAATGATGCCTATGGTATCGCCAGCTCATTTTTTCAGGATGAAACCGGTTTGCTCGCTTTTGTTCACCAAATGGCCGATACCTTTTTAGCAGAATTTGGCCATGACAGATCCTTAAAGGTTGCGCTTGACCTGAAATACCGTGGCTTGAAAAAACAACTGGAGGTACAACCCACATCTTTTAAAACATTAGCCGTGTTGGTAGCGGCAGTCAGTTATAAATCGTTAAAAACGCGTACCGGTTTGGCAGCTGACCTGATCCACATGCATATCAACCGCTTATATAATTATGAGCAACGCAAACAGGAATTGTTAAGCTATTACTGTTTATATAAATACCTGCGGTCAAAGCGATCCGGATTTGATCTTTTGAAAAAAGGCTATGCGGTAAGTCCGGCCGATCGTTAAGCGTTTTTCATTGGACAGCAACACTTCGTCATGGAAAAGCTGGTTGATATAGTCATGATTAATAATATACGACTTATGGATACGCGAGAAGTGTGCCGGGGGTAGTAATGTTGTAATATCGGTCAGGCTGGTATAGGTGATGACTTTTTCGTTCTTTGAATAGATTTCTACATAGTTCAGTAAACCGGCGATATAAATGATGCCGTCGACGTCGACGCGGGTGAGTTGCCCGCTACCTGTTTTAACAAAAAAATGGTCGCTGGTCTGGGCCACTTTTTGCTGCCTAATCTTTTGGACCGCAGCCAGAAAACGTTCATAGAGAATGGGTTTCAATAAATAGTCGGCTGCTTCGACCTCGAACGCTTCGGGCCCAAAATCCCGGAAGGAGGTCGTGAACACAATGTTGGTTTTATCTTTGATCAGCCCGGCCAAAGCTGTGCCGGAGAGTTGGGGCATATCGATATCGAGGAAAGTGATATCGATTGGCCCATGTTCAAATAGGAGCAGGGCCTCCAGTGGCTTAGTGGTATAACTGGCCAGGTTCAAACCGGGGGTCCGTTCGATAAAGCGGGCCAGCAATTCAATGGCCGGTTTTTCGTCATCAACGATCAAGCAACGTAAGTTCATAGCGGTAACCTCAGTTCCAGTTCGAACGCTTGCGCGGTTTCATGGATAGTGAATTGGTAGTTGCGGCCATAGGCATGATCCAGCCGGACACGGATATTTTCCAGCCCAATGCGATGCGATGGCTGACGACCCGTAGTCCTTTTCCGGTTGAGGGTGTGGTAATACAATTGGCTTTCTTTTACGTGTAGTTGCAGGAAAGCAGGATGGCGCTCGTCTTGCAGGTCGCCATGTTTAAACAGGTTCTCGGTAAGGGTAATTAACACTAAAGGGATAATAGCGCCGGTAAGCTCGTCGCTGATGTCGGTCTTCACATAAAATTCCTCCCCAAACCGGTAACGGTTGATCTCGATGAGATAGTTCAATTGCTGCGCTTCATCAGTTAACGCGACTTTTCCGCTGGTGGAAGTTAAGCTGAAGCGCATGAGTTCCGCTAATAGCCACACGCAACGCGCGGCTTCCGGTGAGTGCTGGTCGACTTTGTTGTAAACGAAATTCAGGGCGTTAAAGAGCAGGTGCGGCTGGAGCTGTTGTTGCAGGAAGGCGATCCGCGCTTCCGCCGCTTGCCTGCGATAAAAAGACAGGTAAGAAGCCACCCGATAGAAAGCGGCGAGGATACCGAAATAGATACCCCGGATAATGTTAGCGGGAATATAGGCTTTGATGCGCTGTAACTTAACAGGTAAGGTGCCCTTGGCTAAAACGAAATCTACGGCACACTTGGTGATCAAAAATAACAAGAAGGCCAGGAGGATATATACGGCGGTCAGCCAGGCCGAATACTTGCGCTGCCAAAATTGCCCGGCCAAAGCGGTCAGCAGGTAAAAGAAAGCAATGTTGACGGCGTAATAGCACAAATAATGAGCATAAGGTTCGGTCCTTTTGACGATATAGTAGACCGAGCCAAGTTCATAAAGAATCAATAGCGTCCAGCAGCACAGGTGTAATAAAACGGTTTTGCGGCCAGTCCGGCGATACAGTGCTATAAAATTACGCTTCGTTGATACCATACCCGGTGTCTTTAATATAAATTTAAAAATAAGCCCGATAGGGCGATTTAGCTTGCCAACAAATGTTAATCCATATGAACCACAAAAACAAATTACCCGAAAAAAATAAGCGGACCATGTCTGCTTATGGCCCAACAAATGTGAAATTATCAGATACCGGCCACGACCAGACGACTGATCCGACACAAACCAGTGGCGACCCGACAAACACGGTGATCCTGACCACCACCCATTTATTAGGCTTCCGCCGTTAGGATGTTACGAAACGAGCTGCGGCATTTTGATCCCGGGAACTGCGATGAGATCATCGCGGCCTGGGATGCCGCGGCTTTTTCGGAAGCCGGTGACGACGCGTTGCGGCGTTATTTCAACTATCATTTGCAGGTACTTTCTAACGCGCCGGATGAAAATGCGTTGGTATTGATCGATCACCTTTTCAGGTTTTATGCAGTTTACCTTGACTCGGCTATTTACGCGCCTAAAACGTATCACCGGCGGCTATTGGAACAAATGAAGCCAGCGATAGGTCACCTAAAAAATGTGCTGGTCGGTGATGAATTAACCGGGGTGCTCTCGGATTATTTTGTGGACATGGACGCGGCGGGCTTCCGCTATAGTTATGCTACATTAGCTTATTTCGAAAAATTGGTATTCAAGGTGGCTAAACTTGAAACAGTGGAAGAAATTGTAACTGGGTTAGTTAGTCTTAACTTTAATCATTTGGGTTTTTATAACTATCTGAAAGCGAATAGGTATGCCATTGATCAGCCGATAAGCCCTATGGTTTATGATAAGGCCTGGCCGTCCCTGGATGTAATGTTAGCCAATCAACCTAAAGTGGATGTGAAGACCCTGGGCTTAGATCTGTCGGTTGCGCATTTAGCGTGTTTATTAAGGGTAAACTTTTTGGAAGGTACTTATGGGAAAGCCAGCTTGCAGGAAGTGTTTCATTTTACGGCTACCCATTACTATACCCGCCGTCAGGCGCATATCTCTGAAAAGAGCCTGGCTAAAGAATATTACAGCGTCAGTCAGGTGACGGCGGCGGTGGTGCGTGACCAGTTGCTAAAACAGGTGGCAAGGATCAACCGGGAGTTCTTCCCGGCATAGCCTGTAATAAATGCAATAAACCCTTCTTGTTTAATACGGCGACTAATTCAGCTAACCAATCATAATTAAAATGAGGATTGGCTATGAGATCTTTTGGCGCTTCTGCTAAGATATCCTCCAAATTTTCAAAGCCCATCAGTCTTGCGCGTGCTGAAAATTCCGGGCTGAGGCCGCATTGGCTAAGGGGTTGTTGGAGGAGATCGTTGAGCGCCATAGTCAAAGTTAAACAATATGTTACTAATAAGCGGTATTAAATAAGCGGTTTAGTTTTAGCGGTGATTTGATTTATTTTACCGCATGGCCAAAAACACGAAGCCCCGCTATGCCGATCCTAAAGTTGTCCTGAAAAAGGTCGGCGAGCGTGTGCGTGAGCTGCGGCTGGCCAAAGGTGAGAGCAATGCCGAGCGTTTCGCGCTCGAAAATGAGATGAACCGGGTGCAGTATAACCGGTATGAGAACGGCGAGGATATGCGCCTTTCTTCACTGCTTAAAGTGCTGAACGCCTTGGATATTACGCTGGACGAGTTCTTCGACGAGCGTTTCAAGGGTTAAAGGATCGCACTACTTCAAAAAATAGGGTATTGTAATAAAAATCTATAAGGTTGGTTTTTCGAGCCATTTTTGGTCATGCGCGACCTACAGATACCGGCATCCTATACTAATCGTGATGCTTTTTCCCTGACGATTTATTTAAATGAACTGGCTAAGTCTGAGCTGATCAGCGCGGAGGAAGAGATGCGTTTGGCCAGGCTGATCAGGCTAGGGGATAGGGTGGCGCTGGACAGGTTGGTAAATGCGAACCTGCGTTTTGTGGTTTCGGTGGCCAAGCAATACTTGCATAAGGGGCTTTCTTTAAGCGATTTGATCAGCGAAGGTAATTTGGGCTTAATCGAGGCGGCGGGGCGTTTTGACGAAACGCGGGGTTTTAAATTTATTTCATTTGCGGTCTGGTGGATACGCCAGCGCATCCTGGCCGCGATCAATGCGCAGGGCCGGCTGATCCGTTTGCCGCATAACCAGAGTGATACGTTACGGGCGGTATTGGAGGCGAGGGGCAGGGCGGAGCAAGTGCTGGAGCGTCAGCCGACGGCGCAAGAGCTGGCGGCGTTTTTGGAATTGCCTTTATACAAAGTGAATGATGCCTTATATTATAGTCAGCAGGTGAATAGTTATGACAGGCCGGTTTTTGAAGATGCGGAAATGGGTTTCCTAGATTATTTTGATGCGGGGCTGGCCCGGGCGGACGTGGAATTGATGCGCAGCTCGGAAAGGAGCGAATGGTTGGACCGGTTGTCGTGTTTAACAAAAACGGAACGCCAGGTGATCATTTTGCATTATGGGCTGAATGGGGAGGAGCCGATGCAAATGGATAATATCGCGCCGGCCATGAATTTTAGTAAGGAGCGGATACGTCAATTGCGCAACAGTGCGCTGGAAAAGTTGCGGCAACAAAGAATTTTGTGAGATAGCGGAGATAATGTCACACTTTTCGCGAAGATGATGTCACATTATTAACATGGTGTGAAAAAATTGTTATGCATGCATAGGTTTTGGTTGGTCACCTTTGCGCCACCAATATAAATCTACATGCTATCTAAACCCGCACGCAAGATCGGTCCGAATAATCGTTCTATCACCGGCAAGCGTCCAAGTTAGAAAACGAATCGTACCAATTCGGAGGCTTTTTATCTTCATTCACTTTCCATCAACACATATCGGCTCAAAAGGATTTTTGTGTAAGCTATTTTGATTTATTTGATATGTTAAATATATTTGCATCAAATAAATATCATTTTGGAAAAATTGAAAGACACCGTTTTTTATTCACTTGAAAACGCCATCAAGTCCTACCGCCAGTTTGGCCAGCGTGATATCAATCGCACCGGGCTTGATATTACTATAGACCAGTGGCTGGTCTTGAAAACACTGGAAGATAGCCCCGGCATCAGTCAGCAGCAGCTGGCCGCGCTCGTTTTTAAAGATGTGGCTTCGATCACCAGGATCACCGACCTGCTGGTGAAGAAAAGTTATTTGAACAGGGACTTTCATGCGACTGACAGAAGGCGGTTCGAACTAACCATTACCGATGATGGCCGAAAAATAATTGACACGCTGAAGCCTATCGTGAAAAATTACCGCGCTGCCGCGTTAAACGGCATAACTGACGCTGAACTGGAACTGCTTGATCACACCCTGAAAAAAATAATTGCCAATACACAATCATAACCAAGTCCTATGAAAAAAATACTCCTATTCCTTGCACTTGCACTGGCCTACGGTCAGCGTGCCGAATCACAAATCCCACTGACAAAATTGGTAAAGAAAGAAGTGGTCGATAGCTTATCTAAGTCGCTCATTAAGAATTATATTTTCCCTGATACGGCCAGAAGAATGGGAAACAAGATCCGGGAAAATCTCGCCAAGGGTCTGTACGATACCATTTCCAACCCCCGGGACTTTGCCCGCAAACTAACAAAAGACTTGCGCTCGGTGTACAACGATTTGCATTTGTCGATGAACTTCAATCCAAATGCAGAAAAAAACTTAATGGATACCTCCCCTAAAAACACCGCTGAAAATGACGCCAAAGATCTGGAAGCCGCCAGGAGCCAGAATTATGGATTCATTAAAACAGAGTTATTGAAAGGCAATGTCGGGTATGTACAATTCAACCAGTTCTACCCATTAACCGACGACGCCAAAAAGACCGTTGAAAGCGCCTTCACTTTTTTAAAGTACAGTGATGGACTGATCATCAATCTTCGGGATAACCGGGGAGGCAGCCCGGACATGGTGAAATACATTTGCAGCTTCCTGTTCAGCAAACCTACGCACATCAATGACCTGTTTGAGCACCGGACCGGAAAAACACAGCAGTACTGGACAGAGCCGGTGAAAGGCTATGAAGGGCTAACGGGCATACCGGTTTATGTGCTCACCAACGGCAGAACCTTTTCTGCTGCAGAAGAATTTGCGTACGACCTGCAATCCCAGCGCCGGGGCAAGGTGGTCGGAGAAGCTACGGGCGGCGGCGCGCACCCGGTTTCTTTCCAGCTTACCGGTCATGGCTTTATCGCGCTCGTGCCTTACGCGAGGGCGCTCAACCCGATCACCAAAACCAATTGGGAAGCCGTTGGCGTGAAACCCGACCTGGCCGTGGATCCCGACAATGCGATAGACGCGGCCTTGCTGAATTTTTATGATGACCGGATCGCCGTTTTGACGGATTCGGTTACAAAAGCCCCTTTTGCCTGGGACAGGGCCATGCTTTACGCCAATCTGCACCCGCAGATCGTAGATCCATCCCTGCTGAAAAGCTATACCGGCATTTTCAAATTCAGGGAAAATGTCGGGGAAACGATCACTTTCGAGCAAGGGGCTTTATACGCGAAAGCAGAAGTCGGAAAATCATCGCGTCTCATCGCCTTGTCCGCCAACATTTTTAAACCGGAGCATAACGATACTTACAAATTAGAATTTGTTAAAGACGCCACCGGACAGATCTCTCAGGTGAAGCTGATCTTCGACGACGGGTCTGCGAGGATCGATAAAAAAGAAAAATAACGGGAAAAGGCGAGACGAACACGAAGACGGGTAGCTGTTAGTTTTTTTATGAAAAAAGTTCGAAGTGGTTGGTTGGAAATTTGCTGATAAATCTACCCAGCGCGATCAGCAAGATTAAGATACCGAGTAAACGGCAGGCAAGCCGGTCCGTTTTGGTGAAAAACAGCATACCGCTGATAATGAACCCTGGACAGCACCCAATAAAATAACCAGATCAAAGAGCCCGGAAAGCATGTGCATTTGTAATTGTACTCTTGGTTAATGATTAAGCGCAACAAATATCCCAGGATGAGCTAGTAACTAAGTCTCATCTAAAATGAAAAAACAATCTCATTAAAAAAGAAAACTTACACTTCGCAAAGGCCGAGGGGTGGGATTGAGTGAGGCGTCAACTTCGCTAAATGTGTGACATTTACTTCGCTATCTCACAAATTTGAATTTTTTTTCGGTAGGGTATAGGGTTGCGCACGGCTTTCCCTGACTATAGAGGAAATGGCACAAAAAGAACCCATATATAATATTAACGAGCTGGCGGCCAAATACAGGGCTGGCAGTATTACGCCCACGGAAAAGGCTTATTACGAACGCTGGTGGCGGAGTTTTGATGATGCGGAGGCCATGAGTTCGGCTGATGATAGCCAGGACTTGCAATCACGGATGTTTGCGCGTCTGGATGAACGGATCAATCCGCCTATGCCGAAAGTGTATAGCTTACGGCGACGTATAGCCGTTGCGGCTTCTATCTTATTCATCTTATCCATCGGCGGCTATTTTATCCTAAATAAAGAACCGGTACAACTGACGGCTGCAAACACCGAACAACTGGCACCGGTACAAAACGGTGTAACACTGACCTTGGCAAGTGGAAAAAAAATGGTGCTGAGTAAAAAACATAACGGACAGATCGCCAATATCAACGGTACGCAGATTAACCAGCAGGATAGCTTGCTCAGTTACCAGGGCAAGGCAATAGCTGAAGAGGTCAAAATGAATACGCTGACCAATAACGGTAGCAGCAAATTTAGCGTTACCCTGTCGGACGGTACAGTGGCTACGTTAGACATCGGTTCCAGCCTGACCTATCCGGTGGCTTTTAACGGTAACACCCGTTCGGTAAGTATGACCGGGCAGGCTTACTTTAAGGTTAAGCACCTCTCAGGGCAGCGTTTTATCGTCAAGGCAAAGAATCAAACCACGGAAGACATTGGAACAGAGTTTAACATTAATGCTTACGATGACGAAGATGTGGTTAAAACTACCCTGGTGGAGGGAAGCATAAAGGTCAACGAACGATTTTTAAACCCTGGCGAACAGGCTATTATTAACGGTAGTGAGATCGCAGTAAAAAAAGCCAACATCGAAGAAGTGACCGCGTGGTTACAAGGCCAGCTTTATTTTCATAAAGAAAAGCTGGAAAACATCCTGCGCGAAGTAGCCCGCATTTATAATGTTACTATTGTCTGGCACGATCAGGATCTCCGAAAGCTCACTTTCGGCGGCGGCGTCACCCGTGGCGAAAAACTATCGACAATATTGAATTACTTCCGCAAAGCTGGCGGAGTTGATTTTAAGGTAGAGGGCAAAACAGTGACCGTATTTAAACCTAAAAGTAAATAACGAACCAATGAATAATTTGATATCAAACGCTTAACAAGAAAGGAGAAAACCTATAGGACGAGCAACTTTACTATACCATCGCTGATCCGGTAAAAAAGAACCGCAGAATGCTTCTAACATCCTGCGGCGAATGTCCGGGTACAGCTAATTAATTTTTGCGAACGAATTAAACATTAACCCAAACAATTCAAAGGTATGAAACTATTTAAGCAATCTCAAAAGATTGTAAGTATGCTATATGCCCCACCGGGGCCTATCCAAAAGGGGATCCGAATCATGAAAATAACAGCTATTCTCCTTCTTGCTTTTTGTATGCAGGTCTCCGCGACCGTTTCCGCACAAAAGATCACACTTAAAGAACAGCGTGTTAGCTTAGAACAGGTATTGGACCAAATACACCAGCAAAGCGGATATAACTTTATTTACAGGAATGATGTACTTACACAAAGCCATCTCGTAACCATTAATCTGAAAGAAGCGAATCTGGAAGATGCGCTCAAACAATGCCTTAGCGATCAAGGCTTAGATTACGAGATAGAAAACAAAACGATCATTATCAAAGAAAAACAGACTACATTCATTGATAAGGTGAAGGCGGTCTTTACGCAGACGACAGTGACGGGTAAGGTCCAGGATGAAACAGGCCAGCCTATGGTCGGTGTAACTGTAAAAGTCAAGGTCACCAATATCGCCACTGCAACCGATCAAAAAGGGTCTTATTCACTAACAGTTCCTGACAATAATTCCATGATTACTTTTTCTTTTATCGGTTTTGAAACGCAGGAATTGGCAGCTAAGGATATTCCAAATGGTTCGGTAATAACGCTTAAAGCTACTCAGACTAATTTAAGAGAGGTTGTCGTCAACAAAGGGTATTATACGGAACGGCAGGAACTATCTACCGGTAATGTTTCAAGAGTGACAGCAAAAGAAATTGGAGAGCAGCCGGTGAGCGATCCGATTTTGGCGTTGGAGGGGCGAGTTGCTGGTTTGCAGATTAGCCAAACTTCGGGAATGCCCGGGGCTTATAGCACAATACAATTACGTGGGCAAAATAGCATTATAACTGGCACTTCTCTTGCCACTGTGAACAATCCGTTATATATAATTGATGGCGTTCCTTATAATTCCGGATCTTTAACCAACATTGATTTTGGTGGTGGAGCAACAGGTAATCCAAAAAATTCGATTGGCCAAAGCAAGTCCCCTCAAGGTCTAAGTCCATTCAATAATTTAGATCCCGGTTCTATTGAAAGTATTACGATACTCAAAGACGCCGACGCTACCAGCATTTATGGTTCACGAGGAGCTAATGGTGTTATTCTAATTACAACAAAAAAGGGAAAAGCAGGCGACACCAAAGTAGATTTAAATGTTGCACAAGGTATGGGTCAAGTGGCAAAGCAAGTTAATTTGCTTAATACTCAGCAATATTTAGAAATGAGACATGAAGCGTTAAAGAACGATGGGCTGACTCCAGGGCCAACGGACTACGATCTAAATGGCACGTGGGATACGACGCGTTATACCAATTGGCAAAAGTTTATAATAGGAAATACAGCACATTATACAAATGCACAATTTTCAATTTCAGGTGGAAATAGTAATACGCAATTTTATGTTGGCGGTGGATACAACAGACAAACCACTGTTTTTCCAGGTAACTATAGCGATCAAAAAGCCTCTGTCCATTATAGTCTAAGTCATATTTCGTCCAACCAACGTTTTTCGATTCAACTAAGCGGTGAATATATTAATGATAATAATAACCTGCCTGATATAGACCCAACAAGTCTAATCACATTGCCCCCGGATGCACCTGCGATATACACCAATGACAGGAGGATTAACTGGCAGATTAAAGACGGATCACCTACCTGGGTAAATCCTTTGGCCTATACAGTCCAGAATGACCAGTCAGTCACCAATAACTTAATAAGTAATCTCAACCTGGATTATAAATTGATTGAAGGTTTGAATTTCTCAGTGAATTTAGGATACAATCGTAGTGAGTTAAATCAAACTGATATTTCTCCCGCCACTGTCAATGCGCCTCCAGATGATACAAATCCAAATTATCGAGCTCTACTTCTGAACACAACGATATTTCAAACATGGATCATTGAACCAAAACTAACCTATCACAAAAAAATCAGTAAAGGAGCCATCGATATTTTGACTGGTGGGACGTTTCAAGAAAATAAATCTGGATCTTTATCAGATGCTGCCGTCGGTTTTGCTAGCGATGCCCTTATACAAAACCCTGCTGCGGCGTCCAATTTTATACTTTTGGGAAATCAGCAAGCATTATATCACTATAATGCCATATTTGGCCGCGTTGGACTCAACTGGGAAGAGAAATACCTTCTCAATCTGACAGCGAGACGTGACGGGAGCAGCCGTTTTGGTCCAGGCAAGCAATTTGGAAATTTTGGTGCAATTGGAGCGGGTTGGGTATTTTCAAGAGAGTCATTTATTGCTAATGAATTGCCTTGGCTTAGCTTTGGGAAATTAAGGGCCAGCTATGGTACCACGGGGACTGACGGAATTTCAGACTATCAATATTTAAGTACCTATTCGTCAATTTCAAGTACATATCAAGGCTTAACATGGTTATCTCCAAATAATTTGATGAATCCTTACTTAGCATGGCAAGAAGTTAAGAAACTCGAATTCGGTATGGAATTAAGTTTTCTAAAAGACAGAATTAATTTTTCGGCCAGCTATTATCGAAATAAAACCGGTAATCAACTGGTTGGATATCCTCTACCTAAAATAACTGGATTTACTTCAGTACAATATAATCTCCCAGCTGTCATTCAAAATAAGGGAGCGGAATTCACTATAAATACAATAAATACCCGATCATCAAATTTTTCATGGTCCAGTAATGTGAATTTTACTATCTCTGATAACAAACTATTAGCGTTTCCGGGAATTGAAACATCATCCTACAAAAATTTATATACCATTGGAAGCTCTTTGTTCAGTAAAAGATTATTTAACTACACAGGAGTCGATCCACAAACAGGGACCTATACTTATTCAACTGCAAATACAAATGGAATACCGTCATCTCCTCAAGACTGGATTACATCACAGCCGATTACTCCAAAATACTACGGAGGCCTTCAAAACAGTTTCCGTTATAAACAATTCCAATTAGATATATTGTTGCAGTTTGTTAAACAATTGGGCTACAAGTTCGTCAATAATTTCGCATCCCCAGGCGCATACTACTATAACCAACCAATTGAGGTCTTAGATAGATGGCGAATACCAGGGGACTCTCAGAAATTTGGCAAATTCTCAACAGAAAACGGCGCAGATCCTTCCGGGTCATTGTATAATTCCAATTTTTTCTTAACAGATGCATCATTTATTCGGCTGAAGAATTTGTCACTTTCTTATCTTTTGCCTACGAAATGGCAGCAATCCCTGCATTTAAAAAATGCAAAGATATATTGTCAGGCTCAAAATCTGTTTACCATTACTGGTTATAATGGACTTGATCCTGAAACCCAGACTTTAGCTCTGCCACCCCTTAGAATAATCACCTTGGGTGTTCAGACGTCTTTCTAATAGATAGCGATTAAATCATAAAAACATGAAGACTAACCAAAAATATTTCTTTCAAAAACAGGCTTTGAGCCTTGTATTTATTGCCTTAAGCTTTTTACTATCATGTAAAAAGTTTGTTGAAATTCCTCCACCGACAACAAAATTAGTGACGGCAACAGTATTTAATAATGCGAACTCGGCGACTTCTGCCATTTTATATATATATGGTCAAATGTATAATAGCCAGGAATCTTTAAATATGGCAAGGCAGACAGGATTTCTTGGTGATGAACTGACTTTATATTCCAAGAACGCGACATTTCAACGTTATTATTCAAATTCAATGCTTTCGTCAAGCACCTTTGGCCCATGGAGTAATGCATACGGTTATATCTATGACGCTAACGCAATTATTGAAGGATTGCAAAATAATAGTGCTATAAGCGCTGCTGTGAAAAATCAACTAACAGGAGAAGCAAAATTTATACGGGCTTTTTGGTTTTTTTACTTAACTAATTGTTATGGAAGCGTTCCATTGGTTATAACCACAAATTATCAAACAAATAATTTAATCTCGCGCGCACCTCAAATGCAAGTTTATGATCAAATCATAACAGACCTGAAAGATGCACAGGGGTTACTGAATAATCATTTTGTGGATGCATCGGACACTACGATTACGACGGATAGAGTCAGGCCAACTAAATGGGCAGCAACAGCTTTGCTGGCGAGGGCTTATTTATTCAAAGGGGATGCTGCAAATGCATATGCACAGTCTTCAGCGGTAATAAACCAGTCTTCTATTTTTTCACTTCCAAATGATCTCAATCAAGTATTTGGAATAAACAGCAGTGAGGCTATATGGCAAATTGCGATACCGCTACCGAATACATATAACACCGCCGACGGAAACGCATTTATCTTGCATGGTACCCCAAGTACTCAAGCGTTAAGCCCGCAATTGTTGGCGGCCTTTGAGACTGGGGACAATAGGCGCACGTCATGGATAAGTTCGGTTACAACGACAACTACGCCCAAAATTTCTTATTACTACCCTTTCAAATACAAGGTATATAATTCCTCAACTATCTCGGAATATCAAATGGTAATGCGATTAGCTGAGCAATATTTAATCAGAGCAGAAACAGAAGCTATGGGCTCGGGTGGCGGACTTACCAGTGCCATTACAGATTTAAATGTAATTCGCACACGTGCTGGTTTGCCGGCTTACATGGGGCCTTTGAATCAGGATTCAGTCCTTTCAGCCATCTTGCACGAGCGTCAGGTAGAATTTTTCACTGAATGGGGTGACAGGTGGTTTACATTGGTTCGTATGAACAAGATTAATTCTATAATGGGCTCTCCAGGAAATATTTGTCAATTTAAAGGGGGCACTTGGAATTCAGATGGACATCAAGCGTTATATCCTGTACCCCAAACTGATAGAAATAACGATCCTAATTTGACCCAAAACATAGGCTATTAATACAAATCAGTTTTTATCACGATGGAAGTAGAGGTTCTATGTTGCCTATAAGCACTTACTACTTCCATTATAATTTACAATAAATATGAAAAACGCTTGGATGATTTTTTTCCTAGTAATATCAGCTATCAGTTATGTCAATGCGCAAAAAAAAGCCAACCCTGAAATTTATCCCGAGGTAGGCAAATCTTGCCCCTCTTTTATATTACATAATATCAAGTATTACCATCGGTCGGAAGCAAAAAATTCAGATTTTATGAAGAAGTGGCTTGTTCTTGATTTTTGGAACAAAAACTGCGGTGCCTGTGTGCTTAGTTTTCCAAAGGTAAGCGCTCTCCAAAATCAGTTTGTTGATAAAGTTCAATTTATAATGGTAGGTATCCAAGATAAAGAAAATCAAATACAGCCAATGTTCGAGCGATTTCGCAAAAGAGAAAACTTGTTAATGCCATGTGCTTTCGATTCGACTTTAGCCAAACGTTGGGATATCTATACCGCTCCTTATATTATTATAATAGATCCTGAAGGAATTGTTAAAGCAATCACTGGCTCCATTCATGCTAATGATATTGAAAGTTTTTTATCAAATAAAGTACCTCCCCTCGGGAAGGTCTTTCGAGTACACGAAAATATAAACGATACAACAATATCATTTGACCCGCTTAAGCCATTTATGATCGGAGGTAATGGAGCACCAGATACCCCTTTTATCTTTAGGTCTTTAATTTCAAAATTTAGTGAAAATCAACATTTTCATATAGAGGATAGCATTTGCACTTCTAAACCAGGCATGTTCCAGGTTACTGGGCAAACACTAAGCACACTATTAAATTATGCGTGGTATGGAAAACCTAAACCAGGTATTGGATATGCAACATATCCGATTTTAAATGTAGCAGATAGTTCGCTGTTTGTCCGCTCACCGAACGGGATTCAAAAGTTATTTTGTTATAGTTTAATTCTTTCGCCAAATAAACCTACCAGCAAACTAATGCAATCAATTATGCAAAGTGATTTTCAACTTTATTTTGGCTACAAAATTACTTTGGAGGAAAGGCAATTTCCTTGTTTTAAAATGGTTGCCACTCAAAAGGCCAGGCAGCGACTTAAGACGAAGGGAGGAGTATCTTCATTCAAAGTAGTAATACCAAAAATAGAAAGTAGGTTAACAAATTGGCCAATGAATGACTTTATAGAAAGAATCTCTTATGGGCTTAGACGCGAAATCATTGACTCCACAGGTATTACCGAAAACATTGACATCCACATTAACTGTATTATTACTGACTTAGAGGATGTAAAGAGAGAACTCCACTCCAAGGGGCTTAATTTAGAGGCGACTACGACTTTAAAAAAGGTGCTTGTAATCAGGGATTCTTCTCAGTTTCAATAAAGCCAATATGGGAAAGATCATAATACTTTTTTTTGCCTTAATAATCAACACAGCAACTGCCCAACAAATTTCTAAACCTGTGTTAGATGTTGCGGCAATAAAAAACTGGGAGGCGATTGGGCAATGTTTTCTTAGCGGAGATGCAAAGTACTCGGCGTACAATATCAACCACCTGCCTGTCGGTAAAAACACAGTAGTCATTAAAGCAAATAATGGAGATTGGGAGAGAAGGTTTATATCAGAGGACGATTACATGCGTATTATATTTACCAACGACAACAAGCAGGCAATATATAAGTTGTCAAACGATACATTATGCATTTTATCATTAAGCACTAATAAACTCAGTTATCTTCTAAATGTAAATTCTTTTGAAGTAATAGGCACTGGCAGCGATCAAAAATTGTCGTATATGCAAGATGGTCCATCAAAGGAATTTATAATCCATTCATTTAATAACAATGATGATGATAAGCACTTTTTCGAAGTGACAAGCTATAAATTTAACACGAATGGAAGCGCGTTAATACTATCTCGAATAATAATAAAAGGTACAATCACCTACCAGGAAATACAATGGATTGATTTAAAACACAATAAAATAAAAACAATTTGGATCGGTGAGAACGCATCAGAATTGTCGTTTGACAATAGTGGAAAACAACTGTCATTTGTAGGTAATGAACAGATTAAAGGGGAGCAAAAGAAAAGTTTATGGTATTACAGAGACAACGATGAAAAGGCATCTATTCTTGTTGATGAAAATAACAAGGGCATCGATTCAAACCTTACCGTCAGCGGAGACAGGCCAAGGTTTGCTAATGATGGCAGCAGGATTTTCTTTAAACTAATTGAGAAGCCATTACCCAAAGTTAATCCCGATATGGTAAGCTTGGATGTTTGGAATTATAAAGATATAAGGCTCCAATTGAAACAGTCAAATTCCAGTAAAGACTTAATTCTTTATGCTGCTGTTTTTGATCTTGATAACAAAAAGATCATCCGTTTACAAAAGGAAAATGAAAAGGTTATGGGAGTTGATGCTAATGATTCTCAAGACAAATTCAGGCTAATAATAACGCAATTTGGAGATAATGACGATTGGTGGAATCCTTCCGGAAGTGGGTTGGTTTATCTGGTTTCAACAACTGACGGCTCAAGGAAAGTTATAGGGACTGATTTGGCTCCTTTAAGGGAGGCCTTTAGTTTTTCACCGGATGGCAAAAAACTAGTTTATTTTTCTTTAAAAAGGAAAAGCTGGTTTAGTTTTGATATTAAAACTGCATTTACGCAAAATATTAGTAGAAAAATACCCACATCATTGATAAATGAAAACAGCCTAAGTTATCCGCAAAAAATAGGGCAACCAGTTGGTATAGGAGGTTGGATGAAAAATAGTGAGGCATTATATTTATATGATGATTATGATATTTGGCAAGTAGACCCTTCTTGTAAAAGCAGGCCGATCAACATTACTAAAGGTTATGGACGATCTAATTTTCTAAAATTTCGAATTATTAGCCAAGGTATTCAACAAGCTTACTTTTCCCAAGCCGATACTATCATACTCAGCGCATTGAATGTTCAAACAAAAAATAATGGATTTTATAAGGTAATTCCTTGCAATAAAAAGATACCTGAAAAGCTATCGATGGGGGCCTACATAACCTATGTAGAAAATTCCCAGTTGAAAAATCATGCTCTTACACCAGGAAGGCCATATAAAGTTATTGATAAAGCTTCTAATATAAATGAATGGTTAGTATATAGTTGCAGTGCAAACGATGCTCCCAATTATTATGTAACCAAAGATTTTAAAACTTATAGGAAAATTACAGATGTACAACCACAAGTCAACTATAACTGGTTAACAACAGAACTTGTTCATTGGAAATCAAAAAATGGGAAGATACTTGCAGGAATTCTTTATAAACCTGAAAATTTTGATCCGAGTAAGAAATATCCGATTATTTTTAATTATTATGAGCAAAAATCAGATGACCTTAACGATTATCCAGAACTATCTTTAAGTTATTCAGCAGATATTAATATTCCTTATTATGTAAGCCGAGGTTATTTGGTATTTACTCCAGATATCGTTTACTCCACCGGTCATCCTGGTAAAAGTACTGTCAACTCGGTTGTTTCAGCAGCCAATTATCTGGCAAAAAGGCCTTACGTCGATGCAGAACATATGGGTTTAAGTGGGCATAGCCATGGTGGTTTTGAGACCAACTACCTCATAACTCACAGCAATCTTTTTGCAGCTGCTGTCGAGGGGGCTGGAGAATGTGATTTTATTAGTGGTTACGGCGGTTTTTATGGTGAGCTGAGGTCTCGTGAATTCCAATATGAAATTGGTCAGAATCGAATAGGGGCAACTTTATGGCAGCGCCCGGACCTCTTCTTAGAAAATTCACCTGTATTAAAAGCCGACCAAGTAACCACTCCATTGCTAATTCTTCATAATAAAGAGGACCAGGCGGTTCCTTTTTCTCAAGGTGTCGAATTATTTACTGCCTTGCGTCGATTGAAAAAAAAAGTGTGGCTTCTTCAATATGATAATTCCGGACACAGTTTAGGTAGCTTCAAAAAAGATAAAGATTTCACGATTCGCATGTTACAATTTTTTGATTATTATCTCAAAGGCGCCCCACCTCCCAAATGGATGACCGAAGGCATTTCAGCGAGAATGAAGGGAATAGATGATGGGTTACAATTAGACACGAGCGGGCGACAGCCTTAACAAATTTCAAATTTATGTGTATGAAATTAAAGAATTTAACAGGTTCTATAGCGATAGCTCTTTTCTTTTGCGTCGGTTTTAGAACCCTGGCGCAGGTCAAACATGTTATTTTAATTAGCATTGACGGCCTGCATCCAGATATGTATTTAGATAAAAGCTGGCCTACGCCCAACCTGCGATATTTGATGAGGCAGGGTACTTATGCGGATCATTTGTTAAGTGTATTTCCGGCCTACACGTATCCATCACACACGGCAATGTTAACCGGTGCATTGCCGGCAAGATCAAAGATAACCTATAACCAGCCGGTAAATGACCGCAGCGGGAACTGGAATTGGTATGCAAGGTATATCAAAGTACCAACGTTGTGGCAGGAGTTGCATAAAAACGGTATGAAAACAGCAGCGGTCATGTGGCCTGGATGTGTCGATGGGGATATTGATTATAACCTTTCGGAGATTTGGGATAATGCACACCCAGATGACCGCGCGACTGAAGTTCGCAAACATTCCATACCGGTGGGCTTATTTGATGAGATTGAAAGAAATGCGACCGGGAAGCTGGATAGTACGAACATGAATGACGGTTATTTTTCACTGGACGAGAATACCGGGAGAATGGCTGCTTATATCTTTAAAAAATATAAGCCTAATTTTTTAGCGCTTCATTTTGCCTGTGTGGATGGCAAGGAACATGATGACGGAAGGGATGCGGATAGTGTTCGGCTGGCTGTTGAAGCCAATGACCGGGCGATTGGTGAGGTACTGGAAGCCATCCAGCAAAGTGGCTTAAAAGACAGCACCGTTGTGCTCATCGTTGGCGATCATGGCTTCAGTACCATTCATACGATCATGCGGCCTAATATGCTGATCGGGAATATTAATGCCACGTTCATCGCTGCCGGTGGTTCCTGCTTTTTGTATCGTTATGCCAATACCAAAAAGGTAGATGAACCGGGTATCCTGAAAGCTGTCACTGACAGCCTCAATAAACTGCCGGATGATAAAAGGAAGTTGTTCCGGATCATTGGCCGGAAAGAGCTGGATAAAATGGGTGCAGACAGCAGTGCGCTTTTAGCGTTAAGTGCTGTGCCGGGAATTGTATTCAGCAGTTCAACGCGTTCAGCACAAACCGCTAATCACGGTCCCGGTACGCTGATCCAAAATAACAAGCTCGATGGCGTGTTTATTCCAACGACCGGGGGCCATCACGGCTACGACCCGAATATCCGCGATATGTGGACGGGTTTTATTGCGGCAGGTGCAGGTATCAACAAAGGCGGCTATATCAAGGAGTTATGTGTCACTGACATCGCCCCTTTGATTGCCAAACTATTAGGCATCGGATTCAAGGTGCCGGATGGTAAGCTCGTTCCTGGAATTACGTCATTTTAAATTATAAACTACTAAATAAACCAAGCATGAAAATTACAACCCTAAGCGTTTGCCTGCTTTTACTGAGCGGCTTTACCCATGCGCAAACAAATACCGATCCCAAAGCGATGAAGCAACGGGACAGCACGGTAATGAAGGACATCTTTGAGCCGATGGCTGCGGAAGCGGTTAATGATAATTCCGCGCCTGATTGGAACCAGTTGAAATCAACGTTAACGGCCAAATACGATGCGGCCTTTGCTGAACGCTTTACCTGGAAAGCAAAGATCTATTTTGACTATAGCCGTGACTGGCCAGGCTTTACGGGGGCGTTGGTGCATTATACTAATACTTATGAAGATCAGAACGATTTGAAGCTGCTGAATAAAAACGCCGGAATGATCCTGAAATATGCGACTGATCCCAAAGCACTGGAAGCGGCTTTAGGCTGGAGTAAAAAAACGGTTGAGAAAGAACCGGGCAATGCGGATTATAAGAAAACCTATGACGCGCTGGCGGCTAAGACCGGCAAATAATATTCCTTTGATGAAACAAGCCATGCGTGCCTTTTTGCTGCTTTTCCTGTTTTCCTGCTGCCTGAACATCATTTGTTCCGCGCAGGAAAAAGCTGTGTTGTATATTTCCGATACTGGCAAAACGATGATCAGCAAACATATCTATGGCCAGTTCGCGGAGCATTTGGGCCGGAGTGTCTATGATGGCTTTTACCGGAATGGTAAAATACGCATGGATATTGTAAGCGCCTTAAAAGAAATAAAAGTACCGAACCTGCGCTGGCCGGGCGGTTGTTTTGCAGATCAGTATCACTGGCGGGAAGGCATTGGCGAAATTGGTAAGCGGCCCCAAACGGTGAATACAACTTGGGGTATGGTAGCAGAAGATAATAGCTTTGGGACAGACGAGTTTATGCGGTTATGCAAGCTGATTGGTTGTGAGCCGTATATCGCCGGGAACGTCGGTACGGGATCGCCGCAGGAAATGAAGGACTGGATCGAATATCTCAATTTCAGCGGTGCAAGTACCTTAACCGGGCTGCGGGCTGCTAGCGGTCATCCTGCTCCTTATCAGGTTTCGCTGTGGGGCGTTGGCAATGAAAGCTGGGGCTGTGGCGGCAATATGACGCCGGAATATTATGCCGGTTTGTACAAGCATTTCGCCAGCTTTTGTCCCGATTATCCCGGCGCACCGTTAAAGAAAATTATCAGCGGGGCTAACGCCGATGATTACCATTGGACGGAAGTCATGATGAAAGACATTGGCCCTGATAATGCCTGGGGATTATCGTTGCACTACTATACTTTTCCCACCGGGAAATGGAACCCTCGCGGATCGGCCACCCGTTTCACGGAACATGAATATGCGCAGACCCTGGCGGAAGCCTTAAAGATGGAGACGATCATCAATAAGCATGAGGCCATTATGAATAAGTACGATCCGAAAAAGAAAATGGCTTTGCTCGTCGATGAATGGGGGGTTTGGACAGATGTGGAACCGGGAACAAAAAGCTATGCCATGTACCAGCAAAACAGCCTTCGGGATGCGCTGATCGCAGCGACCACCCTGAATATTTTTAATAACCATGCCGACAGGATCAAGGAGGCTAACCTGGCGCAGGCGGTGAATGTCATTCAGTCATTAATCCTGACCAAAGGTGACCAAATGCTGCTGACCCCTACTTACTATGTTTTTGACTTATACCAAGTGCATCAGGACGGAAGCCTGTTATCAATAAAGATTAACAGCCCAAAGTACCAAATTGGAAAGGATAAAGTAAATGCCGTTAATGCCTCGGCATCAAGGGATGGAAAAGGAATTACGCATATCAGCCTTGTTAACCTCGATCCGCATCAGATGGTTTCCATAGCAAGTAAACTGCCTGCCGAAACCGGTGAAGTAGTGACAGGTCAGATACTGACATCGGCAAAATTTACCGATGTCAACACATTTGAGCAGCCGGATAAAGTGCAGGTCAAGGCATTTTCTGACGCAAAAATTACGGGGCAAACCTTGAACCTCAATTTACCGCCTTTGTCAATGGTGATGCTAACGATAAAAAATAGATGAATTTAACAAAATCGATATGAGAAGAATCAATTTAATGAAATACGCAGCCGCAATCATCCTAATGATTTGCCTTACCAGTATAGTAACTGCGCAAGTACAAGAACCGGCACATTGGGCTTATGGCATAAAAAAGTTAGCCGGAAATACTTATGAAGTACACTTACAAGCTACGCTTGACGACGGCTGGCATATCTATGCGCAGAAACAATTACCCGATGCGGTGGCTGTGCCGACTAAAATTGCTTTTGCCAAAATACCGGGGCTGACCCTCGTGGGGAAACCTGTCGAAGTCGGTAAAAAAGACATCTATACGATCAAGGAAGCCGGGGTAACTAATTATGAATATGCGGGCAAAGTGGATTTTGTCCAAAAAATCACAGTTAAACCTGGACTGAAAGAGATCAAAGGAACCATCACTTATCAAACCTGTACGCATGAAAAGTGCCTAACGGAAAAGACGATAGATTTTACCATACCCGTTAATTAACCTGGATTTTGCCGGTCTGTTGTGCTTTGACTGCCGGACATTGCTTGTTGCGGATCACCTGACTTTAAGGAATATGAGACCTTACATTTACCTTATTTTATTGTTTTTATTGAGTTTGGGGCTGTTTTGCCTGGCTTCCTGCGCGGGTGCGCGTGGGGTGGTCGTGCCGGCGGGTTACCGGGTGTCGGTTCGGTTGGCGCCGGGTATTGATTTGGAGCCGCTGGCGGGTACCTGTTGTTTGCTGGTCTGGGACGGGCGGGTGGCGGTGTTTCTTTTAAGTTCGGAAAGTGAATTGAATGTGCTGCGGCAGCAGTTGTTGGCCTCGGGCCTGATGCCGCAGGATGTAAGAGTGGAAAGGCTGGAGCAATGATCAACGGTAAGCTTGATGAGATCGATCTGAAGCTCCTTTCGCTCATCCAGCGGGACAGCCGCATGAGCCTGGTGCAGTTGGGTACACAGGTGAACCTGACGGCCGGGCCGGTGCAAACTCGCCTGGAAAAGCTGGAAGAAATGGGTTTTATCAGGCGCTACACCGCTTTGCTCGACCGGGAAAAGATCGGCCGGCCGGTGCTGGTCGTTTTGATGGTCAAAATGAAGGAGCAGAACACCGGCCTGCTGCTGGAATTCGAAAACCTGATCGCCCAAATGCCGGAAGTGCTGTCCTGTTATATCGTCTCCGGGAACTGGAATTTTATCCTCCAGGTCACTGCGGTTACGCCGCAAAGTTATGCGGTGTGGCTGCTGGAACGGATCAATACGCACCCGAATGTGGGTGAGGTGCAAAGCAATTTTTTGTTGAAAGAATGTAAAAGCCAGGCGCCTTTTGACCTGGCGGCGAAATAAACAAGGGTCGCAGCGCTGGCGGACGCTAAAAAACGCCGTTGGTTAATGATTTCCGCCAGGCATCCGGGTTTTTCGGAATTTTAGGCCATGAGCAGGGATATTTATAAGGACCGGGTGCTGGTCATCGGCGCCAGCGGGCAGATCGGCACGGAGCTGACGGTAGCTTTGCGGCATTTTTATGGTGCGGCGAATGTGATCGCGGCGGACCTGCGGGTGCCGCCGGAGATCGCGGACGGCTTGAATGTGCCGCTGGATGTGACTGATCTCCGGGCTTTACGGACGTTGGTGCGCGACCGGCGGGTCACGGGTATCTATCATTTGGCGGCGGTATTGTCGGCCAAAGGGGAGGAGCGGCCGCTGGAGACCTGGGGCCGGAATATGACCGGGCTGCTGCATGTACTGGAAGTGGCGCGGGAGCAAAAGTGCCGGGTGTTCTGGCCGAGCAGTATCGCGGTGTTTGACCGCCAGGGGCAGCTGATGCCTTCGACGGTTTATGGCATGAGCAAGCTGGCCGGGGAGCATTGGTGTAGTTATTATCACCAGCGCTATGGCGTGGATGTGCGCAGTTTGCGCTTCCCCGGGCTGATCTCTTATAGTGCGCCGGCGGGCGGAGGGACGACGGACTACGCCGTCGATATTTTTTATCATCAACATTATACCTGTTTTTTAAAAGAAGATACGGCTTTGCCCATGTTGTATATGCCGGATGCTATCCGGGCGGTCATGACGCTGATGCAGGCGCCGGCGAAGAATTTGACCCAGCGTGTGTATGATCTGGCTGGTTTATCATTTACGCCGGCCGAACTGGCGGCTGCCATTCGGAAATTTAAGCCGGGATTTACGATCAGTTATGCGCCGGATGATCGCCAGGCGATCGCCGATAATTGGCCATCGGTGGTTGATGACGGGCAGGCCCGGCGGGATTGGCAATGGGGCCACCGCTATAACCTGGATGCAATCGTCCAGGACATGTTGAAACATATTCACCAGGAAAGTTATGCCGGAAACGTATAAACAGAGTCCCCACCCGGGCATGGAAAAGCTCTGGCGCTTGGCGGCCGATACGCGGTTGCAGGTCATCGGTTACCGTTGCTTAGGCGGGCCCGAGCAGCAGGTATTGGTCAAATGCGAGCAGTATACGCCCACGGGCAACAGCCGGTACCGCCTGGCGCTTTATATCTTACAAAAGGCTTATGAACTGGGGCAGCTGCGCCCTGGTGACCACCTGATGGTCGCTGGGGCGGGGGATTCGGCTTTGGCTTACGCGGCCATTGCCCGCGCGTTGGCACACCCGGTCCGGGTTTTTATGCCGGCCGGGGACCGTCCGTTGGTGGCGCAATTACAAAGCTATGGAGCAGAGGTCGTACAGGAACCGGATTTGCTGACCTGCCGGGAAAGGGTGCGGCTCATGCAGCATCATGACGGGGTTTTCCTGCCGCATTTGTTGAACGGGCCATATGCGATAGCAGCCTATGAACACACTGCCGGGCGGGAGATCGGGCACCAGCTCTTATTGAACCGACTGCATCCGGATGCCTTTATTGCCGCCGCCGGTACCGGCGCGACCGTATTAGGGATCGGTAAATACCTCAGCCGGCTTTATCCGAATATGCTTGTCCATCCGCTGCATGTCCCGGGTGTTGACGGCGATAGCCGTTATCCTGAGCTCAGTATGTTGAATAAAATGCGGGTTATTGAACCCAGGGCAGTCCCTGATCTGCAGCAACAATTAAACGACCTGGGGCTTAATGCTGGCCCGATAGCTGCCGCTAACTTGCTGGGCGCTATTGAGCTGCAACAGCAGCTCGCACCCCGGAGCCTGGTCGTTACCGTTTTCCCCGATAGTGCGGGCCATAGCCCACCCGTGGAAATCCGCAGTGCGGTTTGCCTCACGGGCTGCCGCATCCTTTAACCAGCGTTTTTAGTCAGTAATAGTTTATAAAAAGCAGCGCTTTCGTTCTTCTTAAAATTGAGTTATCATACGATCAAAGCTAAAGGTCCGGCCGCAGGCGCCAGCCGGATCTTTTTAAAAAAATGCCTCTTTGTTCTTCCGGCCTCCTGATCAGGTCAGTAATAGTTAATTAATGTGGAGTGCCCGCTGAAGGAGCGGCGGGCGCTTTTTTTAAAATGGAATTTTATGTGTTAAGATAAGTTAATAGTAGCGGGCGGGCCTTTGACCCACCGCTTTTTGATATTGTTATTTTTTAGCGTTAGTTAGGCTTCCCGTCAGGGAAAAACTGGAAATTTTGGAATGCAAACGGAAGCCAGCCCAACGCCTGCCACTGCGCGGGCCGGACTGGTCTTTTCTTGTTTGCAGGTATTCCAGTACCTTCCCTGACAGCCACCCGGTTCCGCGCCTTTTTTTATTAAAAGATGCCTGGACCTATTGAGATCTACCAATTACCTGATTATCCCAAACACTTACCTGCCGACCAGCAATTGTTGTTATTGATTGTGGCAGGAACCGGACAATTTGCGTACGGCAAGCAAAAGACTTGTCTCCGGACCTGGACATTGCTGCGCTATTCAGGCCCCAGTACTTTTAATATTCTTGGCAATATCAAGGGAACCTTAATCGCGTTTGAGCACAATGACCATTTAAAGCCCGGTCATCTTGTTACGAGTATCGATTTGGTTATGGCGACCAAAATCCGGGTACTTATCAAGTTACTGGCCTGTGAAAACGATATTTTCATCCGCCGATCCTATCTCCAACTCGTTCTGCAACATAGCGCTGTAGCTTTTCACGATCATGCCGCCAATTCCATTACTCAACAATTGATCAGTCTTATCGATCAACATTACCGTACACATAAAAATTCGACTTATTATGCGCGACAGTTGGGCTACAGTAGCCGCGTCCTTAATGGTGTAACCAGGAATGCCACTGGCAAGATTGTCCAGGAGCTCATCAAGGAACGCATATTAGCTGAAGCCGAGCGGCTGCTCAGCCAAACGGATATGCGCATCAAGGAGATCGCTTATGAGTTGAATTTTACGGATCAAACGCATTTTGCGAAGTTCTTTCGTAGGTATCATCAAATCAGTCCGGGGGATTTTAGAGCGAGACATGGTACAAATGCTGTTAGCACTAGCTCCGTCTCATGGCAAGTTCATTAACAACTGATTATGTGTCTGTTGTATTTGGAAATGTCAAATCGTTTACTAATTTTACTTTTCTAAACCATCACATGGCTTATCTCTATATCTTTTCAATTTATTTAGGGATGCTTGTTTATCAATACAAAAAATGATGAAGGAGCATTTGATCGACTTTAGCACTTCCGAGGTTTTGGGCTTCGAGGAGATCAATTTATTTACAAGACATTACCGCAGCTGGATGGTTGCCGGCACGGCACCTGATCAACTCGTCATAAAATTTAGTTCAACTCTACAGGCGATAGATGATCTGTTCTATTCCTATCTACTGCTTTTAGGCTGTGATTTTCCACAGAGCAAGATTGTATTGGTTTTCGAGGAACGTAACGCTGTTTACGGCATCGCTACGCAGCAGGTAGCCTTCTTGAAGTTATATGGTCTCGACATTGTGATCAAGGGCAGTCGTGGTTCGGCTGAATTGTTAAAAAGTTCTGCAATGTTCTTTCCACAGCTATTGATCCAAAGTAAAAGTGAACGCGAGAAAAAAGGTTTACCAGACCTTTTTCTGACCCGGGATGTTTCAGCAGACTTACATGAATTTTTAGGTAAAAGTGCGGTTACCCATCGAGCTGATCTGATCAATGTGTTCTCAAAAAAGCCGGAATTTTGGTCAGCCCTCAGCGATTTGGTAACGGACAGGTCTTTTGAGGGCATGTACATGGAATATATTCTATCCTGCCTACAGGACCTGGATTTGCTCCGCGAACTCTTTCGGTCCGAACTGGGTGAACAACATCGTCATTTAAACTACAAGGTAGCCAATTTAACTACCGATAATGCCTTACGCTATGTCAGCGAGAGTCTTATCACCTTAAAGTCTGGCGGATTTTTTCGTTTTAGCTATATTGAGATTTTTTTGTTTAGGGTGCTGCTGTCGCAGTCCAGGGGATGTAACAGCGGGCTGATTTTTAGCACAAAGTCTGAAAATGTTCCTTTTGCGAGCACGTTAAGGGATTTTCAACGGCATCTGAAAACGTTATTGTCCTTCGTCAAAGACCTGGCAATCGGGCTTGTTGAACTTGCAAAAAACATTAATGAGCATAGTGGCAAAATAAAAGGAGAGGGCTATGGTGTTATTTCGGCAAGAATACTGTCTAATAATAAATTAACCTCCTTTAAATATACTGGTGAAGCCTTTGAGCACTGGTTTGCACCGTATGGCAAGAAGAATAACCATTACTTTCTGGATATTAACGTGATCGACTCCGGTGCCGTAGCTGTGACCAATAAATATGTTGAAAATTTAAACGAGGAGATCGAACTTTTATCCGCACAGCCATCGGCGTTCGCTGACATTATTCGTGCCGATTATGTTCAGGATGTGCAAACCATGACGGACGCTTTAAACCCGTATAATATTACGGACCTTTTAAATTACCGGCAGATCTCTTTATTTCATCAAGTTAAACGTGTTAATTCACGCTTAGGCCTGCTGATCTTTGCTAACCTAATCCTTAACGGTAAGCGAGGGTTTGTAAAGGTTGCCTCTAATAGCTTACTAAATACGTCACTCTCAGAATATGCCCTGCTATACATTAACAATCATGATGAACTAATCATTGAAAGGTTTGATTACACGGCTAATCAGCGTGCGTTCTCTGCTATCGGAACGAGCTATAATTTTATTGTACCGGTAGAGCATGAATGCGCTGCCACAGAAGAACGACAGGACCGTGTTATCGTCGACGATCCGACAGGCACTTCATCTTCTGTTTTTAAAAAGCTGCGGCGGTTCAGGTTGGGTGAAACGGAAGAACGGGCCGGCGAAGATTATGTGCGGATTGTGTCGGATTTTGTATCACCTGTAATTTTAGGCAAATATGAAAAGATCTACGCGTACAGGGACGGTATCTTTGAACATCTTAACGGTATAGAAAAGAAGATCGCTTTGATCAAGGCGCCGGAAGTTCTTTCTTTTTTGGAGAATGCCAGTGACTGGATGCGGTTTATCGCTTCTGTCCAGCTGATCGATAGTGGCCTAAACTTGATTATCTATGACCTCCCGGAACAGATACATACAGAAATTATCCAGATCAATCGCTTATTTGACAAGACAAGTGCAGGGTTTTGGCATGCCCGGTACGGTGTGCTCTTTTATTTAAAGATTACCTATAACGAATATGAAAATGGCGAACCCCTATCTCTTTGGTTCAATGATCTGTTGCTGGGGCCGACCTTTAACGATTATCAATATCATAATCGGGAGATCAGCCGCTATCACGATAATGTTTACAGAATCACGGAACATGAAAGGTTGCCGGAACACTTTCAGCCGCCTACTGAAAATACCGGAATATTTTTTAGCGAAGGGAAGCTGCTCCATTTCGAATTGTTATTACGTACCTCGGCTGGGGTAACCATATTTGAGGATTCAGTTCGGAATTTACTGGAGTTGGAAGTTCATGAAGAGCGTGCCGCGAATCGATCCGACGAACGCTATAACCGGTCCAATTTTTTTAAGAATCTGAAAGGGTATAAGATATCTAGGTCCCATTTCAGATTGGGTTCCAAGATACATATTACAGATTTCTTTTACGCGAAGCGTTTATTTTATAATAGTTTCTTTTCCAATAGGTTCGCTTACTTGATCGCTGACCACATTTATCGTGATGTGCTTGTCGATAGCAAGAACAAAGAATCTGTCCGGATTACGTTGATCGGTTACAGCAATTACTCCGAGTTGCTGGTCTCAAATGTCCGGAAACTGCTGAACGACTGGGGGTATCCGGGTATCCGTCACGATGTGGTATTAGAGAACGAAAAAATACTCAGAAATGCGGTGAATATCCATCAGGATATCTTATTGATCATTCCTATAAGTTCTACCTTCACGACCTCCCAAAAGGTTAAACGCATTGTTCAAAAGGTAAGAAAAGATGTGCGGGCGCCGTATGATGATATTAATGCCCTTGTGATCGGCAATCAGGGATTTACAAATCCACTGACCCGGTTCGCCGACCCGGAACAAAACGAGCTTTATGAAAGTTTTGGCTGGCTTACGGGACAGGAATCCAATACTGATCCGCAGGTGATCGAGGTCGAACAAGAGAATGTAATTGAGCGTCAGCGGTTTTTATTAGGTTTTGAAACAAACTGGCAGGAGATATACAATTGTAAATTCTGTTTTGAGGAGGAGGTTTGCCTGCTGGAGACCGAAAAAAACAGCGTTACACCCGATCTTATCTTTGGTCTGCCGGTAAATAGGCGTTACCACAACCAGGAGAATCTTTTTGATCTGTTGAAAGATTATGAGGGGCGCTTTTTGGTCAGTCATGACCATATCAAGAAAAACAACGACCATTATTATTTTTATATCCGTACAGGTTTATTCTTGGCGGATCCAGTCCGGCGGAAATTGACTGTAGATTGGCTTACTGCGCAGGTTAAAAATCAGGATTGGTTTAAACCTGATATTACGGACAAGGGGCGGGTAATCATTGTCACCCCTTCTTTGACCAGCAACTCCGGCTTTGTAAATCTGGTCAACGAAGTATTGTTTATGGATACCGCAACTGTGCTGCAGTTCAACGCGGCTGAGGACTGTCTTCAAAATTTTGTCAAGTTCAACGGCGCTTTGCTTGTCCACTCCAGAATCATTTTTGTAGATGATACCATTTCTACCGGCAGGTCATTCTGGATGGTGGAGAACTTTGTAAGAAATGTTTTTAATGATCAGCAATTCCACTTCGACCTATGTTTGACGTTATTCAATCAGGTAGGTTTTTTCGATGAACAGAACATATTGCGATATCTGAGGAAGCCGGAGCGCTTTCAGTTTTTAGCCAAACTGAACATGCCGGCACTCGACCAGTTGGAGACAAAATTTCCTTTCGAAGTGCAAATGAATACCTATAGCGAATTGGCTGAAAAATCAACTTTGGATGCCATGCAAATGCATTTCAGGCGTGCACGCCACAAAGTTGAACCACTGATCATTGATAAACAAAACCGGGAACCGAATGCTGACAAGCATTCGCTGCTGCATTTTTTACTTTATCACGAGATCTTTAATTTGTTCCAGGGAGAATATCTGTCCAATTTTGAATTTTCCTACGATCACCAAGTAATCGACCAAATTAAGAGTGAAACCAGTGAAGCATTGCTGTTGAAACAAATTGTTTCTTTGCTCGCCGGTACGAAAGCGGTCTCGGGCTTTCTCAGGCAATATCCTGCTTTTGAACAGGAACTGCCCATGTTCATCATCCGGATCTTTGCCGAACCACCTTTTGTTCATTATAAAAAACTTAAAGAATTAGCTTTTGATTGGGTAAGCAGGGAGCTGACAGATCTCACGATGCAGGTCATTAATCACAACGGCGATGAAGTATCTGATGAGTTTTTCAACTGTTTATATATCAAAGGGGCAAAGCGGCAAGCCAGAGAGTTCTCGCCTTATAATACCTTTAAATTATTACTCAAACTAGCGTTGCGGTTAAAGATAAATCTACTGCTGGCACCCCATACGCTACTGGCCATGAAAGCTTTGTTGGGTAAGATCAAAAAGGATCCTGTAGCAGTTCAGCACTATCAGGGAAAGATGCAGGCTGGTGAATTTCTTCCCGATATCAATGATCCTGAAAAATTTGGAATAACGAAACCGGTATCTGCTCCTGCATTCGCCACCTATTATGTCGCGCTTATTCAGGAACTGATCATGGAAGACGAGGCTAAAGCGATCCAACTGGTCAGAAATATCGTTTGGATAATTAATACGACTAAGATCGTTCAGGAAGGTGAATTGCTAAGTTTACGGGATGATTTTGAAAATCCGTTTATCCAGTTACTGAGGTTATTGGTTTTAGAAAACACCTTTATTTTTGATACTTTCTTTACTAATTTTTTCCGGGAGCATCAAAAAATTGATGATTATACATTGGCGCATCCTGATGCAGCCAATAAGATGTTCTTCAATTTTGAGTTTAAATACCTGCGTAAGTTCATCGTCCAATATCGCTTCCAGGCATTGAAACTGATGCTGTCAAAATACCAGTATACCTACCAGGACAGCCAGTTATCTGAAGTACAGGAAACTATCAAAGACGATCTTGGGCTTCGCGATGCTTTCGAAAAAACGATTTATCTCAAGGTATTGCTGCGGCACGAACTGCGGCAAAATCCTGATCCTGCAACCAGCGCTTTTAGTTCCCGTTCAAACGAACTTCAGAATAAGATCAAGAATATGCTGGCTATTCTGTGTGACATTCTTTCGATAAAAAATACCACTGAACGCGGCGGCGGCGCCTATTTTGCGATCAGGTATAAAGACCATTTCAAACCTTCAGAAAAGATCACGCCCAATGACCTCTACACCATTGTCAATTATTACACAAATATTGACCACGTGCTGAATAATAATCTTACCGGCGAAGACAGTATTGCTTTTAAAATATTTCGGGGTATCAAAGATAAGGGCAGTAATATGAATAAAGCGACCTTTGAACTCATGCTTGATCAGCATGACCATTGGCAGTATAGGGAATTGAATAAAGATTCGCCATCTATCTTGTCAGCGATGGAACTAAACGGAACCAAACTTTACCGTAATATTTTTTTCCTGCGTTTATCCGAGTTACAAGAGAAGAAAAGCCCTGCCGGAAAACTTGAGTTGGAGAACAATCCGGAGGCCGTCATCGGTTTTTACCGTAATCCGGTAGAACCCAACGTAGCCCCTCAAAATCTCAAGCGTTTTGATCCCAAACGGGTGAGATTCCTATTACTGTTGAAAGACGATATCAACAGGTTTATCAAGCATCATTTATCAAACGATAGTTTTATGGCATATGTCGAACAAAAAGAAAAAGAGAGCTATATTTTCTCTTTAAAACATGGTATCAGTACTTATCGAAATGCGATAAGAGGCAGTTTAAAAAAGCTAACGCCGGGAATGCCGATTCCGGCCTTTAAGCAGGCAAAAGAAGAACTTTATACTTCTTTCGCTTATATGATCAATAAGATTCATTTGATGTCATTGGTAACACGTCAGTTTCATGAGGATTACCGTGTTGCAGAACAAAAGTTTGAGGTCAAAAAGATGTTCGAAACTTTTGAAAAAAGTTATTTTTTCGTATTAGATATCAAGTTGGATGAATATCGTGGCCTGCGGCCTGGTGAGAAGGTGCTTTTTACCAGTGAACTGAAGGAGGAGGATGCCAAATTGATCATTAAACTACCGGCCACCTTTTTTAGGGAACTTATTTTTGAGCTGATCTATAATATACGTAAGCACGTATTACATGACCACCGTATCGATATTGACGATGATGATCCATTAGCGATCCATATCAAACTCACGAGGGAAAATGGGCAGCTGTACTTTGTAGTTGAGAATAATCACAACTTTGATGGTCAGGGAGATGTTTTCTTAATGAATTCAAATTTGAATTCCAATAGCAATCATGGTTTAAATATGATCAATAAAATCATGCAAAAAAACTACGGGCCGCTGGTTATAGTAAAAAACCAAGAGGAGTGGCTGAGTGTGAAGATCCCATTGTTGAAGGTCGCAAATGACCACTATACTGAAAATTATTATGAGTGAGCAAAAGAAAAAAATAGTCGTAATCGAGGATGACCAATTTCATTTACGCGAGATTGCCGGTACTTTTATCAAACAATATGACGTATTTCCCAACCCTGACTCGAAGGAATTTGAGGATCTCAGTAGTTGTTATTCGACCTATAACCGTTCGGGCTGGCCGGTAGCCAAAATACAGAAGCGCATAAAAACAATCACCGAGTTTCTGAATAAACATGCACCCGACACGGTCTGTTACATCATTGATTACCGCTTGAAAAATACGGATGCGCCATTTGTTGGTAGTATCAACGGGGTGGAATTCTGTAAAAACTTCGAAGCAGAAATGAAAGGCTTGCCTATTATATTTCTAACAAACACACCTTCTGCAAGGGAAATGGAATCGATCTTTAACTTTGCTAATGAACGCTCCGAGCAAGCTAAGTGTGTGAAAATGCTTGCAAAGCCGGTGACGGCTGAATGGAGCGAGGATGCTGAATTTTATCAAAAGCTCAAAAAAACGCTAAAAGATCTGGTAGATAATTGCCCCCAAATACAACATAAACCTAAAGCCTAATATGACCAAGCAACCCGAATCTTTTGAAGAATTATCAAAATTGGATTTTCATGAACTTTGCGGCTATTATTGTGAAAATAACGTCAATGTTACTGATGAATTCAATGATCAGATTGGTAAAATCAACAAAGATCTAAAACAGTATTCCAAGAAAGCACTGAAGGAACATATTACAAAAATGACACGTTTTCTCAGGTTATTTGAGAATTATCAGCGTGTCTTTTTTTTGCAGTACACTAATAGTGGTACTCAGGCGGGTAAAGAAAGCATAGATCAGTTTATTAGGAGCAGTGAGATTTATTTCAGCCGGTCGGATACAGTGGTCAATCAATTGACTATTGCTGCTGCTAACAAAGAGTCGGCAAGGGCGATGCAAGTCGCTGTTGGAAGTGCGGTGCTGGCCACAGGGTTAGCGCTCTTTACTTATCTCCGTCCGCCTGAAATGGCACCGGGTGATGTTTATGCGGCGAAATTCAAGACTGACAGCATTGCGCTTATCCATAGTGTAAGAGAAAATGATTTCTTAGAAAAGCAAAATAAACAATTGTTGGCAGAAAAAAAAACGTCGAGAGCACCATTGCCAAAACGAGCGCCGCAAAACCATCGCTGAGTTCAAGAATTAGGCGTTGTTTTACCTGAAAATATACAAAAGTATACCCAAGTCACTTTCTGTAAACCCGGAAATTTAATCTGTCCTGACATAGTGCCGGGATACCGTCAAACCCGCGTAAGCGGCTGCGGTTACTTGATATAATTGCGGGGGACGTGTGCGTTCCCCGTTTTTTGCGTGATAAGATTGAAGTCAGGTCAGCCTGTTTGTTATATTGACCCGTATTGTGGATTGTTGTGCATACTTCATTTAAGGCTGATGTTGCCAGGCCGAGACTGGTGGATGATTGGGAATTCAGTAAACTTCCCATAGATATATACGCTGGTACATGGTGCGCCACCGGGAAAAAATATGTTTCGAGCAAGAAAATGTTTTGTTGTTGAGTCACAGTTGAATGAATAACGGCATGGTAATGCTTATGTCATATCTATACCCTGTTCAAGTGGCTTCTGTTTAGCAGGTTAATTATAGGTTACGTTGCCTAACGCTTTGACTTTAATTTACTTATCCTTAAATTAGAGGCTTATCCCAAAACCTGATACTTAACCTTGACTGCTATCAAAAAACACATTTCGAATTTTTTTAAAGTGGTTACAGGCATTGGTATGCTGGGCGTGATTAGTTATACCAAGGAATATCTTAATGCATTCGCTACCAAATTACACTTGCCCAGCTTCGGGTACCGGTATTCCTTTGTAGCTGCGCTTTGTTTGGCTATTGTAATCTATCTTTTTTTGGTTTTGATCGGCTGGTTCAAAGGTGAGCCAAAATCTTTTTCTGGAAAAAGGATCCGGCAGGCCAGGATAGCTTATTTGAAGTATCTGGAGCAATTTGTAGATAACCGTTTGTTGAACTCTATTCAGGAAGCAGTATTTATTGACCTGCAGCTGGAGGATAGCAGTGACCGCGTCAGTTCTCTGGAGTTTGTCCAGCGGGACAGGTTTGGTGAACCAAAGCAATTGGATTCACTTGATGAATTACTTCGGCGGCCGCTGTTCAAAGTCTTATTGTTGGGAAGTCCCGGCGGTGGGAAAACGACCACGCTTTTACACCAACTCAGTAATTGCCTGCATAACGCAAAAAAACTGGAAGAACAGCCTATCCCTGTATTCGCGAACCTGGCGGATTGGGGTAAATCGAGACGGCCTTCCCGGTCAGCGAAAGCTGATCAGCGCCAAGCTTTGTTTGAAGATGCAAAAGATGTGCCGACATCCTTTGAGAGATGGTTGGCAAAAACGGTCGCGCACCCTAAAAAAGGGAATGTGCCTGGAGGTATCATGCTGGGGTGGCTGGTGGGGGAGCGCGTTTGTTTATTCCTGGACGGTCTGGATGAAGCGGAGGAAGCCAAACGGGTCCAATTAGTCGATCAACTCAATAAATTTTTAAAAGCTAGGCCCGGGATATCGGTAGTCATTTGCAGTCGGACCGCCGATTATGATGCTTTGGTGACGATGGACGATTGCAGGCTGCATTTAGATTACGCGGTGAGTATTAAACCGTATACCGAGGGCCAGCTCAAGTTTTATCTCGCCCATATGCAATTAAGCAATCGTACTGCATTGCAGCACTTGCTGGAGCAGGATCAAGCGATGATGGAGATGGCACATTCCCCGCTGGACCTGAATATTATGGTGTTGGCGAGCGCCCATCGCGATTTTAGTTCTTTGCTGGAGCAACAAGGCTATTCCCAAGCTGAAAAGCGGATCGCCCTGTTCGACCTGTATGTATTAGCGATGCTTGAACGACAGCCCCGGCGAAAAAAACGCGACCCGCAACATCCGGAAAACGACTTATTAAGGGAAAATGTGGTAGTGCATCCAAAAGTGATCCAGGCCAATTACCGCTATCTGGGCTGGATTGCACAATTGCTGTCCTGCCACCTGCAGTACGCATTTGCGACAAGCCAGATCCATGCTATCCTGACGGAGAAAAATGACCGTTATGATCGACCGGATGAGTTGCAGGAGCGCCCTGACATCTTGTTGGTCAGTTTGGTGTTTATCTGCTCAGGTTTATTATTATTAAGAAATTATCCCTTTTTTTTAGTAGCTGGACTATTAGTAGCCACGGGCATATTTATGTGGGCTACACGAAGGCATTCGGGGGATAAAAAAGCCACCGAAAAGGTCATTATCGCCGTTGCCGGATTGCCCATTGTCGGTTTGCTCGCTGCCGCCGCTGGCACTGTTTTGTTTGCGCTGCAAGGTCGCGGGAACGGAACGGCTTATCTGGTCCTAGCTGTACCTGCTATTTTTGCATTGTTACTGATCCAGTTCCAGCTTAGCCGCCGGAAGGAGTTCGGCAATCATATGCGAAAAAACTATCCTTATTATTTGATCTGGCTGGTGGCGATCATTTTCGCTGTTATGATGAACGTCGTCCTTAAGGGAAGGTCTTTTATGGAATTCAGCATGATTTATGTGGCCGGCTGGGTTACCTTTTTTATGCATCAAAACCGGCGGCAGGTGCATTGGAGACAATTCCGGTCCGCGGCCTTGGCTATTAGCCTGCCGTTATATGCGATGGCCGCCATATTTGGCGGCATCTATTTTTTTACCGACCATCACTTCATATTGATTTGCCTTTTTGAGGTGGCCATGGCCCTATATATTACCCATACCTATCGTATGTTTGGAAACGCTAAAATTGGTTTAGCGATAGGGACTGTGGTGGCCGTATTATTGGGCTTGGCTGTTCCGGGGCCGTACTTGCTGATCGCCGGCCCGTTGGCCATGGCGGCGGCGGCCCTGCTTTTCGCATTTGTTGTACGAAGAGGGTATGATGGGTTTGCCAATGGGGTAACGGTATTGTTTTTGAAGTTACAACGGTGTCTGCCATTGCGTTTTCAGGCCTTTTTAAAACGGTCTGTTTCCCGCTTGCTGTTGCAGGAAATTAATGGCGAATATGCCTTCATTCACCGTCGGGTGCGCGATCATTTTGCGATCCGGTCGGTTGTTCCCAAGTTGAATGCGGCGAACAGGCAACAGCGATTGGCTATGGTCAGAGAGTTGCTCACGCTCAACGATGCTAGTTGTGATGTACTGTTGGAATTGATCGATGATGAAGATCCGGCTATTCGGTCATTGTGTATCTCCGGATTAGGCGATATTGGCACTAAAACAGCGGCCCAGAGATTGATTGCCATACTAGACTATACGACCGGGGACCTTTACAATGCTGCCTCCGCCGCCTTAGCTGAGGTTAGCGATATCACTGCGGTGGACACGTTACTTAGTGTGATCAATAAATACCCGGTAGTCGCCAAGCCCTGCCAACATGCCGTAATGGCGCTAATCAGGCTGCACAGTTTACCGTTATGGAAGGATACTACGAAGATGCGGGCTCTTTATCAAGAACGGACTTTCTGGGGCGATGAGGCGGATTGCCTGCAATTTGAGCTGATGAGACGGGAGGCGCAGGCTAATTTTACGCCAGATGCGGTACTGGAAATGACGAAATTATATGGCGGTTATGAACTACTACAGCAAGACTTGGACAAATATCTGGCGGAACAGGATATTGATGTGCTCATCAACCACCCTAAACACCAGCTTGCAGCAAAGGCCTTTGAAGCTTTTTTTAAGGTCGCGCCGGAACGCAGCTTGACCGCCCTTTTTACAAGCAGCAAGGTCTATGATTCAAATATGTTGCAATATATCGCTCAGGCCCACCTCCCGGCTGAAGCACTGACCAAGAGCGCCCGTAATTTATTTGGCAAAAATAAACATCAGCGGGACCTGGTCTGTTTTTTCAATAGCCATTTTGAGGACGAAACAGGTTTTAAGGCTATCAGACGGTTGATTCGAAGCAGTAACCCGCAATTCCGTGCCAGGGGTTTAGACCGTTTGGAAAACCGCTCGAATAAGCGTGATCATTTTTGGCTGGGTTGTTGGCTTCGCCTGTCTATGTTGTGCTATAACCTTCCGTTTAACTTCATGGTAAAAAAATTGGTAGAAAACATGGCTTCGGCATCCTTATCGGAGCGTACCGATGTTTTAAAGATATTTATTCAATTTCGTTTAAAACGGCGCAAGGAATATCTGCTGGCCTTTTTCAAAGATGAAAGAAATGCGGCGAATTTTCCTCACATGATCTATATCGTCAATAAACATAACCCCCCGGGCGACCTTCGAATGCTTACTGATTTGGTCAAGGATGGCGAAAGCGTTCCCCGCGCCGCTGCACTGAATGTATTAGGCAAAACTAGATCAAAAAAGAGCATCGGTTTACTTACGGAGATTTTCGGGGCAGGGGAAGAGGTTAACCTACCTTTAGTCATCGGTGCCTTGATTGAAAACAGTGCGCCTGTGGTAATGACGGATATCGTTAGAATATTTGAAGCCTATCCCGACTGCCGTGAGCTAATGATCGCCAAACTGATAAAGATCAACGCCGTCCGGGAATTAATCCAGCTTACAGAAAAAGTGCAACAACTGGAAAATGCCACCGCCCCGCTAGGGATGACCCTGTTAGCCGCTTTTAATAACGTACAGGGTAACCGCGCGGTCGCGCTTCAACTGTTCCTGCGACCAGAGATCCTGCGTGCATCAAGAGGCTGTTTCCCCGGAAATTACATCCTCAACGATCTGAGGCCACTACGTGAGATCGTTTTGAAAACAGAGGAGGAGTTAAGTTCGCATTTTTGCAGCGTTAGCTGGTGCGATGACCGGAAACCTTACAGTATGTATTATTCCAAACCTTTCCGGAGGAGTGTCGCTTTTAATTTGGATATTATGCAAATTGACGTGGAGATATGGCATCAATTGGATAAGATCGGCGGTTATGATGAAGAGGTGCTGAAATGGTTTATCCAGCAATTTCTAACAGGGGGTAGCTGGCAAGCTGATGAAGCAGTATCCCGTGTTTTTGAGGGAATAAAGGCTGTTCCTGAAAAAGAGGTTCAGCAGATCATCGCTGCTATTTGCCGGTTGGACGAACCGGCAGTCGCGGCGGTTTTGCAAAACTTCTTTGACCACGCCGATCCGGCGCTGGCAGCTTTTGCAATTTCTTGTCACAGCGACTTGAAAAAAGCGAAGCGCTTGCCAGCAATTTATAAGCCTTATATAGAGGCGTCCAGTCTTTTGGTCGTTGAAGCGGCTTTAACGGCCCTGTGGAAGCTTGACCAGGATTTTAAGGTGCCTGAGTTGTTACAGCGTATTCGAACCGAGCCAGGTTTCAGATATTTACTAACACAGGGGTTTCTGAGCAGGGCCGTGCGCCAGCTTAGCTTTGAAGAGATTGACGAACTTGCCCGAGAAGAGGACAAGGAGATACGTTATTTTGCTGTATTAAGCTTTGGCCACGCTGGTTACGGCCGGGCGATCAAATGGCTGCAGGTCCAGTTGAATGATCATCAACCATTGAAGTTGCCTGATAATTTTTCTTGTCACCAAACGATGTCGCAAGCGGCCTTGTTCGCGTTGCAGAAGATTGGCAGCCCTTCAGCCAAACGCGCGATCGAAGAATGGCAAAATAAGAAGCTGGGCTAGTGGGTTGTTTTCCCTGGCCAGACCCGGAAATGCTCGCCTGGCACCGCCAAAACCGTTTTGCCGGTTAATGTATATGACGATCAAAGACGAACTTATCCGCGCCGAAAAGGAATGGCAGGCCGCTATGAAAACAAGCGACCAGGTCGCACTGGAGCGCTTGTTGCACGACGAAGCCCTGATCACCCATGAAAGGGGAGAGGTACTGACGAAAGCACAGGAGATCGCCCGTTACCAATCCGGGCCGCGGATCGAGGTATTGATTGCCAGCGCGCAGATTTACCGGGTATTTGGCGATACTGGTATCGTATCGCTGAAAATATCAATGGTCGGCAAATTCGCTGGTGAACCGTTTAAAGGCACTTATCGTTATACCCATGTCTGGCAACAAGAAGAGCAGACCTGGCAACTGATCGCCTCGGCTTTCGTGGCGTTGAAATAGGTAATTGCGAAATTCGTAATTTTTTAACGGGCAAGAAAAACCACCTGAAGTAGCTTCAGGTGGTTTTAGATAAGCTATTTACAATGAATTAACTATAGCTTATTTGTAAAGTGATACTTTGTTGTTATGGTGCCAGGTAAGGCAGTTTAAACCGGTCACTGCGCAGGATCATTTCCCGCCATTCCCAAAAGCGCCAGGGCTCAATGGCAAAGGTACGATAGAGGTTATTGTCGCCCTTATCCCTGTCTGGGTGCAACGCTAGAAAGCCGCCATAGCCACGCAAGACCGCGTCGAAACTGCCGCCCATCCCGCTCATCTCGGTATCGCGATAACTGCCATCTTTATTTTGATAACTATAATTCCTGATGGTTATAAAACTCCAAAAAGGCAGGTTGATGAAGATAAGGACAACTATGGTCCCTATTAATATTTTCTTTTTCATCGTGATTTAATTAGTTACAGGCACCATGACTCTTGGGCATGGAACCACCATTATTATTAACGTTGCTTTGTCCATTCATCGCGCCCAGGCTGTCGCCGAGGCCGCCGGGTGTTGCAGCGTGTGCCCAGCCGCCAACACCGTTAAGGCCCACGATCGTATCCGCACTTGGTAAGGCGATGCCGCCCTGCTGGCAGGCGCTGATCGCAAAGTTCGTACAATTAAAGTTATAGATATCATAGGTGGAGGGTGGGGTGGCGATATACATGCTGATCAGGCTGAACTGCATGGCACTTACGGAGTAGGTAATACTGGCGTTGTAGTTCATATCATGGTTATCCACGACTTTGGAAGCGCCGCCCAATACAGCCGAGGTAGATACGGGATAATAGCCCACCACCTGGGTGATGGTCTGCCCGCCGCCGGATTTGCTGAGGCCGATGGCGGCGTGGCCGACACCGTTGGTGCCTAAGGGGAAAGAGGTGCCGGGCTGGGGTTCCTGTACATAGATGGTTACGGTCATGGTGGCACCCGCATCGGGGATATTGCCGAAGCATTTCATATAGTCTTTGGGACTGATGGCCGGGTTACTGGCCATAGGTAGTTCTTCGATCTGCGGGGGAGGTGCGGGGGCTGGTGAAGCTGCGCCGCCACCCCCCCCGCCACCCAGAGGATCACCGGAGGGGTAACCGCCGCCACCACCCTCCATATCCGGGTAGAAGCCGTCGTCATAGATCATATAATCACAGATCTGTTCGGAATGGATGGTAAAAACACCTTCTGCGTCGATATAGCTGCTGTCATACCAGTCGCAGCTTTCGGAGACTTGGACCATTTGGGTCTTTACCTTCGGCGCTGGATCGGGCTGGATCTTACCGATCTGTTTACCGCCATTATAGATCTTGCCGCCTAAAAGGTGGTAGCTGTCATCATAGATAAAGACCCGGCCGGTAAAGTCTTTGGTTTCGGCTTTTTGCTTGCGCAGGTAATAATAGGTATCGGGGATGATCTCCAGGATGCGGGCTTTGAGCGTGCTGCTGCTGTCTTTTAAAAAAGTGATCTTCCGGTAGCCCTGCTTGACGTTTTTGTAGGTGGGCTGACCTGGGAGGTCGGCCAGCCACCAGTTCTTATTTTTTTGATAGATGTTTTGTGCCTTGGACCAGTCGATGTTGAAGTGCTTGCTGGTGATACTGTTCGTTTTTAGCGGGCTGTCGTACCAGGTTTGGACGGTGGCCAGGGAGAGGGTGCTGGTATCTGTTTGATTGTTCGAATAGGTCAGTGGTTGCAGGCCGTTGTCCTTCTTGCAGGCGCTCAGGGCCAGGATCAGGATGGCGAAACTGAACAGGTATGTTATTGGTTTTTTTAGTGTTGGTTTCATTTTAGGAATTTTTGTGGTTTTCAATGGGGTTAAAACTTTGATTGTAATCAAACTCTGGCGGAACGGATGCGGCTGAGCGTCGCTTCGTTGATGCCGAGGAAGGAGGCGACCTCGCGGTTGGTGGCTTTGGTCATGATGCCCGGGTGCTGTTCTAAGAGCAGAGCGAAACGCTCGGTTGGCCGCTTGGTGCGCAGCAAGATGGCGCGTTCTTCGGCCAGGATATAATACTTTTCGGTTAGGATGCGCCCGTGGAAGTTAAATGCGGGGAATTTGGCGTAAATGCCTTGTACCTCTTCCCAGGTGAGGGAAAGGAGCGTCGTCTCGGAAAGGGTTTCGAGGTATTCCTGGGAGGGCTGCTGAGTGAAGAAGCTGTGTACGGGGATCATGACATCGCCGGTGCCCATGAACCAGCAGGTATGTTCGTCGCCGTGCCGGTCGCGGAAGTAGGCGCGCGTAAAGCCGGAAACGATAAAGTAGATGTGGCGGCCGACTTCGCCGGGGCTTAATAAAGGGTGTTTTTTGGGGACTTTGCGGGTTCGCAAGTGGTCACGGAAATGTGCTGCCAGTTCGGGCGGCAGGGGCGCGATGTAGTTGAGGGTGCGGAAAAGCAGGTCCGCCCCGGTCTCTAATTTTTCTTCGGTCATACGGTTATGATTTGAATCAAACCGCCCTGACCGCGCAGGCATTAGCTTTGGGTTAACGAGATATAATTAATAGTTAAACCCGGCCGCGCGGATTTTGTTGTGCGGGGCTGTAATTTTTTTGCCTATGTGAGGACCGCTACCCGTATTCATTAATCATTCAAGCTTATGTATCAACAGTTTTATGACGGGGGCTATGAGGCGTTCATGGCGGAGCTGACCGGAGGTGGCCGGGAAGTGGGGCTGGCGGAGGTGGCCGTATTGGTCAAACGCTATTTAGGCGACCTGAAAGAATGGGTAGCCCGGGAGGGTTTTGCTTCCGAAGCCGAAGAGGTCTATTGTTTTAAAGTGGCCAAACCGCGGCTGCACAGCTGGCTTATTTATTACGTGGAGGTGGACGTGATCGAACGCCGGGTACCGGCGGGCAATACGGAGGTGTTGAACCATTATTACCTGGAGGAACTTCGGATGGTGGAGCGCTACCTGCAACAGGTCGCTTTCTTTCACCAGTATTACCGCTCGGGGGCGACAGAACTGGACGGGCTGTGTTTTATGCGCGGTAAATCGCTGGATGGTTTGCTGCTGCCAGGTTTGCCGGAACCCGACCCGGCGTTTTCGACCTATGCGGATTACACCTTTGCCAAGATCATGGCCTATGAGCGGCTGAAAGCTTTCCTACTGGAGGCGGTGTGCCTGCCCGACCTGGGGCAGATCGGCGACCAGACGAAGCTGCGCTGGACGGGGGATATGTGCAGTCTGGTGGAACTGATCTATGGGCTGCATGATACGGGCCAGCTGAATAATGGCGAAGCGGAACTGCAGGATATCGTGGCCTGGCTGGAGAACAGCCTGAAGATCAATTTGAGCCGTTTTTACCGGCGTTTTATGGAGATCAAGGAGCGCAAGATGGTGAGCAAGACGAAGTTCCTGGACAGCATGCGCGATGCGATCAACAAGCGGATCGATGATGACCTGGCCTGGAGGCCGGGGAAGCACCGGCGGCGCTTTGAGGGGGATTGATGGTTTTGGCAATGATGATCCGCCGGGACGGGCGTGGTTTTGTAAATCGCGGTTTTTTGCTACCTTCATTCCGATGGACCGCCTGATCTACAGCTTTGCACATTACAAACGTCATAAACGAAGGTTTATCTGGATTGGGCTGCACGCCTGCTAGTTGGTGGTGTTGACCATTGGCATGCAGTATATCCCTTTTACCCGGCCCGATGAAAAAGATTTCCTGAAGTGGGCAGCGGTTTGGCGGCATGATATTTTCCATGTCGACCAAAAGCCGCTTACGGACAGCGTGGTTTTTATCGATACGTCCCATGATCTTTCGCTATTGGCCGATACGAGTTTAAAGATCGATACGGTAGCGCCGTTCCGTCCTCCGGTGAAAATCATTACCGACCGGGTCAAGCTGGGTGCGTTCTTAGCGCTGATCAGGCGTCATACGGGACAATATAAATTTGTGCTGCTGGATATTTCGCTGGACGAACCGGGTTCTCAGGATGCCCTGTTGCGTTCGGCAGTAGAGGGGATGCCACGGCTACTCACGACGGCCCATTGGGATACGGAACACCGTACAGTCATCAGACCGGTGTTCCGCGTACCTTATGGCCTGGTCAATTATACGCCCTTACCGGGTTCGCTTTTTTATAAGATGCCCGTGTTTTATGAGGATACCGCTAAGAGCCTGCCGGTCAAACTCTATGAAACACTGACACCGAACCGCATTACGCGCCGTCATGGCTTGGTCTGGCTGAACGGAAGACTCTCTTTTAATTATGTGCTTCCGGAGTTTTACTACAGGGGCGAGAATCTGAACAAGTCGGATGACCAGCGAACGGTCAATACCTATTACCTTGACCAGTTGCTTAATCTAGGCGATGACGGCTTTTCTTTTTTGAAAGATAAGTATATTGTTATCGGTAATTTCGACGATGATCAGCACCAGACCTATTTGGGCGGGCTGCCCGGCTGCGTGATACTTTGGGATGTTTTCCTGACCTTGCTACAGTCTCCGCCGGTCATCACAGCGGGCTGGCTGATGTTCCTGTTCCTGGCTTTCTGGCTGGTGAGTTTCTATCAGATCTTCCGGGTCGGCCGGAAAACAAGAGGTTTGGAGCAGAAGGTGAAAGCGCTGCCGCTGCCTTTAGTGAAGGATCTGATCATCAAGTATGTATCTTTTTTGGGTGCGGTGATCGCCGTCAACCTGGTTTCCATTGTTTTTTTTAAAATGTATATCAGTATCTTTTACCTGGCCACTTACCTGACCGTTTTCGGATTGGTAATCGAAAAATATGAAGCGTGGCTGAAGAAAATTAAACAAGTATGGCAAAATTTGACCGCGTGATCATTTGGCCGGCTGCCCTTAGCCTGGTAGCCCTGCTGCTGGTGACCGTTGCCCGCGGCCAGTCCCTGATCGTAACGCATGTGGAAGGTGACGTATGGTGTAAAGGCCAGCTGCTTAAAGTGCGTGCACATATCGGTTTACGCGATACTGTCCGGGCGTCATCAGCGACTGCCGAATTAGGGCTTCTTGACCCCGGTCACGGGCGTATCCTGCTTCGGTTCAAAAACGGCCGTCAAGTAGCTGAGGCCAAAAAAAAGGAACCGGGTGTTTTATATACCCTGCTGGTCGGTGATGCGCTGGAACCCTACAGTGGGGATAAGATCCTAACCCATAAAGGGGCATTCGATCTGGTCGGGTTTCTGACGGATACCGGGCATTACGGGAACCCGGTGAAGTTGATGCTGATCGTGGGTCAGGGGCTGCCGCTATCTTCCGCCAGCATCTCCGTTGCACCTGGGGATCAGTTTTTTCTGGTCCCGGTTGTAGATACGGTTCACTCGCAGTTGTTGAAGCGGACGACTGATTCTTTGTTTTTTCCTGCAGTTCTAAACGCGCAATGGTCCTATTTGTTGAAAGTGCGGTACCTGTTCCAGGGCCGGGCAAGTGAGCGCTATTTTCCGGCGCAACTGCGTGTTAGGACCGTGAACGCCGTACAGGTCAAGGAATTGGTTCTGGCCTTCACCGAACAGTTAAATGGGTATTATCAGGGCGATGTCAACCGAATGGCGGGCGATATTTATCAGGAATTAGCGGCTGTTTACGGCAATTTCTATCCGGATGGTGTTGACCGCTTTATCCCGGGTTTACGGTAAATTCACTAAAGCCCAGTCCAGTCCTGGAATATCGGCCCTGGCTACCGGTTGCTGATGCCCTTTGGTGATCAGCGGTACCTGCCGACCAACATATTGTTTAAGTTCTTCCACGGTTAGCACGCCATCTTGGTTCAGGTCAGCTTTTTTGGAGCTGATCCCGTCGATGAGACATTTTGTAAAAACCCCATTATTTTTCCCTTCGTTGGCGAATTGGGTCGAGCGGGAAGCGCAAATGATCACGGCGCCGCTGGAAGAATTAGCATCTGCAAAAATGTCCTGCATAAGGTCAAAACTTCGTGCGTAACCGTCGGCCTGACCTAACGGCTTGGCTAGTGCGCGGTATGGATCAGTGTCTGTTTGACGGTCCACGTCGGCACCCCCACTATTGCAGGCGTCGATGAGGACCAATTTTTGCCTGGCACTGATCTTAGCCATGCCCTGTTCCAGGCGCCGAAATTCATAGGCACCGTTGCCAGGATGGCCAAAATCGGAGCGGTAGGTCGATAGATAGAAATCGAGGCCGTTACGGAGACCGTGGCCGGAATAAAAGAGGACGACCTTGTCGTTGATCCCCGCGTCGGCGAGTTTGTTTAACAGGGAATCGATGGCTTTTTCTGTGACCTGCTGATCGGTGAGCGTGTAACTAATCAGGCCAGGGACTGATACCCGTAAAAGACTGTCGAAATTCCCGATGTCCCTGACCGAAAAATTAAGATGCTGGCGCTTATCTTCATAATTATTTAGACCGATGCCGATGAAATAGGTCTTCGATCTTGGTTTTGATGGCGGTAGATACTTGACCGTAATGGTTTTGATCAGGCTTTCAGTCCCCTTGCTGTCGAAGCAGCTCATGTCAATTTTATTAGGGCCATAAGCCAGTTTGACCGGAACCTGCTGATCCTGTGTCCGCCTGTTGTTTTTGGCCAGCTGCCGGGCGGCTACCGGGTTTCCATTAACGGTTACTTTGAGCTTTGCCAGTGGGATGGACGGGACTGTGACCCGGATGTCAAGGGTCAGCAAGCTATCCGCAGTTTGCTTTGGACCGAGTGCGGCTTCATTGAGGAGCGTGAGCGTGGGAACCTCTGCGGCTGTCAGATCAAAATTTGGATCGATACCCAGGTTACTGCTCCTTTTTAAAAATGCATTATGATATAGGTTCAGCAGTTCGGGTTGGTCTAGCCCGACGGCTTTCAACACCAGGTCGGGACGGTTGAAGTGTGCGTCAAATTGCCTATAGCCCCAGAGGTTTCCCTTGTAGCTGAAATAATAATTGCCAAGTTCTTCCTTGTTGGTGAAATAAAAGCCATCGGACAGGAAATAATTTAAACTGCCGTTCTGAGCAGGGGCGAACGTATACATCAATTGCAGGCCTTTCGTCCTAAAAGCCATTCCGTTGTAAGGGTCGACGATCAATACTAGGGTGCTGTCGCTGTTAAAATACAGCGATCTGCCGGGATTATAAGGTACCTGCACTTGTGATTCCAGCAAGCCCGTTTGCAGGTTCCATTTGGACAGCCAGATATCGTAGCCCAGTGTTAGCAAGTAACGCCGATCAGGACTAACCACCGCGCTAGTGAAACCGCCGCTTTGTTGGTAAGCGATATTTTGGAAAGTATTACTGGTCAGAGAATAAACGCCGGCCTCCCCGGTCTGTGCTATCCCGTAAACCTGCTGCTGAAAGATCTGACCGATCCCGCTCAGGTTGGTTTTATAAACGTGAAGGTCACTAAGGTCGACTAGGTCACTTCCGCAACGGATGTAGTGGCCATCAGGCAGCGGCGATGTATGAAAAACATTGATCGGGATCTTTTCCATTTTGCCTTGTTCAATGTTAAAGACACCAGCTTCGCCTTTATCGAAGCAACAGACCCAATATTTGCTGTCCCCAGAGAAAAATGTTTTTAAAAAAGAGCCGGCCACGCTTGCCAAAAACCTGCCTGTGGCTGCTTCAAAAAGAAAAGCAGAGTCGGGTCGGCTGTTTGTGCCAGTACTGCTGGCTACATAATGATGGTCCGGAGAGGCACTAATATCAGCAACCTGTTCGGTTATCCTGTGGGTAATAACTACCCGGTTTTCTTTTTGGCTGTACAAGGTAAAATTATAGAAGCTCTTGTAGGACGGTTCATGATGTTCGGTGATCGCATAGATATAACCCGGAAAGCTACCGGCTTTACTGATATAATCCTGCTCGCCTAAGGGTATTATTGCCGGCCGGCCCATTGCCGGGCCTTGTAAGCTCAGCTCTTTAAATGATTTGATCAGTGCCAGGGTGTCGGCAAACCCTGAAATATCGAGCGGTTTCTCGTAAACCGACCACCTCATTGGCTGTGCTGAATTTAAGTTGAGGACACCGGTTAAGCGGCCCGCTGTTAGCCAGATGTGACTATTTGATCCGTCCACGGACAAATGGCGCATATCCAGGATATGCGCCTTGTTTTCTTTTCCGTTCTCGTATACGGTCAGCGGCAGACTTAGGGCGCTGGCGACAGAAGCTGGTGGTTGCGCTTTGATCTTCATAATCTCCAAGGAATCGGAAAAGATCAGTCTGTTCTCCTTGAAATCGTACACACGTAGTTGTTCGCCAGGTGTAATTGCATAAGGTGGTTGAGCAAAGGCTATTAATAGGCCTTTGGGGCCATCGAGTATGAGTTGATTGACCTTGTTCATTTTGGTGGAGAACAATAACCTACGTTCCTGTAGATCCCAGATATTGATTGCTGCATCACGGGTGTGTGTCAGCAAGTAGCGCTGGTCGCCGGACAATAGCAGGTGTTCAAAAACGGTGGCGCCGATGCCCATCTCATTATAATTGATTGAAAGGTCTTCATGTTTTTTCCCGTCGGCCATTGTAACGACCCGTTGGTTTGCCAGGTCGATCACACGCACCGAACCATCATCTAAAAGCGTATAGACTAGGTGTTTTTCAGCCACGGTCAGCATCTCTAAAATGCGGTGATTTCCCACCAGGGGGGTGACCGAGCCTGTCCGCAGCTCGATCCGGTAAATATTATTGCGACCACAGCCTATATAGGTCATCGAATCGATACAGGATAGGGCAGTGACCGCTTCAGGAACTTTTAGTGTTACCCATCGTTTTGAAACATAATTGTAGTAGTCTAAATTAGAATTCCGGTCACTGAGGATCAAATTGTGGTTATCACTGTAAAGCGGGGTTCCTGAAAGAAAATAAGCGAGATGCCGCTGTGTGATAGGGTTGCCGGTTTCCGTCCGAACGATGGTGAGTGTGGAATCTTTACCAATAATGAAATAATGTTCGTCAGGGGAGAAAGCGGCCAGGTCGGCATGGTCGTTCTTCCAGCCGAAGTCCTTGATGATGATAACGGCCAGGCTGTCCGGGGAAAGGCGGTCGACCCGCCTGAGTTCTTTTTTCCGCGTAAAATAATTGAGAAAGGCGTAATGATAATTACGGCTGAAAACAGCTACGCCAGAGACATTTTGCTGGTTGAAATTTTTGAGGGTAATACTTTGCAATCTGTTTTTAACGCCTATTACTGGATCTGCGAGTTGTTTGCTGTAAACATCGGCCAGTGTATTTAATTGCACCGGTAAAATATCGGTCAAATTAAAAACTTTAAGATCATATATCCTCGGATAGACGCTTACGGCGGCCAGGTTGTTGATTTTTCCCACTGAAAAAGCAAAGTGCTTTGATCCCAGCGCAAAAGCGTAGGTATCCAGGCTTTCAGCGGGAACCGTATCCCGGTAGCAGGTTTTTAAAGTGAGTGCATCGATGAAGGTATAAACCCGACTATGCTCTTTGGTCTGGTATATGTTTCTGTTTTCCGCACAGACGAGCCATTGCCGATTACTGAAGTATCGGTAAAGGCCAATTCCGTTTGGCAGGTAAGGTTTTACATCGACCGCATTTCCGCTGGCGAGATCAAGCAATAGCGGCGGGCTCGCCGACAGGTCGACCAATAGCCGGCCATTGCCGCAAACGCTCACTGTCAAGCTGTTTTCCAAATGTTTTTTCCAGATCGGTAGTCCATTATTCATATCCAGCACAGCCAGGTTTTTCCTGGCTTGATCCCAGAGGACGATCCGGCCGCCCAGGTCGTCGAATGCTACCAAATGTGTGTTTAATGACCGGGCATCATCAATTGCCGCCGGAAATTTTTTGATGAGGCGAAATTTCCGGTCATAGATCATGATCGAATCGGACCATGCGACCAGCCACCGGTCCTTGGTTTCAAAAATATCACGGATCAGCGCGGGCAGAGGTGTTTTGCGCAAAGGTAACCTGCTTTTTTCCAGCAAGGTCCCGGCATCAAAGAGCCTTACCCGGTCGCCTGAAAAAACAGCTATTTCAGAGCCGTTCAGCTTTAACAACCGGTCACCCAGTTCGAGTGGCACGCTCAGGTTCCTTTTTGTCTGGATATCCCAGGATTGCAGTGTCAAATTACTGGCGACACAAAATATTTTATGGATACTGTCGGCATAAACTACAGCGGTAATGCTGGCCTGCCTTTCGAGCGTGAATGTTGTAGCCAGGTGCCCGGTGCCCGTTTCCCACATTTTGACAGTCGAATCGTCCAGGCCCATGGACAGCAACCATTTTTCATCTTGATCAAAAAAATAGTATGGAAATGAATTGGAATCGCCCTGCTGCACGACCAATTCCTGCGCCTTGGAAGACAGGGGTAAAAAAAACAGAATGATCAAGGCTAAGATCCGCATGGTCACAAGGCTAAGTTCGACCTTCCCGAAAGGAACGGGAAGAATTATTTTAAAAATAAATATTTGTTGTTGATTTTCAAAGAGCTATCCATGCGGGACCTTTTTTTGCCGATCCCGCTTTTATTCCGGTTAAATCTTCCGACGCCACTACCGGCTTTGGGAAAAAGGGTTTTTGAACCCCGCAATTTTGTCCCTGTCAACGGCAATGCCGCCGTTGCTTAAATCCATTTTATGTTACATCATGTGAGTTGGCAGCAGTTTTTGCACTGGGCGCTGATCCTGCTGGCCGCCTGGTATGTGGCGGTGTATTTTATGTTTTATCACCGGCGTATAAGGGCGCGTTTGCGGGAAGGCCAGGATGGTTTTTTCCGGGTGAAGAAGGATTGGGAGGACGAACTGGAGGATGGGCCGGAAGCGGGCAGCGACCTGATGGGCCGGCCAGCAGCGGAAGAAGGGGTGAGCAGTTTATCCATGCAGGATTTTGGTTTTGCGCCGGTACTGGAAAGTTCGGATGCGGCGTTGCGGTTGGGCGTGGTGCCGGATGTGCTGGAGGAATTGAAAACGATCTTCTATACGCTGGAACGGGACGGCGGCGGCAAACCGGAATTCCTGTCGCTGCTGCAGCTGGTGGCGCTGCGTTACCCGGCTTTGCGGGGGAGCCACGATCTGCGGGCGATCGCGGCCTATATCCGCGAGCAGGTGGGTTTTGCGTTGACGGATGAGGAACTGGATGCGGTCTGGGAGGAGGCTGTTTAACCTTTGTTTCGCTGGTGTTTGGCGTGTTTGGTTTGGGTGTTTATTAAAATTTGAATTTGTGAAAGGGATGTTGAGTTCAATAAAAAAGAAGATGTGGGGCTGGGTTAGGGCGCACCACCAGGCGTTGCCGACGGCAATGCGCCGTGGCGCTTTGCTGAAAAGTTTACTATTCGCTGCGGCGCTGATCAGCTGTAATTGCTGGCTCTGTCTGGTGGCGGAGGCGCAGGATGGTTCGGCGGGGATACAGCAGGCGACGACAATGGTCAAGGGTTACTTTGATGCGGGCTGTAACCTGATGTATGCCATCGGGGCGGTGCTGGGGATCGTGGGGGCGATCAAGGTGTTCCGCAAGTGGAATGAGGGGGAGCCGGATACGAATAAGGTAGCGGCCGCCTGGTTCGGTTCCTGTATTTTCTTAGTGGTGGTGGCGACGGTGATCCGTTCGTTCTTCGGTTTATAGGTTTTAAAATTAGGGTGATGGCAACAGTCTATGAGATCAATAAAGGGGTGAATAAGCCGATCCTGTTCAAGGGGCTGAAGGCGCAGTATATCGCTTACCTGGCGGGTGGTTTGGTGGCTTTGCTGCTACTGTTCGCGGTGCTGTATCTCTGCGGGCTGAATACGTTCGGCTGCCTATTTATTGTGGGCGGTATGGGAACGGCGCTGTTTGTGTTTGTCTTTCGTTTCAGTCACCGCTACGGACAGTATGGGTTGATGAAACGGTCGGCAAAGCGGCGCATGCCGGTCTGTCTGCGCTTTAGTTCGCGGCGGGTGTTTAAGGGTTTGTTGGGTAAGGTTTAGCATTTGTTTTTATGATCAATATCGAAAAATTGTTCCCGGTCTACCGGGTGGAGCAGGGGTGTATGGTGTCGGTGCAGGGGGATATCACCGTGGCTTTTGAATTGTCTTTGCCGGATATCTATACGTTATCCGACCGGGAGTATGAGGCTTATCACCAAAGCTGGGTAAAGGCGATCCGGGTGCTGCCGAAGTATTGTGTGCTGCATAAGCAGGATTGGTTCCGGCGGAAGCACTATATGGGTAAGGGTGTTGCTGGTGGTACGGTCACTGGTGCGGGTTTAAGCTTTTTATCGGCAGCCGCAGAGCGCCATTTTCACGGCCGGCCTTACCTGGGCCATAAATGCTATTTGATGCTGACCAAGACGGCGGCGGAACGGAAAGCGGCCAGTAGCGGCTTTTCGGGTTTGTTCCGCAAAAGCATTGTGCCCAAGCAGGTGCTGGAGGAGCGGCAGCAGCTGGATTTCCTGGAGAAGGTATCGGCTTTTGGCCGGGTGCTGGCGGACAGCGGTTTGGTGTCGCTACGTCGTTTAATGGATGAGGAACTGGTGGGTACGAAAAAGGTGCCGGGGCTGCTGGAGCAGTATTGTTTTTTGCTGGGGAAGCAAGACCGGCCGCTGCTGAAAGATGTGCATTTAAAGGACGGGATCCGGATCGGCGAGGCGCATTGCGCACTGTTCACGCTGGCGGATGCCGATGATCTGCCCGCTTTATGCGGCAGCCGGGTGAATGAGGAGCGTTATTCGACCGACCGCTCGAAGTTCAGTATCGGGTTCGCTTCGGCGCTGGGTTTATTGCTGGACTGTAACCATGTGTTCAACCAGTATGTATTTATCGGCGACGGCGGCAAGATCTTGAAAGCGCTGGAGGCGAAAAAACTGCGTTTGCAGTCGCTGTCGGCCTACAGCCGGGAGAACGCCATCGCGCGGGATGCCTGTAATGATTTCCTGAATGAAGCGATTGGCTCGCAGCGCTTGCCGGTAAAAGCGCATTTCAACGTGCTGTGCTGGTCGGAGGATCAGGGAGAAATGCAGGAGATTAGAAATAAGGTGGGTTCGGCGATGGCGAGAATGGATGCCAGTACGAAGCTGGAAACGGACGGGGCGCCGCAGATCTGGTGGGCCGGGCTGCCCGGCAATGCGGCGGATTTTCCGATGAACGATACCTTCGATACGTTCCTGGAGCAGGCTACTTGTTTTTTTAACCTGGAGAGTAATTACCGGTCTTCGGTCTCGGGCCTGGGTTTGCGCTTAGGGGACAGGCTGAGCGGCCGGCCGGTGATCGCGGATATCTCGGATGAGCCAATGAAGCTGGGGCTGATCTCGAACCGCAACAAGATCATTTTAGGGCCGTCTGGATCGGGGAAGTCCTTTTTTACTAATCACCTGTCGAACAGTTATCATGAGCGGGATACGCATAGTGTGATCGTGGATGTGGGGCATAGTTACCAGGGTTTGTGTCAGCTGTTGAACGGCTATTATTTCACCTATACCGAAAAGGAACCGATCAGGTTCAACCCTTTTTATATCGCAAGGGGCGAGGTGCTGGATATTGAGAAGAAGGAGAGTTTGAAGACGCTGCTGCTGGCGCTCTGGAAAAAAGAGGATGAGGTGTTCCGGCGCTCGGAGTATGTGGCGGTGTCGAATGCGATCACGGGTTATTATGCACATTTGGCGAAGGATGCATCAGTTTTTCCGGGCTTTAACTCTTTCTATGATTACCTGATGAACGAATACCTTCAGGTGCTCAAGGACGGGGATGTACAGGAAAAGGATTTTGATATGGGGAACTTCCTGTATGTGCTCAATCCTTTTTACAAGGGCGGGGAGTTTGACTACCTGTTGAATGCAACAGAGAACCTGGACCTGTTGCACCAGCGCCTGATCGTGTTCGAACTGGATAATATTAAGGACCACCCGATCTTGTTCCCGGTAGTGACGATCATTATTATGGAGGTCTTTATTTCCAAGATGCGCAAGCTGCCCAAAACGGTGCGCAAGATCATCCTGATCGAAGAGGCCTGGAAAGCGATCGCCAAGGAGGGGATGGCGGAGTATATCAAGTATTTGTTCAAAACGGTGCGCAAGTATTTCGGGGAAGCGATCGTGGTGACGCAGGAGGTCGAGGATATCCTGCATTCGGAGATCATCCGGCAGGCGATCATCAACAACAGTGACTGCAAGATCCTGCTCGACCAAAGCAAGTATGAGCAGAAGTTCGATGATATCCAGGCGCTGCTGGGGCTGACGGAGAAGGAGAAGGCACTCGTGCTGAGTATGAATAAGGCCAATGACCCGGACCTGCGCTATAAGGAGGTGTTTATCAGCCTGGGCGGCCGGGCGGCGAAGGTCTATCGGACGGAGGTGTCGCTGGAGGAATATTATGCCTATACGACAGAGGCCTCGGAAAAAGCGAAGGTGGAAGCGGCGGCGCTGCAGTATGGTAGCATGGAGAAGGGTATCGCGGCTTTGGCGGCCGGGCAGCGGAATTAGGTTTTTGGTTTAAGGTTTTATGTTAACGGAATAGTTATGTATTTGATAAAGAAATGTTTGCGTACTTTTTGGTTGATGACTGCTTTAGGTTTGGCGGCCTGCCATCGGGGCGATGGCGTCAAATCGTTTATCCCGGGTACTTATGTGAAAAGTGCCATCGGGGATTTCAGTTCGGCGAAGGATACACTGGTCGTTGCCGAGGATGATCATGGGGGGTATCAGATCATGCGGCACACGGCTTTTGTGCAGCTGAAGGACGGTCAGCCTTTACCGGTGCAGTATCGGGCCGAGTACTTGGCAGCTACTTACGACGCGCAGCGGCAAGTATTAACGGAAACCATTAAAGGGCGAGTGTTTACGTTCGATCCGGCGCGGCATATTTTGGTTGTCAATGGTAAGGGCGTTTACCACAAACTGGAGTAGCGGTTCCGCTGATCAGTTCATCAACAAGTTTTTAAGGTTTTAATTTTTATCTCCCAGTTGGGGGAAAGGGGGTTTTATGAAGAAATATATGGTGATCCTGCCTTTATCGGCGATCACGGTCTTTGTTTCGCTGCCGCAGGGGGCGGATGCGCAGTTTATCGTGGGTTCCGTCTTGTCTTCGACGGTCGGCCGGGTGATCCGGGCGATCGACCTGAAGGTGCAGCGGATGCAGAACCAGACGATCTGGTTACAGAATGCGCAAAAGGCGCTGGAGAACCAGTTGTCCAAATTGAAGCTGGCGGAGATCTCAGATTGGTCGGCCAAGCAGAAAGACTTGTTCGGTTCCTATTACCAGGAATTGTGGCAGGTGAAATCAGCGATCGCTTATTACGGCAAGATCGGGGAGCTAACGGGCCGGCAGGTGGCTTTGGTGGAAAGCTATGAGCGGGCCTGGCCGCTGCTGAAGCAGGATAAGCATTTTACACCGGACGAACTGGCCTATATGACGAAGGTATATACAGGGATACTGGAGGCAAGTATCAACGACCTGGACCAAATCCTGGCGGTGATCCATGCTGACCAGCTGCAGATGCCGGATGCGAAACGGTTGGAACTGATCAATAAAGCGGCAGAGCATATGGACGAAAGTTACCGCGACCTGCTGCAGTTTAATCAGCAGAATTATGAGCTGAGTTTGGAAAGGGCGAAGGATGCGAACGAGGTACAGACAGTGAGGAGGTATTATGGGCTGGAGTAAGCTTAAAGTCCAAAGTTTAAAGCTGAAAGCTTTGGTTTTAGGGTGGTGTTGCTTTGTGCTTTTAGCTTTCTGCTTTTCGCCTGTGCAGGCGCAAACGTTCGCCGAGTGGTTCTCTCAGGGGAAGACGCAAATGAAGTATTTGACGGAGCAGATCGCGGCCTTGCAGGCGTTTCGGTCTTCCATTCGGCAGGGGTATGCGGTGATGTCGGGCGGTTTGGGTGGTATCGGTGGATTTACGGGTGCGGAAATGGGCTTCCACCGCGACCATTATGCGGCTTTGCGGGTAGTTAATCCCGTGGTGCGTAACGAGCCGGACTGGGCAAAGGCGGCGATGCTGGAGCGGGGGATCGTGACGGCATTTACAGGGCTGGCGGCGCTGGAGGGTTTGCAGGCTGACGAAAGAGTTTATATCGTTTCGGTTCGGGATGGGGTATTTAAGGCGAAGGAGGCAGATCAGGCAGAACTCGATTTAGCGGCGGGCGGCGAGGTCAAGTTATCGGATGCGGAGCGGTTGCTGCGTTTACGCCGGGTAGTGGTTGATCTACAGGAGGCTTTGGTGTTCAGCCGGGCTTTTGCGGAACGGGTCAGGTCACTGGTGCTGCAGCGGAGCGCAGAGATTTCGGACGCGGAGTTGATCAGGAGGTTGTATGGGCTGGATTGAGTTTTCGGGCTGGTGGCTGGTTTGGCCGAGGCTGCGGCTGATATTGGCGGTGCTGTTCAGTTGGCTGGTGCTGCTGTGTGGTTGTGGGGTACAGCCCGCTACGGCGCAGGTGCAGGACGTGCAGCAATTATTGCTGGATATTGAAAAACTGATGCAGTTTAAGGCGATCATGTCGGATATGGAAACGGGTTATGCGGTGCTGACGCAGGGCTATGGGCAGGTGAAGGACATCGCGCAGGGGAATTTCAGTTTGCATGCGGCTTTTCTGGACGGCTTGATGCTGGTAAGTCCGCAGGTGCGCAAGTATGGAAAGATCGCGCTGATCATTGCCGCTCAGGCCAAACTGGTCTCGGAATATAAGGCGGCCTGGAAGCACTTTGGTGCAGGCGGGCGGTTCTCGGCGGAGGAACTGAGTTATATCAACCGGGTTTTCCAGTCTTTGCTCAGCCGCAGCGCAGATAACCTGGCGGCTTTGGCGGCCGTCATCACGGACAGCCGGTTAAGGATGTCGGATGATGAGCGTTTGCAGGCCATTGATCATATCTATGCGGAGGGGCAGGAGCAACTGGTTTTCCTGCGGCATTTTAACAGCCAGGTCAGTGTGCTCGATCTGCAGCGGGCGAAGGAAATGAATGATTTGGGTGAACTTAAACAATTGTACGGGCATGAATAAGCGATATGTAAGTGGTGTGTTTTTGGTGGTGGGCATGGTGTGTTTGATGCCGTTTGTGGGGCATGCAGCGGGTATTGCCGATAGCCTGAAGGGGATGCAGCCGGTGCTGGACGGAGTGTATAACGAAATGCTGCCGATGTGCAGCCAGCTGATCGGTGCCGCGCGGGGATTGGCCGGCTTTGCAACTTTATGCTATATCGCACCAAGGGTCTGGAAACAGATCGCGCAGGGGGAGGCGATCGATTTTTATCCTTTGCTGCGGCCTTTCGCTTTGGGAATGGCGATCCTGCTGTTCCCTTCGGTGATCGCTTTAATGAACGGGCTGCTGCAGCCGATCGTCTCGGCCACGGGGAATATGGTGCAGGGCTCGAATCAGGCGATCGAGGCGCTGCTGGCGCAGAAGGAAGCGGCGGTCAAAGCTTCCTCGGCTTATCAAATGTATGTTGGGGCGGACGGCAATGGCGACCAGGACAAGTGGTATAAGTATACCCACCCGGATGACCCGGACGGTTCGAACGAAGGGGTGTTCGAGGGCATCGGCAATGATGTGAAGTTCTGGATGGCCAAGCAGGATTATGCCTTCCGCAATAGTATCAAAAAGTGGATGAGCGAGGTGCTGGAGGTGGTCTATGCGGCGTCTTCGCTGTGTATCAATACGATCCGGACGTTCTTTTTGATCGTGCTGGCGATCATCGGGCCCTTGGTATTCGGTTTTTCGGTCTTTGACGGTTTCCAGCAGAGCCTGCACCAGTGGCTGGCGCGCTATATCAATGTGTTCTTATGGCTGCCGATCGCGAATATTTTCGGGAGCATTATCGGCAAAGTGCAGGAGCATATGCTGCAGCTGGATATTTCGCAGATCCAGAGCGCTGGCGATACTTTCTTTAGTTCGACGGATACGGCCTACCTGATCTTTTTGCTGATCGGGATCGTGGGTTATTTCTCGGTGCCATCGGTGGCGAATTACGTGGTGCATGCGCATGGCGCGAATGGGCTGCTGCAGCGGGTAAGTAGTATTGTGCACAGTGGTGCCAGTACGGCGGTCAGTACGGGTACGAGTTTGGCTTCGTCAGGCGGATCCCGGGCGGCGGTCGGGGTCGGTAATCTGCTGAACGCGCCGCGGAACTTTTGGGAAGGTTATTTGGGTGCGGGTAACCGTCCGCCGGGTGGTCCGCCGGCCGGGTCAGCTCATCAGCGGGATAAACTGGCGGGTAAATAGGTGTTGCGGTATGTGGTTTAGGGTGATAATTTTTTGAAGCCTTTGGGAGGAAGGAAAAATGTTTACACAACTCAAAAATATTGATACGGCTTTCCGGCATATCCGGCTGTTCAGCTACCTGCAGATCATGGCCTGTACGGGAATCTCAGGTTATGTGGTGTTCAAGAGCTATCAAAGTTCGGCTTGGGACAAGAGCCATATTTACCTGCTGGCCAATGGCAAGGTGCTGGAGGCTTTTGCAGCTGACCGTAAAGCAAATGTGCCGGTGGAACTACGCGACCATATCCGGATGTTCCATGAATATTTCTTTAGGTTATCGCCGGATGACAAGCAGATCCAGGCAGGTATTACGAAGGCGCTGTACCTGGCGGACGGCAGCGCGAAGACGGCTTACGATAACCTGCGGGAAGGGAATTTCTATGCGAATTTGATCTCGGGGAACATCAGCCAGGAGATCGAGGTAGACAGCGTGCAGCTGGATGTGACCCGTTACCCTTATTATTTTAAATGTTTTGCGACGGAAAAGTTGGTACGGACGAGTTCGACGGTGCGCCGCAGTTTGGTGACGCAGGGATTGGTGCGGGAGGTGGCGCGGAGCGATAATAACCCGCATGGGTTTTTGATCGAACGCTGGGAGGTGCTGGACAATAAGGATAAGGCGGCGGATAAGGTTAACGTAGGAGGAGGGCAGTGAGATGGGCTGGTTCAGGAAGAAAAGAAAAGCAATGGTTTTAGGTGAACGTTCGGCCTGGGTCGCGGATAGGATAGGCCTGGCCATTGTCCGCCAGCAGCGGTTAGTAGCAGATTGGTTAGGGCGGAAAACCTGTTATTGGGACAGGGCTTCGAAGCTGCTGGCGCTGGGCCTGTTCTGCGCGGCCTTCGGCGGGATGAGTTTGTGGCTGCTGGTTCGGGCTTTGTTTTGAATTGGTTTAGTGTTTAATTATTAATCAGGTTTTATGAAACAAGAGAGTTTGCAGGAGAAAAGGAAAAAGGCTTTTATGCTGGTTTTGCCGCTGTTGGTGCTGCCATTCCTGGCGCTGGGGTTCTATGCGCTGGGTGGCGGGAAAGATGCGGGTGTAGCGGTGACCGGCGCGCAGGGGATCAATGCGCGTTTGCCGGGCGCGCAGTTGGCGGCGGGGAAAGGGCCGGATAAGCTGGCGCTTTATGAGCAGCACCAGCGGGATTCGGTGAGGGAAAGGTCGCGGCAGAGCGGCGGGCTGTTCAGTCAGCTGGGTTTTGATACGGCGGCGGTGACGGGTGGTTTGCCGGCTGACCGGGGGCGGGGTTTGGCTGTCGGGACGGGTTCGGCGCAGCATAATGAGGCTTTGATCAGCCAGCGCCTGGCGCAGATCCGGCAGGAGATGGACAGGCCGGTGAAGCAGGCGGGTGATGTTGGCGGGTTGCGCGGGCCTGTTGTCGGTTCAGTAGCGGATGAGCAGGCGGCGAGGCTGGAGCAGTTGCTGCGTGGTTTGAAGAAGGGTGGTGCAGGGGTTGGTAGTGCCGGTGCGCCTGACCCGGAAATGCAACAATTGAACGGGATGCTGGAAAAGATCATGGATATCCAGCACCCGGAGCGGGTGAAGGAAAGGGCGGCGGCTATCGCGGAGAAGGGGCGGCCGGACAGTTTGTTCAAGGCTTTCCGCGCGGTGGTAGTGCACAAGGCGAAGGTGTTACCGGGTTCTTCGGTGGAACTGCGCCTGCTGGATACGCTGGTCATTAAGGGGCAGGTGGTGCTGCCGGGTGCGGCTTTGTTCGGGGTCTGCCAGGTGGCGAACCAGCGGCTGCTGCTGTCGGTGAAAAGTATCCGCCTGGGGACATCCATCTTGCCCGTCGACCTGACGGTCTGCGATTATGACGGGATGGAGGGTATCCGGGCGAAGGACGCGGTGATGCAGGATGCTTTGCGCTCGGGCAGTGACCAGGCGGTGCAGAGTTTGCAGCTGCTGTCAATGGAGCCGACGCTGGCGACGCAGGCGGCGGGTGCAGGTTTGGAGACAGCGAAGTCGCTGTTTTCGAAAAAGGTGAAGCGGGTGAAGGTGGGTTTGGCCGCAGGCTACCCGGTGCTGTTACGCAATAATCATCCTTTGCCATGAACGGTTTAGGGGCAGGTTCGGGGCCGATGGCGATAGGTAATCTCTTGACTGAGCTAGACGAGAACGGCTATGACGGGAAGCGGATCATCGATGCCTTATTGGAGCGGTTACGGGCGGGTGATGAGGTGATCGATATTTTCCAGGCGCAGCGGGTGGATGAGCTGCAAATGCTGACGCTGTTGTTCCGGTTCGGGGTGGATCAACAGCAGGAGCCGGTGTTTAGAGGGATGTCGGCAGCAGTTTTGGCTGACCGCCGGCTGGGGGAACCGCCGGCGGTTTGGCAGGAGTTCAGTGAAATTTTAACAATAGAAACGATTTATGGGATGCTGCGGCGGCCAGCTTTGGAGCAAGCGGCGGTGTTCGGGTATCCATTTACAACAAATTCAATAGTTATGAACAGGAACAATTTAGAGGACATAACCGTGGAAATGCAGCAGCTGCGTTTCCCTGCGGCGGTAGTGAAGTCGGTGATCGACAAGATGGGCCAGGGGTTAAAGGAGTTTGAAGAGCGTTTTGAGCGCCCGGCGCTGAAAGGCAAGGTGGATGTGGTGGTGCAGGTGAAGCAGTCGCAACAATCGGATAATTATAATATCTCGAAGTTCTCGACGACGTTGAACCAGGCGAAGCCACTGGCCGAAGGCCACCAGTATGTGGTGCACTCGAAAGGGGACGAGGGTAAGAATACCTTCCGTAAGTTCGAGAGCCCTTATGAGGCCATGGACTTTTTCAAGGACCAAAAGGGGGAAAGCCGTTTGGTTTCGGCGGACAAGGATTTGAAGCATGAGACGGAACTGGCAACGATGCTGGAAGGCAAGGTGAATTATGTGGCGAAGGATTTCCGCCAGACGTATTATTCGCCGACGGTGAGCCAAACCTATTACCCGGAACGCGGGCGGGGTTTTAATATTGAGCAGGCAGCCAATATGATCGAAGGCCGGGCGGTCTACCGGGATGATCTGGTGTATAAGGGCGCGCCTTACCAGGCCTGGGTGAAGCTGGATATGAACAGCCCGAAGGATAAGTATATGAATTACCAGACAAACCAGTATAATAATAACCATGGATTTAACCTGGAAGAGGTACTGGGGCGCTTTAAGATCGTGGAAGCGGAAAACCCGGCGAAGCGTGCGGAACTGCTGCAGACTTTGCGTGACGGGGAACGCCCGCTAGTAACGGTAGACCGCGATGGTGAAAAGGTGAAGCTATACCTGGAAACGAATGCGCGTTACCACCAGCTTAATTTCTTTGACGTGACCGGTAAATCGGAAAAGCGGGAGCAGTTTTTGAAGGAGCCGATCGCGGCGAAGACCGTGGAGTTTAGCAAAGGACAGGAGCAGGCTAAAGGCAAGGAACAGGAAGCAGGTGTGGGCGTAGGCGTTTAGTTGATTTTTAACCGGTGGCCGGATCAGCCGACCGCCGGTTATTTAGGGCTGTTTGATGTGTGTTTATGTGGTATTTGTTTAATTGTTATTTAAAAATTATTTGTGATGGAAAAATTCAGGGAATTGCAGGGTGTAGTTAACGCGACCGAAAGGGATGCGGAGGCGTTCTATTTGAAGGGTAACAAGACGGCGGGCGTGCGTCTGCGAAAGGCGATGCAGGTGTTGAAGGGTTTGGCAGTGGGCGTGCGTAAGGAGGTGACGCAGGTTAAGGGTGCTGTTCAAAACTAAGATCGTTTTAAAAAAGGGGTTATTCGAAAGATAGCCCCTTTTTGGATTAAGTACATATAAGCAATATTTAACAGGTTGAGACAATAACTTCGCGGCATTGATTTGGCATATTTTAGTGTATTTATCTTACCTTTATTGCATAGATCTAAACTTAATCCACCAATCCAGATGTTTGCTGTTTTCATTGATACCAATATCCTGCTGCATTTCAAAACATTTGATGAATTGCCCTGGAAAAAACTGGCCGGTGATGACTTCAAACTGGTATTTCCACCAATTATTTTAGATGAACTGGATAAACATAAGAACCACCCTAATCCGAAGACCGCTAAGCGTTCGAGAATGATCGCGGGTAAGCTGATCAGCTTTATGAAGGGTCAATCTTCTCGTTTAATAGCTGAGGTGTTGAGGGTACGCCCGGCTGCGGCCACCTTTGAACAATATAATTTAGATCCCAAACATCAAGATGATTGCCTCTTGGCGAGTATCATAGAATATATGGCAGCAAATCAGGGTGTCTCTGCGCGATTAGTTACGGATGATCTGATGGCTTTGGCCAGGTCCGAAACTTTCGGTATCCAAACGATCCAGTTAGACGAGGGGCTACGGTTAGCCGAAATCCCTGACGAACAGACTAAGGCCATTGAACGATTAAAAAAGGAAAATACGCAGTTAAAAGAAAGGATACCCAAGGTCGATCTTTTTTTTGAGGGGAAAGTGCAGTTACTTAAAATACAGCTGCAAGCGAACCTGAAAACCAGGGAAGAGATCAGGCAAACGGAAATGGCGAAGGTCAAAGCTGAAACACCGTTAATGATCATTTCGGCGGAGCAACCGACAAAAACCACGATGGAAATAATTGCGCAGTTTAGCGGCGGTTTGTTGAGCAACGAACGAAAAGTAGCCTATAACACGAAGGTGGGGGAGTATTACCAGGAATACGAACAGTATCTGGCGGCTTATTATGGATTTGCCATTAAAAGGTTCCAGTCAGTCGAGCTTAGGTTCATGATCAGTAATGATGGCAATGTGCCGGCGCAGGATATTGATGTGTGGCTGCACCTGCCTGATGGATTTAAAGCATTGGAAAAAAGAGCCAAAGAACCTAAAAAACCGGAAGCGCCTTACCGTCCAAAACATAATTTTGACATGGAAGGAATAATGCCTTCATTCGCGCCAGCGCTGAGCTTCCACCACAGCCCGGCACCGATCAATTTTAACGCACCGACCATTAAAAAGACCAATAGCTACGAGATCACTTATCATTGCCGGTCACTTAAACACGATATGGTAAATGCGTTCAGTCGGATCTATTTACAGTATGACAGTTTTGCCGCCATGCAGAATTTTACGATCGATTATAAACTGAACATCGCGAACGTGCCTGAACCTGTGACTGGACAATTGCACGTCGTATTTGAAAAGACGGAGGGTAAATAAACCATTTTGTTTGTTTCAAAAGTGGTCGATTTGTAATTTAGCCTAAATATGTCAGACTTAGATACTGTTATCAAAGAATTGGTCCGCTTCCGAGATGAACGGGACTGGGCGCAGTTCCATAATTCCAAGGATTTGGCTTTGGCTGTTTCGATCGAAGCGGCAGAACTGCTGGAGCTGTTTCTCTGGAAGGGGAATGAGGAGGTGGATCCGGCCAAGCTTCGGGATGAACTGGCCGATGTAATGGCCTATTGTTTCTTGCTGGCGGAGAAGCATGGTTTGTCGGTGACAGAGATCGTTCAAGAAAAGATCGCAAAGAATGCGTTGAAATACCCGGCTGATAAAGCTAAAGGCACCGCTAAAAAGTATAACGAGCTATGATCGTTTACCATAAATCTAAAGGCGAGTTCCTGACGGATATCGAAGATTATATTATAGAAGACCTGGTCAAAGAGGCGGTGCGGGTAAAGCTGCACCGGAAGGTGGGGGAGAGCGAGTACCGCTCCTGGCAGAACTCGCTGCAGTATATGGCCAATGTGCTGCGGTCAGAGAGTATCCCGGCCGACGCGGGTATCGCCATCGAATATAATATCCCGCGTACGGGTAACCGCATTGATTTTATCGTTTCAGGACAGGATCAGTCAGGGGTGGAGCATGCTGTACTGATCGAACTGAAGCAATGGGACAGTATCCAGCTGACGAGCAAGGATGCCATGGTGCGGACGCGGTTCAAACAGGGGCTGCGTGAGGAGTTGCACCCGAGTTACCAGGCCTGGTCTTATTCGGCTTTACTGACCGGGTTCAATGAGACGGTTTATACAGATAAAATCCAGCTCAAGCCCTGCGCTTATTTGCATAACTGCACCGATCTTTCGGTGATCACCAACCCATTTTACGGGGAATATATTGCTAAAGCGCCGGTTTTCTGTAAAGAAGATAAGGTGAAGCTACGCAATTTCATCGCTTCCTTTGTCAAGTATGGGGATAAGCGCGACCTGATCCTGCGGATCGAGAACGGGCGTATCCGGCCGTCCAAAGACCTGTCGGATAGTATTAATTCGATGCTGAAAGGCAATGATGAATTTGTGCTGATCGATGCGCAGAAGATCGTGCAGGAGGAGGCGTTGGCGATCGCGCGCAGTGCGAGTGCTTCGCGCAAACAGGTGCTGATCGTGCGCGGCGGCCCGGGCACAGGCAAGTCGGTGGTGGCCATCAATCTGCTGGCGCGGCTATCCAAAAAAGGGTTGTTTGCGACTTATGTGTCGCGGAACTCGGCGCCGCGGGTGGTTTATGAAAGTAAGCTGACCGGCTCGGTCAAAAAAAGCCATATCTCTAATTTATTTAAAGGGTCCGGGTCTTTTGTGGATACACCGGCCAACGCTTATGATGTGCTGATCGTGGATGAGGCGCACCGGCTGAACGAGAAATCGGGGATGTTCAAGAAAGGGGAGAATCAGATCAAGGAGATCATTAACGGCGCGAAGTGCGCGGCGTTCTTTTTGGATGAGGACCAGCAGGTGACGCTGCAGGATATCGGCTCGGAAGCGGAGATCCGGAAATGGGCGGTGTTTTATAATACGGAGGTACAGGTCATGGAACTGACCTCGCAGTTCCGCTGCGGTGGTTCGGATGGTTACCTGGCCTGGCTGGATAATACGCTGCAGGTACGGGAGACGGCCAATGTGCTACTGGAACGGGAAGAATACGATTTCCGGGTGCTGGATGACCCCAATGGATTGCGCGACCTAATCTACAAGAAAAATAAAGAACGGAACAAGGCGCGCCTGTTGGCAGGGATCTGCTGGAAGTGGGTGAGCAAGAATAATACGGCGCTAATGGATATCACTTTGCCCGAACAAGATTTCGCGATGCGCTGGAACCTGGGTACCGACGGGATGCTATGGATGGTCAATCCTTCGTCAGTGACGGAGGTGGGCTGTATCCATACGAGCCAGGGGCTGGATGCGGATTATGTGGGGGTGATCATCGGGCCGGACCTGGTGGTGCGTGATGGCGTGGTGGTTACTGATGCTTTTAAGCGGGCAAGTGATGATTCGGCAACATTCGGGAAGAAAGACCTGATGAAGGTTGATCCTATAGGTACGGCGGCTCGTTTGGATAAGATTATTAAGAATACTTATAAGACCCTGCTTTCGCGGGGGATGAAAGGTTGTTATGTATATTGTACGGATTCGGAGACAAGGGCTTATTTTAAGAGCTTAATCAATTAGATCGCCATTGGGTCAAAGGAACATGATTTGATAACTGTCGGCTCACCACGACATATAGCAAGTTTTCTGATTTTTGCACGTCCAAGTAATGATTGGTCACCGCATGGCATTATGATCGGTGATGTGGGCAATATTTATTTTTATGTGTGCCGGTCCTGCGGGGAATCGAGTATCGAGACCTACTGGGATTGTTATTAGGGTAGCTGGTCTTCCTGAGCTGTTAGTATTTCATCTACTCCGGTCATGTAGCCAACGCCCTTACTATAATTACACCAACCGTAAATTTCGTGGTCTTCGAAGGCAAGTCTTGGCTGTGTGCGGCATTGCGCTGGTTTTTTCCTTCGCAGTTCGTGAGGACAAAATGTAAATAAAGGGCAGCAATGTTCAGGGGTTTTATTGATAGCGTGCTGATAGTAATCCATGTGGCATAGAAAAGTCTTCAGATCAGAGGGTAGTATTTTATCGACCAGGTAGGTTCCTGCGAAATCACGTAAATACTCATCGTCGTCTTTAAATTCATAAACCATATCACAGGCGACTACGTATTGGGGCATGTCCTCGGGATGCCCATCCATCGTTATGGCCACTTCAAAGGTCGGATAATGTATTCTTTGATGATAGCCTTTTGCCATCTCATCGCAAAGGTGTCCGACTGCTGCGCTCAACTGTGTGCTGGTGGTGAATTGTTTTCGGATCTTTTCCAGCAGGGCGAGGATCTTAGGTTCGTTTACCCGCAAATGAGCATTGACATCTTCGTGAGCTGTTGCTATAAACGAGGGCAGATCCGGCGCGGTATTCGCCGCTTCCAGGTAGCGGATAAACCTATGGCCGCAATCGGCATAAGAAAGCGAAAGGGAAGCTAAGTCAAGCATGGATCTTTCACCGATGCCGGGGCAAATATGCTGGGCGACCAACGACATGAGCTTATACTCAGGTGGGATGTGGTGCGGTTGGACCAACCGCTTGCCCCGTTGAATGGCAACTTGGTTGTCCAGGTGGTAAGCAAGTCCTTCATAAAGATAATACTTACCAAAAAAGACCCATCCTTCTTTTGCGCTGCTCTGTTGATCCCCGTAGTTATAAAAGATAACGGGTACGCCAATCGTTGTAGGCCCACCGAATAAGCTATACGTGGGGCATGGGTTAACAACGATCTCTTTAATGCCAAGCACAATTTGACCGTCCATGTCACTGGCAGAGCCGCCCCTGATTGCTTGGATTGCTGTATTAGTTTTTGTTAAAAAAGGCTTTAAAATTGCAGGAATCTCGCCTGGGGCGGATGTTTTGGGCAAATTTAGGCAACTCGTAAAGATTTTGCGATTGATCATTTCAAAATGAAATTGTGCGATACCCGCAATTGTGCTGATCTCATGAACGTAATGGATATACTCATGAAAAAGTGTTACAAAATTCTCAGCCTGTAAATCAAGTTGTGCCGCCCGGGTCAGTGTGCGTTCTATGTTGTCATAACCTTCCACATCGGCGTGCGCCCTGTCTGTGATAATACGGATGAAAAACCTGTTGGCCAGGTAAACTCCGGCATAACGTTCGGCCAGTCTGTTAAGATCGCGGTAAAAATCAAATATGGGCATTATACGACGCTATATGAAACGCTAATGTAAGCCCGAAATATTATATTTAAGCAAATTTTAATACATGAATAAATTAGTTTACCTGGGTTTAGCGATCGTTTTATCAACTGCTTGGCGTTGTGCTGATGCGCAAGAGCGAAAATTCGTTGATGTGCCCGGCCTTGACTTGTCGGTCAAACCCGGCGACAACTTCTTTCGTTTTGTGAACGGCAAATGGACGGACACCGCCAAGATTGCCAGCGATCAGTCCGGCGTAGGTTCTTATAGTTTCATGAATATCCCGCAGAAAAAACTGTTGCAAAATATTCTGGATAGTGTTTCCAAAACTAAAAACACGATGGGTAGCATCGAACAAAAGGTTGGTGATTTCTATGCATCAGGTATGGATGTAACGACGATAAACGGGCGCGGCTATCAGTCGATCAGGGCAACGCTGGCGCAGATCGATGCAATCACGAATATAACCTTACTGTTGAAATTTGTGGCTACGGAAATAAAATCCGGAAACCGCTCCTTGATCAACTTTGGCATTTCGCCTGATGATAAAAACAGCGGCGTAAACATCGCTCATGTTTACCAGGCAGGTATTAATCTTCCAGAGCGGGATTATTATTTCAAAACAGATTCAGCTACACGGCATATCCAACAAGCCTATAAGAAATACCTCAGTACTTTGTTCCGCCTAACCGGTAACAAAAATGCGGATAAAAACGCGGAGGTGGTTTATGACATCGAAAAGCAGCTGGCTGGTGCGCACAAGACGAATATCGAACTAAGGGATGTGACCGCAAATTATCATAAAATGACCATTGCGGCGATCGCAAAAACGCAAACAAATATGGGTTGGCCAGCTTTGCTTGTTCATCTCGGCGCAAAAACGGCGGAGATTGATATGGCTCAGCCTGCCTATTATGAAAAATTAAATGCGCTACTGCTGTCTATTGCAATTAGTGATTGGAAGATCTATTTGAAAGCGAATACCCTGGCCAATTACGCCGATAACTTAAGTAAGCCTTTTGCGGATGCTTCATTTGAATTTAATAAAGTGCTGACCGGGCAGGCCACGCAGAAATCGCGCCGGCAGATGATGACTGAGCAGGTAGATAGCTATTTAGGAATGGCTTTAGGGCAACTGTATGTCAAAAGATATTTTGATGAGCGGTCAAAAAATCGGGTGCTGGCGCTGGTCAATAACCTGCAGAAAGCATTCGAGCACCGGATCAAACAGCTGGATTGGATGAGCGATAGTACTAAACAAAAAGCCATTGAGAAGTTGTATGCCATCACCAAAAAGATTGGTTACCCGGATAAGTGGCGCAGTTATGATCAGGTGCAGATCAGCCGGACAACCTATTTTGAGAATGTACGCTCACTTGACCGGAACAATTACCGGTTCCAGCTTGCTAAATTAAATAAGCCGGTAGATCGGTCCGAATGGTTCACGACACCAGCTACGGTGACGGCCTATTATAACCCGGCTCAAAACGAGGTTGTTTTCCCGGCAGGTATCCTGCAATATCCCTATTTTGATTTTGCGGCCGATGATGCGATCAATTATGGCGGTATTGGAATGGTGATTGGCCATGAAATGACGCATGCCTTTGATGACCAGGGTGCTCAATATGATAAAGAGGGGAATCTTAAAAACTGGTGGACCAAAGCCGATTACGAGAAATTTAAGGCCAAAACACAGCAATTAGCGCAGCTGTATAGCTCTTTTACGGTGTTGGATACGGTACATATCAAAGGAGCGTTAACCTTGGGCGAGAATACGGCTGACAACGGCGGTATCGCGATGGCTTACGACGCTTTTAAATTGACACCGCAGGGGAAGGATACGGTGAAGATCGATGGTTTTACGCCTGACCAACGCTTCTTTTTATCCATCGCTCAGATCTGGCGGGTAAAAACACGCGATGCTTTCCTGCGCACTTATGTGAATACCAATCCGCATTCACCGGCGATGTGGCGGGTGAACGGTCCGCTGATGAACTTTGCGCCTTTTTATAAGGCTTTCGGTCTGGAGCCGGGGGACAAAAACTATAAACCAGCGGATCAACGAGTGAAAATATGGTAATTGAACCCACCCTCGTCAGCGATCTGGAGGCCATTTTTCAGCTCTATGAAGAAGCGATACTTTACCAGAAAAAATATGGCAATAATCACTGGCTGGGCTTTTCGGAAGAAATGGTTAAAAAAGAGATCGAGGAGAATCGTCACTTCAAGGTTCTTAATGACCAACTGCTCATCGGCACCTTCGTTTATACCTTAAGCGATCGGCTGATCTGGAAGGCAGCGAATGATATTCCCGCCATTTACATTCACCGGATCGCGACTAGTCCGGAGGCCCGCGGGAATAACCTGGTCGGGCATATTGTTAATTGGGCAAAAATATTTGCCAGAGAAAAGAACTTGCAGTTTATCCGGATGGATACCGGCAGCGGTAATGATCGGCTCATCGGTCATTATATCAAATGTGGATTTACTTTTTTGGGCGATACGACGGTGGATTACACGCCAGACCTGCCATTGCATTATCAGAACGGGAAATTCGCTTTATTGGAGCTACCCGTCAGTTGATTATGAGCGAGCGCTGCTACCGGTATTGGATGTAAATTGGACTTGGTTTTAAAGCCAGGCTGTTTCTTTTACCACGTCAAATGCTGTCGACCGCTATGCTATTACAGTATGGCTTGTCTGGGGAACCAGCCTAGGAAACAATTATCCGCTGGATTTTCCTCCCAGCCTAATTCAAAACAGCAATTGTAACGCGTCCCTTTGTTGTCCATATACTGGCTGGTAAAGAATTTGAAGTTGAAGCCTTTGTCCAGTAATGCATTGGTCTCGATATACACAAACTCATCCTTCCTCAATTTATGCAGGCCATAGGTCTGCAGGATCTCATAATTCTTTTTGATCGCCCGGAATATTTCAGGCAGGTTTTCGTGTGCTTTGACGGCCTCCCTGGCCGCTTTCTGCCGGTTGTAGGTATTCCGGCAGGTGTCATTGCAAAACCGCTTATCTGTGCGACCGAAGAGCGGCTTCCCGCATTCTTCACAATGTTTTTCGTCGTCTTTTGCTTTCAGTTTCATCAGATTGGCTAATTTTTAACAGGCTGATAGCTTGGTAGATAAACGGATAGATCGGGTAAATGTTCTTTTTACCGCGTAACCGGCTGCTGGTCTGGAGTTTTGTCCTGGATCAAATATTTCAATATCATGGATAAGCAAATCATGGCGACCGAAAGTTTTTCGGACCGCGATAAACATTACTTTCTGGATTTTATGCAAGCCACTAACGGAAGTTATTATGTAAAGATCTCCCGCAGTGATCTGAAAGAAGACCACACGTTCGATAAGCAGCAGGTCGTGGTGTTTGAGGAGAATTTTAAGGCTTTGCTACAGGCATTAAGCGACCTGTTCAGGACCGCCGCTTTCCAGGAAGCGGCCAATGCGGCGTTGCCACAGCACCCGGCCGCCGAACGCAAGACTGGCATCAAAAGCTGGGACGCCACCTGCCGTCCGCGGGAAAAGCTGATGGCGCAGGGCCGCGATGCGATGGCGGACGCCGAACTGCTGGCCATGCTGATCGGCTCGGGTTCACCTAAAGAAAGCGCGGTCGCGCTGGCAGGGCGTATCCTGGAAAGCGTGGATTTTAATCTGCGGCGGCTGGCGGCTTTGCCGCTGGAGGAGCTGTGTACTTTCCGGGGTATGGGCCATGCTAAATCACTGGCCATTATTGCGGCGATGGAACTGGCCGGGCGATTGGCGGAATGCCCGGTTGTTCCGGGCTGAATTTAAGATGTTTTTAATGTTGTTCAAGCCAGCAGGTCCAGCCGCTGACTTCGTCCCTTCGTCAGCCGCTTCCCTGCGGTAGGAAGACCTTGTGCCCTGGTACACCGCTGCGCTCCGTTCCAGCGCGCAAGGACTTCCGGATGCTTTTCCATGTTCGGTGATGTTTAGTAAAGTCCCCGTAAGGCCCTTTTATTTTTTCTCCGTTTGGGCTCTTTGACCAACAAATTTCTGAAGAGCCGGGACTGACCAGCAAGACCAAGCCCTGCGGGTTTTTGAAAAAAAATCTCCACACCTCCGCTGCGCTCCGGGTCGTATTTTTTTCCAAAAAGTCTTGCTGCTCAGCCCGGCCTTTTCAGGTGAGGGTGTTCATCAAAAAGCCAATGGAGGCGTATGCCGACTGGCTTGGCGGCTAATTAAAAAAGGAGAAAAGATGGACACGACAAACAGGAGAGGCCCGCCACGGCTGGCTGACACAGACCGCAGACCTGCACAATTCAAGAGTAATGAACATTTAAGAACATTTAAAAATTAAAATCATGGAAACTAAAGAGAAAGTAAATAATGGTGGCGCAAATGGCGCAGCAGTTAAAGGAATTAACCCGGTTACCGAGGAAAATAAAACGCAAAAGTTCGTGGCGGGTAACCCGGTAAATAAGGATAGTGCCAAGCCTGCCGAGCCGGTAAAGGAAATACCCAAAAATGAACCTGCAAAACCTGTCGAGCCGGTAAAAGCAGCACCCGTTGCCGAAGCTGCCAAACCTGCCGAGCCGGTGCAGGCGGGAACGAAAAAAGTAGTACTGAATTTGGAGGGGACTTTGAAACTGGTGGAAGAGTTACACCGTCGGAAAATTTACCGTGATAAACTGATTTTGGAAATTGATAACCTTGAAGGATTTGAAGTTGACCTGAAAGAAGATGATGAAGATGGGGATGTAACCCGCAATTTCTTTCAGGGTTGCGAACTGACCCTCAAGGACAGTAAAGGCCGGGTGTTCAGCACCAAAAATGCGACCGTTATCTGGACAACGGCGCAAATGATCGCCAATTTGTTTGTCAACAAACTGGCCGAAATCGAGGCGGGTATCACTTTGCCTGCTTAACAATGGACAACGCCCCCGATAGTTGAGGTATCGGGGGCGTCTGTTTTTTCATTCAACGAATTAAAAACTTAGGCAATGATAGAAATTTTCATCGAGCTGACCAACCAAATATTTTGGGAAGGTTATGCGGAACAATTGGCAGTAGCTAATCCGGCAGCTTTTCAAATGGAGTTGGCGGAATTTACGGACTGCTATAGTTGATAGGCCTATCAATAATCAAATACTAACATCATGGCACACGATATTCATTTTAACGAACAGATTCAAAAGCACAGTTTCTTTTCGGTCAAAGAAAAAGCCTGGCATGGCTTGGGAGAGGTTATCAGCGATTACCCCACCAGCGAAGAAGCCATTATCCACGCAGGTTTAAATTTCGAGGTAGTCAAACGCTCGAATATTCATCCCCTGCCCAGCGGGATAAACATCATTTCAGATAATAGTTATTTTACCTACCGTACTGACACGGAAGCCATTTTGGGCGATAAGGTCGGCAGCGATTACGAGGTGGTACAGAATACCGAGGTATTCCAGTTTTTTGACGGTATTGTCGGCGGGAAAAACGGGATTTTATACGAGACCGCCGGGGCGTTGGCGCAGGGGGCGGTTATTTTCGTAACCGCCAAACTGCCCGATTATATCAAGGTGGGGCATAGTGATTGTATTGAGAAATATTTACTACTGACCTCATCCCATGACGGCACCGGCAGTATTACGATTGCATTTACACCTATACGGGTAGTTTGTCGTAATACCTTGAATGCCGCTTTGCGCAACCATACCAATTGTATCAAGATACGCCATACCGCCAGCGCAACCGACAAATTAAAAGAAGCGCATAAAATGCTCGGTATCACGAACCAGTTATCGGTCGAACTGGAAGCGATTTATAACCGGTGGACAAGGGTACGTATTAGCGACCCCGAATTGAAAAGGCTGGTACAATTGGCCATGTCGCCGAATAAAGAGACCACCGAAAAAGTAAGGACAGGGCAAGACGACGAACTATCCAGCCACTTTAATAACATCGTTTCTTCGGTCATGGAATACGCACTGGTCAGCCCGACCCAGCAGGAAGCGACCACTAAAGGTACCTTGTTCGGGGCATTCAATGCGGTTACAGGTTACTTTCAAAACGTGCGCAATTTCAAGGACGAGGAAAGCAAATTCAAATCCATCATGTATGGTAATGCGTTGCAGAAGGGGCAAACTGCCTTTAACCTTTGCGAAGGTTTCGCCAAACATGGTAACGGTGTTTTATTCAATTAAGGTTTAACACGGGCGGGTCAAACCGCCCACAATTTTTTGTTATGAAAATCGAACACGAAAATATCTTAAAGGTGCTGGATATCCATTATAGCCAGTTTACCAAGGAGTTTATCGGTTTTATTGCCCAGCAACAGCCGACCTATAAAGACCGGATTTTAGAAGAGGATTTATTTAATCCTGATACTATCCGTGAGGATAGCGCCGACATCCCGGAACAAATGGAGGAGGAGTTGACGCAGGTGGCTAACCTGATGCGGAAACAGGAGTGCGGTTACTTCCGGATTATTTACACTTAAATCAGGATGATGCAAAAGCCGAAGAACATTAGCGGTGTGCTGGTTTTCCCGCACCCGCTTACCCCGCCCGTCAGCTTTGACCTGCGTATCACGAAAGCCGAGGCCGAACGCTTATTGACGCAATACGGCGAAAAATTGCCCTTTGATATTATGTGCAAGGAATACGGCGATGACGACGACTGGGTAGGGCTAAGCCCTGAAGATATCGACCCGGCCACCCAGCGGTTAGGGGAGGAATATGAAAGTTTTGAAATATGGTATCCTGAAGTGCCGCCAGCACCCAATCAGTTAATCTTACTTTAAAAATTTAAATATGACAGGCTATGTTGATTTAATAGCTGTTTTTTATAGCCCCGTACTGGGGCTTTTTTAGGTGCATACCCCAAAAAAAATCCGCTTATCCTTTTAATAACCTTGTAATAACTATTTACGCCCTTTTTCTGTGGTTTTTTATTTTCAATCAGATAATGCTTATTTAATTGTCAGGATGTATCCAATCATTTTTTTGATGTCAGCAACTGGTAAATTAGGATGAGGAGCCATTGCTACCTGTCCCCATACTCCAGTACCCCCATTGATCACTTTTTGGGTAAGTAATGCATAGCTGGCTTCGCTTGCAGGGTATTTTGCTGCCACTTCTTTGTAAGAAGGGCCAATCAGCCTCATATTCAGCTTATGACAGCTTAAACAATCAGATTTCGATATCAATGCTTTTCCCTCCTCAATTTCAGCTGCAGTGGGTTTTATCGTGGCTTTACTTTTTTTTGTTTTAACATTCGTTTTTGAGCGTTTTTGAGCAAACGTCTCATTTATTTTAAAATCTGAATAAGTTATTATTACAATGGCTAATAAAGTTGAGATGAGTTTTCTTTTTTTCATTATATATTATTTAAATGCCTAGTATTTCACGGTTCATTTTTTCATTGGCTTCAGACGAAGCGAAGTCATCAAATATTTTTTCAGTTAAGCGGATAGTGTGATCTTTTATAAATATTGCGCCCTCTCTCGCACCGTCTTCCGGATGTTTAAAAGGGCATTCCCACTCTAATACTGCCCATCCCTTAAAATCATAAGCCGCCAGTTTGCTGAATATTGCTTTAAAATCTACTTGTCCATCACCTAGTGACCGGAACCTGCCTGCACGGTTAATCCAATTCTGATATCCGCCATAAACACCCTGTTTCCCAGTAGGGTTAAATTCGGCGTCTTTCACATGGAATATTTTAATACGATCATGGTAGAGATCTATGTAAGTCAAATAATCCAGGCATTGCAAAACAAAATGTGAAGGATCATACAATAAGCATGCTCTGGAATGATTATTTACTTTTTCGAGAAACATCTCATATGAGATACCATCATGCAGATCCTCACAAGGATGAATTTCATAGCAAAGGTCAACACCAGCGTCATCAAAAGCATTCAATATTGGCAGCCATCTTTTCGCAAGTTCGGTAAAGCCTGTTTCAATTAATCCTGATGGTCGGGGTGGCCATGGATAAACTGTTTGCCATAGTAGTGCCCCACTAAAAGTCGCATGAGCATTTAACCCAAGGTTTTGAGAAGCTTTTGCAGCATACTTCATCTGTTGAATAGCCCATTCGGTACGCGCATTGGCGTTATTATGATAGGCCGAAGGAGCAAAAACGTCAAATTGTTTATCATAAGCTGGGTTTACGGCAACCAGTTGCCCCTGTAAATGTGTTGACAGTTCGGTTATCTCTAAGCCTGTGTTATGAACCAAACCTTTAATATCATCAGCATAGGTTTTGCTTTCGGCCGCCATTTGCAAGTCGAAATAGTGGCTGTCCCAGGTAGGGATTTGAACACCGGTAAAGCCTAACTCTTTCGCCCATTTACAAATAGATTCCAAATTGTTAAATGGAGGTTCCGTGCCCAAAAATTGAGCTAAAAATATAGCTGGTCCTTTGATGTTGGTCATTGTGAATATATTAATTGATCATAATTAATTATTGATAGGCGCTGCTGATTCAAAATCAATCCATTTTTTATCACTTTTTCCTGATGCAATTACCTTTTCAATAAAGGTCATTCCTCTCAATCCATCATTTAAGCCCGGAAAATCTAACCATTCTGGTTTTGCTTCTTCTTTATTTAGACGCGCATTAATTGTTAATGCGAAATTCCGGTAGATATTAGCAAACGCTTCTAAATATCCCTCGGGATGTCCAGACGGTGTACGGGTGTTGTGTTTGGCAAAGGAACTTAAATAACTTCCACCAGTGCGTAATATCTGTGCGGGTTTTTCTGCCCATTTAATCAAGAGGGTGTTAGCATCATTTTGCTGCCATTCCAGTCCTCCTTTTTCGCCATAAACTCTTATTCTGATGTTATTTTCTTCCCCTGCTGCTATTTGTGTAGCAAAAAGTATCCCGCTTGCACCATTATTAAACTTCAGCAATACTGAACCATCGTCATCCAGTTTTCTGCCGGGAACAATGATATTAATATCAGCATTAACTCGGGTTACATTTAGGCCGGTAATGTATTCAGCTAGGTTAAAAGCATGTGTTCCGATATCACCAGTAGCCCCAGCGATACCACTTTTTAAAGGATCAGTACGCCAAATGGCCTGCTTGTTATCGGGATTTCCTTCTTCAAAACCGCTAAGCCATCCTTGAGGATACTCTACATATATTTTCCGGATTTCACCAAGTTTCCCTTGAGCTATTAAGTATTTGGCTTCTTTCACCATAGGATAACCTGTATAAGTATGAGTCAGGCAAAACAATACCCCCGATAAATCAGCTACTTTTCTTAACTCGATTGCTTCAGCTAACGAAAACGTCAGGGGTTTATCCATGATGACATGAAAACCATTCTCAAGCGCTAGTTTGGCTGGCTCAAAGTGCATGTAATTAGGGGTTACAATACTTACCACCTGCATTCTTCGGCTTTCAGGTTTTCTTCTTTCCTTAGTGATCATTTCGATATATGATCCATAGCATTTAAACCAAGGTAAGCCAAGCTGCTCCCCACTTTCTTTTGATATTTTGGCATTGCTGCTAAAAACACCACACGTTAAATCATATTGATCATCTAATCGGGATGCTATCCGATGTACAGCGCCAATAAATGCGCCCTGTCCACCGCCAATCATACCTAGCCTCAGTTTCTTGTACATATAACTACTAATCAATTTATGATACCAATCGGTATTAGTTAGCTTCCGACGAAGCATTCTTAAAAGGTTTTCTTAATATGTTCTTTAAAAAGGTATGAGCCCCCAAAAACAATTTCTGATTTTGTAGATAATCCTTAATCGCTGGTAGGCCAGAATTAATTTTAATTGTGGTCATTATTTTGTTGGTGATTTTTTTTCTAATTTTACTCACCAATTAAACTGTAACAACAGTCATTTTGTAAGCCAGACAATTAAGTCGTATGATTTTATTACTTAATTCAAACCGTGTTTAATGATCTACGACCCACTAATGTGTAATTGACCAATGGTTTACAGGAGATTCGTATCTGCAGTTAATATGACTTAGACAACAGGATAATTTAAGGTATTAATTGATTATGGATAAGAACGCTCAACTTTGGTCTGACGAAGAATTGTTTCGTCTACTTCAAAATGATGACCGCCATGCGTTTGAAATAATTTACAACAGATACGTCTCTAAACTTTACCTTTCTGCCTATAGCATTTTAAGAGATGAGGATTTATGTAAAGACTTAGTTCAGGAGGTTTTGGTTCAATTGTGGATAAGAAGGGGCGAATCTAATATCGTTGCGCTGCAAAGCTATTTATTTACCGCCGTTCGTTATAAGGTGCTTAAGGCTGTTAAATTAAATGCGCGCAAAACCATTATAGAAGAAGGAGAACTGGAACGGTTAGCCGGTTTCACGCCCGATAAGGACAAACTTACAGAAGATGATATCAGCCGCCTGTTAGATCAGGGTATTGCAGAATTACCCGAAAAATGTCGCGAGATATTTATCTTGAGTCGCAAAGAATATCTAACGAACAAAGAAATAGCGGATCGCTTAGGTATTGCCACTAAAACTGTTGAGAATCAGATGACCATCGCGTTAAGGCGTCTAAGGGTCGTCCTTAAACATTTTCTTTTTTTTGTCTGTTTTCTGACATTCCTCTTTATAACGATAAAACAATATCCAATACAGCCGGCGCGTATGCTTAGCGTCAGAGTGTATTTTACACCCGGCGGAATACGATTACCTCATCTGGATACAGCCCCGGCAAAAAATACGAGCATTAGCCTCAGTAACAGATAATATTTCTTATAAATATTGCATTGATAAGTCTAACAACATTCGATTGGCCGACCAATTTCCTAATTATTAAGACGGTGATGATAAACAGGGTAAATAAATCAAAAAATAATTTCATTTTATTTTGGGGGGCACCACCTCTTTAAAGAACATATGTATATGATTATGAACGATCAAAGATTTAAAGAATTAGCAGCTAAATGCCTGGATAATACTGCAAGTATTGAAGAAGAACGTGAGTTTATGAAAGCGTACATGTTACTTCAAAACAGACATAATTCCTGGGATGAGCAGTTAATGGGTAATGAGGAGGTCTTCAAAAAAGATATGTATCGCGAAATTGCAAGTAAAATAGATCGTCATTCAGGGTACAGGCGTTTAATGCCATTGATGAAAATAGCTGCTTCTATATTGTTATTTATTTCCATAGGATTTACAGCTTGGCACTTTAAAGGTAACATACTCAATTATGTAGATCCCATCAATCAGATGACCGCTTCAACAGTCGGGGACATTAAAATAATGCAATTAGCTGATGGTACTAAAGTATGGTTAAACTCTGAAAGTAAGCTAACGTACCCTGATAAGTTCAGGGATGGTTTCAACAGAGAAATAAGTTTAGTAGGTGAAGCTTATTTTGAGGTTGTTCATATAAAAGATCAGCCCTTTATTATACACACCGGAAAAGTAAACACGACGGTGTTGGGAACAACTTTCGATATCAAGGCTTATAAGCAAGAGCAAAACATTGAAATAACAGTGGCCACCGGTAAAGTTGGCGTTACTCAGGAAAGCAATACTGGTCAGGGAAATAAGGCTGTTTTTGTAACCCCAAATCAAAGGGTCGTATATAATAAGGTAACAAACGCTTTATCAAAGGATAACAACATAATGGCTAATAAAACGATTAGCTGGACAGATGGAAAATTCAATTTCAATGGCGAAACTTTAGCCAATGTTGTATTGATATTACAACGTAGATATACGATTAAGATAGCATACGATAAGAACTTAGCAAAATGCCCTGTATTTGCAGACTTTTCCAATGAGCCAATAGATAAGATCGTAAAAATCCTTGCGCTTTCATTCAGAGGAAAAGCCACCCAACAGCCGGGTGGCTTTTATATAAATGGTAAAGGTTGCAAATGATGTGTGCGAATAAATAATGGTAAAAAAAAATATCCCAAGCATTGCTGCTAGGGATATAATGCAGGTTTAAGCATTGCTTGGCCTTGGGAACTTACGCAATTGCTTATCCTTAATAGATAAAAATTAAAGGTATGAAGTTTTTGCGGAATGAAAAATAAGATGTGGCGTGTCAGTAGACAACCACACAACTAATAAACAGCCAATAAACAACCAATTATTATAAACACTAAATTAAATGAAAATGAAACAGCACCCGCCACCACGACCCAGTTAACGCTAAACCTAAGCAGGTTTCGATTGTATAAATCGGGACATAATGCAGTTTAACGAGTGTTTTGCCTGGCCTTGGAAACTTACGGCAATCACTTAATTCCTTAATATTTAATTAGAAATTATGAAAAAATCTCTACATGGGATATTTATGCTATTTGGGTGGAAATTTATGAAAATTTATATTCTCATATCCATAATCATTTGCTCCCTAACTACCTTTTCTGTAGCAGAAAATGTTTACGCTCAGGAAATTTTAGAAAAGCCCATCACTTTAAAAGTTGATAAAGCTAAACTAATCGATGCTCTCCATGAAATCTCGAAGCAGGCTGATGTGAAATTTGCATTTGCAGGCTATGACGTCGGTAATGCTGGTACGGTATCACTAAATGTTCGAAATGAAAAGTTAAAAAATGTATTGGGAAGGCTTTTTAAACCCGCCAGTTTGGACTATGTAATCGTTGATAATACCATTATAATTAATCCTGCTGTTAAGAAAGTCAATGTTCCACCTATCAATGTAACCGGTAAAGTTACAGATGAAACCGGATTGCCGCTGCCAGGCGTAAATATTGTACTTAAAGGAACAGATAAAAGAACTTCAACTAATACTGATGGACAGTTTCAAATTAACATCCCCGATCGCACGGCCGTATTGGTGTTTACATTTATTGGCTATAAAACCCAGGAGGTGGCGGTTGGTTCAACAACGACACTTGATATTAAAATGACCTCGGTTCCAAACGCACTAAATGAAGTTGTCGTTGTTGGTTATGGCGGTGTTAGTAAGAAAGACATTACTGGTGCAGTCGGTCAGGTTTCCATGCCGGATTTACAAAAAGCTCCGGTAGTTTCTTTTGATCAGGCTCTTGCCGGACGGGTGGCCGGTGTTCAGGTTTCATCAACTGATGGCCAGCCAGGTTCGGCTATTAGTATCACCATACGTGGTCCAAATTCATTAACTCAGGATAATTCGCCCTTATATGTGGTAGACGGTTTTCCGATGGAAAACAATAATAATAATGCAATAAATCCTGCTGATATTGAATCTATAAATGTTTTAAAAGATGCATCTGCAACCGCAATTTATGGTGCCAGAGGTGCAAATGGTGTAATTATTATAACTACCAAAAGAGGAACTCAAGGTAATCCTGTAATAAACTATAATGGTTCTTATGGTATTCAGAAAGTTACAAAAAAAATGCCATTGCTAAGTCCGTACGAGTTTGTAAAACTGCAATTGGAAATTGATCCGATTCTTGGCGCCGCCAATTATCTATCGCCAGACACTACGCTGGACACTTATAAAAATATCGCGGGAATAGATTGGAATAGCCGGATATTCCAAACTTCAATAATGGAAAATCACAATTTGTCAATTTCGGGAGGTACTGCAAAAAGCCGCTATTCTATTTCCGGATCATATATCAATCAGAACGGTGTAATTATCAATTCAGGTATTAAAAGGTATCAAGGGCGGGTAACATTGGACCAAACGGTAAGTGACAAATTTAAGGTCGGGCTAACCGCCAATTATGGAGACGTTAATAGTTACGGTACGGTTGTTAATGCCAACGGAGGTTATACAACTACTTCTTTTATGTATAATGTGTGGGCCTATCGCCCCGTACAAAATGTCGTTAGTAATGTAGACATCAGTGAAGCCTTATTTGATCCAACAGTTTCATTAACTGATATTTATCGGGTAAACCCGTTAATACAGGCGGAAAATGAGTTGAGAAAGGCTTTGTCCAATAGTTTTTATGTAAACGGGTACGCTGAATATTCATTTACGCCAAACCTTAAACTTAGGGTTACTGAGGGCATGAATAAAAGCAATGGCCGGAACCTGTCTTTTAATAACTCATTAACACGCTCAGGCAGTCCTGACAATCCATTGGGATTGGGAATTAACGGCAGTACTTTATCATCAGAGGTTTATGATTATTCTAACGAAAACACATTGACCTATACAAAAAGCTTTAATAAATATCATAATTTAAATGTGCTGGCCCTTTATAGTACGCAAAAAGATAAATCGTCATTATACGGCGCTTCAGCTATACAACTCCCTAACGAATCATTAGGCTTAAGTGGTTTGGATGAAGGGGTTCCAAGTACGATACAGGCGGGAAGCAGCGAATGGTTATTACAATCATTCATGGCGCGGATTAATTACAGCTATAAATCCAAATATCTGTTAACGCTTTCCATGCGGGCTGACGGATCTTCTAAATTCGCTGTAGGTCACCGTTGGGGATATTTCCCTTCGGGTGCTTTCGCTTATCGGATAAGTGATGAGCGCTTTATGAAGGGATTCAAAAAAGTAATTTCAGATGCTAAAATACGGGTAAGCTACGGGGCAACTGGTAATAACAGGGTTGGTGATTTTGCAGCATATTCAAAAATATTTTTTGCGCCGGCTTATGGTGCTTCTTTTGGAAATGCAGTACCAAAACCTGGCGCAGTACCTAGCAATTTAGCAAATGCTGATTTGAGATGGGAAACAACCAGGCAATTTAATATAGGGCTAGATTTGAGTTTATTACAAAATCGGATCACTTTTGTAGGTGATTATTATAATAAAATCACAAGCGACCTGTTGTTAAATGCCACTCTGCCCCAGTTAACGGGGTATGACGCTGCATTTAAAAACATCGGGAAAGTTTCTAATAGTGGGATTGAGCTTAGCCTGAATACAATTAATCTTGCTCCTACGTCAAAGCTTCAATGGAACTCCAGTTTTAACATATCATTTAATAGAAATAAAGTATTAGCACTTACACAAGGCCAGCAAGTTTTAAGCTCCACAGTAAGCAGTGTGTTTGCTACAAACCCATCTTATATTGCAAAGATCGGACATCCTATTGCTCAATTTTATGGTCTTTTATTTGATGGGCTCTATCAATATAGTGATTTTGACAAGCTATCAAACGGAACCTACGTTCTTAAGGCCAGCGAACCTACAAACGGAACCAATCGTGCCACCATTCAACCTGGTTATATTAAATATAAAGATTTAAATCATGATGGAGTAATTAACACTTCAGATTTAACCATAGTTGGAGATCCCAACCCGAATTTTATCGGAGGGCTTAACAACAATTTCCAATATAAGGGATTCGACCTAAGTGTATTTTTACAGTTTACCCAAGGTAATCAGATTATTAATGCCAATCGTGTAACATTCGAAGGTAGGGCTATTTATCCCGCAAATACCAACATGTTTGCTACCTATGCTAACAGATGGTCACCAACCAATACTAATACTACAATTCCGGTACGTGGTGGTTATGGAGCCAATTATCTGGCAAGTAATATCGTTGAAGACGGTTCTTTTATACGGTTGAAAACCATTTCATTAGGATATAGCCTGCCAAATAGCTTGTTAAAACACATTAATGTTAAGTCAGCCAGAATTTACGTATCCACACAAAATTTATATACATGGACCAAGTATTCGGGTTTAGATCCTGAAGTTTCTGTAAGGGATGGAGCACTAACGCCAGGCTTTGACTACTCTCCTTATCCGAGGGCTTTCACCATGGTTTTTGGGTTTAATGTTACATTATAAAAAGGTAATTATGAAAAAGATATATTTCAAATGTTTGATATTAATAATATCAATAACTGTTTTTTCTTGCAAAAAAGCTTTAGATACGAAACCGACAGATTTTATTTCCAGTGCTACCTGGTATAATAATGCGAAGGAGATGGATGCTGCATTAAACGGTGTATATTATAACCTTAGCAGAGGAAACATGTATCAAGAGTTTGGCAGTTCACTGTTTACAAATTTTAACTGTGTTGACGAAGCTGTTATCCTAAGTAATACAGTAAACATTTCTCAAAAATTCGATTACAATTCTAGTTATGCGGATATTGCCAATTTATGGAGAACGCTTTATAATGGAATAGAAATTGCCAATAATCTTTTAGCTAACATAGACAAGCCTCAAGATATGGATCAGGCTTCACGCGATGCGGTAAAAGGCCAGGCTGAATTTTTAAGAGCATATTATTACTTTCTTCTTGTAAGTAACTGGGGCGATGTCCCACTAAAATTAACACCGACCGCATCTGTTAATGATATTAATTACCCGCGCACTCCGGCTAAAGAAGTATACGCCCAAATTGTGAAGGACATGATAGAAGCTGAGTCTTTAGTAAGACCGATAAGTTATTATGGTGCAACAGGTAGTGGTAGGATAACAAAATCTGCCGTTCAGGGCATATTAGCCAGAGTTTATTTATACTGGGCCGGTTATCCAAATAATGATCCATCAAAATACGCTGAGTCATTAAAGTGGTCGACCAAGTTGATTCAATCGGGATTACATTCTTTAAACCCAGATTATCAACAGATATTTATCAATCTGATCCAGGATAAATATGATATTAAAGAAAGTATCTGGGAAGTGGAATTTTATACGACAGGTGTAGGTGACGTCAAGGCTAAGCAAGGAGCTATTGGAAGTTCTTACTATAGCATCACTCAAAGTAATATAGCGAATGGTTATTCCGGTGGAGCAGCTGGAGCTATGGGCTCTCAATTTAATAAATATGAGCCAAATGATGCGAGACGGGATTGGTGTATTGCCTCCTATTCCTACCTTGGCAACAATACTTTAACTAAAGTTTATTGGACACCTAGTCAGATCTACGAAAGACGTATAGGAAAATTCCGAAGAGAATATGAATTGACTGCAGCAAAAGTAGCCAACTATACCCCCACAAATTTTCCGGTTCTCCGTTACTCAGATGTTTTATTGATGGCAGCAGAGGCAGAGAATGAAGTTAATGGACCGAACAATGCCTATCAATATGTAAATATGGTTAGGAAACGCGCGTATGCTAAGGACCTGAACGGACAAACCATAAAAACTGTTAATGTAACAAATGGCGGCACTGGTTATACAACGGCACCGACAGTAACAGTCACAGGTGGCGGCGCTACAACGCAAGCCACCGCCGTTGCCAATTTAACAAGTGGAAAAGTAAGTTCAATTTCAATTGTATCTTATGGAAAGTTTTATACCTCGACACCTACTGTTACCATTACTGGTGGTGGCGGATCAGGAGCGACAGCCACGGCAACAATTTCACAAGTAAATGATGAACTTTTATCTTCGGTACAAATAGCTGACAAAAATTCCTTAAGACAAGCTATACAGGATGAAAGACTAAGGGAATTATGTTTTGAAGGGCTACGCCGTAACGATTTAATAAGATGGGGAATGCTTGTTTCATCGGTTCAGGCAGTTTCAAATGATATTAAATTAAATGCCCCGGCGGCTTATCAAACCGCTGCTGTAGCCGGAACTAATATCAATGACAATTATAACCTGTTTCCAATCCCTCAGCGCGAAATTACATTGGTACCACTTTTGACTCAAAACCCAGGATTTTAAAAATTTATTAAAAAGAAATCATGAGAAATCATCTTTATATAATTGTAGCATTGGTGAGTTTTTTAGCTATCCAAGCTTGCAATAAGCACGAGGTTGAAGAACCAACTTTCGACGTAACAACCGCAAAAGCCACCTATAAAGTAGGCGAAGCTATAAACTTTAATATATCGGGTAACCCGGATCTGTTAGTGTTTTTTTCTGGTGAGGCAGGAAAAAAATACGAGAATATAGATCGTGTTAAGGCGGATGGTAAACCTATTTTGAAATTTGTGACCTCTGCGCAAAATGGCACACAAGTTAACAGCCTTGCAATATTGGTATCGAGCGATTTTAATGGTACGTATAGCCCAAGCGGAATTGCCGCCGCCACCTGGACTGATATTACAAGTAAAGCTAATTTATCTGCGGGCACTGCAAACGTAGCTTCTGGTGACATAGATCTATCTGATTTTGCAGGCGCAGAAAGGGTTTTTTTAGCATTTAAATATACCGGGCAACAATCGGCGACGAGCGCTCAACGACAATGGACAATTACCAATTTTGTTTTAAATAACGTTTTAACTGATGGTACTATATTTCCATTGTTTGCAAATATAAGTGCACCTGGATGGCTTGCCATTGATGTAAAAAATCCCGCAGCTAAATGGACAGTTTCGGCTTCTCAATTACTGATTAACGGAGGTGCTGTCAATTCTGCCGACAATGAAGATTGGGTGGTTTCTTCCGGAGTAAACCTCAAAACCATAACGCCTGATTTTGGTGTCTCAATTAAAGATTTTACAAGTTTACTCCCAGCCTACACCTATAAATACAATACAGCTGGTACTTATACAGCTACCTTTTTAGGTTCAACAAACAACGTATATGGAGAAAAAGAAGTTGTTAAAACAGTATCGCTAACGATAACTCCATAATGCACATCCAAATAAGCGTGGTACAAAATAACAATGTACCACGCTATTTTTTGTATCCGATAATTTACATAAAGAAGTAGTAGCTACAGCCTTTTAACCATCAGGCCGGGCTTGATTTATACTTGTGTCACAACATCTCACCAGATAGCTGTCACCTCTGTGTATCAAAAGCCCTTGGCTATGTCACACTCTATAAAATGAAAAATAAATTACTAGTTGGGTTTGGGTTTCTTTTTGTTGCTGGGTTTACCATGGGACAGGAAATAGTTAAACCTGTAAAGATTAGTCAACCGGTTAACAGCGACAAAGTATACATTGCCCCTAAAGATAAGTTGGTACTGGCTAAACTGAATCGCTGGAAAGATTTGAAATTTGGCCTTTTTATGCATTGGGGAATTTACAGTCAATGGGGTGTAGTAGAATCATGGGCCTTAGATCCAGAAGATATTGATTTGACTAAACGTACAGGGCCATATGCTTCTGATTGGTATAACTATAAAAAAGCCTATGAAAACCTGCAAACAACCTTTAACCCTATACATTTTAATCCGGAAAAATGGGCAGACGCGGCCAAAGCCGCTGGAATGAAATACATGGTTTTTACAACCAAACACCATGATGGCTTTTGCATGTTTGATACCAAGCAAACTGATTATAAAATAACCAGTTCTAAGACCCCCTTCTCTGTTAACCCACGTGCTAATGTCACGAAGGAAATTTTTAATGCCTTCCGTAAAGAGGATTTTATGGTCGGTGCTTACTTCTCTAAACCTGACTGGCACTCTGAATATTTCTGGTGGCCATATTTCCCGCCAAAAGACCGAAATGCAAATTACGACCCGAAGAAATATCCTGATCGCTGGCAGAAGTTCTGCAATTTTACTTTCAACCAGATTGAAGAATTAATGACAGGCTATGGCCCGATAGATATTCTTTGGATAGACGGCGGTTGGGTTAAGGCATCCCGACAAAACCAGGCAATTGATATTACGCCAACAATCGATAAGGTAAGGAAGGAACAACCCGGTTTAATTGTAGTTGAACGTGGTACGCCTGAAAACGAAAATTATCTTACACCCGAACAAAACATCCCCGATCATTATATAGCCGATCCATGGGAAACTTGCTTAACAATGGGCAAATCATGGTCATATATTCCAAATGAGAGCTATAAAACTTCACGGGAATTAATTCAAACATTGGTTGATATTGTTGCAAAGAATGGAAATCTACTATTGAATATTGGCCCCGGGCCCGATGGAGATTGGCATCAGGAGGCTTACCAAAGGCTGGATGAAATTGCAAAATGGATGAAGGTTAACGGAGAGTCCATATTTAATACCAAACCTATTCCTCCATATCGCCAGGATAAGTGGGCATTTAGTTTAAATGCGAAAACGCAATATATTTCTTATTTACCAGGTCAAATGGAGAAAGAGCTTTTAGAACACGTGACCATACCTATATCCTCATTACCTAAAACGTCCTTTGTAACCTTATTAGGTGTAAAACATCCCCTCAAATGGAGAAAGTCAGGAAAAAGTATTCTTGTAACTATTCCTGAAAAAGTGCGAAGGGAAACTAGCGGAGAGCCTGTGTGGGTATTTAAGATTATTTGAATTGAGTAGGATCAAATTGATTACTTGTTACAGATACTTAAGTGATGACCAGACATATTAAAAAGTCCTGGATTAAGATCAGTCCAATTTAATGAGCGAAACTAATCTAAATATCACTATTGCATTTGGGGGCTGAGGTCTATAGAAGTCACATATAAATAACTGGTAACTTATATGGCCGGCCGTAATTCAATAAACAAATGAGAATCAAATTTATAGCGCTGCTTTTAATAATTAGTCCGATATTTTTTTCGGCTATTCCCCCTTTGCCAACTCTTTTTGTAATAGGAGACAGTATTTCATTCCACTACGGTCCTTTTTTAAAAAAATATCTGGAAGGCCATTTTATTGTTGACAGTAAAAAAGACAATGGAGAAACTGCAAAAAATTTAGATGTACCAGTTGGCGGTAACAGTGGTAATAGTCATATGGTAGTGGAATTTCTTAAAACTAAATTTAAAGATCCCAACTTTAAACCTGATTATCTGCTTCTAAATTGTGGTCTGCATGACATTAAACATAACCCACCCAATGGTAAAATGGAAGTCGATGAAAAGGAATACAGAGATAACCTTACCACGATTGTTAAAATGCTTAATGATAGAGAAATTAAACTGATTTGGGTTAGAACAACACCAGTTGTCGATTCCATTCATAACAGGCATGTCAACCCATCCACCGGCTTTTTGAGATATGCCGTAGACGTAGATAAATATAATCAGATAGCGGATGAAATATGTAAGAAGAATAGTGTTCCGGAAATTGACCTATTCAGTTTTACTCGACAATTAGGGAATGGGCAGTTTCAAGACCACGTTCATTATAAAGAACCAGCCCGGGCATTACAAGCCGCATATATAGCAGGCTTTATTCAAAACTATGTTGACAGAATTAATCATAAATGATGTTGCCAAGTCCTTAAAAATAGCAACCAAATATGAAAAATAAGACTTTCTGTATTCTATCTGTATTACTGCTAACAACACTAAATGCATTCTCCATAGATATTTTCATTTCGCCATCGGGGAATGATCATGATTCTGGTACCCGAATTAAACCCCTGGCTTCTTTACTTGGAGCAAGAAATCATATCAGGGAATTAAGAAAGAAGAATATAACTGATGCTATTAAAGTTATTATCATGGACGGCTCTTATTTTATGGCTGACCCCTTGATATTAACAGAAGAGGATAGTGGGACAGATAATGCCCCGATTGTTTACACGGCAGAGGCTGGGACGCATCCTGTATTTTATGGTGGTGTCCAAATAAAAGGATTTCAAAAAGTAAATGACAAACTGTGGAAAGCTTACGTCCCAGTAGTAGCCCGGTTTGGATGGAATTTTGAGCAATTATATATTAATGGAAACCGCGCTACAAGAGCCAAATATCCCAACACTGGTTTCTTTCATCCCAAAAGCGTGCAAGAATTTGTTGTCCAACAAGGAGGGGATAAAAGGCCTGAATTAGCTGTGCAGAAAATCGTTCTTCACCCGGAGCAATTAGCTTTATTAAAAAAGCTATCCAAAGAAGAATTAAATAAAGCTGTTTTTACTTTCTATCATAACTGGGACAATACCCGAAAAAAAGCGATAAAGTTTAGCGTTGCAGATTCGGCGTTTTACATTGTTGGACAAGGAATGAAATACTGGAACAAGCTTGACGCTATGACACGCTTCACCATTGAGAATGTAAAACCAGCGTTAGATACACTTGGAGAATGGTATTTGGAAAATACCGGCTATTTATACTACGTGCCTAAGCCTGGAGAGACACTGACCAATATTAATTGTTTGGCCCCGGTTAATGATCATTTTATTTTAATGAGCGGGACCAAAAACAAAAAGATAGAAAATATACGTTTTGAAAATTTATCCTTTCAGGTAACAGGCTACCATATGCCTGAGACAGGTAACGAACCTATGCAGGCTGCCGCATCCGTTGACGCCTCCATTATGGTGAACTACGCACAACATATCAAGTTTTTGAATTGTGAAATAGCACATACTGGCTCTAATGCTATCTGGTTTAATACAGATTGTCATAACAGTCATGTTGAGCATTGTTATTTACACGATTTAGGAGCTGGAGCGATAAAAATTGGTGAAATAAAACTAACCGATGGTGCTGATGTAACGAACAATATATTAATTGACAATAACATTATCCGTTCGGGAGGCTACGTTTTTCCGTGCGCTGTAGCCGTAGCCATATTCAATGCTTACAATAATGAGCTGACTCATAATGAAATATGCGACTTTAAATATTCTGGCGTTTCGGTGGGATGGGTATGGGGATATGGAACCAGTGTTGCAAAGCGTAATAAAATAGAATTTAACCATATTCATCATTTAGGATGGGGAGAACTGAGCGATATGGGAGGTGTTTATACGTTAGGCTCGTCCGAAGGTACATCTGTCAGCAATAATGTTATTCATCACGTTTATGCCTATACGTATGGTGGCTGGGGATTGTATACTGATGCAGGCTCTACAGGGATCATAATGGAAAACAACCTCGTTTATGCTTGTAAAAGCGGAGCCTTCCATCAGCATTACGGTAAAGAAAATATTATCAGAAACAACATATTTGCTAATCAGCTACGCACCCAATTAGAAGCCACAAAAGTTGAAGCACATAATTCCTTTACATTCACCAATAACATTATCTATTTTAAACAAGGAGAATTGGCGGGTATCAGGTGGGATAAAGCGAATTTCAAATCCGATTATAATTGTTATTGGGATACCCGTCAAAAGGCTATTAGCATAGTAGATACTCCTTTCAAAGAATGGGTAACTACAGGTAAAGACAGCCATTCCATCATTGCCGAACCGGGGTTTGTTGATCCGGATGCTTTAGACTTTCGCCTGAAAAAAAAATCCGTCGTTTCAAAAATCAAATTCAAGCCTTTTGATTACACCCAGGCGGGTGTATATGGGGATAAAACCTGGATAAACCTGGCTATTATCAACCCGGCTGTTACTGACGCGTTTGACCACACGGTATCGGTATTAGAAGCGCAGAAAATAAAGGATTTTAATAACTAAACCATAAGGTTCTCTATAAGCTCTTTCCCTATTATTTATAAAAATCCATAAAAATATCTATTCCTTTTAGGGGAAGCCCCATGTTTTAAGAACATATAAGTAGCCCCGTTCCTCTTGGCTATAAACTATACAGCTATTTTAAAAACTTGTCTATCAAACCATTTTAAACCATAAATCTATAGTAACATGATTCAATCAAACAACACCGTACAGGATTTAACGACAACTTCCGGAGTCACCGTTGACACCGTTTCAGTAACCTCCGGCTTTAGCGTAGTAGGAGATGGCGGAGGCGGCAATTTTATATGGAAAACCATCGCTGTGTATGGCCCAAGGCCAGCAGCTGATGGAGGCATCATAGTTTATAGTACAGCTGATTCAACAGGTTGGTGGGAACGACAATTTGAATTTGCTGACATTCGCTATTGGGGTGGTAAGGCCGATGTTGTGTCCCTTCCCAACGGTAATGTGACAGCTGGTTCAGCGGTGCTGACCTGCTCTTCCGCTAATTTTTCTGCTAAAGATGTGGGTAAAACCATTTATATTGTGGGTGCAGCAGCAACAGGGTTAACATTAACCACAAGTATCAGCGCATTTACTTCAAGCACACAAATTACCTTAGCTGTTGCCGCCACTACAACGGCTGCCAATACGCCATTTACTTACGGTACGGATAGCACGAATGCCTTTACTAAGATCAACAATTACGGTCGGTCTTTAACTAATAAATCTTTACAGATAGTCCTGCAATCGGGGACCTATATGACTTATTTTAACAATTGGCTTGCCGGCATAAAATCTGTTGAAGTAGTTGGTAATGGTGCTAATATTATGTGTACACGCGGGGCCTCAGACCCTAACGGATATAACTTCAATCTTCAAACCTTAAATATGCCATCTGTATTTGATACGTTTGATAATACCTATTATCAGGGGAGTGTGGCTACCCCCTATTTTTATGGACATCGTATAGATTCAACTGTTAGTACCTCCTCATCGGGGGCTACATCGATAACAACAACTACGCATTCTGATGCTGCGAATTATACGCCTGGAACTTGGGCTGTAGTGTGGGGCTTTGACCATGAAAATGTTCCGGGTTTTCCACCTGACCCAAGATATTATGATTATGTAAAAGTAGTAAGTGCCGATCCTGCAACGGGAGTAGTAACCTTCGATAGGGCATTGAATTATGAGTATGACGCGGGGTGGCCAGAAAACTTGGCAGGCGGTGGTATTGGTGGCGCTCCGCGAATAATTAGTTGTTCAAGAAGTAATTTTACGGCTGTTGAGGACTTGGTTATCAGAGATTTGAATTTGGTTCCATTTAACGGATGGATAAGTCCTAGCGCACCGCTTAGAAATGGACGGTTATCTGTTTATGGTTATATCCAGGCAAAATTATATAATGTTAATTGTACGTCGGTGTATCCGGGACAGGGTAAAAACCTGCTTTTTGATCAATGCCAGTTTACCCAAGCCTGTGAACCAGATAAATTAATAGATCAACTGGTATTTAGGAATACATCGTTTGTTGATGTCGTGAATGGTGGTGGGGTCAATTTTTTACAGTTTCTTGGTTGTACGTTTTCCGGACAATTTAATATCAGCCCACGGTATCTTGACATTGATAATTGCACGTTTTCAACTACAGCGTTCGGTTCAACCCTGGCACTGGTATTTATTGGACAGAATAAAGGTGTGGAACATGTAAGATTAGGAACAAATGTCTGGAATTGCAGTTTGCCTACCCGAAGAGCACTGATTGCTCAATCCAATAATACCATTTTAACAGTTGATACCGTGGTTAGCAATACGCTGGTATTGGTAACCAAGACTAATTGGATCGCAGCTAAAAATGGCAGGCAAGTGCTGCCCGGGAGCATTGGCTATACCAGCACTAATAAAAGATTTATTGTAACACGAGTTTATGATTACGATAGTTTAAATGTAGGAATAGTTGGTGATTTCTCACAAGTACCAGTAGCAGCCGATGCATTTAAGTTCATATATGTCAGAAGAGTATCTGTTGAAGGCAGGCAACATAAAGTAGGCTCTAATGCTAATAATTACCAGTTGTTTTTGAGCGAAGACCTATTTCCACAAATCCAGTACAGAGAGAATACGCCGGCTCATGATTTAAAACGCATTCTGCTTACCGAACAGGATATTGTACAGGGAAATTCATTAAATATCAGGAGTGCGTTCGGCTACCCGTGCCGGCTTGTGGTAAATGTTATTAAAGCCTACACCGGCATAGATGCCAATGCATTGCTAAAACTGGTATCCTATTCTACAGGAACATTTACGCAAACAATAGATCTAAAATTCACAGGAACTCGTATAGCGGAAATAGGAAGACATTCGGGGGTAGTTGGTGCAACAGGAGATGTCCTGGCAGATATTGATCCTTCCTATATGCCAAATTTCAGGTTTTATTGGGCAGGGGTGTCTTCCGGTACACTAACGGCTACAGACGCAAGCCAATTACCAATCGTTCAGATTTATTTTGAAGCCTTTGAATTAATCAGGTAGATTTTTGAGCTTAATTTAATTGCATATCAATCAGAATGAATTTATACCTATGATGCTATTACCCTTATCAATGATGAAGAAAAAGCAGGCTATTGCCTGCTTTTCTTTACTGTTAACTGTTTTCAGCCTGCATGGGCAATCAATAAAGAAAGTATTCCCCGGTGCTGACAATAAAACACCATCCGTTGCAATGTATTTTGATTGGGTTAACCGCAATTGGCGTGGCTCTAATGAAACTAAAGCACTAACGGGATTGGACTTCTTTAAATGGCTAAACCAGGCCTATGGAATGAAACTGGATATATTTATGTTAGATGCAGGAGTTTTTGATAATGGGCCCCGGTGTAAAACAATACCCGGACGACCTGCTTATGGAGACTTGAACTCTCCTTGGTTTACTAACGCCTATCCCCACGGCTTGTCCAATATTTACAAAAAGGCATCTTCTTTTGATTGCAGGTTAGGCTTATGGCTTGGAGTGGATGGCTTTGGCAATACGGCTGAAGATGCTCAGAAGCGCATTGATCTGTTGGTCAGCCTATGCCGGGATTATAAGATGAAATTGTTTAAAATGGATGCATGCTGCAGTATGCTTCGACCTGAAAAGGAGCCCTATTTTATCAAAGCAATGGAGGAGGCGAGGAAATATAGCCCGGATCTGATCTTATTAAATCACAGGATTAACCTTAGTGAGGCAGCCCGGAAATATACTACAACATTTTTATGGGAGGATAAAGAAACCTATATCGATGCCCTCAGTTTTAATGACACTACTGCAATACATCACAGGCAAGGAAATATGAGTCGTGGACTTCCTCCAGAAATGTCAAGACTGGCAGAAGACCATGGTGTTTGTATTTCTTCTTGTATAGATTATTGGGATGACGACCTCATTTTGCAAGGATTTAACAGAAGTTTAATCATGTCTCCAGAAATCTATGGAAACCCTTGGCTATTACGAGATGATGAATACCCTAAATTGGCGGCCATCTATAATTTGCACCGTAAATATGATGACATATTGGTCAATGGAAAACAGTTACCTGCCAGCTACGGTTTTAAGGCCGTGTCAAGGGGAAATAATGAAACTCGCATTATTAGTTTAAGAAACCTAAGTTGGGAAACTAAGCGAATAACTATTGACCTTGATTCGACCATTGGTATAAACACCAGGAAAAAACTTACTGTTACTCAGTTCCATCCTGTCGGATCATTTATTGGTACTTATAACTCTGGAAATAAGGTAACAGTTGAAGTCATGCCGTTTCGGTCGGCTTTATTTATAGTTTCAGCTAAAAATGATGGATATCTTATTAAAGGTGCAGACTATCAAGTCATTCAGGATGTCAAAGGAAAACCACTGAAAATTAACATCGTTGGAATGCCCGGAACAAAGGCTAGATTAAGTATTCAGAGTGGAGATAGAAAATTCTCTACAGCTACTTTAGACGGGAAGCCAGCCAACCTTGTTTTGAATAAAGGTCTTGATATTTCATTCCCGGGGAAAGCGCTTAAGGAAGCCTTTCACCGAAAATTAGCCAACCTTGAAATCAGTGAAATCCCTCAACAAGCCAATAATTTTTATGAAGCACTTTGCTTCGCAAATGACAATAACGCATTGGAAGTGCGCTCATTGAAACGGGCTGGTCCAAGTAAGTTCTCGGCTGTTAATGCGGCGCGAGATGCCTTTTTTAAAGACAGCGTTTTTATAGATTTAGGTGTTTGGGATAAGTTTGCCTTTGATAATAATCTATCAACCAGTTTTAAGGGGAACGCTCATTTATTTCCAGGAAGTGATGTTCCAATGGGGGCTTTAAGATTAGACATTGGAGGTATTAAATCTCTGGATAAAATTGTTTTATATGGTGTTTCTAACGATTATAAGCCGGGAAGAGCTTTTGTTTCTGTTGATTTAAAATCGTGGACACCAGTGCTTGTCAGTAAAGATGCGGATATGGTTAATATCTCAATAACCGGGGAAAAAGAATTCCGCTATTTGAAAATTGACGTTGCCCCAATTAAGGTGGCCGAAATCAAGGGCTTTGTAAAAGGCCGACCTGTTCTTCGAAACGGTTGGCGCGCATCTAATCTTTTCCCTGAGAATTTTGATACACCGAAAATTGCGTGGAGGAATAACATAACACTTACCGAAGCGGGTAATGGCAGTTATCTCGCATTGGCTGTACCCGGAAAGTATAAGAGCGATAAGGTTTTTTCAGTTTTAAAGATTGGCGATCAGTTGATAAGTCCTACTGATAGAAGCCCGTCTTTTTTATATAACAATTGGGAGCACTATGAAACTAAACCCGGCAATTATACTTTCTATTTCCCTGTGGCCTCCGAAATGTTAAATAAAAAGATAGAAGTGATCCTTATCGGCGGCGAAGATGGACTTCAAAAGATAAAGCCTGAAATATGGGTAACTAATTACCTAAAGCCGCTGGAACAAAAAACATTAGTATTAAATTAAATATGAAAGAATATTTTAACAGGCAGTATAATTTATTAAGCTTAAGGTGTTTGATTTTATTTTTAAGTGCAGTAACGACCTTGCCATCAAATGCGCAACAAATATCTAATGATCCGTTTCAACCTTATCTTACTAAAAAACCGCCGGAAATAATTATTGATCATGGCTTTGAAAAACTTCCAAATGGAATCCGTCTGCGCAAACTTGTCTTTCGTTCAAGATCTTTAATGACAGATAGCGGAGTTAAAGTCATTAAGGTGTTTGCTGCTATCGCCTATCCTGCCGAACCCGGCAAGTACCCGGCTGTGATTAGGTTACATGGTGGCGGAGGTAAAGCGGATCTTGATGTAGCCGAGAATTTTGCTAAACAAGGTTACGTCAGTTTAGTACTTGATATCCCGGGCGTTGCCGACGAGGTTAAAAATAACAAAGAGGGCGCCTGGCCAAAACTACCTATGATTACAGCCAAACCGGATGTTACGCATAGCGCTTTATTTTCAGCTGTAGCGGCATCTATTCAGGCATTCTATTTGTTACGGTCTCAACCCGATGTAGATACCACCAGAATGGGAATTGCAGGTGGCTCCTGGGGGGGCTACGTAGCCACAATGTTATCAACGTTGGTGAATAATGATGTTGCTGCAACATGGTCTGTGTTTGGTACCGGTAACTTTTTAGCTGGAGCGAATGAAAAACCGAATATTGAAAAACTCCCTGCCGCAGAAAAGTCAGAATGGGTAAAATATCTTGATCCGGGAATGCGTGCAGCTAATATTACCAAACCTTATTATATCATTACGGCCTCAAATGACAGGCATTGGTCGTGGATGGCTGTACAGGCTACGCTTTCAAGCATAAAAGGACATACCAGTGTTTTATATTCCCCTAATGACAATCACAAAATAAACTATCCCGGCAGTTGGAGGATGATGGAATTTTTTAATTATTACCTTAAAAAGTATGGGCCTCCATTACCTGAGTTAATAGTCGTTCGGGCTAAATTGAATAAAAAAGGGCAACTTGATGTTGTTCTAAAACCCATAAATGCAGGTAATATGGCAAAGGTCAATGTATTTTATAGTAATCCTGAATTATTATGGACGCAACGTGAATGGAAGCAGGTTCCGGCATCAGTAGCTGGACAACGGTTTACGGCCAGTATTCCTAATGCGGCCTTTAAAAATGAGGTTGATTGGTACGCAACCATTACAGATAAAAATTCCGCCTGGAGCGATAGTTTATATTCAGCTTCTACATGGATTCATCAGATAAAGAAAAAGTAAATAAGCATCAATCAATATCTCAATATAAAACAATGAGAATTACCGTTTTTTACAACAAGCCCTTCAAGTCGTTATTTATAGCGTTACTCTTAATAGTTTTTAGTAAATCAATTTTTGCTCAAGATCCGTTTCTTCCCTATCTAAATGGTAATCCTCCAGTTATAGTCAAAGAACTCGGTACCGAAACAAACGATAGTGTAATAATTAGAAAAGTGCTTTTTCATTCTCGGGATGTAAAAATCGATCAAGATGTCATCGCATCTAATATTTTTGCAGCAATAGTTCGCCCCACAAAACCAGGTAAATATCCGGGCTTGTTAGTATTGCATGGAGGTGGTGGATTTGCCGAGGTAGATAAAGCAATTAAATGGGCCGCACAAGGGTATGTAGTGGTGGCATTAGATGAACCGGGCATTGCGTTTCCAGAAAAAGCCCCACTTTCCGAAGGCCATTGGAAAAAATATCCGTATGGACAACATAGATTTACCGCAAACCCCGATATAACAGCAAGTACTGTTTTTGATGGGGTGCTTTCGGCCATACAGGGATTATATCTTTTACGCGATCAAGCTGATGTAAATAAAGCTCATATCGGCGTAGTGGGGGTATCTTGGGGAGGATATCTTACGACTATGCTAACCGGTATTACTGGCCGTTACATACATGCGTCTTTTTCGGTCTTTGGCTCTGGTTTTTATGACCGTGGATCTTCCTTCCTGCGTGAACTTAATGCTATGCCAGATCCTGAAAAAGAGTTGTGGCTGCAATACTTGGATGCTGGCAGAAGAATTGAAAAAGTTAAAACTCCATTTTTCATAGCCGCCGCTGCTGATGATAATTTTTTTTATCCTCCGGCAGTTATGGCCACATTGAATGCTATGAAAGGTCCCGTTAATCATTTGTTCGCTCCTAATGCTAATCATAAAATTCCAGTTCCCGGAGGGTCAATAACAAAATCAACCAACCGGCCAGGATGGCTCGAGATGGAACTTACCTGGTTTAATTATTATTTAAAGGGAATAGGAGAACCTTTTCCGAAGATTGATAAGGCTGCGCAAATAGAACCGAAAAAGGATGCCATTAATCATTCATCCAGCGATAAAAACAGTTTACATATCAGATTTGCCGTAAAAAGTAGCTCCCCTATAACTGAAGCGAAAGTTTTTTTTAGCGCCAAAATTACAGACTGGACTAAAAGGAACTGGCTAAGTGTTGATGCCGTTAAAGCAGATGATGGATCGTATTATGCTATACTACCACCTGAGGCTGGTAATAACATTGATTGGTTTGCAAGTGTATCTGATTCAAGGCCGGTTACGGTTTCAAGTATGATCATCTCAGGTAAGTGAAATTTTGCTATATAATGGATTTGATATGAAGATGTTTTCACCTCGATTTGTAATAGTGGTGGTCAGTTTCCTTTTGATGGAAACTCGTGCAGATGCGCAAACATCAATTTTGACACTATGGCCAGGGGTAGTGCCTGGCGAGAAGGAAGGTAAACACGCACCACAAAAACTGGCTGATACCAGCAAAAATATTGAACGATTAAGCAACGTTACCGACCCGGCGCTTCTTGTATTTGAAGCAGGGACAGATAAAAAGGAACGTCCTGGTATTTTGGTTTGTCCCGGCGGTGGCTATGGCGTGTTGGCCATGGATATCGAAGGAACTGAAATTGCTAAATGGCTCAACAGCTTGGGTTATACTGCTTTCGTACTTCAGTATCGTGTTCCGGATAAAAGAGAGGGAGCATTACAGGATATTCAGCGCGCGATGGTACTTATTCGCTCACAAAAAAATAGATTTCATATCAACGCGCAGAAATTAGGCGTTATTGGGTTTTCAGCCGGTGCGAGTTTATGCGCCAGGTTAAGCACAGCTCAGGACAAAAAATATCCGGTGGTTGATGTAATCGATAGCTTGCCCTTTCGGCCGGCTTTTGCCTTACTGATATATCCTGCTTTTTTAGATGAAGGTCCTAATAAAACCCTTAGTCCCGAACTTCATATAGATGCTCATACCCCACCCATGTTTATTTTTCAAACAGAAGATGATCCGTTTGGCAATAATTCTATAGTAATGACAAGTGCATTAAGAAATGCTAAAATACCTGTAGAAATGCACTTACTAACCGAAGGTAAACATGCTTACGGCATCAGAAAGGGTAACCGCGCAGCCCAAATCTGGCCGGCTCTTGCCTCAACATGGCTTGAAAACATATTATTAAAACTGTGATTAAGAGGGGAAGGTTTACATGATTAAGATTTACAAAGCCTTAATAATATCAGCTTTTATAATTGTCGACTAAAATTGAATTTTTCTTGGGGGATATGGCTCCTGTTAAGGACATCATTATAACAGTGAGAGCAGATAAGTATTGCTCTTATTCAAATCCCGATTTTAAACGTATAATATCAGAAGTCAAAGTATTAATGAGAAATAGAATGAGATTTTTAAGAATGGCGAGTTGTTGCTTGCTGTTTTTAATGAATTATGAATTTTCAAGTGCGGCTATTAAGCTACCAGCCATATTTGGGGATAATATGGTATTGCAACAAAAAATGAAAGCGCCGATATGGGGTTGGGCGAATGCCGGAGAAAAAATTCAAGTAGTTTTTCAAAATAAATTATTTAATACCATAGCAGATAATGACGGTAAATGGGTTGTAAAACTGAATTCATATAAAGCAGGCGGTCCGTATGAAATGGTTATTAAGGGTATCCAAGAACAATTAATTATTAAAAATATTTTAATTGGCGATGTATGGGTTGCATCGGGCCAGTCAAATATGGAATTTCCCATACAAAAAGAGTTACATGGCCCCGAAGCTATAGAAAAAGCAACGGACACCCTCATTCATCTCTTTTTCGTTCCGATGGACTTTAAATTGCTACCACAGAATGATATCGCTCCCGTACCGGCTGGATCATTCAACGGTAAATGGATTGTTTGTACTCCTCAGATGCTGAAGAATGATTTGTGGGCGTCACACGGTTTCTCAGCTGTCGGGTATTATTTTGCAACGCAAATACGCCTTCATCAGCAATGTCCAGTCGGGATAATTGGTGCTTACGTAGGTGGGACGCCGGCACAGGCATGGACAAGCATTAACGGGATAAAACAAGAACCTACCTTCGTTAACTACATCACCAGGCATCAGGATTTGATCGATCACTTAGACGAAGCAAAAGTATCCTATCCACAAAAGATAATCGCTTACAATGATGCGCTGAAACAGTGGAACGAAGAGGTTGGCAAACCCTATGAAGCAATAACTAAACAATGGGCAACTGAGGTTGCTCAGGCTAAAGCAAAAGGCCAAATTCCACCCGTTCAACCTAAACCTTCACGCCCCATTCCACAAGTCCCGACACCGCCGGAAGGTGGATTTTATGCTCCAGGGAACTTATACAATGCTATGATTGCACCAATTGTGCCCTATGGTATTAGAGGGGTTATATGGTATCAAGGTGAAAGTAATGCCAATAATATCAGTGATGCAGTTATGTATAAACAATTATTTCCCCTGATGATTAAAGACTGGCGAAATAACTGGAATCAAGGAGATTTTCCATTTCTTTTCGTGCAGATTGCAAACTTTCACCCCCCAGCATTAACGCCGTCTGAAGGTCTATGGCCATGGATACGCGAAGGACAGTTAAAAGCGCTTTCGTTGCCTAAAACTGGCATGGCTGTAATTACAGATATCGGAGAAGGAAATAACATTCATCCAAGAAATAAGCAGGATGTAGCTTTACGCCTATCATTAATAGCACGACGGATAGCATATGGCGAAAATCTTGTTTTTTCCGGCCCCCTGTTTAAGTCAATGAAAAAAGACGGTAACAAAATCAGACTAAGCTTCAGCAATATAGGAAGCGGATTAACTACCGGAACTTTACAACCGGGTACTGACCTTAAAGGCTTCGGAATAGCAGGTGCTGATCAGCAATTTGTATGGGCAAAAGCAATTGTTGAAGGTAATGATGTAATCGTTTCAGCTGACGGAATTACTGACCCGGTAGCTGTAAGATATAATTGGGCAGATAATCCCCCCGGAAATCTATATAACAAAGATGGGTTACTAGCTTCACCATTCCGTACTGATAATTGGGAGCCGCCTTTGCCTGTTGTGAAATAAATGGTTAGTTGAATGAACATTTATCATTAAGCGAAATAGCCTAAACCATATCAAATAATTCTAAACCCAACATTAAACAGTCTTAGCCGATGGTAAAATATGTTGGTAATCGGTTTAAACCCTTGTATCCATCATTATGAAATTAAAAATAAAGTTGCTTGTATTAGCAAGCGTATTAAACTATTGTGCTAACGCACAAAAATTATCAAGCCCCGTCTTTAACGATGGAGATAAAATATGTTTTGTTGGGAATAGCATTACAAGTAATGGTGAATTTTTCAATAATATTTTTCTTTATTACGCTACGCGCTTTCCACAGAAAAATGTCTGGTTTTATAATTGTGGCATCTCGGGCGATGTAACCAAATCTGTACTGAACAGATTAAATGATGATGTTTTTGTGCATCGCCCTACTTGGTGCGTTGTTATGCTGGGTATGAATGATGTTACCAGGGATCTGTATAAATCAACCAGAACATCGGAGTCTAATATTATTCAACAGCGTCAAGCGGCTATAGATGTGTACAAGAAAAATCTGGAAACCATCGTAGAGAAACTATTACAAAGCAATAGCAAAGTAATTTTAGAAAAACCCACGATTTATGATCAGACGGCTAAAACAAACGTTGAGAACTATTACGGGGTAAATGATGCACTTAAAATATGCGCAGATTATATTCAAAAGCTTGCAGATAAATATCAGCTTTTAACAATCGACTATTATAGCTTAATGAACGAAATAAATACACAGGTACAATTAAAGGATTCATCTGCAACTATAACTGGCCACGATAGAGTTCATCCGGGTCCGGTAGGGCATTTCATTATGACTTACGAATTTCTCAAATCAACAGGGGCACCACAAAACGTTTCCACAATCGCTGTAAATAATAAAACTCGTAGTAGCAATGATTCCAGGAATTGTATAGTTTCTGATGTTAAGTATAATAAAAATGGGGTGACCTTTTCATGTATCGAAAATAGTTTGCCGTTTCCTGCAATTAAAGATGCCTCTCCGGCATTGGCGCTTGTGCCCTTTACAAAAAACTTTAATCAGGAAATACTTAAGGTAACCAAATTAGAAAAAGGCGATTATGACTTGATTATTGATACCAGTCATGTAGCCTCATTTAATGACGCCGAGTTAAAACGAGGCGTAAATTTAGCCACTAACGTTCAGACGCCACAATATAGCCAAAGTTTGACATTATTAAACTTGTGTCGAAAATACAGAGATGTTGAGGCCACATTAACCAGTTTGAAGTTTTTAGAACATTACGTTTTAGCCGATTTGTCTGTAGCCGATTTGAAAGATATGAATAAAGTTACAGCGGCGTTAGATGCCAAAAGAGAAAGATTTAAAAATTCAAGCTATTTCATGGCGCAGTTTAAAGATTATCTAACAAATAAACCACAACAAAGCAATTTTGAAATGCAACTCGCAGATATCCATCAAAAAATATATCTATCCAACAAGCCTGTGCAGCACACTTATACGTTGATAAAAAAGACAAATCTCTAATCATGAAAACATGCTAAAAAAAATACTTTACCTTCTAATCATCTTAAACGCTTGTTTTGATCAAGCGATGAGTCAACAAAAAGATGGTCATTATATTCTCGACATGGTTCAAAATAATCCTGGCGAGCCTTTAACAAAGACCATCTTTAACAACCCTGCTTATCTGAAAGAAAATGGTTATAGCGGTCAAGTGATTGCTGATTTCACATTTGTACATGCCGCAATAACTTTTGATAAATTAAATCCAAAAATATTTCCGGAAGGCTCAAAAGAGCGGGCATGGGTGTTGACGGCAGCAGACAGGGTTCGTCAAAATATTAAACTTGCCCATCAGGCGGGAATCAAAATATACTATTTTACAGACATAATTGTACTTCCAAAAAAATTGGTCGAAATGTATCATGATGAGATTTGCGACGCTAAAGGAAACATTTCCTTTGAGCGCCCCAAAACGATTGAAATACATCGAATCATGCTTAACGAAATATTTGACACTTTCCCCGATTTAGATGGCCTGGTCATTAGAACTGGAGAAACTTACTTAAATAATGTTCCTTACCATACCGGCAATAACCCAATTACAAATGGGCCGGAAAGCCATGTTAAACTAATCAATTTGTTAAGGGAAGAAGTATGTGTTAAACGCAATAAAATGGTTTTTTACCGAACATGGTCATTTGGAGGGATGCATGAAAATCCGGATTATTATTTAAGTGTTACCGACAGAATTAAACCTCACCCCAATCTTGTATTTTCAATAAAACACACACGCGGAGATTATAGGCGGACTTATGATTTTAATCCCACTTTGTCTATTGGTAATCATAGCCAAATTGTAGAAGTACAATGCCAGCGTGAGTATGAAGGCAAAGGCGCATATCCTAATTATGTAATGAACGGTGTGATTAATGGCTTTGAAGAGTATTCTGGACCAAACTCCCCTACAGGGCCTAAATGCCTTAATGACATTAAGAAAAGCCCCAATTTTAAAGGTGTATGGTCATGGTCCCGGGGCGGAGGCTGGGTTGGCCCGTATATTAACAACGAGTTGTGGTGTAAGTTAAATGCATATGTAATAAGTCATTGGGCTGCGAATACTACTAAAACTGAAGAGGATGTTTTTAATGATTTCATGAAAGAAAATGGAATTACAGGAAACTCCAGAGCAAAGTTCAGGGAATTATGCCTTTTATCTGCTCAGGCAGTGCTACGAGGGCAAGCAACAGCCAAGCTTCCTTATGAAAAGAAATGGGTTTGGTGGACAAGAGACGAGTTTTTGGGTGGTATAGGTAAGGATACTGCATCGTATTCTGCAGAATCCATTTTACAAAATGCATTCTTTAAATTATACCAACAAGGCTTGTTGCAAAAGGCGGTTGATGAAAAATATGATGCCGTTAAAATATGGCAAAAAATAGTGCAACTGAGCTCACAGGTAAAGATGACTAATCAACAAGATCAGAATTATCTTAAAGTATCCTCCATGTATGGCCTACTTTTGTATAAGATAATGGCTGAAGGATGGAATATTATGGCTTTAGGCTATACCGGCGACCAAACTGGTAAATATGACAAAGCCAAACTAGCAGAGTCCATCAGGAAATATGATGCATTATGGTCCGAATATAAACTCTTCAAAGAAAATAATCCGTCATGCGCTACTTTATATAAACCTTATGGTTTTGTATTTATTGCCCCTCTATATCATGGCACGATGGGTATGGGTTATTCAGTGGATAAATACAGAAAAATCATTAAGCTATAGAGTCAACAACTTGGTGGCTTATTCAGTTTTTGATAACTCACTTTGGGGGCTATGCTTAGTTCAAAAGACATTAAGATAAAAGGGTAATGTTCGATATCCATCTGGATAGTTGAATGATATGCTTACGGAAGTTTATTAAATCATATTGTAACAGCCAGGCTATGTTAAGATCTATTTTTAGTATTTTTTTATTGTGCCTAATTACGTTGAGCAGTTTTGCTGTGTCCAATAAAAAAAAGGTTGTATTTATAGCCGGAAAATGTAGCCATGGCCCTGGCGAACATGAAGGGTATGCAGCTTGTATGCTGTTAGCTGACGCATTAAATAAAAGTATGCCTGGTAAATTTGAAACGGTTGTATACCGCGCAAGTTGGCCAGTTGATGAAAGTGCTTTCGATAATGTGTCCGCCATTGTAATGTATGTGGATGGAGGCCCATCCCACATGGTATTGCCGCATCTTGAACAGGTGAATACTTTAATGAAAAAAGGAGTTGGTTTTGTTTGCCTGCATTATGCTGTGGAAATACCGATGGGGCCTGGAGCAAATTATTTTTTAGACTGGCTTGGTGGTTATTTTGAAACTAACTGGTCGGTAAACCCAATGTGGACAGCAGAATACAATACTATACCTAAACATGCTGTAACCCGTGGGGTTAAGCCATTTTCTATAAAAGACGAATGGTATTACCATATGCGTTTCCGTCAAAATATGCAGGGAATTACTCCGCTTTTAATGGCAATTCCACCCGCTTCTACTTTAGACCGGAAAGATGGGCCGCATGAAAATAATGCATTTGTTCGTGCTGAAGCAGGTAAACCTCAAATTACAGCATGGGCAAGCAAGCGGCCGGATGGCGGACGCGGCTTCGGTTTTACCGGAAGCCATTATCATGAAAATTGGGCAAATGATAACTTTCGCAAACTTGTTCTCAACGGCATTGCCTGGGTAGCTCAAGTCAAAATTCCTGCTAACGGATTGGTATCTCCTACTCCGACAACAACGGAATTGAAATTGAATTTAGATGACAAACCCTGTCCAAAGGCTAAATAATTAGTTACGATCAACACAACCATATTAAATCTACTCTATGAATTTTGGCATTAATACATTTTTGTTTACTTCCCCTTTCACCAATCATTCGGTTCATCTGTTTAAACAGTTTAAAGAATGGGGTTTCGATTCTGTAGAAATTGCTATAGAGAACCCTGATGATATTGATCCGCAATTTGTTAAGGCGGAGTTGGACCGTCATGAACTGAAATGTCATGTGGTTTGTGCCGCACTTTCGCCTGTTCTTGATTTGAGGGGAACACTTGAACATCAGCTTAATGCACTTGCTTATTTAAAAGGCCTGATGGATAAAATGGTTGTTCTTGGTGCAACTATTTTGGCTGGGCCACTTTATTCGTCTGTGGGTCGGGCAGATATGGTTCCCGCAGATGAGTATCTGGAACAGTGGAAAACGGTAACGAAGCATTTAAAAACCTTATCAAGGTATGCCGAAGAACGGAATATAAGATTAGCGATAGAACCGCTAAATCGTTTCGAAACAGACTTTATTAATACTGTTGATCAAGGTTTAAAAATGGTTAAAGATGTTGATAGTCCGGCCCTTTGTTTGCACCTGGATACGTTTCATATGAATATTGAAGAAAAGGACCAGTCCCAGGCGATTTTAAAAGCTGGATCATATTTGGGGCATTTCCACGCCTGTGGGTGTGACAGAGGAACTCCTGGTAATGATCATATTAACTGGTTAGGAATAGTACATGCGCTAAAAAGCATAAACTACAAAGGCAGCATAGTCATAGAGTCATTTACGCCCGACGTAAAAGTAATTGCACGTGCCGCGGCTATCTGGAGGCAAACTGAACTGTCGCAAGAAAGCATAGCAAAAAATGGTGTAGAATTTTTGAAGAAAATATTTGCAGTAAGTTAACCGCCGACATTGATGACTGTGAAATGTATAGGCTGAACGCTCTTCTTTTAATTAAAACAGATGGGCAATTATCAGAAAGCCCTTACTGGTTAGATGAACTTAATTGTTTTTTATGGGTAGACATTGAGAGGAAACACCTGGGTATTTATCATTGGTTAACGAAGAAAAAAGAGATAGTTTCAATTCCCTATCGCCTTAGCATGATCGTAACGAGTTGGAATGGGGATGTCATTTTAGGATTGCAAGGAGGGCTTGCAAAATTTGATATAGCGACAAAGGAGCTTATTTGGTTACTGGATATTGAAAAAGAGCATTATACACAGCGCTGTAACGATGGTAAATGTGATAATCAAGGTAGACTTTGGATTGGAACTATGGATATCACGTGTAAAGCAGGAGCAGGTTCGCTTTACTGTGTAGATACTGATCTTAAGTTAAGCAAAAAAGCAGACCAATTGACGATCCCAAATGGGATAGAATGGTCGTTAGATTATCAAAAACTATATCACATAGACAGTATAACAAGGTGTGTAACAAGCTATCTCTTTAATGAAGACAATGCAGGGATCAGTAACAAAGAAAGAGTTATTGAAATCCCGGAAGACATGGGTTTGCCGGATGGAATGACACGTGATGAAAATGGAATGCTATGGATTGCTAATCATGGTGGCTTTAGTGTTTGTTGCTGGAATCCTGTCAATGGACAATTACTTGCCAAAATCGAAGTTCCGGTTCCGCTGGTTACGTCTTGTGTTTTTGGTGGAATAGACCTGGAATACCTAATTATTACCACGGCGAGGCAAGGGCTAAGCAAGGAGGAAATAAATAAATATCCATTAAGCGGAAGTGTATTCGTTGCTAAACCTGGCATAAAGGGTATACCCGCAAACAAATTTGGAAAACAAATAAAATATGCCAATGCTAAGAAGTAGAAACTGGTTTGGAAAGGATGGTAAAGACGGCTTTATCTACCGGGCCTGGATGAAAAAACAGGGTATTCCTGCTGATGAGTTAGCAGGAAAACCGATTATTGGTATTTGTAATACCTGGTCGGAATTAACACCCTGCAACTCTCATTTCAGAGAGTTGGCTGAATTTGTAAAACGAGGCGTGTTAGAAGCTGGAGGATATCCCGTTGAATTTCCCGTGATGTCCTTGGGCGAAACGCTTATCAAACCAACCGCTATGTTATACCGTAATCTGGTAAGTATGGATGTAGAGGAATCTATTCGTGCTAACCCTATAGATGGCGTGGTGTTATTATGCGGATGTGATAAAACTACGCCCTCCCTGGTTATGGGGGCATGTAGTGTAAATATTCCAACTATTGTAGTATCTGGCGGGCCAATGTTAACCGGGAAATATCTTGGCCAGAATATTGGCACAAGTGATCTGTGGCGTTTTAGTGAAGAGTATCGTAGTGGCAGGATGAGCGATGAAGAGCTAATGCTGGCCGAGGCCGGAATGTGCCGAAGTGAAGGCCACTGTGCTGTAATGGGCACAGCATCTTCTATGGCTTGTATGGTAGAGGGTTTGGGACTCTCATTACCCGGAAACGCCGCCATTCCCGCTTCTGACGCGGCCAGGAAAGTTATCGCGCAGTTATCCGGCCGACAAATTGTGGATATGACAAAGCAAAACCGATGCATATCGGATATTCTTTCCCGTAGAGCTTTTGAAAACGCAATTATGATTAATGCCGCTGTAGGTGGCTCCACCAATTTTGTAATTCATTTAATGGCTATTGCCGGAAGGATCGGTATTCCGTTAACATTAGCTGATTTTGATCAACTCTCTTCAAAAATACCACTGATCGCAAACTTACAGCCTTCCGGAAAATACTTCATGGAAGATTTATATTATGCGGGGGGATTGCCTGTTGTCATCAATGAATTAAAGGAACATCTGCATTTAGATTGCTTAACAGTAAATGGAAAAACAATTAATGAAAATTCTGAACGATCAATTTGTTATAACAAAGATGTGGTTTCTTCAATAAGTGATCCGTTTTGTAAAACGTCAGGAATAGTTGTATTGAAAGGTAATATTTGTGAACAGGGGGCAGTAATGAAACCTTCAGCAGCAAGCGGCCAGTTAATGCAACATATGGGTAAAGCGGTAGTGTTCGAAAACATTGAAAGTTACAATGCTTTAATCGACGATCCCAACCTGGAAGTAGACGAAAATAGCATACTGGTTTTGAAAAATGTTGGTCCAAAAGGTTATCCCGGAATGCCCGAGGTAGGTAATATGGGATTGCCATCAAAATTACTTGCCAAAGGCGTTAGGGACATGGTACGAATTTCTGACGGAAGAATGAGTGGAACAGGATTTGGAACAGTCATCTTGCATGTTTCTCCAGAGGCGGCAACAGGAGGCAATTTTGCCGTTATAGAAACTGGCGATGTGATAGAATTGGATGTACTCAATCGGAAACTTAACCTGCATGTTCCTGAGGAAGACCTAACCAAAAGGAAGCTGCAATGGAAACCTTTAGCACCATTGACAGAGCGTGGATACGTAAGCATGTATATACAACATGTAGAACAAGCTAGTCAAGGGGCTGACCTGGACTTTTTGAAAGGTAGTTCTGGAAGCGAGGTCGCCCGGGATTCTCATTAAATAATTGTAAAACGGAAATGTGTCAAATTACAAACGAGTTAAGCCAGCAAGTGGTTATTGTAACAGGGGCTGGTCAAGGGATCGGGCTCGAAATTTGTCGTCAACTGGCGGCTAACGGAGCCAAGGTTTTATTAAATGACATTAGCGTTCAGTTGACCGATGATGCTTGCGCCAGCATTAACGAAGAATTTGGTAACGTTTATGGGTTAGCTGGAGATGCTGCTGATATTGATTTTATTCATTACATGGTGGAAACAGCAGTAGAGAGATTTGGGAACCTAACCACTGTTATTGCAAATGCTGGCATCACGCTTTTTGGCGATTTTTTAGAATATACTCCGGAAAATTTTTATAATGTTTTACATACAAACTTGGGTGGTAGTTTTTTTCTGGCTCAAGCTGCTGCAAAACAAATGAAAAAGCAGAATACTGGAGGTAGTATCTTGTTTATGTCTTCAGTAACAGGACATCAGGCTCATAAAAATCTTGCTGTCTACGGTATGACGAAGGCCGCTTTGGAATTGCTCGCAAAAAATTTGGTAATTGAGCTGTCCGATCATCGGATTACTGTAAATACTATAGCCCCGGGAGCGACTTTAACGGAAAGAACAAAGGAAGATCCGCAATACGAAAATAAGTGGTCTACAATTACCCCCTTGGGGCGCCCAGCCTATCCATCTGATATAGCCAATGCGGCAGTATTTTTAGTGTCACCAAAAGCACGGCATATTACAGGGCAAAGCCTAGTAATTGATGGTGGCTGGACCGCCATCAGCCCATCCCCTTATGATGATTAAGAAGTCCTCCGGCAGTTGCCAGTTATTAATTCTAAAAGCGGATTTCTTTTGGGGGATGTATACTGTAAAAGGAACATATATACAGTTTCTACCGACTCAATAACATCAAAACAATGATGGTATTGAAATGGGTTTAGACAATAGCCTATTTTATTTATGAGCGATTTTCAGATTAAAAAAAGTTCTACAATTTATGATGCCGTCATTGTCGGGTCTGGGGCCGGTGGAGGGATGGCTGCTTATGTTTTGGCTCATGCAGGTTTAAAAGTATTACTGGTTGAAGCGGGACCGTTTTTTGATCCTGCGGTCGATTCGCATCAATTGAAGTGGCCTTGGGAATCTATTAGAAGGGGTGCGCCTACTAATAGACCCTTTGGCGATTTTGATGCATCATATGGAGGGTATCGAATTGAGGGAGAACCTTATACCACTAAAGCTGATACCAAATTTGGTTGGTTTCGGTCGCGTATGTTGGGCGGGCGCACTAATCATTGGGGACGCATTTCATTAAGAATGGGGCCAAATGACTTCAAAAGTCATCATTTAGATGGCATTAGTGAGGATTGGCCAATTACATATGATGATATTAAACCTTTTTATGATAAAGTAGATCGTTTAATTGGCGTATATGGATCAATGGAAGGTCTTGAAAATGATCCGGATGGAATTTTTCTGCCTCCACCCAAACTCCGTTTGAATGAACACCTGATTAAAAGGGGCGTGACAAAAGCGGGAGTTAAGGTTATTCCAGGGCGTGGATCGGTACTTACACAAAAACTTCCTGGGAACGATGAGCGCAGTGCTTGTTTCTATTGCGGCCAATGTGGAAGGAGCTGCAAAATATATGGGGATTTTTCATCGTCATCCTGCTTGGTTATACCTGCAATGAAAACGGGTAACCTTAAAATAATTACCAATGCCATGGTACGGAAGGTATTGACAGGTCAGAATGGATTGGCAACCGGTGTCTCTTACGTTAGCAAAAATGACATGCAGGAGCATGAAGTTAAAGCCTCTGTGGTAATTCTTGGGGCCAGCACATGCGAATCGGCAAGAATACTCCTTAATTCTAAATCCTCCATTCATTCCGCTGGTTTGGCCAATAGCAGCGGAGTGGTAGGTAAATACCTACATGACTCTACGGCGACCGGATTATCTGGATTTTTACCACAGTTAATGGATCGCAAAAGGTATAACGAAGATGGTTTGGGCAGTGTCCATATTTATTCGCCATGGTGGCTTGATAATAAAAAATTAGATTTTCCAAGGGGTTATCATATCGAATATGGCGGTGGTATGGATATGCCAACTTATGGATTTGGAAGAGATCTTCTTAAAATGAATGGGCAGGTTCCGGGAAAGGATGGTGCTATGAAAGATGCCGGAGGATATGGTGCGTCGTTAAAAGAAGATTACAGGCGTTTTTATGGTACGCATATTAGTATGGCAAGCCGTGGCGTAGCCATAGCCCGTGAAGACAATTATTGTGAGATTGATCCAGGAGTAGTTGACAAATTTGGTATTCCTGTATTGCGCTTCAATTACAAATGGGCGGATACAGAAATCAAACAAGCTAAACATGCCGTTGAAACCTTTCAGGAAATTTTACATGAAACAGGAGCTATACTTACTTCTGAAATCCCAGGGCCCGAAAAAAATTATGGGTTGTTAGCTCCCGGGCAAACTATTCATGAAGTTGGAACTATCCGTATGGGGAATGACCCTAAAAAATCAGCTTTAAATAAATATTGTCAGGCTCACGATTGTGAAAATCTTTTTGTTGTAGATGCATCTCCGTTCGTACAACAAAGCGATAAGAACCCAACATGGACAATTTTAGCTCTTGCTATGCGCACTTCCGAATATATTCTTGCCCAAAAGAAGAAACTGAATATTAAATCATAATATATCAATTATGAATAGAAGAGAATCGTTGAAAACTATAGGTTTTGGAGCATTAGCTACCGGATTATTATTAGAATCCTTTACGCCGGATCATACTAAAACTTTACCTGGTCCTTTGCCGGCAGAGCCGGGTAGAGAGCCATTTGAGACAGCGAGGGATAAAAAAATAAAAGGCGAGCATTTTTTTGATGCACATGAAATGGCTACGATAACCGTGTTGGCGGATATCATTATTCCCCGCGATTGGAAATCAGGAAGTGCATCTGATGCTAAAGTTCCCGCATTTATCGAATTTATAGTGAAAGACATACCTGCTCATCAAATGCCAATGCGTGGCGGTTTAAAATGGTTGGATATGCAATGTTTAAATCGTTACAATAAAAGTTTTGTGTCTATAACTAAAGCTCAGCAACTGACGATAATTGATGAGATAGCCTATCCTTTAAAAGCTAAACCCGAGATGCAACAAGGGGTGATCTTTTTTAATCGCATGCGAGAACTGACCGCTTCGGGATTCTATACAACAAAAATGGGAATTGATGATATCGGGTATATGGGTAATGCGCCTGGAACGTGGGCGGGTGTACCTACAGATGTTTTAGCTCAATATGGAATAAAAGAGGAATAATACAACAACAATTGCCGCAACTAACCTATATGGCTAAAAGCTATCACCTAATATAAAAAATACATGAAAAAATTATTTCTTCTTTTATCAATCTGTACTATAGCATATATCAGCATTTTTGCTGTTAAATATACAAGCCCAGCTATTTCCAAAATTTCTGAACCCTATTTCCGTTTTGAAAAATTCCAGGAAACTGATATTACTACTTGTAAACCAGAAGGCTGGCTGCGTGAATTTTTAAATCGACAAAGATCAGGACTTACAGGTCATCCGGAGGTTTTATCATACCCGTTTAATACCTGCCTGTGGGGTGGCGTTATTGAACGTCAGGCTAATAATCATGGTGATAACTGGTGGCGGTATGAGCAAACGGCCTATTACACTGATGGCCTACTTCGTTTAGGATACTTATTGCAGGACAGCAGCTTAATAAAAAAAGGCCGTGACGGCATTAATTACACCTTGGACCATCCTCAAAAAAATGGACGGCTTGGGCCTGATTTATTTAGTAACCAGTGGCCAATTGCTGTATTCTTTCGTGCTATGCAGGCTGAATATATGGCTACCCGCAACCCACGAATTATAGAAGCCTTGCACAAACACTATTTAAGTTATACACCAGCAGAAGTAGGAAACGCACAACGTGCTATTGTCAACATTGAGGGAATGCTTTGGACATATGACAAAACGAAAGACGAAAAACTTCTTGAACTTGCTGAAAAAGCCTACAATATCGGTGGTTTTGAACTAAATATGAAGGGTTGTTTTTCTGAAGATGTAACGATACTTCATGGCGTGACATATATGGAGATGGCAAAGCTTCCAGCGATTTTATATGCTTGTACTGGTAAAAAAATATATTTAGATGCTGCTGTCAATGCTATGAAAAAGCTTGACCGCGACCACATGTTACCGGATGGCGTGCCTAGTTCAAATGAGTTTTTATCCGGGAAGGATCCTCTGAATAGTCATGAAACTTGTGATATTACAGATTATACCTGGGCTGTAGGATATCTACTAATGGCAACAGGAGATGCTAGCTGGGCAGATCACATTGAAAAAGCTGTATTTAATGCAGGTCCCGGAGCAGTATCTAAAGACTTTAAAAATCTTCAATATTTTTCCAGTGTTAACCAGGTGATTGCGACAGGTAATTCCAATCAAAACAAATACAAACATGGAACTACCTGGATGGCGTATTGGCCATGTCATGAAACAGAATGTTGTGCAGGCAATGTACATCGTTTTATGCCTAACTATGTTGCCCGTATGTGGATGCGCAATAATGAAGGAGGCCCCGTTGCGGCATTGTATGGACCATCAGTAGAAAAAATCGCGCTTGACAACGGAACCAAAACGCTTACTATTCATGAACAAACCAATTATCCTTTTTCTGATCAGATAAGTTTCGGATTTGACACTCCAAATCCGGTGGATTTGCCATTTACTTTTCGCATACCGGCCTGGTGCATCACTGCCTCCGTAACTATTAATAACAAACCTTATAGAGGAAAGTTATTACCTGGAACTTTTGTTACCATTAAACGCAGGTTCCAAAAGGGCGACCGTATTAATGTGCATTTACCAATGAGTACAAAATTGGTCAATTGGGACAAATGGGGAATAGCTGTAGAAAGGGGGCCAATATTATTTGCCTATGCAATTGCCGAAAAAGTTAAAGTGGATACAGCCACTTATGCCAATTTGAATGGCAAAAAATCGCTTAATCCTGCTTTTCCTGCATTAGATATCCGGCCTGCTGCTTCATGGAACTATGCATTAGCTGTTAATCAAAAAAATTTATCCACTAAAATTAAGATAATTGAAACAAAGAAGATGACCTATCCATTAGATCCAGGTCAATCACCAATAATCATTAGAATACCTGCAAATAAAGTATTGGATTGGCAGCTAACTGATGGCCGCTACACACCCGAATTGCCCGAATTAAAGAAGTTTAAAGTAGGAAATGAAGTTGAAACGATTACGTTGGTTCCTTATGGTAGTACAAGGCTCCGTTTGTCTGTATTTCCAGAAAAGTATTAAGTTTTAGGTCATATTTCATAAATTGATGTTTTGTTATTCAGGCATTGTTCAATTTTAATAAGTTTTGTATAACTGTTTTTTTAGCCCCCTGTGCAAGGGCTTTTTTATGTGCATACCCCTGTCAAAATCCGCTTAACCCATTAACAACCTTGTAACAACTATTTACGGCCTTTTTTTAGTGTTTTTTTATTTTCAATAATATAAGATGTCGGCACTGATTTATCTTCCATCATATCTTGGACTTTTTTGCAGATCCGTTCAGCACAAGCCGCCATGTTCTTAAAATCCTGCAAAAAATCTTTCGAAAACTCTTCGTCGTCGGTCACTTAAGGAAACATCTTATTACAGGTGTTTCCTTTTTTATTGCATTAATAAACTAACCAACAGATTGTTAGTGGCTTTCAAAAAAAGTTCGATAATTAACCGGGAAATCTTCGGCTAATTTTAGATTCGGTCTGTTTATTTTGAAGTCGCTCTCCAATGGAACTTTTTTAGAGTTCGATATGCTCTCAAGCTTATTTTTATCAGGAGCCATCACTGCCTTTGAAAACCACTCATCAAATTCTAAAGCAATAAACCATATTTCAAAAGTCTTTTATAATTAGCCGAAGTAGTTTGCATTGCATGGGATAGGCTATATCTATTCCCATCAGCATCATTCATTATAAACCAAATTTTCAGCTTATGAACAAGTCAAACAACATCTTATGTAATTTGCTGGTCAGTAGTATACTGGCGGCCTCATTGTTCTTTTCGGCCTGTAATAAACAACAGACAGTAGTACCAATGGCTGCACCTTCAGCAACAACCCAAGCAGCTAAACTCAAAACGCAAGCTACTTACAGCTTGCTGCTTAATGTTAATTATGAAACCGGTACTCTAAACTCCGGTATCACTAATTTAGAAGTAACCGACGCCACAGCACCCGATGCCGCTTATATGCTTCAGCCCGGACGGAACGATAACTACGGGATCGCTCACAAAGTAGTATTGGGGGATTCCACTTATTTTTCTGACGATCACTGGCGAAGTGAAAGCGCAACCAACGCGGTAACTGCAGGGCAATACCACCCGGGTGATGAAAGGCGTTATGAATTCAGCGTTTACCTGAAAGACTGGACCTCATGGACCACCGGTATGTCTCAGGCCGGCGATATCATCTTTCAGTCTAAACTTGGCGGCGGAGGTAACCCTGCCTGGTATTTTATGACTAAGCGTAACACTATTGCTTTCCGCGATCCTAATGCCAACCTGCAGCAAACCATCGTCTCTGATTACCGCAGTTACATCAATCAATGGATGGATTACCGGGTAGACGTACTGTGGGCAAGCACGGCCACAGGCTATATTAAGGTGTATGCTAAATTGCCCGGCGATACCGATTATAACCTGAAGTGGCAGATCAGCAATTTCCAGACCTGGAATCCTGATAATCCAAATGCAGTGCTCGGCTATATGAAATGGGGATTATACCGCCCGGATGAATCCGTTGCCAATGGTGATGTGATTATCAGGATCATTTACCATGACAATATCAGGATTTACCAGATCAATCCATAACCGCGATCCTAACTAAATTGATGCTGAAAGTGTAAGCGCCAAAGCAGGTATGCTAATGCCTGCTTTGGCGTTTTAGGGCTCATGAAATATCAGCCAGACCGACCGATATTTTGTCTGTATAATTTTCAACAAAAATAAAACCAATAAACCTGATTTCGAAAGCCTGTAATTCTATCCTGGACTAATTTGCGTGTTAAACCAACAGACCATGTATATGCGATCAAAAATTTTACTTATTGTGTTTTGCGTCCTTTCGCTGCCGCTCTTTGCGCAGCAAAGTAAAGACAGTCCAGAACTTACCGCATCAGCGGCTTTTCTCCGGAGAGTTTTAGGGGATAAGGCCAAGGATTTCAGTGTTAGTATAATACCACCAGCTGATACAAGTGATGTTTTTGAATTAGAGAGCAGGAAAGGTCGTATTATATTGAAGGGAAATAATACGGTGTCAATCGCCGGGGCACTCAAGTATTACCTGACGAATTATGCGCATTGCCAGATCACCTGGAATGGCTCTAATTTAAAACTGCCTGCCGTTTTGCCGAAGGTAAAAGGCGTCGAACGGCATGTTACACCTTACCATTACCGTTATTACTTAAACTACTGTACATTCAGCTATTCCATGGCCTGGTGGGACTGGGACCGCTGGCAGCGGGAGATTGATTGGATGGCTTTGAACGGAATCAATATGCCCTTGGCACTCACTGGTCAGGATGCCATTTGGCGCCGGGTCTATCACCAGCTTGGGCTTTCTGATACAGACTTAAGTGCTTTTTTTACCGGGCCGGCTTATTTCGCCTGGTCGTGGATGGGGAACCTCGATGGCTGGAACGGGCCGCTGCCTCAAAGCTGGTCAGACAGCCACGAACGGCTGGAAAAGCAGATCCTACAGCGTGAACGGGAACTGGGAATGAAGCCGATCCTCTCGGCCTTTACCGGGCATGTACCGGCGGCGCTAAAACAACGTTTCCCGGAAGCAAAGATACGAACTGCCCGCTGGGGCAGTCATCCCGAAGAATTATATGTGCTTGACCCGGATGATCCGTTGTTCCTGCGCATCGGTTCAGCCTTTTTGAAAGAACAGACCGCAACCTATGGCAGTGACCATTATTATGCGGCCGATACTTTTAATGAGAACGAACCGCCTTCTACCGATTCGGTCTACCTGGATAAGATCACTAAAAAGGTCTACCAATCGATGCAAAATATAGACCGCGATGCCAAATGGGTGATGCAGGGCTGGCTCTTTTATCACGATCCCAAATTCTGGCACGAAACACAGATCAAAGCGGTATTGAATGCTGTGCCTAATGATCGGATGATCCTGCTTGACCTGATCAGCGAAGTACACCCGGTATGGAACTGGACCAATGCGTATTACGGCAAGCCCTGGATTTGGTGCATGGTACACAATTTCGGCGGGAATATCGGCATGTTTGGGCGGATGCGCACGGTAGCAGCGGGGCCGGCGGCAGCCCTCCATTCGCCTACCGCGGGCCGGTTGAGCGGGATCGGCCTGACACCGGAAGGGATCGAACAAAATCCCGCGCTTTACCAACTGATGCTGGAGAACGTATGGCGGGATAAACCGGTTGAATTGACGGCCTGGTTAAAGCAGTATACCTGGTGCCGCTACGGCAGGCAAAATGTACACGCAAACAAAGCCTGGAAGGTACTCAGCCAAACCGTTTACAGCGAAACAGATAAAATGCGCGATTGCCCGGAGTCCATTATTACGGGCCGGCCAACATTCGATACCAGCGCCCGCTGGACAATTACGCCGCTGCATTATCAACCGAAAGCTTTACTGCCTGCGTGGCGGGAACTGCTCTTGGCTGCACCGGTGTTAAAAGATAGTGAAGGTTTTCGCTATGATCTGACGGACGTGACCCGGCAGGTATTAGCCAATTATGCCGACCAGTTGCAACAGCGTTTTGCGGCAGACTACCGGAAAGGGGACCTGGCAGGTTTCAAAAAACATAGCGCCGCGTTCCTGGATCTTATCACTGATATGGACCGTTTGCTGGGTACCCAAAAAACCATGATGCTTGGTCCCTGGCTTACTGCTGCCAAAAAATGGGGAACCACGTCGGCCGAAAAAGCGCTTTATGAACGGAATGCCCGCGACCTGGTTACACTTTGGGGCGATCAGAACAGTATATTACATGAATACGCCTGTCGACAGTGGTCGGGTATGTTACGCGGTTTTTACCGGCCACGCTGGGAGCAGTTCCGCAAGGAGGTGCTACAGGCCATGCAGGCCGGGAAACCTTTTGATGTGGCAGGTTTCGAAAACAGGATAAAAAGTTGGGAATGGGCCTGGGTGAACGCCCGGGAAACCTATGCGGATATCCCGCAGGGGAATGCCATTACTATCGCACAGGAGCTTTACAGTAAATACTATCAACAGTTGACAAGCCTTTAATCATACAAATATGAAAAATAAATTGATCTTATTTTTTATCCTGACTGCCTGCTGTAGCCAAAAGTTGCTTGCGCAGGATAAACTCGGCTGGTGGAAAGATGCCAAGTTTGGTCTGTTCTTGCATTGGGGGTTGTATACCGCCACCCAAATGGAATGGAATAGTCGTCCAGCCAAAGCGAATGAACACCTGATGTGGGGCGAAAAGATCCCGTTAACTACCTATAAGCACATTGCCGATGATTATAACCCTGAACGGTTCAACGCAGAGCAATGGGTAAAGGATGCTAAAAATGCCGGCATGAAATATATCGTCATTACCGCCAAACACCATGAAGGATATGCGATGTATGCCTCGAAAGTAAGCAGTTATAATATCGTTAAAACAACGCCCTTCGCCCGTGACCCGATGAAGGAGCTGGCCACCGCCTGTAAGAAATACGATATGAAACTGGGCTTCTATTATTCCCTGGGCTGGGACTGGGAAGACCCCGATGCTTTGGCAGTTAACAATTACAAAAACAACAACTGGGATTTTCCCAATGACAGCACTAAAGTATTCGACCGCTATTTTCGCCGGAAAGTACTGCCTCAGGTTACCGAATTGCTGTCAAATTATGGCCCGATAGCCGTGATATGGTTTGATATTGCCGGGGCCACTACTCCGGCTGAAAGTAAAGAACTGCGCGCACTGATCAATAAACTGCAGCCCGGTTGTATCATCAACAGCCGCGTAGGCAACAATGATGGAGATTATCAGGTATTGGAACAGAAGATCGACACAGCAATACACTTGCAGCCCTGGGAGTCCTGCATCACCATGAGCGGTAAGTGGGGATATAGTAAATACGATCATGCCTGGAAATCGCCGGAACTGCTGGTGCGAAACCTAATAGAGATCGTTTGCAAGGGCGGTAATCTGCTGCTAAACGTTGGGCCTACCAATACCGGCGAATTTCCACCGGAAAGCCGCGCTAACCTTGCGGCTATCGGGGCCTGGATGAAGATCAACGGCGAAGCGGTCTATGGTACGCATCCCTGGCACACGGCCAGCGAGCAACCTGTTATCAGACAGGATATCCTGCCTGATATGGAGGGGCAGGCAGACGATGACGTGAGCAGCAAAAAGATCCGGCCCGATCTTTATTTTAACGCCAAAGATAAAACGGTCTATCTTTTTGCGCGCAGTTGGCGAAAACCGCAGCTGTCTTCAACAAAGCTGGCGGGTATAAAGATAAAAAATATCACTTGTTTGGGTAGTCCGGAAAAGATCCATTGGAGCAGCAGCGAGAGTCTGCTGACTATCGATATGCCCCGGCAGCTGCCGAAATGTGAAGTGCCGGTATACGTATTCCGCATCGCCACTAAATGATCTCAAAAAAAGAAAGCGCTTTGATCAAAGCGCTTTCTTTTGCTATTTTAAAGCTCGTATCCTAATAATGATATCTTACAAAAGCTTCCATGGCTTCGTACTCGGCAAGCCCCAGGCTATCGTAAAGGCAAGCCGTTTCGCGGTTTCGATCTTCTGCCCGCACCCAAAACTCCCGGGCATCATCACCTGGAAACACCGGGCGGTCTTTTTGTGACTGGTGCTTGAAGATCGCATTACGTTTACGCAACACCTCCTGTGGAGATAAAGGAACGGCCATTTCTATCTCGTTGATGGCAAACTCGTGCCAGGCGCCCCGATACATCCATAACCAGCAATCTTTTACCCATTCCTCGGTTGCTTTCAAGCGCTGAAGGGCTTGAATAATGATATTAAAACAAACGATGTGCGTGCCGTGTGGGTCGGCAAAATCGCCAGCGGCAAACACCTGATGCGGCCTGATCTTGTTCAGCAACTGCATCGTTAAAAGAATATCTTCTTCGCCAACCGAATTCTTTTTGGTTTTACCTGTCTCATAAAAAGGCAAAGCCATAAAATGGATACGGTCGTCTGGCAAACCTGCAAAACGCGCCCCGGCAATGGCTTCGGTTTTTCGGATAAAGCCCTTGACATTCAGTATATCCTGCGGGTCTGTTTGGTTTGGTTGTTTAGCCTCGATGAATTTGCGCATATCGTCGTATATATTTTTCAACTCACTGCTATCCTTGCCAACGCTGGCGGTAAAATCTATCGCAAATTCCACAAACCGCAGCACGTCATCATCCCAAACAGCGGTATTACCGGATGTTTGGTAAGCTACATGCACGTCATGTCCCTGGTCAACCAGCCTTATGAACGTGCCGCCCATCGAGATCACATCATCATCAGGATGCGGAGAAAAAATGAGGGAACGCTTTTTGGCGGGCTGGGCACGTTCCGGGCGTTGGGTATCCTCGGCGTCAGGCTTTCCACCGGGCCAGCCGGTAATGGTATGTTGCACCTGGTTGAAAATATCAATGTTGATGTTGTACACCGGGCCTTGTTCTACGGCTAATTGGGCCATCCCATGATTGTTGTAATCATCTTCGGTCAGTTTTAGTATGGGTTTGCCCAACGTTGCCGCCAGCCAGATCACCGCTTTCTTTTTCAACTGGTTTTCCCAAACACAATCCTTTACCAGCCATGGAGTGTCAAAGCGGGTAAGGCTGCTGGCAGCATCGCTGTCCAGTATAAATTCAACATGGTCTGATAGCTGAAGATAGGTGGCCGGCACTTCGCTGGAGATCTCGCCTTCAACTGCTTTTTTGATAATAGGCGCTTTCTTTTTACTCCAGGCCATCAGTATGATCTCCCGGGCTTTAAAAATTGTGCCGATACCCATGGTGATGGCTTTGGTCGGTACATTTTCTTTACCGCCAAAATCGCGGGAAGCGTCACTGCGGGTCAGGTCGTCCAGGGTGACCAGGCGTGTGCCCGAATTAGGCGCAGAGCCTGGTTCGTTAAAGCCGATGTGCCCGGTACGCCCGATACCCAGGAGCTGGAGATCCAGGCCCCCGAGCCGGCTGATCTGCTGCTCATATTCAAAACAGTAGGCCTGCAGGTATTCCTGTTTTAGTGTGCCGTCGGGAATATGGATGTTAGTTTTTTTAATGTCGATGTGATCGAAAAGGTTTTCGTTCATAAAGGTCACATAACTTTGCGCGGCCTGCGGTTGCATTGGAAAATATTCGTCCAAGTTAAAGGTAATCACATTTTTGAACGACAGTCCTTCCTCGCGGTGCAGCCGCACCAGCTCTGCATACACACCGATAGGGGTAGCACCTGTTGCCAGGCCAAGTACGGTCTGTTCATTGTTTTGTTCCTTCCGCTTAATAAGTGCGGCAATGCGGGCTGCTACTTTTTGGGATGCTGTAAGCTGATCGGGGTAAACCGTTACCGCCAGCTTTTCGTAACGGGTTTCTTCCAGTAAATTTAATCTTGCCATAAATGGGATACGCTGATTGATATTGTTCCAAAATTACCCGCCGGCCCGCTTAACGGCTTTTGATCCCGTCCTTTTCTCTTTCATTCCGGTTGAGGCCATTGTTTATCCGGGGCCGTTTCAAAAATTAAAGAACCGTTCAACAAATCTTAAAGGAATTAAACCCATATCTAAAGCCTGTTTATTACTGTAAGGATAACTTGCAGTTTTAAAACTTTTACTAAAAATGAATAAACCCTTCCGCCAGTTAATGCCTGTATTGATCATCAGCCTGCTGTTTTTTGCCTTTGGCTTTGTCACCTGGACTAACTCCATCCTCATCCCGTATCTTAAACTGGCCTGCCAGTTGAATAACCTGGAATCTTACCTGGTCGCTTTCGCCTTTTATATTGCCTATCTGGTAATGGCTATACCTGCTGCCGAGTTGCTCAAAAAAACCGGTTTTAAGAACGGTATGTCGGCCGGTTTGCTCATTATTGCCGCCGGCGCGCTGCTGTTCATCCCGGCCGCCCTGACCAGGTTTTATCCGCTTTTTCTGCTGGGCTTGTTTGTTCAGGGTACGGGCCTGGCTGTACTTCAAAGTGCGTCCAATCCCTATATCACTATATTAGGCCCAATTGAAAGCGCCGCCAAACGCATCAGCCTGATGGGTATTTTCAATAAATTGGCCGGGGCTATAGCGCCGGTAGTGCTGGGCGCTGTTACACTGAAAGATGCGGATGGTTTGAGCGGCAGGTTGGCTGCCATGGGGGCGGCCGAAAAACAATTACAGCTTGATCAGCTTGCGCACCGGGTGATTTGGCCCTATATTATTATTATGCTTGTATTGTTAGCGCTTGCTGTGTTTATCCGGCTATCGTCACTGCCCGAAGTGGAAACAAATCAAAATAACGACGGGAGTAAAAGCAGCGTTGAAGTAACACTCTGGCAATTCCCTCATTTAATTGTCGGAGTAATTACCCTGTTTGCTTATGTAGGTGTGGAAGTACTGGCCGGCGATTCTATCGTCAATTACGGCGCCAGCCAGGGGATCAGTCTCAGCACCGCTAAATTTTTTACGGCTTGCACCATGTGCAGTATGATCGCCGGTTACATTGTGGGGATCATTTGTATCCCCCGCTACCTAAAACAGGAGCGGGCACTAGCTATATCTGCCATACTTGGGCTTATTTTCTCGGCGGCGGCGTTGCTAACCCAAGGATATATCTCGGTGTTTTGTATTGCGCTGCTTGGTTTGGCCAACGCGTTGGTTTGGCCCGCCGTTTGGCCGCTGGCCCTTCGCGGGTTGGGCAGTTATACCCGCACCGGGTCTTCGCTGCTGGTGATGGGCATTGCCGGCGGGGCGGTCATCCCGCTGATATACGGTCGCTTGGCTGATCTGTTCGGCGTACACCATGCCTACCTGGTACTGATCCCCTGCTACCTAATGATCTTTTATTTCGCTGTACGGGGACACCGGCTAATACCTTCGGCAGTAATAGCTGGAAAGCCTGAGCTGCAGCCCGTAAATGAATAACATATTTTGTAACTTACATTTGAATAGTGAACCAGTGATGAGAACAGCATTAAGATTTATTTGGCCAGCCTTGCTCGGGCTAACACTCGTGATAGGTGTACGGGCGCAGCAGCCGCGTAATTTCCGGACCATTTCTGTAGATAAAGGCTTGTCGCAAAGTACGGTCTATACCATTGTTCAGGATACGCTGGGTTTTATCTGGCTGGGTACCCAGGAAGGATTGAACCGATATGACGGTGAAAAGTTCAGCGTTTACCACCCCGTAGCGGGCGACCCGAAGAGCCTGCAGTCCGGTTTTATTAAATCGAGTTTTATTGACCATGCCGGCCGTTTATGGATCGGCGGCGACCGCGGCATCAGCCGCTATGATTATGCCGCCGATAATTTTGTGAACTATCAGCATTCCCGTAAACCCGGTGACTGGTCCATCTCGGCTATTGCGGAAGGCCCCGATCATTTGATATGGGCAGGCAGCAGTGTGGGAGAGCTTTTCGTGCTTGATCCGGCATCCGGCAAAATGCAGCCTTTTAACTTCAGCGATGCCGGCCTGGGGATCAAATACATTTATCGTATCTGTAATTTCAACGGCGAACTTTATTTTGCCACCGACCTGGGGCTTTTCCGCCTGACAGCACAGACCCATGATCTGAAAAAAATAGATTTGGGTGTTAACCAATTGGCCGGTCTGCCAAAGGAGCGGTCTTTAATTAACGATGTGTTCATCGAAGGCAGCCGGTTCTGGATTGCCACCGAAGGCAGCGGCTTACTATGTTATGATACGCAAAACCATCACACCGTTCAATACCTGCACTTAGCCACTGATCCGCAGAGTATTGCCGATAATACCGTAAGGGCAATAGGGCAGGATGCCGGGGGGAAGATATGGGCAGGCACGTTTCTTGGGTTGTCGGTTTTGGATGCGCAAACCGGTAAAGCTGATAATTATTATCACCAGGCAACCATCCCATACACCATCAGTCAAAATTCTGTGAGGTGCATTTACCGTGATAAGCAGCAGGGCATGTGGCTGGGTACTTTTTACGGTGGTGTTAATTATTACCATACACACGATATCAAGTTCAACTTGCTTAATCAAAACACCGGCCGTCTTTCGCTTAACGATCAGGTTATTGATGCGATTAAGGAAGATGCAAAAGGTAATTTCTGGATCGGTACGAATGATAAGGGTTTGAATTACTGGGACCGTAAAACGGGGGGCATGCGTTATTACAGCAGCGTAGAAGGCGGGGGGGGCGGGTTGAGTTCTAATAATATCAAGGCTATTGAATTTGGGCCGGGAGGACAGCTACTGATCGGTACTCATAATGCGGGACTGAATATCCTGGACCCGATTAGCGGCAGCGTAAAAGTGCTTCGGCATCATGATAACGATCCTGCCGGTCTTTCCGGTGATATGGTATACGCGCTGCTGAAAGACCGTAGTTCTAGGATTTGGGTAGGTACCCGTTCGGGTTTGGATCAGTTCGACCCGGTTAGCCAAACCTTTCGGCAATTATACATTGACGCGGGCGGTAAGCGGCTGACATCTGATGAGGTTACGTTTCTGATGGAAGACAGCAAGCACCGGATCTGGATCGGCACCACCAACGGGGTTAATCAATTCTATCCGGATCAAACACTGTTCAATGGCTTTCCAGGTGCCATGCTCAGCAACGAAGTCGTCAACTGCATCGCCGAAGATCAGCAGCACCGCATCTGGATCGGAACGCGTGATGGGCTTAATCTTTATGATGAAGCAGGAAGGGTGTTTGTAACGCCAAAGCAAAGGCTTGATTTTTTAAAGGGTACGATATATGGGATTTTGCCGGATGATGACGGTAACCTGTGGATCTCCACCAATAAGGGGCTTGCCCGTTTTAATCCTGATACCCGTAACCTGCAATGGTTTGATATCCGTGACGGGCTGCAGAACAATCAGTTCAACTCCTACGCGGCTTATAAATCACATGATGGGATGATGCTATTTGGTGGTATCAGTGGGCTGTCCTATTTCTATCCGGCCGCCATCAAAGCTTATCCGCTGGCCCTCCATGTGGCCTTTACCGGGCTGGATGTACTGGGAAAACCAGTGTCTGCCGACGATGGTTCTGGTTTACTGGACCAGTACATTGATCAAATCCATGAACTTCGTTTTAAGCATGATCAGCGGCAATTCACCATTTACTTTAATAGTTTTAATTACATTTCGGCTAACCGTACCAGCTATTTATACCGGCTCAAAGGCTTTGATACCGGCTGGCAGCAAACTGATAATATTGCTAAAGCCAGCTACAGTAACCTGCAGCCGGGCAGCTACACATTTGAAGTTAAAGCACTGGGCCCTAACGGAGGGGGCAGTGCGGTCAGGACTATGCAGATTACGGTGCTGCCGCCATGGTACAACAGCTGGTGGTTTTATCTTTTAGCTGTGATCGTACTCAGCACCGGGGGCTATATATTTTACAAAATAGTTCGTGAGCGTTTGCGGGCACTGCAGCAGCTGAAGGACGAAAGAATGGAACGTAACAAGGTGACCGTGATCAACCAGATCAAGATGGATTTTTTCACCAATGTATCGCATGAACTGCGCACACCGCTAACATTGATCCTGGCGCCGTTGGAACAGATGATGACCAAGCCCGGGCCTGATAAGCAAGTGAACAAGCAGCTCAAAACCATGTTCTTTAATGCCAAAAGGCTTTATCAACTGGTTGATCAGCTGTTTGAATTTCGCAAAGCCGAGCAGGGGACACGTAAATTAAAAGTAAGCAAGGGCGACCTGGTGACCGCCCTGCACGAGATCTACACTTCTTTCCGGTCGCTTTCCGATCGTCATCACATCGACTTTAAGTACATTTCCGGCGAACCACGGCTGATCTTGTTATTCGACAAAGATGCCATTGAGCGAATCCTTTTTAACTTGTTGTCCAACGCTTTTAAATATACGCCCGATGGGGGAGCAGTGAAAATCGAACTTTCTGTTAATGAGCAGGAAGCGGTTATTCGGATCAGCGATACCGGTAAGGGCATCGAGCCGGTCCATCTCGACAAGATCTTTGACCGTTTTTACCAAATTAGCGGCGAAGAAATGAACCTCGGTTCGGGTGTTGGCCTGGCTTTTACCCAAAAACTGGTGGAACTTCACCACGGGACGATCAATGTAGTTAGTACTTATGGGCAAGGCAGCACGTTCACCGTCACTATACCGCTTGATGAAAAATGTTACCGGGGTGATATGGAAACCACTGCGCCGGTATATGACCTGTCACTTCCTGCGGGAGACGAAGCCTGGGAGCAACTAACTATCTCTGAGGATATGGTGGAACCCAAAGAGGAGCCGCATTCCACCCGCGAACGCCTGTTGCTGGTGGATGATAACCGGGATATTATCGAATATCTCGAAAACGCATTTACTGAACAATACGAGGTGTTAACCGCTTTTGATGGTGCTGAAGCGCTCAAAATACTGGAAGAACACATGGTAGACTTGATCATCTGCGATGTGATGATGCCGGAACTGGACGGCCTGCACTTGTGCAAGCGCGTAAAAAAGAATATCCAAACCTGCCACATCCCCGTCATATTGCTGACTGCTAAAACGGAAACCAGCCAACAGATCAAAGGGCTGGAAACAGGGGCAGATGATTATATTACCAAACCTTTTTCCATGAGCCTGCTGGAGGCCAAAGTGCATAATATCCTGCGGTCGCGGAAACGTTTGAAGGAATACTATTCTACCTCTACCGAGATTGTGCCTGAGAATATTGCCCTTAATGCGCTGGACGAAGCTTTCCTGAAACAGTCCATTGCCATTATTGAAGAAAATCTTTCCGAACCCGATTTTTCTGTAGATAAGTTTAGCCGCGAGATTGGCATGAGCCGCTCGAACCTTTATCTGAAACTGCGTGCCATTACGGGCGAATCGGCGACAGATTTCATCAAACGTATCCGCTTCAAAAAAGCGGTGGAACTGATGCATACCAAGCAATACAACATTGCCCAGGTAGCGTATATGTCAGGCTTTAATTCGCCGTCCTATTTCTCAACGGCCTTCAAACAATATTACGATTGTATGCCAACCGAGTACCTCAGTAGGGAAGAGGCCAAAAAAACGGGTCATTGAACAATATTAAAATAATTAAGACCGAAACCTAAAGGCTTTAAGCTGCGCTCCGGTGATCTTTGAAGAAAAATATAGAACAGTGAGAACATCTTATGCGATTGGGATCGATATCGGCGGGTCTGCACTTAAATGCGGCGTTGTTGACCGGTCAGGTAATTTATTATATACTTTTAGTTTTCCGGTCAGCAACAATTATGCGCAGGGCGAAAACATTGCGCTCATTCTGGCCGCAATTCGAAAATGCGCTGCCCGGGTTCCCGGCCAGATTGCTGGCGTAGGGATCGGTTTTCCCGGGTTGGTAGATCGTAACGTAATTATAGGTGGTGGCGACAACCTGCCCGGGTTTTTGAACGTCGATCTTGGTCAGATCATTAGTTCTGCTACTCAACTGGATGTTGTTATCGATAATGACGTGAACATGATGGGTACAGGCGAGCAACTATATGGTGCCGCCGCAGGCTGTAGCGATGTGGTGTTTATCACCGTTGGTACCGGTATCGGCGGCAGCCTGATCATTAACGGGCGACCCTACAGTGGGTATAAAAACCGGGGCGGTGAGATAGGGCATCTACCTATCGTACATGGCGGAAGACCTTGCGCCTGCGGCGGATCGGGCTGTCTGGAAGCCTACGCGGCCGTTCCTGCACTAATCAGGACTTATAACGAATTGCGGGGCACACCGGATGCAACTGATACCACCGGAAAACTGATTGCCCAGGAATATATAGCAGGCGAGCCTTTAGCGATCGCGGCGTTCGACCAGCATTTTGATTACCTTTCATCTGGCATAGCCGGGCTGATCAACTTATTCAGCCCTCAGAAAATAGTGATCGGCGGGGGGATAAGCGAGTCCACTTTTTATGTCAAAGAGATAGCAGCGCGTGTAAAGCGTAAGATCATCCCGGTATGCGGCCAGCACACCCTGTTGGTGCCTGCCGAACTGGGCAACCAGGCTGGTTTGTTAGGATGTGCTGCAAAAGTATTTACGGTATTTACACCGGATCGCATGGAAGCCTGAGATCAGTAAAAAATCACAAAAAAGCCCGATGTTCTATAACACCGGGCTTTTTCGTTTAAGACAATTGCCTTTTGATCAGTTTAAACGTGTTCGAATAACTGATGTCTTGCCATTAATATGTATGGTCAGATCGAGCTGGTCTTTATCTAAATTGAAAGAACTGCCTTTTTGCACTTCAATAACCGGTGCTTTATTACCGTCATAAGGATAAACCACCGTAATGAAATATCGCGGCTGCGCGTCGTTCTTTGGTTGTTCGAAAACAAAAGCCGGGCGGGCTACTTCCTTACGATAGGCGTAGGAAACCTTACCGGGTTCTTCTTTTAGCTGACCCTCAAGTGTCCGTACTTCCAGGTTATTACCATCCGCGTAAGTTGTATGCACTGTGTGATTGGTGGCATCAAATACCGGCCGGCTGTCTTCACACAGCTGGAAATGGATGCCCAACGTACCTGTGGCCGTCCCAATGGCCCTGTCGATCAGGATAAAGTACTTCTTATCTACAAATACCACGCTGCGGCGGTGATCCAGCCCCGCATAGCTGGGGTTGGTGTAGGTGAGCACCTGCGGCGATTTTTCGGTTTCCCATTTATTTAATACGGCTTTGGTGATCACCATATTTTGGTCATCCAACGTCAGCGTCTGATGTACTTTTGTGGCTCGGTAAGCCTCACGTAGTTTATTGATCTCGGCATCACCACTGTATACATACACCCCGGCATCCGGTGTGAAATTCCGGCCTTTTACCCACAGCTCAAAGGTGCCGTTGTCCGGCTGGGCGTGAAACTCGCCCGGAGGGCTGGCTTTCAGTACCATTACCGTCGCGTCGGTATTCCAACCACTGCGGAAGGTGTAAAAGCCAGAGGTAGTTAAGCCATGTGATAAATAGGCTGGGGGCGTACCCTGGCGATGGTCTGTCGCGAAATAACGGATCTCCTGGTTGGCGGGAAAAGCCGCGGACCAGCTCTGAAATTGTTTCAGCATTTCCTTCTTATCGGTCAGCCAGGAGTCGCCGAACATGGGGAATGTATAGTCCGGGAAAGACCAGTTAGCGGTCGCCAGGATCATTTGTTCTACAGTACTGACATACGATGCTGGGAAATCCTGCGCCTCGCCGGCCAACTGCGTACTGCGCAATGCGTTCAGGAAAATATTGATCGCCGCATTGTGGTAGCTCATGGATAGTTCGAATTGCATCCCGTCAGGGTACACCTGCTTTTTGATCTCCCGGTTTAAAACATCCACACCGCTTTTCCGCCATGCGGCAGCCTTTTTTAACTCAGGGAAGAAACACCCCGCGCCCAGCACCCGCTGCGCTTCAAAAAGCAGGTGGTTACCCTGTTCGGTATAATGTGGCGGGATATAATCTGCCTGCTGGTCAAAGCTTTTTAGGAATTCCAGCAGGAAAGCCGGCGTAAACTCCGGCGAGTTCAGGAACATATTGAAAGTACCCGGCAGGCTTTGGATCCTTTCCGAAACCTCCAACGGGCGCCAGGCATAACGATCATTATCTTCCGACAAGCCCAACGGGTTTTTGCGCACCCAGTCCCGGAATTGAAAAACCCATTCTTTCGCGTATTTCTCATCACCCGTGCTCCAGTAAGCCAAACCCATTGGTTGCCACCAGTACACGCGGTGCAATTGCCAGCGAACTTCATTGTCTTTTACAGGCCAGTACTGCCAGTTAATATCCTTACCATAATCAAAATAGCCATAGCCCTTATGTGGCTGAAACTGGTGCAACAAAGCTTTATCGGCTTTTTCCTTTACCGCAGCTGATAACGCTTTACCCGCGTAGTCCCGTTTATCTTCGGGGTTGTATTCGGTCAGTTTTACCTTGCTGCGGTGCTGGTAATAATCCAGCAAAGCGGCCGCCGCCTGATCGTAATGGCCGGCGGTAACCTGCTGTTTAACTTTTTCCAACCCGGGATAGTCCAGGTTAATAGCTGCAAAATCGCCGGCGGTAACCGGTTTTTGCTGTGCCCGCCCTGCCAGGTTACAGCATAACAGGCCGGTGAATAGTAATATATTTAATTTCATGGTGTGATCTTTTTGATGGTGTGGTAGCGTTTCAGCGCTTCAAGGTAATAATAGTCAGCGTAATCTATAGGTGTATCTATCTCTGAAGCATACAGAAAGGCACCTACACTATGTTTTAAAATAAAAAAATGATTTTCGCCGGGCTTGGCCAGATAGGTATCCGATGACAGAGTTTTTAAAATGCTTTCCGCATAATCTATCAGCGCCTGTCCGTTCTTTACATAACTACTCAATTCCAACAGGGCCGAAGCCATCACCGCAGCGGCAGAAGCATCCCTGATAGCCGGGAGGTCTTTTTCCAAGGCATTGTGCACATCCAGGTCCCAGGCAGGTACCTTATCCTCCGGCATATTTGGGTGATGCATTAAAAAGGCGGCGATCTGTTCAGCCTGCAACAGGAATTTCGGGTCTTTAGTGTTACGGTAGCACATGGTAAATCCATACAAACCCCAGGCCTGTCCGCGCGACCAGGCAGAAGCATCCGTTAAACCCTGATGCGTTACGCGCTGCAGCACTTTTCCGCTAACCGGATCGTAATCTACTACATGGTAGCTGCTGTGATCGGGACGATAATGATTTAGCTGGGTTGTCCGTGCATGTGTGGTGGCAGCAGTTGCATACGCCGGTTGATTAAACTGTCGTGCCGACCAATAAAGATACTCCAGATTCATCATATTATCGATGATCACCGGATAATGCCAGGGCGCGAAATCCCAGGAACGGATTACGCCGATCTTCGGGTTAAAACGCGCGAACAGGTGCCCCGCGCCATCTTTTAGTGCAGGCAGGTAAGCCTGATCTTTAGTGATGCGGTACGCATTGCCATAAGAGGTATATAACACAAAACCTACATCATGCGTGTTGGTGATCCGGCGCGCACTGTCCAATGCCAGTGTATACCGTTTAGCCTGATCAGCGAGTTGCTGATCACCGGAAAGCTCATACCCCAGCCACAGGCTGCCCGGAAAAAAACCGGTGGTCCAGTCGCTGACAGGTGCAAGCCGCACCGAACCATCAGGGTTAACCGAACGCGGGTTTTGGCCGGGCCGGTAAAAGGCGGCCGCTTTAATTAACTGCGTGTGCACAATTTCATCCGCATGCCGGAGCCATCCGTCCGCAGGTTGCTGCTGGCCGGTTACAGCCGCGCTGCAGCAAAGCGCGGCGGCCAAAAGCACTAATTTTTTACTTGTCATTATTCAGGTAGTTTAAAGGAAATTTGAAAACGAAAATTAGGACTACCCGGACAATAAGACTTTCACTTTTGGATTTAGATGTTTTGAAAATGGTGAATCAGAGATCTCTGGTTTTTTTTAGAAAGACGCTTGCGAAGACTGAAAAAGCGCCTCATCTTCTGTAACTTTAATTTTTTTCTTTCAACAAATCTGATAGCATTTTAGACAATATCGAAACAGTTCCTTAACACAGCCCGCTAAATTCGTTAACATCAAATCGCATCTTATTTTAAACCAATTATTGATCATGAAACGACTTGTACTCTTATTAGGTTTCACACTTACCGCACTTGCGCTGCATGCGCAGACCGTGACGGTAAGGGGAACCGTCAAAAACGAAGCCGGCGAGGCATTACCGGGCGCCAGCGTTGCGGAAAAAGGAACCACCAACGGCAAAACCGCCGATAACAACGGTAACTACGAACTAAAAGTAAAACCGGAAGCTATCCTGGTGTTTACTTTCATTGGCGCTAAAAAAGTGGAGGAGCCAGTTAAAGGCCGCACCGTTATTAATGTAACGCTAGCTGATGATAAAAGCGTGATGAACGAAGTGGTAGTGGTGGGTTATGGCCAGGTAAGCAGCCGGAAGGACCTGACCGGTTCCATCTCGTCGGTGAGTGGTGCCGAACTGGCCAAAATACCGGTACAAAATATGGCACAGGCCCTGCAGGGGAAAATCGCTGGTATGCAGGTCACTACCGGCAGCGGTGACCCCGGCGAGCAGCCGCAGATCGTGATCCGCGGCGGAACGTCTATCACCCAAAGCAATGCACCGCTGTATGTAGTAGATGGTGTCCCGCAAACCGATGGCTTAAACTTTCTCGACCCAACCGATGTCGAATCGATCGATGTATTAAAGGATGCGTCGGCTACGGCAATTTATGGCGCCCGGGGCGCTAACGGTGTGATACTGGTTACTACCAAAAAGATCAAGACCGGAAAAATTACCGTGAATTACGATGGTTATATCGGCGGCAAAAGCGTCGAAAAATACCTGCCGGTGTTAACACCATATCAGTACTCACTTTATGTTTATGAGAATGCCATCAAGGATGCCGGCCGCTCAGCCACCTTTGCTAAAACTTATGGCAGTTTCGACTCTTTACAGATCCGCTATGGCAACAGGCCGGGCGTTGACTGGCAGAAAGAGGTATTGGGTAAAACCGTGATGAGCCAGTACCACAAGGTGGGGTTCAGCGGTGGTACCAATGACCTGAAGTACAATTTATTCTATTCAAAAAACCTTAACGATGGTTTGCTGTTAAACAGCGGTGCCAATAAAGATATTGCCAAGTTATCCATTGTCAATAATATTGGAACCAAGGCTACTGTTACCGGTATTGTGAACTATTCCAACCAATATATCTATGGTACGGGTGGTACACAAACCGGAGGAAATGCCCGGCTGGCCTTTTTACAAACCCTGCTGCAGTACCGGCCCATCAGCGGCAAAAGCGATACAGACCTTGACCTGCTGGACGATACGCAGGACGCCTTAGATAATGCCAGTAACCCTGCATTCCAAAGTCCGCTGGTTTCGTTAAGTTCACGGCAAACCCAGGAATCGGTGCGCGCGTTGAACGCCAGCGTAACCGCCACCTATCGCTTTACACCACATTTGACTTATAATGGCCTGCTTAGTTTTACCAACCAGGGAGATAAAACCAAAATATTTATTGGTGCGCAGAATATACAGGCTATCCGGTCAGGAGGGCCCAGCGGCAGCATCAGTGAAAATGATACCCGCCGGATGTCGTACAACAACGTGTTGAATTATGCGCAAACTTTTGGAACGTACCATAGTCTGAACGTTACCGTAGGACAAGAGTATATTTACAATTATGCAGAGAACTTTGCCGCAAGCGCTTCTAATTTTCCGGCAGTTAACAGTGGTTTCAATAACCTGGGCGCAGGTACCGTAGCGGGATTTCCCTCATCCTACGCCGAAGATGACAAACTGTTTTCTTTATTCGCCCGTGCCAATTACAATTACAAAGAAAAATACCTTTTCAGCGCCTCTATCAGGCGCGACGGTTCCTCCAAATTCGGCAGCGAAAACGTCTTTGGTTATTTCCCGGCGTTTTCTGCCGCCTGGCGTATCGCCGAGGAACCCTTTCTAAAATCGGTGGACTGGCTGTCAGATCTGAAGCTAAGGGCCAGTTATGGCAGTTCCGGCAATAACCGCATTGCCAATTACGCGGCGCTGGGCACCTTTGTGACTGGTAATTACGCGCTAAATAACCAGATCGTTACCTCGGTTTATCAAAGCAACCTGGCTAATCCTTTCCTGAAATGGGAAATTGCCGAGCAACGCAACCTGGGATTAGATATGGGCTTTTTAAAGCAGCGCATCATGCTGACTGCGGAAGTTTACGATAATCGTTCCAAAGACTTGTTATATAATACACGTATTCCGGCCAGTTCAGGTTTTACCACGCAATTGCAGAACATCGGCAAAACATCTAGCCGCGGCCTGGAGTTTACACTGAGTACGGTGAATATCCGCAGCAAAGGATTTACCTGGAACACCAATTTAAACCTGGCCTTTAACCGCAACAAAGTACTGCAGCTGAACGGCAGTGAAACCTCATTGTTAACCAGCAGCTATAATACGTCATATAATGATTATATCCTGCAGGTAGGCCAGCCGGTAGGCAGTATGTATGGTTACCGGAGCGACGGCTTGTACCAGATCAGCGATTTTGATTATAATGCTACGACTAAAGTTTATACCCTGAAAGCCGGCGTTGTGAACAGCGGAAGCGTGGTACAGCCGGGTTACGCCAAATACAAAGATATCAGCGGCCCTAACGGTGTACCGGATGGTCTGATCAATGATTATGATCGTACGATCATCGGCAATGCCAATCCGCAGTATACCGGAGGCATGAACAATACCTTCAGCTACAAAGGGTTTGATTTGAGCGTATTTCTTGATTTTACCGTAGGGAACGATATTTATAACGCCAACGTGCAAAATAACCTGGGCATCTCCGGAGATTTCAACAGTAATCTTGCCTTCCAGGCCAACCGCTTTACCTATATCAACGCGACCGGACAGTTGGTAACAGACCCTACTGAACTGGCTGGGTTAAACGCTAACCGCACCGTGGCTGCCATTGGCGGTACACCAGCAGGGCGGGCTACCGAATTGGTAATTGAAGACGGCTCTTTCTTGAGGATCAATACGGTGAGTTTAGGTTATACGCTGCCAAAAAGTTGGTTAAGTAAATTAAAGATATCAAATGTTAGATTTTATGTAACAGGTTATAACCTGCATGTATTTACCCACTATTCGGGTTACGATCCGGAAGTTAGTGTCGGCACCAATCCGCTGACGCGCGGCGTTGACTTCAGCGCTTATCCACGCGGCAGGTCTTTCCTGGCCGGCCTGAACCTTTCATTTTAAATTAAGCAGAGATCAACATGAAATTAATCATAACACCCTTAAAAAAACTAGCCCTGCTAACCGCAGTGTTGGCCATTCCCTTTTCTTCCTGTAAAAAAACAGTGGAGACTACGCCATATTCGTCGTTTACGACTGCAAATTTCTTCACAAGTGTAGATGAAGCCTATATGGCGACACTGGGCATTTATGGCGCGATGCAAAGCCCCAACACTTACGAGTGGTATATACCCATGGTGTATGACGCGGACAGTGATGTGGAATTCCTGAGCCCGGGGACTACTACCAATGACTGGCGCGAGGTATCGCATTACTATTACCTGGCCGGCAATTCATTGTTTTATGCAACCTGGAGTGCGCTTTACAGTGGAATAGACCGGGCTAACCTGGTGATCAGCCAAATCCCGCAAATGAGCCTCTATGCCAGCGGCACTACCGCACAGAAGTCGGATCTGAACAGGATGATGGGCGAAGCTAAATTCCTGCGCGGATTTTATTATTCAGAGCTGATCAGGCTTTGGGGCGATGTGCCTTTCAAAACCAAAAACTCGGTGACCGGGGATGACCTGCATTTACCGCTGACCGACCGTTATACCGTGTATACCCAGGTGATCAAAGATATGCAGGATGCAGTCAGCGTTTTACCAGCCACGCTGCCTACGGATGAACGGATCAATAAGTTCGGCGCGGAAGCCATTTTGGCCCGGGTAGCTTTATTTGCGGGTGGTTATGCACTGCAGGCAGATGGTACGATGAAGCGCCCTACAAACTACCAGGACTATTACAAAACTGCGCAGACGGCAGTAAACGATGTGATGTCTTCCGGACTTTATCAGTTGAACCCGAGTTACAGCCAGGTGTTTAAAAATCAGTCTCAGCAGGTTTTTGAGCCTAAAGAAAATCTTTTTGAAGCTTCTTTTTACACTCCGACTGCCACTAATACCTCTAATTCGAGCTGGGGTACCTTTAACGCGCCGCTGGTTGCTGCCGGCGTTTATGGCGGGGTGCTTAACCGCACATTTGTACCGGCATCTTTCTATAATAATTTCGCCGCTAATGATCCCCGCCGTGATTTTTCCATTGCGCGCTACACACTCGATGCGAATGGGAACCGCGTACCTTTGCTAACTGGCCGCCAGAACGAAACCTGGACACCTGGTAAATGGAGCCGGGAATGGCAGAAGAATTCATCACTGGAACGTTCTTATACCAATATCAACGATGTGATTATGCGTTATTCAGATGTATTATTAATGAAAGCTGAAATTGATAACGAGTTAAATAATGGACCAACAGCGGACGCCTACACGGCCATTAACACGGTTAGGAGACGCGCGTATGCCACGGCTTCCGCCGGCAGTGCCGTCAATATTACGCTGGGCAGCGCCGGTACCGGTTATGTATCCGGATCTACTTTCGTTACGATCACCGGTGGCGGTGGTACAGATGCATCTGCGATAGCCACTGTTGCTTCCGGAAAGATCACGGCGATCACCATGCTCAACCAGGGTGTGGGTTATACTTCAGCGCCTACGGTAACTGTTACCGGTGTAGGTACCGGTGCAACAGTGACGGTTACTTTACTTGCTAAACTGACCAATGCACAGGTGGACTTGCCGGCCGGACTGAGCAAGGATGCCTTTTTACAGCGTGTGCAGGATGAACGTGCCTGGGAACTCGCCTTTGAAGGCATGCGCCGCGCCGACCTGATCCGCTGGAATTTACTGGGGGATAAAATTGTAGCCACACAAACTGCTGTTAAAGCGCTAAATTCGGTTTACAATTACGTGGCCGGTACCAATTTTGTGAAAGGGAAGCACGAACTTTACCCTTATCCGCAAAATGAGATTGATGCGAATCCCGGCATCAAGCGTCAGAATCCCGGATTTTAAAATATGCTAAATATGATCAATTATCTATGGAAAACAGCCAGCCTGACCACACTCGTGGTCGGGCTGGCTGTTTTTAACTGCCAGGCGCAGGAGCGCAGCCGGCTCAATATTTTACTGATCATCACCGACCAGCAAACGGCAGACGCGATGAGTGCTGCCGGCAACCGCTATCTGCATACGCCCAATATGGACCGCTTGGCCGCTAACGGGGTGCGTTTTAGCCGTGCCTATTGTGCGCAGCCCTTGTGTACGCCTTCCCGTACCGCGATCTTCAGCGGTAAAATGCCTTACCAAACCGGCTTCCTGGGCAATGCCCCGGAAAAGGACGGACAATGGCCGGATAGCCTTTTGATGATGGGCAAGATATTTCAAAATGCCGGTTACCAAACAGGTTATGTAGGAAAATGGCATTTGCCGGTACCCGTTAGTAAAGTAAGTCAGCATGGTTTTGAAACGATACAAAACACCGACTTTCAGGATTACAATGATGCGGCTACACCGTCGTTCTGTGCCAAATTTATTAAAGCCCATCAAAAGCAGCCTTTTCTGCTGGTTGCTTCTTTTTTGAACCCGCACGATATCTGCGAATGGGCGCGGAAAGAGGACTTGAAAATGGATCTGCTGGCGCAGGCGCCACCGCCAGCACGATGCCCGCCTTTACCGGCCAACTGGCAAATCCCGGCAAATGAACCCGCGATTGTCCGTGAGCAGCAAAAATCCAGCGACCGCACATACCCTACGGTCAACTGGACCGCGGATCAGTGGCGGCAATACCGCTGGGCTTACAACCGGCTGGTAGAAAAAGTGGACGGGTATATCGGCATGCTGCTGGGCTCATTGCACAAATACGGCGTGGAGAAAAATACGATCATCATATTCACCGCCGACCACGGAGACGGTTACGGCGCACACCGCTGGAATCAGAAACAGATCCTTTATGAAGAGGCCGCGCGCATACCGTTCATTGTCTCTAAGCTAGGGCAGTGGCAAGGCAGGGTTGATGACCAACTGGTCTGCAATGGTACAGACATGATCCCGACGCTTTGCGGTTTTGCGGGTATTAAAGCGCCCGGTTACCTAAGTGGTGCAGATATCAGCCAGCATATCGCTCATCCGCAAACAAGTTTACGCGATACCCTGGTGATCGAAACAGATTTTGCCGATAACGACAAACTGCTGGGCATCAGCGGCCGTGCGGTGATCACTAAAAAATGGAAATATATCGTTTATGACCAGGGGAAGATCCGCGCACAGTTATTTGATCTGAGCAAAGACCCCGGCGAAATGAATAACCTGGCTGTGCAGCCGGCTTATCAAAAACAACTACTAACGATGGAACGCTATCTTAAGCAATGGTGCAGCATACATCACGACAACTTTGATCCCAAAAGATGAAAATGACTAAAGAAGAACTGGAAGAACAAAACCAATTGATTGATATGGTTACGCACATGTTGATGGAAGTACTTTGCGCAGAAGTGGAACAAGAAGAGCAGGAAGAATTGACCGCCCGAAAAATTTATAGGAAGTGCCCAGGCGGTCTTGTAATAGGTTGCTGTTAGATTCAAATGGACTTTCAATACACCGCCGGGCATAACAAACAGAAATAAAAAGCCCCAATACTCCATCAACGTATTGGGGCTTTTTATTCATACCGATCTTATTTCTCTAAGTTCAGTTTAAGTGTTCTTTGATGGCCATCTACAGTTACTGTAATATCAATATTCCCTTTTTCATAATCATTACCCGCATTTTCCATGATAGTGATAGCAGGAGCAGTTTTAGAGCTAAAAGGGTAAACTGCCGTCACAAATGTTTTGGGAGCGACATCCGCTTTTTGTTGCTCAAAAACAAATGCCGGGCGGGGTGTTTCCCGCTGATATTCATAAGAGACAAAACTTTCGTTTTCTGTCATACTCACTTTACTGCTGTTTAAACTTTGGATGAGCAGGTTATTGCTATCCGCATAGGTTGTATAGGCTTTGTTGTGGGCAAGGTCAATTACCGGTTTGTTGTCCTCTTTCAAATTAAAGTGAATACCCAGTTTACCGGTCGCGTCGCCATAGGCCTTATCGATGATGATGAAATAGCTTTTATCAATGAAAAGAAAACTGCGCTGGTGGCTTAGGTTTTTGTAACTTGGGTTTACATAAGTCAGCACCTCTACGTCGCCGTTTACCGACCACTTTTTTGTTGTGGCTATGTTCTCGATATCCTGATCGTTGAGGGTAAGGGTCTGGTGGGCTTTTGTACTTCGGTACCAGTCTCTTTTGGGGTTAACGATATCGCCCACATTGGCATAAACAAAGCTACCGGCATCGGGGGTGAAGGTTCGGCCTTTTACCCATAATACAAAATTACCATTGTCGGGATGGGAGTGAAAACCTGCCGGCGGTCCGGCTTTGATCTGCATGACGATACTGTTCTTATCGAGCGGGTTACTGCTGCGGAAAGCATAGAAACCGGCATCGTTTAAGGCTGATGAAGTATATTCAGGTGGCGTACCCGAAGTTCCATTGCTGGCAAACCAGCGTATGGTTTGATCTTGGGGGAACAACGCGGCCCAGTTTTGATAGCTTTTAAGCATCTGCGCTTTGTCGGTCAAAAAAGAGTTGCCATAGAGCGGGAACGTATAGTCGGGAAAAGAATATTTGCCTACAGCGTAAACCATTTTTTTGACCAGGTCGCGGTAGCTTTTTGGGAAGTCGCTTTCCACGCCGGCCTGCTGCGCGATTTGCAGTGCATCCAGGAAGATGGTCATCACCGTCATGTGGTAGGAGGTAGACAGTTCAAAATCCAAACCGTCCGGCAAAATCTGTTTGCCGATCTCGTCGTTCAAAACTTTGATCCCGCTTTTGCTCCAGGTGGCGCTGTGCTGCATTTCTGGAAAACTATAACCGGCATACATCATATGTTCCGCTTCGAACAGGCGGTGGTTACCGTCAGGCGTGTAATTGGCCAGTACGTAATCAGCCTGCTGTGCATAAGCATCCAAAAACTCCATCAGGAAGGCCGGGGTAAAACTCGGCGACTTCAGGAACATATTAAAGTATTCGCTCCAGTAGTTCAGCCGGAAGGATACGATAAAAGCCTTCCAGGCATAATCCTTATCGTCCGCATAGGCACCGGGTTTGTTCTTTTTGATCCAGTCGCGCAGCTGGGTCACCCATTCACGGGCATATTTTTCATCGCCGGTAGCCCAGTAAGCTTTGCCCAATGGTTCCCAGATTGCCGTACGGTGCAGGAATGTATTGAACAGCTGATCGGGTACCGGTCGCAGCTGCCAGTTAATATCCTGGCCAAAATCATAATACGGATAAGCCTTGTGCGGTTTAAAACGATGTGCAAGCGCATTATCTGCCGCTTCCTGAAGATCGGTTTTAAGCTTTTTTCCGACCGATCTTTTCAACTCATCCAGTTCAAAGTTCGGGCGAAGCTTACCCTTACGGTTGCGATAATAGGATAGTAGTGCAGCCGCAGCCGCATCATATTTTCCTGCAATTACCTCCTGTTTTACTTTTTCCAGACCGGGATGATTCAGATCGAAAGCAGCAAAGGCCGCTTTAGTAATCGGCTGTTCCTGGGCATGGACTGTCAGGCAACAGCCCGCCAGTAGAATCCATGTGGTTACAATTCTTAGATCGATTTTCATATATGATTTAAAAAGGTTAACCAAAATTACGGGTAAACGCAGGTATGCACTTTTGATTTTGTCCGGAATGCTTTCATTCATGTTGAATAAATAAGCCTATTTTCTTCATGCCGTAAAAAAGCATCAAGTGTACCAGCACATGGGTAATGGCAAGCCCGGTGAGGCATTGTTTTAGGAATTGGTTTTATTGCTTTCAAATTTGTCTAAAATACCGGTTTTTGAAATGCAATATAACGCCTGATTATTATGTTTGATCAACCAGTTCATTATAAATCCAAATCTATGTTAATATCATTCGCTAAACGCTTGCTGATTATTACTGTAGTGCTGAGCGCACTTAACAATACAGTTATAGCCGCTGCACCGCCCGACAGTACGCTTACGCCAGGCTACATTATGAATGTCATGCACCAGGTGGCCGACTGGCAGCTGAATACCTGGAATACCAATGGCTTCGACCACCCCAAAGTGGACTGGACCAATGCCGCCTGCTACACCGGCATTTATGCGCTGGGCAGTATGCCGGGTAACAAAAAATATTTGGAACCATTGGTCAAAATTGGCCAGGAACTAAATTGGAATACGGGCAAGCGCCGCTTTATGGCCGATGATTATTGTATCGGTCAGCTTTATGCGCTGCTGTATATGTATAATAAAGATCCAAAAAAAATAATAGCCTGGAAAGCCCAGGCCGACAGCATTATCGCCATGCCGCATAACGAAAGCCTGGAGTGGAAAAACGGCATTGCCAACCGGGAGTGGGCCTGGTGCGACGCCCTGTTTATGGGGCCGCCGGCACTGGCTTACCTGAGCCGGGCTACAGGCGACCGCAAATACCTGGACTGCGCCGTCAAGTTGTGGTGGAAAACAACAAGTTATCTCTACAATCCTCAGAAAAAACTCTACTTCCGCGATCAAAGCTTTTTCAAAAAAAAAGAAAAGAATGGCCAGCCGGTTTTCTGGTCGCGCGGTAACGGGTGGGTACTTGCCGGGCTGGTACGTCTGCTGGAAAATATGCCGGCTGACTACCCTGATCGCCCTAAACTGGAGCAGCTTTACAAAACAATAGCCGGGCGGATCGCATCCCTGCAACAGCCTGACGGTAGCTGGCACGCCTCGTTACTTGACCCAGAGAGTTATCCTATTAAAGAAACCAGCGGCACGGGCTTTTATTGCTATGCACTGCTTTGGGGTATGAACCATCAATTGCTTAGTAGCCGGCAATATTGGCCGGTGGTAAAAAAAGCGTGGAGGGTACTCACCAAATCAGTACATCCTAATGGTATGCTGGGTAACGTACAACCTATTGGTGCCAGTCCGGATAAAGTAAGTGACAGCAGCACAGAAGTATATGGGCCCGGGGCATTTCTGCTGGCGGGAAGCCAACTGCACGAGTATCTTACGAAACATCATGAGCAATAAAATCTTATGGAAAAACTGAAAATAAAAACTCCCCGCTTACTTTCTCTGGATGTTTTTCGGGGCGGAACGGTTGCCTTAATGATCCTTGTAAATAATGCGGGAGACAGTAAACACAAATACAGCCAGCTGAACCATTCGGCGTGGGATGGATTTACCCTGACCGATCTCGTTTTTCCCTGCTTTTTATTTATGGTCGGCGTATCGATCGTTTTTGCTATGGAAAGGAAGAAAAAAGAAGGGGGGCATAGTAAGATCATCCTTGGTGCTTTAAAACGCATGGTAATGCTGATACTGATCTCGTGGGCGATCCTGCTTTTTCTCAAGCATCAGGTTCCGGAAGATGCCATAACCATTACGGCTAAAATTAGCTACCTCATCGCTAATCTGCGCATCCCAGGTGTATTGCAGCGTATCGGTATTGTTTATTTCCTAACAACGCTGATGTACCTCAAAACTACCGCTAAAAGTCAGAACATCCTGTTGGCGACTGTTTTGCTGGGATATTTTATCCTCTTATGTTTTGTTCCTGCACCCGGAATTGGTTATCCAAGTACAGAGCCGGCAACCAACTGGGGGGCTTGGCTGGACAGGGCCGTGCTGGGAACAAATCATTTATATAAGATCCAATGGGACCCGGAAGGGATATTGAGCACATTTCCCTCTATCGCCACCTGCCTGATCGGGGTCAGGGCAGGGGAATGGCTAAAGCGGAACGATGTTACCCCGGGCGATAAAGTGAGCTGGCTATTTGTTTACGGTGTAGCGGCGGTTGTACTTGCATTGTTCTGGCATATATTTTTCCCGATCAATAAAAAACTATGGAGCAGTTCGTTCGTACTGCTGACCGGTGGTATAGCACTCTGCATTCTGGCATTTAATTATTGGCTGGTAGATGTGAAAGGCCGCCAAAGGTTTACCTGGCCATTGGTCGTATTCGGTGTGAATGCTTTGGCGGCGTATATTGTTAGCGATTTGATCCGTGCACTGGTTAACATGATACCGGTTGGTGGGGTAGGCGCATTGGTCTTTATTCAAACCAGGTTAATTGCACCGTGTTTTGCCTCACCTTATATGGCTTCGCTTGCCGGTTCTGTGGTAATTGTACTGCTTTGCTGGCTGCCGATGTGCTATTTTTACTTGAAAAAGATTTATATCAAAGTTTAACCGATGCTTTTTATTCATTCAACTGTCAGGCCAATCTGCCGTTCGGTTAAAATAAAAAACTGACTTGATGATTTTGCGCTACGCGCCTTTACTGGTACTGGATGTAAATGGGGCTCGGCTTTAAAGCCAGGATCTCTTTTGGGGTGAGCATGCGCTTAGGCGCATTCTTCAGATCATTCTTGTAAAACAATTTAAACCCGGTAAACTGCACCGGTTCCTGCCCGATAAAATATTGATAGGTGTTTTTTTTGGACTCGGGACTGCCCCAGCCGTCCATATCCATAACCACCTGTATCTCGCTGCGCAGTTTGATTGCCTGGTAATTGGTGACCATGCGTTTGGTGAACCGGTGGATCACAAAGATCTTCGGGGGGAGATGGTATTTTTGGACAAGGCCGGCTAAATAGCCGTTGACATAATTGATATCTTCGGCGTCGAAGGTGCCGATGCGCTTGCCCGGCACACTGCCTTCTTTCATAGAAAACTCAGGGTCGATGCCGAAATGGACGTTGGGCAGGCTCAGGTATTTTTCCAGTAAAGGTAGTTCAGTTTGAACCGTGCTGAAACCAACCTGTATATCCAGGAATACCAGTGCGTTAATGCTTTTGGCCATGCTTAACACACTGTCAATCTGCTTAAAAGGCATACGCAGGTTATGCAGGCCGTTACGGCCAGCATCGGCCTGGGCGGTTACACAGATATAATGTAAAGCCGGTACCACCGGTGTTTCAGGATCAGCAGCTTCCCAGTTTTTCACTTCCTCCTGAAGTTTGGACAGCATAAGTTGCGTAGGATACTGCCCCAGTACTCCCATGTTTTTTGAATACATATTACCGTAATAGGCCACCACCCGTTTAAACGGCAGGATTGCACCAGGCAAAGGGTAAGCTGCTGTTTTAACCGGCCATCTGCCTGTACCATCGCCGTTAGCAAGGCGTTTCATCAATGAATCATAGCGCAGCGTATCAGCCCTTAGCGCGGTTTTGATCAGCATATCCTCAATGGCAGGGACAGTTTGCGCGGAAACCGTCAAACAAGCGACCAGGAGCGTTAAAGAAAATACTATTGCCGATAGTCGCCTCAGGCGATTAAGTTGAACTGCCATCAGATAAAATTGTATGCGCTTGAATTTTTTAGCTTTGTTCAATTTCTTTTAAACTATCCATCTTTTTGTACGCCAAAAATCCTTTGATATCCTCAAAATGTTCGCGTACGCGTTTGTGACCAAACTCAAATACTTTTTGGGCCAGCCCATCTAAGAAATCCCTGTCGTGAGATACCAGGATCAAAGTACCGTCAAAATCCTTAAGCGCATCTTTGATAATGTCTTTAGTCTTCATGTCTAAGTGGTTGGTGGGCTCATCCAGTATCAGCAAATTCACAGGCTCTAACAACAGCTTGATCATGGCCAAACGGGTTTTCTCTCCTCCGGAAAGTACTTTGACCTTTTTAGTGGTGTCATCACCGCTGAACATAAACGCGCCTAAAAGATCTCTTACCTTGAGTGTGCCATCACTTAATGGGATCTGATCAATCGTTTCAAAAACGGTCAGGCTCTCATCCAGCAATGCGGCCTGGTTTTGGGCGAAATAGCCGATCTTAGCATTGTGGCCAACTTTTAAGCTTCCTTCAAAATCGATCTCGTTCATAATGGCTTTGATCAGGGTCGATTTACCTTCACCATTTTTACCTACAAAAGCCACTTTTTCTCCGCGTTCGATCACCATAGATGCGTTTTTGAACACAACGTGATCACCATAGGTTTTGGTCAGGTCTTCTACTATCAATGGATACTGACCGGAACGGGGTGAAGGCGGGAATTTCAACCGCAATGCCGAAGTATCCACTTCGTCTATCTCGATCACTTCCAGCTTCTCCAGCATTTTGACACGCGATTGTACCTGCAAAGTTTTTGAGTAAGTTCCTTTAAAACGATCTATAAATTCCTGGTTATCGGCTATAAAGCGCCGCTGCTCTTCGTAAGCTTTCAATTGATGCACACGGCGGTCGGCACGTAATTGCAGGTAATGGCTGTATTTGGCTTTATAATCATAGATCCGGCCCATGGTTACTTCAATGGTGCGATTGGTGATATTATCTACAAAGGCCCGGTCGTGCGATATGACCATCACCGCCTTGGCCGAGTTGATCAGAAAATCTTCCAGCCATTGGATACTTTCGATATCCATGTGGTTGGTAGGCTCATCCAGTAAGATCAGATCGGGTTTTTTTAACAAGATCTTGGCCAGTTCGATGCGCATACGCCACCCACCCGAAAACTCGGAGGTTTGCCGGGTAAAATCCTTACGCTCGAAACCAAGGCCTTTCAGAACTTTTTCTACCTCTGCATCATAATTGGTTTCTTCTACCGTATAAACTTTCTCGCTCAGTTCCGATACGCGCTCGATCAGCTTCATGTACTCATCGCTTTCGTAATCGGTACGAATGTTAAGCTGCTCGTTCACCTCGTCCAGTTCCTTTTGCATTTGGTTGGCCTCGGCAAAGGCCTTCATGGTTTCTTCAAAAACGGTGACCTTATCTTGGGTCAGTAAGTGCTGCGGCAAATAAGCGATAACCGCTTCTTTGGGTCCGGTCACGTTGCCGGTTGTAGGCTTGGCTTCGCCGGCAATTATTTTAAGGATGGTGGACTTACCGGCACCATTTTTACCCATCAGGGCTATTTTGTCGTTCTCGTTGATCGGGAACGTTACATCACTAAACAAGGTTGTTCCGCCAAAAGAAACGGAGATGTTATCTACATTGATCACAGTATGGGCATATTGATTTGCCGGCAAAGATAAAAGAAAGATACTGGAATATAAGGGGAGAGATCATAGAGGACATGCGGGTCACTTGGCAGTTGACACGGATGCACTGGGACGAAGGTTAGTTTAGAGAACCAGACAGGATAAAAATCGTATCCCAGATTTCCTGGGCGCTCAATTCAAAAGTAATCTGAAAAGCTTTTTTGTTGGATAGGGTTTCTTACTGCAGCTAAACAGCCAATTTAGTTTGTACCAGGTTTGTATATTTCCTCGGGCCATCATCTCAATCCGGGTCTACCCTCATATTCCTACCCCCAAACTTAGATAAATTGTAACTGAGGTTTAGTGAAAAAACTCGCGTTGGCTTTAGGTTCCGGCTATCGATAACGGTATTTCCTGACACTGTACGCGAAAGGCTGTTACCTTGCCCCAGCAAGTCACTGCCTCTGAGAGTCATGTTAAGCGACTTATCTTTTAATAGCCTTTTTCCCAACCCCACATTGATGAGCAGAGGACTTGGATTTGCCAGGGCATACCCATAATTAATTCTTTTTGTAGCACTAAAATCAATAAAATAGGTTTTCCTGATGGTGCAGTTTCCTCCAACATTCATATTAATATCGCTGTTATCCCGTATAATCTGATCGGCCGCCCCATGGTTATGACTGGTGTTAAAATCAACACCACTATTGATCCTTATTTTTTGGAGATTCAAGCTGCCTTGCACTGATCCTCCAAAGTTTGTACTTCTGAAAAAAGTTGGCGCGGCTATCTGGCCAATTCCTATCGACTGACTGTTAAAGGCCCCATACCGCGAAGCAGTATTGTTATTATTGGTGATGGTATAGCTAAGTTGTGCATTCAACATTACCTTTTTTAACGATATGTGACCTGCCAGTTGCTGCGAAAAATTAGCGCCTTTGCCGGAAGTTTTTTGATGGTTAAACAGGATAGCCCGGTTTGAAAACCCAATGCGGCCCGAGTAGTTGAGCGAAAACTTGTTTTGTTTTATAGGGATATTTATAAGGTAATTGCCACTCACCTGGTAATTACCGTTGATGTTCTCATACCGTGTAACCTGCTTTAAACTATTTAAGGTATCGGGCAGTAGTGTTACGTCGGTAACTATCTCGTTTTGTGTGGTGGACGCGTTTAAACCAATCTGCAACGACCGGCCGGACTTCTGGACGTAATTAAAGCTAGTATTAAGATTATGGCTGAACGAGGTTTTCAGATCGGGGTTACCTATCAGGATGTTCTGTAAACTTTGCGCGTTCCTTACCGGCTGCAACTGGTTAATGGTGGGGCTTTGGGTATTGCCCTGGTAGTTGAATGAAAGCGTTTTGCCCAAAGCAAGTGTACGGCCATAGTTGAAGCTGGGCGAATAATTGATGGCATTGTTAACGGTGGTTTGCCCAAGCCGCAAATCGTGGTTGCTGAGCAGGTTGGCATTGGCATTAAACCCAATATTATACCGCATTTTATTCGATCCGTAGTTATAGTTCATTCCTAACAACTGGGTGTAGGTAATACTGTTAAAGGAGGTGCTGAGAGAGTCCACACGTGATATTTTGTTACTCTTATTATCGAAAACAAAAGTGGAAACATCGTTGGCAGATGAACCAGCCGACCCATTGTAATTAAAGTTAAGGCTTTGGCGGGCCAGGGTATCTTTAGGCTTTTTTAAACCAACGCTATAGCTAAAACCTAAGTTTAAATGTTGTCCGTTGGTTTTGCTGTCCACATCTCTTTTTAAAAGCGAATCTTTCAGCAGCGCTCCCGTAACTTTGTCATAATACAGTGTGTTGGTACTGATATGCTGGCCGCTGCTATTACCGTTAAGGGAAAATGATGCGTTTACCGAAAATATATTTTTCATATTCTTCAGCTTTCTGGATATGGAAATGTTGCCGTTTACCGATGGCGACGAAGTATTTGAACTGTTGTTGTTCATCAGATCCTGCCGAAAAAGGCCGGATTGCTGGTTTAATGAAGTACTTTGATTATTGGAATAATTATAAGCGCTGTTGACACTTACCTGCATGAAGGCTTTATTATTATTAAAATTCATATTCCACCGTAGGTTGTGACTGCCTCCTTTATTATCACCTTCACTTTGGGTATGATTAACAAGATCGCCTTCGGGATTTAACGACTCCATCACTTGTTCCCGGTTAAAGGCCGCGCTGTTGTCGCTGAAATTATAGCCAAATCCACCATTGCTGTTTTTACCGAACTTATCATTATGAGTTAATCCAAGACCGAACTGCTGGCTATGCCCCGCGCCGTTATTGGCAGTGCTGGCATTAACATTGGCCGAACTTTGCTTGCTATCGTTCCATAAATTAAATTGTGCCGAACCGCCAACCATGTCATTAGTTCCGCCATTGCCGTTAACACTTCCAAATGCTCCCTTGTTCATGCCTGGCTTGGTAACAATATTCAACATCTTCGCTGGCTCACCCGTTTTAATCCCGGTAAAATTTGCGTAGTCGCCAAAGTCGTCTATCACCTGTATCTTAGCTACGATACCTGCGGGGAGTCTTCCGATAAAATCTTTCACATTATTGGTGAAAAAATCTTTGCCGTTAATGCGAAGCTTGGTCATGGGTTTGTCCCCTACCTTTACATTGTATTCGTCATCGATCTCCAAGCCCGGAAACTGTTTCATCAGGTCTGCTACGTTGTCGCCTTCATTAACCCTAAACGCTGCAGCATTATATTCAACCGTATCCTGCATAAACCTGATGGGGTTGGGTTTGGCACTGATGACCACTTCCTTAAGTGTCTGGCCTGACATCTTCAATCGGATGGCGTCCAGTCGCTTATGCTTTTCTTTTTCCGCAAAACTATAGCTATACTTAAAATCCTGATAACCTATGGCGATAACCTGTAATGAAAAGCCCCCGGCATTGATCTTCGGGCAGCTAAAATCCCCGTCCTGATCGGTTAATACTGTTAAAGTATCTTTCCCGGCAATAACTATTACTTTAACATTGGGTATGCCGGCTTTGGCAGTATCGGTTACCGTGCCCGAAATCCGCCGGTTATATTGGGCTGACGACTGAACTACACCACAGCAAACGAATAAGAGCGTAAAAGCCCCAATTTTTGCCAACCATACAAGCAGTGTTTGTGTATGCATGAAATGCCTTATGAGCCTAATGTGTAGGTTGATAACAAATTTCTTTGTATCCCCGGTTACATCTGTCCATATAGAAGAATACTATTCAACAGGCACAGCACTAAGACAGCGTTTTTTTTTAACATGGCGGATAAGGCAAGTGTATTTATATTGCTATTCAAAAATATAAAACTTTGGTTAAAGAATGATGATTTTTTGCTTTATGTAGAATACCTTATACCATTACCATTTTGTTCAGCTACGCCTTGCTTGCCCCATAACCTGGCGCAAGTATACAGCGTTGAAAAGCGCGGGGATTTGTAATTCGTTAATATGGTTGTACATTAGTAAAACCATCTAAATTATGCATGTTTAATGCCTGTGAAAAATGTTTTATTGTCGATATTTTGCAGCCGGTTATTATTTATTAACTGGCTGCAAAGCCATTTACTGCCTTGCCCTTTTAAATATTTAACAGGTATCGATTGCCCCGGCTGCGGCTTCCAGCGCGCGGTTATGGCTTTATTACAAGGGCATAGCCACCAAAGCTTTTTATTGTACCCTGCTGCAATGCCGCTATTGTTATTTTTTGGCTATAGTGCAGCCGATGCCTTTTTTAAGTTCGACAATAGTAAAGGCACGTTTAAAAAATCTTTTTTGATGATAGTTGGTGCCTTTGTATTAATTAGTTATGGCTTAAAAATGTGGGGGCTATACCATAGCTAAGCGTTTTCGGCAGCTGCAATATGGTTATAATCCCGTATAATAGTTTGCAGGAACGATGTATCATCTATTTGGGTTTTAATGTTTAAAAGCTGCTTCAGTTTAAAAGCTGTAGTATGCAAAATAACTGCATTGCCCGATTTGAAATAGCTGGTAAGCACTTCGTGTACTAATACAATATCCTTATCGCTCAATTGCGTTACTTCGGTAAAAACCGGTTGATAATCTTCCACATGGGGTACAAAGGCCAGGGCATCCATTTGCGTACGGGCAACAGTGCGGATAAGCGTAGTGCCTGCTACCATATCGCCTACGCGCTGGCTTTTTTCGCTTACAGCGGCCGATATCAGCGCGCAGGCGCCCCCGGTTAATGTAAAATCAACAATCCTGAAGATCCAGCGCAAAATATATTGGCCTACGCTGGCCTGCCCGCCATCTACACTAATCACCTTTATTTTCATCGATCTTTTACCAATGCTTTGCCCGTTCATAAATATCTCGCAAACCAGATCGTAAAAAACATACAATACCAAATAAATAATAACAAATACCCCAATTATAAATTTACTATCATTCCCATTAGTTATGGCATTAAGTATAATGCATAATAGGGCTATCAGGATAAATATAGCATAGTCAATTAATGTAGCAAGCATCCGTTCGCCAAGGCCGGCAATTTCATAATCAATATCGATATTTTGTGATGTGGTTATACGTATGGTTTGCATGTAAACAAATATATATGCTGAATATTGAATAATTAGTTGAATGATAAAAATTTTGTAATTATTTTAACGCACTAATAAACCTTATAAAATGCGCGAGCCTTTGTTTGTTAAGCAAAATTCTGACAAATGGAAAAGTTTTGAAAGCGTTGTAACTAACGACCCTGACGAGCTTGCCGACCGTTTTATACAAATTACCGACGATTTGGCTTACGCCAAAACTTTCTACCCCAAATCAAAAACCACTGTTTACTTAAACGGGCTTGCGGCTAAGCTGCACCAATCTATATATAAAAACAAAACAGAAAAGGGTAACCGCTTTGTATTTTTTTGGACGCATGAATTACCCATGCTTTTTAAAACCTACCAAAAGCAGCTGCTCTACTCGTTTATCTTCTTTACCGTTTTTTGTTTAATGGGCGCCTTATCTGCCAAATACGATCAAAACTTTGTGCGCATCATCATGGGCGACCAATATGTTGATATGACCGAGGCCAACATTGCCAGGCACGATCCATTTGGCGTTTATAAACACGATAATGCGTTTTTAATGTTCGCGCAAATTGGCAGCAACAACATTTATGTAGCCATAGTTATATTTGTATGCGGCATTTTCGGCTCGGTTGGCACAGTGTATTTTTTATTAAGGAACGGCTTGATGCTGGGTTCGTTCGAGTATTTTTTCTTTAGTAAAAGCCTGGGTATGGCTTCGGTATTGGTAATATGGATCCACGGGGTATTGGAAATCTCGGCCATTATTATTGCCGGGGGCGCCGGCCTGGTTTTAGGCAATAGCCTGCTGTTCCCTAAAACGTATAAACGCATAGAGTCGTTAAAACAAGGTGCTAAGGATGGTATGAAAATTACCATGGGCCTTGTGCCTATTTTTATTACCGCGGCATTTTTTGAAAGCTTTATAACCCGGCATACCGAAATGCCTGTGTGGTTAAGCACCGCTATATTAGCGGCATCATTAATATTTATTATTTGGTATGTAATTATCTACCCCAATAAACTTCACAAAAAAACAACCCCTTTAACTTATGGAACCTAATATTGAACTTTCAAAAACGCGCGATTTTGGCGAAATAATTTCCGATTCATTTCTGTTTATCCGCCAAAACCTGAAGCCATTGCTTAGTTGTTTTTTTGTGTTTTGCGGCTTTTTTTTGCTGGCCGGCACAGTTGCAATTATTATGCAGCAGATTAAGATGGTAGATGTGCTTAATAATACTGATTACGCGGGAGATAATGCAAGTAATTTTGCCGCTTTTGGTGTTGAAACTGCTTTAACATTAATATTTACGTTGTTAACCTATGTTGCTATGCCGGTAGCCATTCTATCGTTTATGGCATTATATAAAGTAAAGGGTAATGTGGCCCCTACCAACGAGGAAGTATGGGGATATTTTAAATATTACTTTTTTAGGATATTAGGAAGTTCGTTACTAAACTTTATTATTTTAATAATAGGTTTTGCCCTGTGTTTAATACCGGGCATTTATTTTTACCCGGTTTTAAGCTTAATTATCCCTATTATGATAGTTGAAAACACCGGCTATGGCTACGCCTTTAATGAAAGCTTTAGGCTTATTAAACAAAATTGGTGGCGGGTTTTTGGTGTTTTAATTATAACCAGCATAATTGTATCTATTTGCGCGGCAGTGGTAACGGTTCCGTTTCAGGCAGTTAACGTATGGAATGTGTTTTTACACAAAATTGAGGATGTTCATTTATCTATACTAACCATTATAATAGGCACCATACTGCGGCAGCTGGCCCAGGTGCTTTATATTTTGCCAATGGTAGCTTTGGCTATGTGCTACTTTAGCCTTACCGAAGATAAGGATGCAACCGGGTTAATGGGGCGTATTGACCAATTAGGTAATAAAAGCGCGGATACAAACACACCGGCCGAGGAATACTAAATGCGGCGTTATCTGTATTTAACCTGTTTGCTTTTATCGCTAAGCTTTATAGCCTTGGGGGGCACTCCTGTAAAACAGGTTAAGGCTAAGCAGGTGGTACATCATGATACCACCACGGTTTCCATACGGCCTTTTGATAAAACTGCTTTGGCACATTACCGTGCGCAAAAGGAATTTCAATACGATAGCGGCTACGTTGGCGAATCGTTATGGACAAGGTTTTGGAGATGGTTTTGGCACCTGTTTGATACCGAAGATAAGGAAACAGCCGCGGGTATCTTCGCCATTATTATAAAATATCTTTTTATTGGCCTTGGGGTAGCCGCGCTTGTGTTTTTAATATTGAAGCTGATTGGGGTTGATGCCTTTAATGTGATCAGGCGCAAGTCGCAACCGGCTACATTGCCTTATGATGAATCCGTCGAAAATATTTACGCAATTGATATTGATGCCGAAATAGAGAAGGCCATTGGCCAGCAAAACTACCGTTTGGCCGTGCGTTTATTGTATTTGCGGTTGCTTAAACAATTAAGTGATGCCGGCCTGATCCATTGGGATATTACCAAAACAAACAGCATTTATATTGACGAATTAACCAACGCCGAACAGCGCATAGCCTTTAAAATGCTTACACGGCAGTTTGAATATGTTTGGTACGGCGAATTTATAATTGACGCGCAAGTATTTAAAAAGATAAGTGCTTTGTTTAGCGATTTTAAAATTAGGGTGGCATGAGGGATTTTAAAATGTATATAACCCTAGGCTGCTTATTACTGATAGCGTATATAGTTATGCAGTACAACAAACCCCGGCCTGTTAACTGGCAGCCCACTTTAAATTATCAGGATAAAATTCCGTTCGGTACTTATGTGTTTTATCACCAATTGAACGATATCTTTCCGGGTGCGCATGTAGTTAATACCAATCAATCGGTTTATAGCCTGTTTAGTAAGCCACTGCATGCCGGCAATTATATAATTGTTGCTAAAGAGGTGAAAATTAATAAGTATGATTTTGTACAATTGCTTAAATATATCAGAGCCGGCAACACCGTTTTTATTACCGGGTTTGATTTTACCGGGGCGTTTAATGATAGCCTGAAAGTTAAAACCCAAATAGAAGACGATAAGGAAAAAAGGTTATTAAGCTTCACCAGTAATCAGCTTAAAAAAGACAGTACTTACAAGTTTGATAAGGATATAAGCAACCGGTATTTCAGCAGGTTTGATACGACACAGGCAACCGTAATCAGCAAAAACAATGCGGGTAATGCTACTTACTTAAGCTACAAATTTGGCAGGGGTACTTTACTGCTTTGCGCCAATCCAAAGCTTTTTAGCAATTACAGCTTATTAACAACTAACGGTGCCGCTTATGCCCAACGTGCGCTTGCGTATATGCCGCTTAGCAAAAATATATTTTGGGATGAATATCAAAATCATGATATACAGACCAACACATCGCCTATGCGGGTATTTTTAAATAACCCCAGCCTGCAATGGGGCTACTATTTAAGCCTTTTTACTTTGCTGATATATGTACTTTTTGAGGTAAAGCGCAGGCAAAGGATCATACCTATAGTTGAACCCTTAAAAAACTCGACTGTTGATTTTGTGAGTGTTGTGGGGCGTGTATATTTTGAAAAGCGCGATAATGCAAATATTGCCTATAAAAAAATACTTTACCTGTTAAGCCACCTGCGCGAAAGGTACCAGCTAAAAACCAATCAACTGGATAGCGAATTTATGGATAACCTTGCCAATAAAACCGGGATACCGCCCGATTTTGCACACGAGCTGATTAGCCATGTTAACTATGTAAGCCAGCAAAACCGGGTTACCGACCATGAACTAATTAGATTAAACCAACTGATAGAAAAATTTTATTCTAAATCCTGATCATTATGGAAGACGAAATATTTGAACAAAGAACCGACCTGGGCAGGCTTAGCTGCGCCGTGGAACAAATAAAAGCCACACTGGCCCAAATAATTGTTGGCCAGCACCAAACTATTGATTTGATTATAGCCGGTATACTAGCCGACGGGCATATCCTGATTGAAGGTGTACCTGGGGTTGCTAAAACATTAACCGCTAAATTAATAGCAAAGGCTATTGATGCCCGGTACTCGCGCATACAGTTTACGCCTGATCTGATGCCTTCGGATGTTTTGGGCACCTCGGTTTTTAGCCCTAAAACCAGCGAGTTTGAATTTAGGCGTGGCCCAATATTCGGTAATATTATATTGATTGATGAGATCAACAGGTCGCCGGCCAAAACGCAGTCGGCCTTGTTTGAGGTGATGGAAGAGCGCCAGCTAACCATTGATGGCCAAACTTATAAAATGCAGGAGCCCTTTATTGTATTAGCTACCCAAAACCCCATAGAGCAGGAGGGTACTTATCGCCTGCCTGAGGCCCAGTTAGACCGGTTTTTATTTAAAATAGAAATTAAATACCCAACGCTGGAAGAGGAGATCACCATTATTACCCAACAACACCAGCAAAACCCAACCGATCAGCTAAGTGATATTAAACCGGTATTATCTATAGCCGATGTGATATCGTTAAGACAGCAAGTGAAAAAACTACATGTTGAACCAAAGCTGCTGGAGTTTACCGCCAAAATAATTCACGAAACGCGTAATAATAAATCATTGTATTTGGGCGGTTCGCCGCGGGCATCATTAGCTATTATAAACGCGGCTAAGGCTATTGCAGCTATAAATGGCCGGGATTTTATTACGCCCGACGATATTATTTTAGTAACCGCGCCTGTGTTAAGGCACCGTATTATGTTAACGCCCGATAAAGAGATGGAAGGCCTTACGCCTGATGATGTTATCGCACAAATAATTCAAAAAATTGAAGTGCCACGTTAATATATCCCTGTGAAAAAGTTTTTAAGTGCATTTTATACCAATCTGTTTTTAAGTAGCCGGCTTTTCGCGGCCCTGTGTTGCAGCGTGGTGTTTTTTGTGTTTTCTTTTTTCTTCCCGTGGCTGGGGATATTGCCCGAACTGTTTTTTTGGACCATTGCAGCCATTATCTTAATTGATATTATTCTGTTATATCGTACTATCAATGGTGTGTTTGCCCGCCGCCATGCGCCCGAACGCTTAAGTAATAATGATGATAATTTGCTGGGGATTTATATCGAAAACAAATACCCTTTTAATATAAGCGCGGGTATAATTGACGAGATCCCCTTTCAGTTTCAAAAACGCGATGTATGGTTTAAAACCACATTGGTTCCGCGGCAAACTAAATTGATAAACTATATTTTGCGCCCTAATAAACGCGGCGAGTATGATTTTGGCGCTGTACGGATATATGTAAAATCGCCATTGGGACTCATAAGCCGCAGGTATAATTTTAACCAGGCCGCGGTATTACCGGTATACCCATCGTTTTTGCAAATGCGTAAATACGAGTTAATGGCTATATCTAACCGCTTAAATGAAATAGGCATAAAGAAGATAAGGCGACTGGGCCATAGTTTAGAGTTTGACCAGGTTAAAAACTACGTGACAGGCGATGATTACCGCGCTATAAACTGGAAAGCCACAGCAAGGCATGGCAATTTAATGACAAACTCTTACACCGACGAAAAATCGCAGCATGTGTATTGCGTTATCGATAAATCGAGAGTAATGAAAATGCCGTTTGATGGCTTAAGCCTGCTTGATTATGCCATTAACGCCAGCCTGGTACTATTAAACGTGGCTTTGCTAAAGGAAGATAAAGCTGGGCTGATTACGATATCAGAAAAAAAAGGGTCGGTAATCCCGGCCGACAGGCGGCCCACGCAGATCAATAAAATACTGGAGGTTTTATATAAAGAAAAAACCCGCTACCTCGAAACCAATATGGAACTACTTTACACCACCATACGCGGTGTAATTAAGCAACGCAGCTTAATGGTATTTTTTACAAACTACGAAAGCTTATCGGCTTTAAACAGGCAAATACCTTATTTAAAAAGGATAGCCAAATTCCATTTGTTGCTAGTGGTGTTTTTTGAGAATACCGAACTGAAAAAATTAAGCGAAGAACACGCGACAGATGTTGAGGGCATTTATACTAAAACTATTGCCGAAAAGTTTGCTTACGATAAAAAATTAATTGTAAAGGAACTGGCTAAACATGGCATACAATCTATCCTCAGCACGCCTCAAAACTTAAATGTAAATACCATTAACCGTTACCTGGAGTTAAAGGCCAAACAAAAGATCTGAGATCAAATATCCGGGGAACAGAAATCCATAAATTAAATTAGGATCTCTTTCGTGTAGTGTATCACCCCAACCGGTTCAAGTATGCAGCGTTAACAAGTGCGTTGCATGCTTGTTAAGCAATGGATTGTAAGCGTTCAGCTACGCTTACCCGGAGCCGGATTAGGCCCTTTTTATGTTAACCCTTTAAAAACTATAAATTATTGATTGTTAGTGTTTTATAAAATATTTTTTTTGAATTGTGTTAAGCTTTGTTAACCCAATATTTGGTTTTTAGGTGCTATAGTTGCTCTTCTGTCGCAAACGCTCCCTATTTTCTTATATAAAAATGTTAAAAATCGGGATTGAAGCTTAGTTTAACGCCATAAGTTGAAATACCCGGATGATCGAGGTAATTGAACCGCTTGATCACATCCACCCGCAGGATCTTAAAAATATTGCCGATACCGGCTCCGGCTTCTACATAAGGCGTTTTGCCCAAAGCATAAGTACCATAAGCCCCTGCCCCCGCGGCAGGAAAGCGGTAAAGCCCACTGGTGTATATGGGGTTATTCTGGTTACGCAGCCCGCCATATAAGATCTTAAATGACAGGTATTCCCGCCATTTCAGGTGATCGATGAGTGGGAGCTTATTCAGGAAGAAGCCGTTGAAACTTTGGGTTACATTTAAGCCCATATAATGGTCGCTCACAAATTCCAGGTAATACATTTTATTATATGCATCCGGGTTATAAGCGATGGATTGATTAGCCGGACTGATATTTAATAGCGGGAAGGGAACTTGCCCATTGATCAGGCTGCCCATTAAGGTCACATCCGCATAGCCCAATTGAGATAAATAAAAGCGCTCATAAATACTGGCGCTGAGCTTGGTATAAGGATAGGCGCCGCCAAACACACCCTTCAGGCCCTGGGTAATTTGCGCGTTCATAATAGGGTATTTGCTATGGATGGTATGCCGGTCGCGTGTCCCCTGTATAATTTGTTCGTGTGGCACATAACGCAGGCCCAGGGTAAGCTCGCTGGTGGTCAGATCACGAACCAGGGTACCGGCCGGGTCATTCTGTTGGAATAATAAAGTACCGGCTGCCTGTTGGTTCCAGTTACGGAAGGACAAGTTATAGGAAAAATGATTTTCAAAATCCTTTACATAAGTTAGGGAATAAATGCGGTCATAAAGCCAATAATTGGTGGACCCGCTTTGGAAGGAAGAAAGCGCAGCCTGCGAATTATTGAGGGCAAAGCTTTGGCCGGGGATATCTACATCGTACAAGTAACCTATCTTAAAATAATCGTTAGGGAAACGGTAATTGGGGGTTTTATTTAACGAAAAGTAAGTGTTTAACTCATATTTTAACTGCCGGTCTTTTAAGCCATAACCTAAAAAGCCATCCATATATAAGGTTTTATTAAACTTGGGCGTGGTTCGGCCACCCAGTTGAAAACGCGCGCCTTCCTGCGTATCGTATGCAAAAAGCGAACCGATAGGCCCTTCCTGTACCGGCCCAAAATCAGCATAATCTCCGGTTAGGGTAGCGGCTATCCAGGTGGCCCGCTTAAACGAGCGCATGTTTTGCAGCCGGTTAATGCGCGCGTATGCACCTGCCTGTTGGGTGGTTAGCGTATCTGTACGGTGGCGCTCCAAATAAGAAGTATCGGCCTGGTGTGCATTACTATCCGTTTGCAAGCTTTTACCCAGATAAAAACTGTCCGGCATTGGCTGGTTTAATTGGTAGTTGGAATAAGTTACCGTTCGCTCGCCATAGATACCCATGCCTTTATTTTTCATCAAACCAAAGTCGGCGGCAACATTGCTTTTAGCCAGGTAATAACGCCCGTCGCTATGCGGCTCAAAATCCAACTTTACCTTCAGGCTGCGCATAAAATTAATATTGATCTGCTTGTTAACATTCAACTCGCACGATTGTACCGCATAACGGCCATCAAGTGTCACCATTAACTTACCTTCAAACAGCAGGTCACCTTTATTACGGGGCGTAAAGCTTAGTTCTACCAGTTTGCCATGTTCGGTTTGCAGAGTGTCAACAATAAAAAATTTATAAAAATCGGGGGCATGGTTAGCTATCGGGCTCAAAAACTGGTTGACAATGATGAAAATATTATTATCGTATATGTCGATATGGTTCCCATAAAGGCGGTTAAGGTAGATATCCAGCCCGGTTGTATCTACAAACTTGATGATATTGATCCCTTTCTCGGCCTCCAATACCTGTATGGTTTTTTCGGGGTTTTTACGGTAAAAATGCCGGGACAATTTTTCGCTAAAATACCCGGGCAGCGTGGTTTGCCTTTGCCCACCGATATAGGAGGTAGTATCCAGCATAAACTGATACTTACTGAAAAAACTGCTGTTCACCAGTTTTTTGGAAAGATTAAAAAGCGACAAGCCCATACGCTCATATTCATCATATTGTATATAATCAGCGCTGGTCATCCGGTTTTGCGCTTTATGATCGATTACCTGCTGTATCAGTTCCACAGCGGGGTTGCCTTTATTACGGTATTTTTTCTCCCTGTCCGAAGTAACTGTTACCTCTTTTAGTTGGGTTTGGCTGTTTTTTAGCTTAACCGAAAGCTCATTTGCCTGCCCGGGGCGAATAGTTTTCAGTACCTGCACGTAGCCCATTAGGGAAAAGGAAACCTGGCTGTAATTGCCCGGTGCACTTAAGGAATAACGGCCTTGCCCATCGGTGGTCGTCCCATGGCTGGTGCCGGGAAAACTCACCGTAATATATTCCAGTGGTTGGCCGGAATTCAGGTCGGTTACCCGCCCGCTAACCTTAGTAATTTGTTGCGCCCTGCCGATCAGCGGAAACAACAGGAGACCGATCCAAATGATTCGGCCTAATCCCGTCAACCGGTATCTTTTGTTCAAAATAAGTAATCGGAATAAAATCAATAAAAAAATATAAAAGCTGTCAACTTACGGAGCTAATTGTTTTTTGCGGGTCGGGTTTAGATTCCACTCTAACGCGAAAGTCACCAAACTATTGCTCCGGTAAATTGAAAAGAGTGGATAATCCGATCATCCGGCAGCATTAAGCTGAAAAGGGTTTCTGCTCGAAAAAAAAGGCCCAGATGGGGTTTATTCCATCCGGGCCGGGTGTTAATGGGGTGTTACCGGGCTGCTATTGCTTTGTTGCAGTCAATTGCCCCCTGATAATGCCATTAGGATACTTGGTAGTCATGATAATAAAATAGGCAGTACCTGCATAAAGGTCATTTTTTTCGGATGCCGTAAAGCCAATATTACCACCCAGCCCTAAGTTTATGGTGCCGGTAGCACTGGTACTGTTACTAAAAGAGATAGTGTGTGTTAACGTGCCATTGGCACCTTTTGCGGCCGGGCTATAAAACTTAATGCCGGTAATGGCATCGGGCGCGGCAGTGGTCCAAAGGTTTGTCCAGCTAAGGGTAAAGGTAAATACATTAGCCTGTTCGTCAAATATACCGGTTAACGAGCCTGTTGATGTAACCGCGTTGGCAGGCACCAACTGTGCCCCGTCGGCCGCGCTGCTAACGGTATAAACAGCACCGGTAAGTGATAGCTGGTCGCCGCCCTTAGTACAGCCACCCAAACTGCCTGTAGCACAAATAATAATAAAGGCAATAAGTAAATTTTTCATACGCTTAATCATATCTTATAAATTAATAACCAGGGTTTTGTTTCAGGGCCGGTGATTTGGTGATCTCGCTTGATGGGATCGGCCAGAAATACATGTTATCTAAAAACACGTGGCTACGGATAACAATGGTGCGATAAGAATAGGTACCTGTTGCCGACCGTGTGATCTCCATTCCGTGCATTTCCTTGTTTTCGGTAACAGGCGCAATTTTCCAGCGCCTTACATCCCAAAAACGGTGTTCTTCAAAAGCCAGTTCAACCTGGCGCTCGTTTTGTATAACAATGCGCATCTGGTCTTTGGTCATGCCTGCTTTTAAGCCATACAAATTACCGGTCCCGGCGGTAATGCCGGCACGGCTGCGGATATCGATCAGCCAGTTATACACCTGGGTAGTAGGGCCGTTAACTTCGTTGCTGGCTTCCGCGGCATTCAGTAAAACTTCGGCATACCTGATCATCATCCGGGGGCGATTAAGTTCGGCACCGCCGTTTATTACGTTATCACTTAGCATCTTATAGCAGTAATAGCCCGTTTTGGTAGCATTGTTAAGGTATATACCGTCTTTCGCGGCGCTGGTTACGTTGGTGGCCGAAGACGCAGGCACAACACCGGTATAAGTATATACAGGCTGATCACCGGTATAGCCAGACAGCGCCCGCAGCGATCCGTTATACGAAAAGGTATAATAAAAACGCGGGTCGCGGTTAAGGTACATATTATCGCCAATGCCCGGATAGCCCGAAGCCGCATCGGTGATAGGCAAGCCATTTTGCATGCCAAAGGCATCCACTAATTCCTGCAACGGAAATACGCTGATTGTACCGGTGTACCTGGTACCCCTGCTGGCCGAATTACAGATCGTTTCCCTGAACATATTGTTTGGAGTGGTGGTAGGGGGTAAAAAAGCAAACACCTCCTCGGAGTTAGATGAGGTATTGGTTAAGCCCACTAAAAAATTTTGATAAAATGCCGGTGTCGATGCACGATACAGGCTATACGTGCCCAGGTTAATTACAGCTTGTGCTGCTTGTGCAGCCAATTGCCAGCGGTTAGGGTCGGCTGATCCGTAAGACACGAGGTGATCGGGGTCATCGGGCCGGGAAGCATTTGTTAAGGGACTGGCGGCATATAGCAGTACACGCGCTTTTAAAGCCAAAGCCGCGCCTTTGGTTGCCCTGCCATAATCTATTGGGTCAGGGTATACGGTTGGTAATAAATTAGCGGCGGCATCACATTCCGTTGTAATGTAATTTACACAATCGGCATAAGTACTTCGCGGGATATCAATCTTGTCACCCTCCTGGAATATTTGATCGCCAACGTTAGGGAACCCGCCATAGTGTTTTAACATGGTGGCGTAATACCAGGCGCGCAAAAAGCGCATTTGCCCTTCAAACATATTCTTTTTGGCAGTTGTAACCGGAATGGTCGCCTTATTCTTCAGGAAAATATTTATTGCCCTTACCTGCTGGTAGGTAGTGGCCCAAACGTTTTTATCGGTATTGCTTGCGTTTGCCGCCCCATTTGATATCATGTTTTGATATTGTGTAGGCGCTGTAGCAGATTCGGCTTCATCACAGGCCGCTTCAAGGCCACCCGCGCCAAACCTGTTCGGCTCGTACGAATAATCTACATTATTATAACGGCTGTTCACGTAATTTAACGTATTTAAGCTATCCGAAAAAACGGATTGCTCTGTGATGATAGATAAGGTTTTTTGATCAAGGAAACTTTTTTTGCATGACGACGTAATGGTTAATAAAATGGCGCTGCAAAAAATAAAAAGCCCTGCAAATCTGTTCCCTTTAAACAAGCCATAATGGCTTAGCTTAAGATATTTTTTAGTGTTTGATTTCATAATCATACTTCTTATTAATTAAAATCCTAATTGTATGCCCAGGCTGTAATTAGCAGTTAAAGGGTAGGCCTGTCCCTGGCCTGATGCGATCTCGGGGTCTACCGAGAAACGCCCTACATCTTTCCAGGTGAGCAGATTGTATCCCGTGGCATATATCCGTGCAGTCCTGATAAATGCCTTTTTGAGCAAATCCTGTGGAATCTGGTAGCCCAGTTCAAGCGATTTTAAACGTACATAACTGGCATTAACAAACGAATAATCGGATGTTGTGGTAAACGTATTGTTGTTACTGCTTACATTAAAACCAAGCCTGGGCAGGGTAGCAGTGAAAGCTGTTGCCGGTGTCCACGAATCCAAGTGGGCCGGGCGGAGGTTACTTACAAAGGCATCGGCACCCTCGGCATTAATATTCAGCGCGTAGCCGTATGCGCCCTGTATCAGGGTGGTTAACGAGAAGCCCTGGTAAGTAAAGCCCAGGTTTATCCCGTAAGTGGTGGTTGGCAGGTTGGGTTTCGACAAGTAAGTACGATCGGCCGAGGTGATCACACCATCGTTATTCATATCGGCAAATTTCAGGTCGCCAGGTTGGATCGTTACCCCGGCTGGTTTGGCAATACCTGCCTTTACCTGGCCGTTGGCATCAAAGTCTGCCACCTGGTAAAAACCGATATTATGATAGCCCAAAGTTAAGCCCAATTGCCGCCCGGTAAGCGATTGATAAGGATAGTCGGGCGCTTCACTAATGTAAACGATCTTATTTTTGGCAAACGATATATTTCCGCTGATAGAATAGCCCAATTTGCCCACCTTGTTCCGATAAGCCAGCACACCATCGTAACCGGTATTGGATGTGATACCGATATTTTTGCTGGGCAGCGTTTGGCCGATTAATAAAGGCACATCGCCTTGCGAGATCAGTTGATCATACCGATAATTATAGAAGTATTCGGCCGTGAAGGATAACTTCCCGTTGAACATGTTTACATCCAATGCCAGGTTGGTTTTTCTTTCCGTTTCCCAGGTTACGTTAGTATTGATCAGCGCCCCTTCGGTTGCACCATTGCCAAAGAAATTAACCCCTCCGGGCAAAGTGTATTGAATAGCGCTGGGTACGGTAGTAGGATAAGATTTATCGCTACCCACCCAACCATAAGATCCTTTCAGCTTAAACAGATCGAAAACAGGGAAGAGTTTCTTAAAGTAATGCTCCTCGGCTAAGTTATAGCCGGCCGAAAAGGCCGGGAAAATACCATATTGCTGCCCGGGGCGAAACAAATCGTTACCATTACGGGCTATCACAGCTTCCAACAGGTACTTCTGACGGTAATCATAACGGATCCTTCCGGTTATAGCACGGTAGTTTAATGGCACGTTTCCCTGGTTGGTGTAACTGTTTTGGCTAATCAGCGCCAGGCCGTTAAAGTGGCTGCTGCCAAAAGTACGATCGTAGTTTAACGATGCATTGATAATGGTTGTGTTATTAAACGCGTCGCTACCCACATTTTGGTTATAGATAGGCAATTTGTATACGTTGCCACGGTTGGTATAAGTATTGCTTGCCGAGTTGTATAGGTATACCGGCAAATCTGTAGTTACACGGGTAATATTGCGGTGTTCGTTAATATTGCTGGCATAAGAAACATTGACTTTGGCGTTTAATCCCTGCGTTATAAAATTCAACTTTTGGTCGGCACCAACTACGATATTGAAATTGTTATTAAACACACGGTTATAGCCACTGTTTGCCAATCGGTCTACCGGGTTAGCGTAGCCATTGCTAAAGGATTGACTGGCATACCCGTAAGAACCATCGGGGTTAATGCGCGGCGTGGCAAAGGGTGAAAGCGCCTTGAAAATTTCCAGTTCCTTAAACAAACCAGACGCATCCAATACACCGGCAGGGGTATTGCGGGTTTCAAAACGCCCGTTCAGGTCAAAGCGTAAAGCCAGTGTTTTGGTAGGGGAGATGTCCAAGTTCGACCGGAAATTTACCCGGTTATAAAAGTAATTAGGGTTAATGCCATCATTGGTTATGGGGTTAAATTGCTTCAATAAACCATCCTGGGTAAAGTAACCCAGCGAGGTAGTATACTTAACTACATTATTACCTCCGTTGATATTCAGGTTATAAGTGCTTTGCTTGGCCGAATTATTAAGCAATTCCTTTTGCCAGTTTACATTGGGGTGGCCGTAGGGGTCCGAACCGTCCTTAAACTTTTGCAGGTCGGCTGCTGTCCAGGGTAATACTAACGGGGTTGAGAGACCGTAACTATCATTAATATAAGCTTCATTCATTAGAGTAGCAGTTGTATAAGCATCCAGGTAAGTAGGATATCTGATTACCTGGTCCATGCCGGTTTGTGCAGAAAGATTGATCTGCGGTTTACCAACTTTTCCACGTGTGGTGGTAATTACCATTACACCATTAGCCCCCCTAACGCCATAAATGGCAGTTGTAGAGGCATCCTTTAAAATAGTAACCGATTCCACTTCACTGGCATTCAGTTGCGCCACCTGGGCGTAAGTATATTCAATATCATCAACAATGATCAGCGGCTGGCTATCCCCGTTAAGGGAATTTACCCCACGGATATAGAAATCGGCCGCGTCGACACCGGGTTGGCCACTGCGCTGCTGCGAAAAGAAGCCGGGCAACCGGCCCACCAAAGCGTTTTGCAGGCTGGAAGTAGGCACGGATTTAATTTCTTCGCCCTTGATGGAACTTACAGAGCCTGTATTTGTAATACGCGTTTGTCGGCCGTAACCCACTACCACTACCTCATTCAAGCCCTTGGTATCTTCCTGCATGGTGACAATCAGGTTAGTTTTACCGGCCGTTGGCACTACTATGGTTATAAAACCTACCGAGCTAACAGTAAGGTTAGCATTATTATTTTTTACAGTGAGTCTGAATTTACCGTTTACATCGGTAGCGGTAACGTTTTTTTGGTTGTCTACCTCAGCGATTGTTACACCGGGTAAGGGCCCGCTTTTATCCAGTACCTGCCCGGTAAGTACCCTGGTTTGCGCCATTAAATTCCCTGCGAGCAGGAAAAATGAAAACAGCAAGGTTATCTTTATTAATTTCATGATCAATATGTATGTCTTAGGCGATTAATAATTAGGGTTCTGTTTCATGTTTGGATTAACCAGGACCTCGTTATTTAAGATCGGGTACAGGTACATGTTGTTATCGTTAAAAAATGGAGTGGCCACAGTAACCGGTGTATAGCTGAGTGCGCCAGTGGTACTTTTAACTATAGTAACCCCATGTAAGGGTGTTGCATAAACCGCTTTGGCAATTTTCCAACGGCGGACATCATAGTACCGCTGCTCCTCGAAAGCGAACTCAACCCGGCGCTCATTACGGATCACATCGCGCATTTGTACCTGGCTTAAACCGGCAGGTAATGCATAAGGGACTAACCCGGCCCGCTGCCTGATCGCTTCAACCGCGCTGTAAACAGTAGCATCGGGCCCCGAGTATTCATTTTGCGCTTCGGCGTAAGACAATAAGATATCCGCGTACCGTATCAGGCAAAAAGTAGGGGTTACCGACGGGTGGTACATGGTTGGTGTGAACGTAGTATTATTGGCATCATTACCAAGGAATTTTTTGCAGTAATAACCGGTGAGCGTTTGTACCCCGGCATTAATGCTGCCGTTATTGGGTTTGTCCTTACCGCCTTCAAACGTTTCCACCGCTCGTTTTAGCCAGGTAGCGCCATTGTAAAATACGGTTTGATCAAGCCTAGGGTCGCGGTTGGCGTAAGGGTTTGCCGGGTCATAGCCCGATGTTGGGTCGGTGATTGCCTTACCATTCTTCATCGGGAAAGCATCAACTAATTCCTGTGTAGGACTAACTGTTCCGCTACTTACCACGTTCCCTACAGTATACCCCACTGGCGACATCAAATTGCCCCATGTTGTTTGGAAACTGGCACCATACCGCATCAATATAAACTCTTTATTTACGTGGGTTACGGCCAGGGTATAACGGTTAGCCTCTAAGGCAAACAAGTTCATATCCATCACTGCTTTGGCGGCATCGGCGGCGGCTTTCCACCTTTCTTTATCATAAGCCGCATAGCCTGTGTAATCCCGGTCAGGGGTACTTGAAGCATTATACAAAGGGCTGGCAGCCAGTAATAACATTTTTGCTTTTATAGCCAGTGCAATGCTTTTACGCATACGGCCGGCATCATTATCGGTCCCTTCGGTAGTACCATTTCCACTGCCGCGGTTAGCCAGGGTTTGATCGGGGCGCAGGCTATCCTGAACGGCGGTAAGTTCGGACAGCACATATTTTACCGAGGTATCAAAACTGCTGCGTGTTTGTGTAAATAAAGATGGATCGTTTGAGTCAAAAACTTTATCGCCCAGCAATGGTACACCACCATATCTTTTGATCATATCATAATAAAAATAGGCACGCAACACCCGGGCTTCGGCCGAAAGCCATTTGGGCAAAGTAGGGTCGGCCCAGGGCACTTTTTTATAATTTGCTAAAAACACATTTACCTTACGTATGGCCGAATAACTGTTGCTCCAGTTATCATCATAAGTGCTTAATGGATTATAGCCACCGTTTATCACGTTCCAGGTAGCGTTGGTTTTGTTGCTGGGCACCGCATCGTCAGATGCGCATTCCAGCAATTGCCCGTTTATCCGCACATAACCGGTGGGCAATTGCGAGTATACCTTATCAATCCAAACCCTGGCGTAGGTGCCACTGGGATCTGTGGAGTCCCAGATATAATCTTCGGTAGTAATGGTAAGGGGATGATCCTCAAATGCTTTTTTACAGGAAACTATTGCGCTCAAACTAAGCAGAGCTAAACAATAAGTAATTATTTTATTCATAATAATTCAATTGAATGATTAAAACTTAGCTGTGATACCAAAATTGATGACCCGCATAATAGGGTAGGTGGAGCCCACCGCTTCCGGATCTATATCGTCGCGGGTTTTGAAAACTTTAGACCAGGTGACCAGGTTTAATCCATTGGTAAATAACCTGACTGATGGCACCCCGATTTTACGGGTGAGCACAGCGGGAATGGTATAGCCTAATTCTGCATTTTTCAACCGGATAAAATCACTGTTCCTTAACCAATAGCTTGATGTTTGGGAGTTATTGGTATTGGTACCCAGGTACACACGTGGTGCCGTGGCGGTTGCCGCCGTTGCAGGTGTCCAGCGGTTCAGGTTATATTCGTAAGCATTATTTACACCGCCGTTCCCAAAGCCGTTCATGAAATCGCCATTCAGGTAGCTTTGCCTGTTAAGGGTCCCCTGGAAAAGTATACTCACATCTATTCCCTTATAACTAAACCCGAAAGTTGTACCGTAGTAAACAATGGGCTTGCCGTTACCAATAATACCGTTATCGTTATTATCAATTATCCCGTCGCCATTCCTGTCCATGTACCGGATATCTCCCGGGCGCAAAGTGCTTTTTGGTGTGGAGGCAAACACGGCAGTTTTTGGATCGTTAATTTCGGCATAGCTTTGGAAAAGGCCGGTAGCGATGTATCCGAACTGGATACCAACAGGGCTGCCGGTAGAGCGCTGATAATCGTAAGCCTTTGCCACTTCATCATTGAAAACCACCTTAGATTGCACCAGTGAAAAGTTACCGGTGATATAGTAGTTGAAGTTTTTTACCTTATCCTGGTAAGTTACCGTGATGTCAGATCCCCAGTAATCAAACTTTTGCAGATTTTTGGATGGATAGCCGGTACCCAGCAGTAAGGTTTGCGTACCCGGGGTAGCCACCAGATCGTAAAACCTGTTCTTGAAGTATTCGGCTGTTATAGCAAGTTTGTTATTAAAAAACCCGATATCAATGCCTGCATTTGTTTTTTTAGCTTTTTCGGGCCCAAGATCGGGGTTAGCCAGCGGGGAGTTTTGGCCGGTGCTTCTTTCCACACCAACCCCGGTGCTGCCAAAATAATAACCATCGTTGTTATTGGTGTTGCTGCTGGGTGTCCAGTAGCTTTGGATATAGGAATAATAACCAGCATTATTAGCCTGGCCTGTTAGCCCATAAGTAGCCCTTAATTTCAGGTTACTGATAAACTTAAAATTGTTTTTAATAAAATCTTCACGGTGTACATTCCAGCCAATGCCAACAGCACCATAGTTTGCCCATCTTTTAGCCGGCGCGTAATAACTATAACCTGCATAGCTGCCCGCGCCCTCCAGCAGGTATTTATCATCCCAGTTATAGGTTAGCCTGGCCGCAAAATCGGTATAGTTTTCGGGCAGGTTGCCGGTATCAAAAGGCAATGTACTCTGCTGGTCGGCAACTAATAAAGCGCCGAAGTTATGTTTGCCTATGCTTTTATCATAACCCAGGTTGCCTTCAAAATAGGTTACCCTGGTACGGGCATTGGGTGTGCCGGTACTCACCTGCGCGGTATTTGTGCCAAACATGGTATAATTACCATTGGCCAGTAATTGATAAACAGCAAAATCCTTTGAGTGCGATGTGGTATAAAGCGTACTGTTGTTATAAGAGCCCTGAACCTTAGCATAAAGACCCGGCAGGATAATATCAAGTTTTTGAGTTACCTGCAGGTCTATCGCCATATCGCGGGCATCCTGAAACTGGTAACCGCGGTTAACGGTTTGCCCATAAATGTTAACATCGCCGCCATAACCGCTGGTCCCCGCCAACGAGCCGTTTGTATTAAATACCGGGTAGGCGTTTTGCGGCGTATTAGCCAGGGCAGCAAAAATGCCGGCACTACCGCCGCCTGGCTGGTTGTTCCGTTCTATACGGCCAAACAGGTTTAGCTGCATGGTGGTAGTTTTGGTTACATCAATACCCAGGTTAGCGCGTACCAGGTAACGGTCCAACTGGGCATTGGTATTGTACACGTTTGAGTCAATGGTCTTCAACAGGCCGGTTTCTTTCAAATTATCTACATCTACAAAATACCTGAAGTTATCACCGCTGCCCTGTACGTTAAAATTGTACTTCTGTAAAGCAGACTGGTTTTTCAATACGGTATTGTACCAGTTTACATTAGGGTGGCCGTACAGGTCGGATCCGTTTTGATAAGCAAGAATATCAGCCGCGGAATAGCGGGGAGTGATAGTAGCCGTGCCTGCATCATTTTGCTGTGCCTCGTTATATAAAGTAGCATATTGATCGGCACTTAATGGCTTGGGTAAGGCTGTAGGCCGCTGGATAGCTGTTTGCGCGGAAAACGAAATGCGCGGCGCGCCACGGTTACCCTTTTTTGTTGTTATGGAAATGATTCCGTTGGCCGAACGCATGCCATACATGGCTGTTGATAAAGCATCCTTTAAAACAGATATGGATTCGATCTGTTCCGGATCAATAGACAGGAAGCTTCTTTGCACCCCATCTATCAGGATGATATTGGCACCACGGGCCGATCTTACATTGTAAGATAAGCCGTTGCCATCTAAGCCCGGTGCCCCGTTTGTGAACGAGATATTTAAACCCGCCAGCCGACCAGGCAGGGCCTGTAGGAATTGCGAGGATGGAGAGGTTGTTAGCTGATTGGTATTAACGGTAGAAATAGATTGTAACACATCCTGTTTCAGCTGCCGGCCATGCAAAACGTCTATATAAGCTGTCGGGTCGTTCCGCAGCGAAGTGTCTTTACGGTTGGCATTCAAATTATTTACGGGCAGGAATTTACCGGATAACTGGGTTATAAAGTTTTGTTTGCCGTTCCAGCTAATCTCCTGGTAATAATATTCGGGGTGTTCAAAACTCAGGCGGTCGCCGGCTTGCCCGGTTAACAGGAATTTTCCTTTTGCATTAGATAACGACGAATTGCCGCGGCTTAAATTAACCACCTTAACATTGGCCAGTGGCTTTCCGTTATTATCCAGGGTAGTGCCGGCAATGGAATCGGCAGCAGCTAATACAGGCAACAGCGCCAGGTGGCCGGGATTTAAACGTGTGGCATAGCTGTAAGTTTGAAATGCCATAAGGGCAAAACTTAGCAGCACCCATTTTTTGTTTTTTAAGTAATTGTTGATCATTTACTAAAAGAATTTATGTAATCAATATCATATTTCTTTTAATAACCGTACCGTTGACGGTTATTAAAAAGCCCGCATTATTTCGCGGAAAATGTTAAAAATGTTCGTACATGGGAACGATCATAGAAAGGAGTGTAATTTTTTCTCATACGCATTCAATAAATGGTTTTAATTGGTTTATAGCGTATAGACAGCATACCGGCAAATCTATACTCAATTATTAGTAACCTTTTTTAAGGATTGGCCGATCGGATAAATTTTATCGCTTCTGTATGCTCCCCAATATAAATATTAGCCATATCGCCGGTTTTATAAAACCCGGGTTTCCCTTCCATGGTATCGGTAATGTATTTGCCGCCAATATTCAGGTTTTCAAAAGTGACGTTTTTAATTCCTCGTTGTTCATCATAACCGCTGATAATTGAAAGCCCTGCCCTAAGGCCAGTATAAGTGATATTCTTAAACAACACGTTTTCTATACCAGCACCGGGCGAGGTATTATATTTGTGATTGAACATAACGCGCAGGTTTATTAATTGCCCCTTGCGAATATCGTCGACCCTGACATCGTGGAAACTGATGTTCCGGATAAAATTACTGTCGCCGGCATTTAATGCCATACAACCCTGGTAATCTATCTGGTTTTCATGCTGGTCAAGAATTTCAATATTACTGAATTTCATGTTTTCCAGCGTATCGGGGTGCGGCGTGTCGCCATGGGTACCAATCAGGATAGGGTGGGCCACATCTGCCCATAAAATAGCATCGTTCACAATTATATTTTTGGTGTTGCCGTAATAATTCCACCGGTGGCCGTAAATGGCGATGCAATCGTCCGAGTTTCGCATATAAATATGATCCAGCGTAACATCGGTGCTGGAGAAAATATCTATACCATCCGCGTTACCTTCCGAACTGAATGATTTAAAATTACGTACGGTAACGCGGGCCGACTGCCCTATAAGTACCGAATACTTATGGGGCATAACAATTAATCCTTCGATATGCACATCAGTTGAAAAACTAACGTTTAACATATCATTGCGCAAGGTGCCGGCCCTTTGCTGTGCCGGCCCGGGCTTTGTTTCCTCAGTACCGGTTTCAAATTGTGTTAGTATACCCCTGCCGCAAATGCGTACATTTTTTACATGATCCATCACAAAATTCCCCTGTACAATGGCCCCGCCAGCTATATAAACCGTTTTATTAGATGGCACCTGAACTTTGCCTATTTTATGGATACCCGGCCCGTAATAAATCACATTTGTATCTTTAATAGATGGTTTATAAGCTTCGGGCGGGTTAGCGAATATTTGTATATTCCGAAAGATATCGCCGTTGATCTCAACGGAAATGACCTGGTTGGGCTTCATGCGCAGGGTGATCCTATTGCCTTTTATCAAGGGTGTGATCCCAAGGCTGGCCGGCCGTACTTTAACCTGGTCAACAGCGGTATAATTAACAGATATCTCTACTTCCACTTCACGGTCGCAATCAAAATAGGTAAAGGTGGTTTTTCTCATCACGCTTTTGGCGTTGATCACTTCGGCAACATCGGCCTGGTATACCGCTGTATTTTGCCAGCTATGGCCATCATCCCGTACATTAACTGTATAAGCCGAACTGTTAAAATTGCAAACAGGGGCTTTATAAGTAATAAGGTTGGCCAGGCTTTGGCGAGCTAATAAGACAAACAAGCAACAAAAAATATTTTTCAGGTTCATAAAAATAATAAAGCGGGGTAGCAAATTGCCCGCCACCACAAAGACATCATTATCCATTTTTTATACTCAAAAAATAAATACCGAATAAAAAAGGCTCCTTACCACAGGAGCCTTTAACCAATAACTATGAAACAATTAACTTTATTAATCGGTAACCAAACCAGTTTTTACGCTTAATTTGAAAGGTTTCGGCTGGGGTAACCATAATTTCCCATCACCAATTTGCACCGGCATCCAAAGGTAGCGCGAGTCCCACTGCGTTTTTGGTTCCCATATATCGCCCAGGTATAAAACGGTTGTCCCTTTTTCGCCAACAACTTTAAGTAGCAGGGTAGATTGCGAGCCGTATGTTTTAGTTTCGGGCGGGGCAATATCCTTAAATTCCGACCAGGGGCCTTCCAGCGATTTGGCAGTAGCATATTTATTGGGATTAGGTTTCCAACCGGTCAGCGCCGAACCTATGGCATAATATAAACCATTATAATATACTATGGCACCACCTTCCATGTGTTGTGGGATCAGGCACATTTCTTTCTCCACACTCATGTAATCGTCAGAGAGTTTAGCTATCCTGAAGCCAAAAGGCCGATCTTCAAATATCAGGTAGGCTGTTCCGTCATCGTCAACAAACTGGCCAATATCCCGGCTCTCGTGGCCCAGTGGCCTAAAGCTTTTCACAAACTGGTAATCGCCATCAGGTTCATCACTTACGGCAATACCAACTTTTGCGGTACGGTATGTTTTATTATCCAAATGAAAATACATCACGTACTTTTTTGTTTTGCTGTTGAAGAAAACTTTTGGCCGTTCCAATATCCAGCCCTTGCCCTGGTTATCCGGGTCGGTCATTTGCACTACATCCTTACGGAATTTCCAGTTGATCAGATCTGTGGACGAGTAACAGCTTACATAGCGTTTATTAGAATCTAAACCCTGGCGGCGCTCTTCGCCATACCAGTAATAGGTATTCTTTATTTTGGTGATACCGCCGCCGTGCGCCTGGATATGCAAGCCCCGGTCATCCGGCCATACTTCACCGGGCCTGATCTCTTCCCGTTTTTGGGCGGTAGCTATAAAGCTTGTTAAAACAAAGCCTGCAAGAATAATTGTATGGTATAAGGCGAGGCGGTTGAATTTTATCATAAATAGGAGTGGATTGATTTTAATATTAAAAGTAAAGTTTTATGCATAGCCTAAGATAATTTAAACTGCAATACGGCAATCCTGCATTTGCCTGTCGGAAGTTAACTCTTGCCTGAGTTGAATAACCGCCCGGTGTACATGGTTCACCACCGATTGGTATTTGATACCAGTTACTTCGGCAATCTGATCGTAATTCCATCCGTCGAAATATTTCAGAAAGATCATTTCGCGCTGCCTTTTTGGTAAGGTGTTAAGTGCCGATGCCAATAAGTGGTTCATTGCCTGGTCGTTTTCAAGGCCCACCATCACTTCTTCCGGAGAAAATTCCATATCAATAGCCAGGTGGCCATCATCCAATGGCGTGTGGTTCTTTTGGCTTTTTAAATAGTTGATAGCCATAGACCGTGCCGATCGGAAAAAATACACTTTCACATACTGTATAGGCCCAAAGCCAGCTTTTCTTTCCCAAAGTTTAATAAAAAGGTCCTGCAGGATATCCTGGCAGATATCATCATCCTTAATGATCTTTAATAAATAATGGTTTAGGGCTGGGTATAATTGGTGATGAATAAGGCCAAAAGAGGCTACGTTTCCATCACGGGATTCATCCCACCAGGTTGATAACTGTGTATTGATGTTCATAAATGGCTAATAAATACTGTAAGATCAATCCACCGTTTTAACGTCAGCCCACATTAATAGATATTTATCCGGTAAAGTGGTTAAGTAAAGTTTATCCGATGGAAATAATTGGTTTAACAGCAGCTAATATGATGCGATTTAATAAAACAGAGGGGGTACAAACAAGCCATTTAAAGGGTACAGGCAGGCCAAAAAGGCCTACATTGGATTAAAGCGAACCGGTAGGCCAATAATTAGTCAATAACTTTGAAACGTTTCTTAAAAACGGGGCGTTTTTGGCGCAAAAAGTCGGAGGGGTTGGTGCCAAATAATTTATGGAACTGGGTACGGAAATACTTAACATTATTAAAGCCGGCTTCGAGTGCAACCTCGTTTACGTTCATGTCCGATTGGATCAGCAATTCGGCTGCTTTACGCAACCTGATAAACCTGATAAAACTATTGATAGAATGCCCTGATAACGATTTTACTTTGCGGAAAAGGTTAGAACGGCTCATGCCTATTTCGGCAGCAAGTACTGTAACATTAAAATCGGGGTCGGCAATATGTTTTTCTACTATGGCTATGCATTTTTCCAAAAACGATTTGTACTCTTCAGATATAGCCACATTGGTGGTTTTCAGCGTTACCGAATTATAAAAATAGCTTTGCAGGTTGCTGCGTGTTTGTAAAAGGTTAGCCACGCGTGCCACCAGGATATCCTTTTCAAAAGGCTTACTGATATAGTCGTCCGCCCCGCTTTCCAGGCCCTTTAGCTTACCCTCTGGCGATGAACTTGCAGTTAAAAGTATCATTGGTATATAACTTAAAGCGGCATCCTGTTTAATAATGGCGCAAAGTTCTATACCATTTAAACCGGGCATCATCACATCGCAAACAATCAGGTCGGGCAATTTATCTTTAGCCATCGCTAAGCCCTGGTCGCCATCGGCAGCTTCAAATACAACATAATGATGCTCCAGGATACTACGGATATAATGCCTCAGCTCGGTATCGTCGTCAATGATCAAGATGGTCTTTCTGTCGGTAAATAAACTTTCAGCCTTGTAGTTAACCGGCGATGCAGCTAATGTTGCAGCCACCGGCCTGATAGCCGTCTCAACCGCTAACTCGGTCAGTATCTCCGATGAAGATGATGCCACACTGGATATGATATGCTCTGGATAATGATCGATCCCCGTTTTAAGCGTTAAGCTAAACGTTGTACCCGCCCCCTGCACACTTTGGTAGGTAAGCAGGCCTTTATGATCGTCGGTAAATTGCCTGGCCAGGTAAAGGCCAATGCCAAAACCAGCCTTAACTGGCTGCCCCGTATCCCTGGAGCGGTAAAACTTATTAAATAGCTGATCGCCAACATGCGCGGGTATCCCGCTGCCATTATCAGCAATATTTAAAATAACCCGCTCTGCATCATACTCCATAATCAGTTTAACATCTTTACCTGCGGGCGTATATTTAATGGCGTTAGATATGAGGTTAAATAAAATGATCTCAATTTTCTCGCGGTCGCCGTAAATGGTTATTTCATCTTCGGGCGCAATAAACTCAAACTTAATGCCTGCCAGCCTGGCTTGCTGCACAAAGCATAAAAAAACTTCCTTAGCCGCTTGTATTATAGGGATGGGGCCTATATTTAATTGGGCTACCCCGGCATCGGCTTTTCTAAACAACAATAACTGATCTACCAAACTCAGTAACCGCCGGGCATTGCGGTAAATAATATTCAGATCGGTATGGTCCTGCCCGGTACTTTTAGTCACCAGGTCTTTTACCGGGTTAATGATGAGGGAAAGCGGTGTACGAAATTCATGAGAGATCCCTGTAAAAAACTCCAACCGCTTCTCGTTAAGTTCCCGTTCTTTCTCCTGCAGCACCCGCCGGTTATCGGCATCAACCTTGGCCAGCTTAATCTCGTATTTCAACCTGGTTTCGCGCGCCCGGTAACTCAAGTACCAATAAATACCCGCGAAAACAGTTAGTAAATAAAAGCTGTAGGCCCACCAGGTGCGGTACCAGGGCGGTAAAATAATAACGCGTAATACCGCCTGTTTGGCAATCCACAACCCTTCGGCATTAGTGCAATTTACTTTAAAAGTATAGCTGCCGGGATTTAACCGGGTGTAAACCGCGTTCCGTATCTTACCTATGTTGTTCCAGCCGCGGTCCCATCCATCCATGGTGTAGCGGTAATTGATCCTTTCCTGCGCGGTAAACTCAATGGCCGAAAAACTGATGGCCAACGCCGCCTCGCCATAAGGAACAGTAATTGTTTTTATTTGAGTTTGGCTTGCGGCTGTAACGTAACCCGGCCGATCGATCACCGGGATATTATTCACCTTTAAATCAGTCAGCACAATATTGGGCATGTTCTTTAAAGGGAGGATCTCTTTAGGATCGAACAAACTTAACCCGTTAATACCGCCAAAAGCAAGCTGGCCGTTTTTAAGTGTTAACGAAGCATTTAAGTTAAACTCCTTATTCTGAAGCCCATCACTTTGAAAAAAGTTGGTAAACATACCCTGCTTCACATCAAAACGCGATAAGCCGTTAAACGTACTCAGCCACAAGCGGCCTTCATGGTCCTCTTCAATGTTCAGCACATTGTTATTACTCAGCCCATCGTCGGTGGTATATTGTTTAATAACCCGGTGGCGCTCCCTGTCAAAAAGCATCAAACCGGCTTCTGTTCCCAACCATAAATTCCCGTTCCGATCCTCGTGTATGGCCCGCAGCGGTTTACCAATTGGGTAGTAGCGGTGTTTTTTATTCCTGATATCTATTTCATATAAACCATCAAAAGTGCCTGCCCAAAGCGCGCCACGTTTATCTTCGCTTAAGCTAAGTGCATTTTTAAGCGCCGGGTCAAATACCCTGAACTGATCGGTACCCTGGTCATATAAAAACAATCCATCCTGTAAACCGCTTACCCATAAGTTATTAAAATGGTCTTCGCAAAAAACCCAAAACACCACATTTACAGGTTTACCTTTATCGTTATAGCCCGTATAGGTTTTAAAATTGCCGCTTTCGGGCTGGTACCTATCAATCCCCCCGCCATAAGTGGCCACCCAAACTTTACCCGTATAATCCTGCCGGATATTGGTTATAAAATTAGAACTGATACTACCGGGATGGGGGCCGCCTCGTTTAAAATTAGTGAAATGATTATTATGCCTGTCCCATATACTTAAGCCGCCGCCATCTGTGCCTATCCAAAGCTTCTCTTCCTTGTCTTCAAAAACAGATTTAACAAAACTATTGATCAGGCTGTTGGGGTTGGTTGGGTCGTGGGCAATATTCTGAAAACGATCTTTCGTGTTATCAATAATATTGATGCCCCCCCGCAGGGTACCTATCCATTTTCTTCCATCCTTATCAATAAATAAAGCATGAACAGCATTGCTGGAAAGCGAATGGTGATCAAAACCGGCAGATAGGGAAGTGATCTTCCCAGTACGGCGGTCCAGTATATTTAAGCCGCCGCCATCAGTGCCTATCCAAAGGGTTTTATCAGGCAGGGATAAAATGCTGGTAACCCGGTCAGAACTTAATCCCCCCGTCGTTTCTCTATACGTTGCGTCAATTTTACGTTTAACCAGGTCGTAATGAAACAGACCGAAGTTTGTTCCTATCCAAATATCATTTTGCTCGCTATACACACAGGTAGCGCTTATAACATCAGCCGTCATAAGGGTGATGCGACCATTTTTAGGGTCATAAAAACACAGCCCTTTATTGTCTATCAGCAAATAGGTCTGTTGGTTGGGTGTGATAAATAGGCCCAGCACATTATAATCGTAAATATCAGTGGTGCCTTCTCTAAAAGGCACCTCAATGCCTGCTTTTCTTTCGCCATTGGTAAAACGGATTAAGCCATGTTCGTGGCTGGCTACAAAAACATTTCCTGCCTGGTCGGTTTTTATTTCCGTGATATAAGATTTTAACTGGTAAATACTCCCGCCCTTAGCGTGCTTTGCGTATACGCCCGAAAATTTTTCGGTAACCTGATCAAAAACACTGACACCTTGGCGCGTACCGATCCAAAGCCGGGCGGCCTTATCTTCAGATATGGCATTAATGAAGCTATGAATAATAGAAGCGCTATCTGTAGGGCGGTTACGGAAGATCTTAAAATCATAGCCATTATACCTGTTCAAGCCATCATAAGTGCCAAACCAAAGATAACCTTGCCGGTCCTGAAAAATACTGCGTACCTCGTTATTGGATAGGCCGTCTTTTATACCTAATTGTTCAACAAATGGCTGAACGGCCGCGTGGATAGGGCCAGGTATAAGGAATAGCAGAGCAAGCAGCAGTACTTGCAACCATCTATGTCCTGATGTTTTTATGAATATATACAATTTGCTAACTGGCGAACGCAACCATCCTGCTATGGAGCAGAGCCGGTCTTTTTTTCTTTCTTACTGATTTTTGACAAAATTAGTTTCCAATGCCCGGCTTGCTGCTGGTCATTTACCTTTAATTTTTTTATTGTAAATAAGGGATGCTCAGTTTCCTCAGTTCCTTTTTTCATTTTCATTTTTCAAAAATCATAACAAATATAACAATATCAGGAAAGCATCATCAACCCTGTTTAATACGAAGCAGCCCGCTTGGGTGCTCCGGATTTTTTGTTTGCATATTAGTTAGACAAGCTAAAGCAAATTATATACTCTAAACTATTAAAAAACTAAACCTCCGCAAGTGCGGAGGTTCAGACCAATTTAGAAATAAAACCAACAAGCCGCGCGCTTATTGGGTAACGACCTTCACGGTATAGGTATTTATATTTTTACCTGTTTGTGAAGTAATGGTGTAAGTTTTAGGTTGCGATGCATCGGTATAATAGCCCATTATTGGGTTTACCTTAGCAAATTTAGATTGACCCGATAGGGTACACCTGATGTTGAGATTGGTTAAATCGGTACCTGTTTTTACGGTTACGGTAATGGTTAACGGTGTGCCGGCAACATCCAGCCGCTCGTTACCGGTGGTAGCATCAACCACTGTTTTAGGGATCGCTTTGCTTACTATTACATCCTTTGCATTAATATCAAGCACGGCAATATCCTGTATAAATGCCTGGTCTACCTGGCTGCTGATGGCAGGGCTTGGGGTTTTTGAGCAACCGCTGCCTATAGTTATAACCAGCAGCATTAAAAATATATGTTTCAATGTGTTTTTCATTGTGTTAAATAATTAGGGGTTTACCATCCGGGGTTTTGATCGAGGTTGGGGTTTTTAGCGCGTTCGGTACTTGGTATAGGCATATAGTACATATACGGCTGAAACACGGTTGCTTTCGGGTCAACTACTACCCGCTCATACTTCCAGGCCACCGGTGTGGTAACAGGTGTAGTAATGTTTACAGGTAAGGTAACGCCGGTAGGCAGGGAGATCTTCATGCCTGTGTAGCGGCGACCATTTAAAACCTTGGCATTATCGGCAACTTTCCAGCGGCGCAAATCCCAGTAGCGTTTCATCTCGTAGCAAAGTTCTATATAACGCTCGTTTTTTACCAGGTTGCGCATGGAATCCTGGCTGATGCCAGCACCCAGGTCCGGCGTAATACCCGCGCGCCTGCGGATGGCATTTACGGCGCTGTAAACGGTAGCATCAGGGCCAACGGCTTCATTTTGCGCTTCGGCATAACTTAGCATAATTTCGGCCAATCGTATCTCTATCCAGTTTTGGTCGCTGCCTTTGCCACTGCTGTAGCCCTTGTTGGTTTCATCAACCCCTTTGCGCTGGTAGTAGCCGGTAGTGGTACAAAACGAATTGCCAATACCATCCTGGTGGCCTACATAGCTGTATTGTGTACGGCCGCAATATTCCGATCCGTTATATACAATGGTAGCATAAAAGCGCAGGTCGCGCCCTACATAAGGGTTGGCTTCGGTATAGCCCGATCCTACCTGGCCAATATGTTTGCCATTAGCCATGGGGAAAGCATCAACCAATTCCTGCAGGGGGCACCTTTTAGGGCCTATGCCTATGGCTATAGATAAAGGCTTGGCCTGGGCATCCCAGCCATGTTCCTTATCGGGTTTGTGGTATTGCACTTCAAATATCACCTCGCTGTTGCTCTTATCCAGCATAATTCGCCTTACATCGCTGTAAAGCGAATAGCCTTGCGCACCGGGGATATTCATTACATCCTGCGCGGCCTTGGCTGCTGCTGCCCATCGGGCTTTATCGTTGGTAGTATTGTATAGCGGACTGGCATAAAATAACAATGCCCTTGCCTTTAAAGCCATAGCAGCGCCCTTTGTTGCCCGGCCTGTGGCCATTTTGTCCTTATAAGGCAGAAGGGCCGCTGCTTCATCCAGTTCCTTAAACAGGAAGCTGTATGATTCGTCGACCGTGTTTCTGCGTACAAACAAGCTGTCATCACGCCCCTGGGGTTCGGTAATAATAGGTACGCCGCCGTAACGCTTGATCATGTCGAAATAGATCAGCGCGCGCAAAAATTTGGCCTCGCCGGTGTATTGGTCTTTTAAAGCCTGGCTCAGGGTCGACTTTTCCTTTATTCCCTTAATAAATTCATTGGCCTTGCGTACATCGCCGTATGCCCAGTAATCAAAGTAATTTGACGATGGTGTCCATACGCCTTGCATAATGTTAAAAGGGTTACCTGTTGATGCCCCAATACGGCATTCATCCGCAATATTATCAACAATAGGCGGGTTGGCATTATCAAATCCCGGCCTGCTGGCATAAATATTATCCAAAAACAGGCGGGTAAGGTTAGCATCTTTCCAAACATCATCGGCCGTAACCGACGATAGGTTGGCTTTATCCAGCACACCCTTGGTGCAGGCGGTAAACAGGCTATATAATACAATAACCGGTATTAAGTATTTTAAAGTCTTCATCAATTAAAAAGTTAGATTAACACCTACATTATAATTTTTTTGCTGCGGATAGTAATTGCCCGCAGTAGCAGATATTTCCGGATCGAACAGCTTAAACTGGCTAAGCGTAAACACATTGTACCCCGAAGCATAGATTCTTAACTTATCTATCTTCCATTTTTTAATACCTGGAATGGTATAGCCAAACTGGAACGATTTTAAGCGTACATAACCCGTATTACGCAGCCAAAAGTCCGAGTCCTTATTATTGTTCGGATTGGCATCTATCCAGGCGCGTGGGTATTGAGCGTTAGGGTTTTGCGGTGTCCAGTAATCAAGCAGATAGGCGAATGTGTTTGAGTTGCCGCCGCTGTTAAACATATTGCGTGCGGTGCCGGTCATCATAAAATTACTTTCGGCCGCGCCTTGTATCAGTACAGATAAGTCGAAACCTTTCCAGTCGCCGCTTAAAAACAGGCCGTAGGTAAGTTTTGGCGTAGCGCTGTTGTTAGATATCACGTCGATATCCGAATCGTCAATAACGCCGTCGCCATTCTTATCTACATACTTAATATCGCCCGGCGCGGTAGTGGTGGTTTGGAAAGGCCAGTTTTTCACCTCCTGCGCGTTTTGGAATATCCCGGCCGATGTTAAGCCGGTACGGTAATCCAGCACCTTGCCTACACGCCTTTTGTACAGCGGGTCGCCGGCGGCATCATCCAGCACAATGCCCTTGTTTTGCGAAAATGCTACATTGCCTTTAACCGAATAGTGGAACTGCCCAATATGACTGGCATGCGATAGGGTAACTTCGTAACCGGCATCATCTGCCACCGCGTAATTCTCGGACGGTAGCGTACGGCCAAATGTGCCGGGTACCGATTGGATCCGCGGCTGCAGGATGTCGGATGTGCGCTTGTAGAAATAATCCAGCTCAAAACCTAATTTGCCGTTGTATAGCGTGCCTTCCAGCCCGATATTGCTGGTACGGGCCCTTTCCCAGGTGATATTGGGGTTAGGGTAAACGCCGTAGATCAAGGTGCGTTCGATATCGGTGTTGTTAAATATGGCGATGGCGCTGCCCAGGCTACTGAACGAATCGGTATATTGGTAAGGATCAACCCGGTCGTTACCCAAAACGCCGTACGACCCGCGTAATTTTAAATTATTGATAAAGCTTAGGCCCGGGTTGTTTTTAATAAAACTTTCTTCGGAGATGCGCCAGCCGGCCGATACGGCAGGAAAAAAGCCATACTGCTTACCCGGAGGAAAAATACTGGAACCATCGTACCTGAATGATGCTTCCACCAGGTATTTGCTGGCATACGCATAATTTAAACGGCCAACATAACTAATACGGCCCGACTGGGTGCCGCTGCCGTTATTGTTTTTGTCCACATCGCCGCCTGCAAAAAGCTGATCTATTTGGTTGGATGGGAAGTTGGTACGGTAGGCATTAAAAGTATCGCCATTACTGGTGGCGCGCTCATATAAAAGCAGCCCGCCAATATCGTGCTTGCCAAAGCTTTGCTGGTAGTTTAAGGATAAGTTAATGGTAGTACTAATGGCTTGCGCGAACGTTTCAGTCAGTTCGGTTTTGGTTAAGTTTTTACCTACTACCTTGGTGGCCGTAATGTTTCCGGCGGCATCCTCATCGTACATGGAATAGGGGAGATCAAGCTCTTTGGTATAATCATAACCCTTACTGTAATTAAACTTGCCATTGGCCGATAATCCCTTGGTTATAAAAGGTAAATCGTGCTTAAAGTTAATTGTGCCATAAAGGGAGTTATCATCATCATGGATATAGCCTGAATTGTTGATCTCCTCTACCGGGTGTTCGCCGGTTGTATTTTTAGGGAGGCCATCAGGGTTATAAGCATTAAAAGCCGGGCTTTCCCTTATTACGTGGGCAAATATAGTGGCATCGGTAAAGGATGGGCTGTTGTTTTGGCTGTAGCGCCCATCCACATCAACCGCTATGCTTAATAATGGGTTAATGCGGGCATCAACATTACTCCTAAAGTTATAGCGGTTATAGGTGATGTTATTATACATGCCGTTTTGTTGTGTATAACCACCCGAAAAGAAGTATTTAATAGCTTCCGACCCGCCATCAACATTCATGTTATGCTGGGTTTGTATAGGGTTCTTTTTAAAGGAAACATCGTACCAGTTGGTACCTGTTTTACCGCTGGCAAAGTCCTGCAATTGCTGGTCGGTATAAAATAGGGGGTTACCCGCGGCTATGGCGCCGTTATTTAACCGCGCCACGTTGTTTGATACCGCGTAATCATAAGCCGACATTAGCTTAGGGTATTGCGTGGGCTGCTGCACACCGATATAGCTGTTATAGCTAAACTTAGGTTTGCCGGTATGCCCGCGCTTAGTAGTTACTAATATTACACCGTTGGCCGCCCTTGCGCCGTAAACCGCTGCCGCCGCCGCATCCTTTAAAACACTGATGCTTTCTACCTCGTTAGGGTCTATCTGGTCAAATGGGCGCACAATGCCATCTACTACAAAAAGCGCGGAGCTATTGCCAAACGTACCCTTGCCCCGTATAGCCACCGACGAACCCGAACCCGGCCTGCCGCTGCCGTTCACCAAAGTTAAACCCGGCAGTAAGCCAGCTAAGGCATTACTTAGGTTTGATGTAGGCGATTGCTTTACCTCGGCTGCTGATACAGATGCGATAGCGCCGGTAATACTGGCGCGTTTTTGAGTGCCATAACCCACCACTACCACTTCGGTAAGCGCGGTGCCGGCATCTTTCATTACCACATCTATTTTATCGCGGCCATTAACCGCTATGGTTTGTGTGGCATAGCCCACGTAGGTAAATATCAGGGTAGCATTATCTTCAACATTTATTTTATAAAGCCCATTCACATCGGTAGCCGTAGCTGTTTTAGAGTTTTCTACATGAATGTTAACGCCCGGCAACGACAAGCCTTTTTCATCGGTAACGGTCCCTGTAATAGTAACCGGTTTTAATGCTTCGGCCTGCACTACAGGCCGTTTACGCACAATAATGGTGTTTTGATCTATAGTATAAGCTACCGGCTGGCCGGCAAAGCATTTCTCCAGCACCTCGTTAAGGGTGGCATTGGTTACCGAGATATCTACGGGGTGGGCCTCTTTTAACATTTGCGTATTGTAAAGGAAGCTATAACCGCTTTGCGCTTTTATTTTTTTAAATACTTTATCGAGCGTAACGTTATTTAAATTTAAATTAATGTTTTGCGCAAACCCACCAGCGCTTGCCTGCATTATAAATACAATTAATAAAAAGGTGGTGAGTTTCATTATCAGCAGTAATTTTTTGGCGCAATAGGTTCTGTGTGCATTTTTCAACGCAGCATAAAATTTCATATATTTGGTTGTTAAGGTTAAAATATAAGTGGTTGTAACAAGCAATAAGCTGTAGGTTAACCGTTACATAGCCAGGGGCGTTGCAACCGCTCCTGGTTTTTGGTTTACAGCCTTTTAGGGTAAAACTTAAGGCATAACTATAATCCTCCCTTCTTCAACTTTAAAATGGATGGCCCCGGTCAATTCCAGCATTTTAAGCACTTCGGTAACGTTTTTAAAGCGCGAAACGGTGCCGTCAAAATCCTTGTTTTGCATGTTGCCGGTATAGGTTATATCTACATTATACCAGCGCGAAACCTTGCGCATAATACTCTGTATGTTCTCGTTATCAAACAAAAAGTAGCCGTTTTTCCAGGCTATAGCTTCCTCAAGATTAGCCTGTTGCACTTTTAAATAGTTATCGTTTTCGGCTGCGATAGCCTGCTGGCCCGGTTTTAAAACGGCCTCGCGCGCGCCATTATTTATTTTTACCGATCCTTCCAGCAAGGTGGTCACCATTTTACGCTCATCGGTATAGGCCATTACGTTAAAGTGCGTGCCCAATACCTGCACCACCATTTTGTTTACCTGCACCTTAAAAGGCATTTCCTTGTTTTTTGCTACCTCAAAATAAGCTTCGCCCGTAAGCGTTACAGCTCTTTCCTTACCTGTAAAACTGGCCGGGAATGTTAACGACGATGCAGCGTTTAACCAAACCCTGGTACCATCGGCTAAGGTGATGTTGTATTGCCCGCCACGTGGGGTGGTAATGGTATTCAGGGCAATCGCGTCCGGGTTGTTCGCGGGCGTTGCAGGCATTTTAGTGGCATCGTAAACAATTTGTCCATTAGCGGTTTTTCCAATTACGGTATTGCCCTGTTGCGCCAGCTTGCCCTTGCGGGCGCTATCTAAAATAATGCGCGCGCCGTTAGCCAGGGTCAGTATAGCCTTGTTGCCACCGGGCAGCGCGTCATTTTTTAAAGGTTTAGGTTGTTGTGTTTTTACAAGTGCCGGCTGTTGAACCACTGGTTGGTGATATAACATATAGGCAACGAAACTTATACCCAGCAAGGCAACCGCCGCGGCCATCCACCGGATAATGCTGTATGATGGTTTTATGCGTATCTGTTGTTCTGAATTTATATGGGGATGAAGCTGCCGGTAAATAGTATCGCGTGTTTGCTGCTTATCGCCCATTTGTTCGGCATCCCATGGCAGGTCCTGCAGTTCAAAATCGTCTAAATAGGTGAGGAGTTGCTGCTCTTCCTGTGGTGTACACTTTCCGGCAAGCACCTTCTCATACAGCAAAAGGTATTCTTCTTTATTCATGAAATTATAATCGGTTATGTTGTAGGAGACATTTTTTGGCCCGCACACACATACCACCCGAAAATATTTTTTCGGGTGGATGATTTACCGCCAATAAGGCTTCATGAAATGCTAAACGAGGTTACTACAAGCTGCATTTTATGCATAGTTTTATTGAACCAATTATGTTAAAGAACCAGTTGACCGACATTGAGTTGTGGAAGGCGATAAGTGAGGATGACGATACAGCCGCGTTTAGTGTGTTGTTTGACAGGTATTGGTCTAAAATTTTCACTACTGCCTTTTCTTATATACGTGATAAAGAGGCTTGTAATGAAATTACGCACGATATTTTTTTAAATCTTTGGTTGAAGCGAAAGCAATTGCATATCGAGTTTTTTGCTAACTACCTGCGGGCATCGGCACGCTACCACGTTTATAAACATCAAAAAATATTAAGGGCCATACCGCTGCAATATACCGACGATTTGGAGCAGATGAGTCATGCGCCTTATACCCAAGATTGCGATGAAAAAATAAGGTACATGGAACTGGAGAATAGGGTAGAGGGCTACCTGAATAACCTGCCTAAGCGCTGCCGCGAGATATTTATTTTAAGCCGGATGGAAAACTTAAGTAACGATGAAATTGCCAACCGGCTGCAAATATCCAAACGTACGGTAGAGAATCAAATTACACATGCTTTGCACCATTTACGCATCTCGTTAAAAGATATCAGCGCGGTACTGATCTTGTATCATTATATGCATAAGTAATTGTACACCCGAAAATAGCCGCTGCCAGGGGCTAAGTAGCATTACAGGTAATTAAAGGATAGTATTTTGCCAAAATAGAGGATTCATTACGTAATGGTATAGTAATATATTTGTTAACCAATTATTAAATTATTAAATGCCCAGGTGTTGCCTCAAACGCTGACACCTCCAATGTACCCTTATAAACAAATGGATCAGTTACAGCAGGGAGACTTAATTAGATTAATCCAGAAAGGGGAGATCAAGGCATTTGATGAATTTTATAAAGTCAATTGGCGGCCAATGTATTTGATGGCTTTCCGTGCAACCGGTTCGGTAGATGAGGCCAAGGATTTAGTTCAAAACGTTTTTATCAATTTTTGGAATACAAAAGAAAGCATCGATGCCGAAAGATTTCAAACGGCGTACCTTTTTACAGCTTTAAAAAACGGCATTATCAATCTTCATAAAAAAACAGCCATCCGCAGGCAACATGCCGAAGCAGCTGTAGCGGCAGGTGCTGATTATACCATCGAAGATCAGTATATCGCAAAAGAACTGGCCCTGCACCTGCAAAAAAAGGTGACGCGGTTGCCGCGTAAAATGCAGCAGGTATTTGTACTGTCGCGCTTCAAAAATCTTTCTGTTACTGAAATTGCCGAAGCAATGGATATTACTCCGCAAACCGTCAAAAATCAGTTAACCAGCGCGTTAAAAATACTGCGTGCAGGTTTGGGTTTGCTCGGCGCGTTTATTATTTATTTTTTTTCAAAATAAATATAGTACCATCACCCGCCCCGGGTGTATTAGTCTTATATATAAATGCCGGGAGTCTCCCGCGCATTTAAACCTGAAAACTGTTATCAAAATGTTTAAAAAGAAAAGGCCGCAATCCGATAGGGTGCCGGGCGAAGATCATACGCATGATGAAGCTGCCATGGCTGCTATTGAAAAAGAAATGCTTGAAAACATCCATCGGCAGATATTTAAGCCCCATGGGTTTTTACGCTTGCCCGGTATAAGCTATGCTATTGCCGCATCTATCCTGGTGTGTTGTACCATAGCCGTGTTGTGGCTGCAGTTGGGCAATAGTAACGAAAAGCTGATCTATATCACCGCCGGCAAAGGAAAGTTATCCCAAATCTCCTTACCGGATGGCTCAAGGATCTGGTTAAATTCAGGCTCCACATTAGCCTATCCGCAAAAGTTTGGTAAAATACGCTCGGTGGAATTGATCAATGGCGAGGCTTTTTTCGATATCAAACACGATAAGCAACACCCGTTTGTAGTTCATTACGGCGATATGCACGCACAGGTACTGGGCACCAGTTTTAATATCAAATATTATAAAAAACTGAACGATGTGCGCCTAACCGTTGTGACAGGTTTAGTAGAAGTTGGGAATAAGAAACAAAGTTTCGGCTTAATTAGTCCCGATAAAGAAGTGATCTATGACCAGGCGACTAATTATCACCATGCCAGGGTAATAAATTCCCAAAAAGTGGCTGCCTGGAAGGCCCGCGAAGTTAACCTGTACGATGTGCCTTTTGAGGATCTGATGCTCAACATTGAAAACATATACGATATACGGGTTAACTATAACCGCGAGGCGATGAAAAGCATTATAACAACCATTCATTTCTCCAGTTCGGATGAGTTAAAGCAAGTACTCGAAGTTATAAAAACTATACATGGGTTAAATTATACCATTACCGGGAAGGAGGTGACGCTGCAAAAGTAATACACAACCGGTATGTAAAAACAATACCCGGGCTTGCGCTTACGGGCATTGTTTAGATAATTAATGTAATCATTGAAAAGGGTCTCAAGCTAAGCCAATGATATACATTGTTTTAATCAATAAAACTTAACAAATATGATAAAAAAATTAACTCGATTATCCATTTTTTTCATGAAAACATCGATGATTGCCCTAACAGGTTTGCTTGTTTTCAGCCAAGTGATGTTTGCAAAAGATGCTAACAGCCAGATTACAAGTGCCCCTGTTAGCATTGGTATCAAAAATGAAACACTGAAAGCTTCGATTGAAAAGATAGAAAAGAAAACCCATATCAGGTTTTCATACAATTCCGACGACCTGGACGGGTATCGTACAGAAGCACGTAGCTATTCCAACGAAGTATTAGCCAATATTTTAGATCGTTTTTTTAGCCAGACACAACTGGCCTATAAAGAACTTAATAATGGCATTGTGATCTATAAAAAAGCGGTTAAGCCCGAAGAAAGCGTTGTGATTAATACCGCCATCCTGGTTGAAAGCCCGCTAAATGCCAACATTACCGTAAAGGGTAAAGTATCGGACGAGACAGGGCCGCTGATTGGTGTAATTGTTAAAATAGAGGGGACAGCAACGGTTGTAACCACAGATAATAACGGCAATTACAGCATTAACGCGCCTGATAATGCTATACTGGTGTTTACCTATGTGGGCTATGTTACGCAACAAATTGCAGTGAATAAACAAAGCCTGATCAACATAAGGCTGGTGCCCGAATCTAAATCGTTAAATGAAGTAGTGGTGGTAGGTTATGGTGTCCAAAAAAAATCAGACATAACCGGTTCTATCTCCTCTATATCGGCAAAAGACCTTCAGGATGTTCCTTCCTCTAACCTGGTGAGCGCGCTGCAAGGCCAGGGTACAGGTATTGATATCCAAAAAAGCGGCGGCAACAGCCATCCCGGTTCTGTCCCTTCAATTACCATCAGGGGGTCGCGTTCTAAATCAGCTTCTAATACCCCTCTTTTTGTGGTAGATGGTATTCCATATACCGGCAGCCTGCAAGATCTGAATATGGATGATGTGGCTTCTGTAGAGGTATTAAAAGATGCCTCTTCTACAGCTATTTATGGTTCAAGGGGTGCCAACGGAGTAGTTTTAATCAGCACCCAGCGCGGTAAAACGGGCGAACCGAAGGTAACCTACAGTGGTTATGCCGGTTTTGACCGTCCCCTGGCCAAATTCAATGTAATGAATGGGGAACAATACGCCCAATTAAAAAAATGGGCTTATTATAATGCCGCCTCGGCTAATCCTTTATACACCAGCCCCGATGATCCCCGGATATTAACCAGTGGTGCCTTCGGATCGCAGGAGTTAACCTCTATACAAACAGGCCGCAGTACCGACTGGCAGGACCTGATCTATAAAAGCGGGTTTTTAACCAACCACCGGATCGGGGTTTCAGGCGGGTCCGAAAAAACACAATATGATATATCGGGCGGCTACTATCGGGAAACCGGTATTTATTCCGGTCAAAGCTTTACCCGTTATTCAATTAAAATAAGCGTCGATCAGCAAATTGGCAAATTCCTGAAAATTGGCTTGAGTACATTATTAAACTCATCATATACCGATGGCGAAAATGCTAACCCGCTTGGTCAGGCATTAAGAGCAAGCCCACTGGCTACACCTTATGATGATGCTACGGGCGCTTTAGTTGGTTATGTTAACGGCAGTGCCAACCAGGTATGGAACCCTTTGGCTAATATTTTACCAGGTGCTTCTATAGAAGAAAGGAAACGCTTAGGAACCTTTACTACGGCTTATATCGAGGCCAATTTGGCGCCCGGCTTAAAATACCGCCTTAATGCAGGGGCCGAGCTTGACCCGGAAGTGTATGGCAACTTTTATGCCGCGGCAACTTACAATAATCAGGGGGCATTATCTACCGCCAACAATCAAAGCAAATACAATTATAACTACACGCTCGAAAACCTGGTGACTTATGATAAAACACTGGGGCAAAAGCATCATCTTAACTTTACCGGCCTGTATAGTTTACAGGAAAACGAAGCAAGCAGTAATTCGTTTAATTACAACAGCCTATTGTCCGACGGTGTACAATACTTTAACCCATCTGTCGGCTCAAATCTAACCGGCTCGGGCTCTTATGCCAAATACGATCTGATTTCGTATATGGGCAGGGTAAATTATGGTTACGATAACCGGTATATGGCTACAGTTACTGTCCGTTCAGACGGATCATCTAAACTGGCCCCCGGCAATAAATATCATTTGTTTCCGTCGGCAGCCTTTGCCTGGAATGTGATTAATGAACGGTTCTTTAAAAACATCCCGGTTGTATCTAACTTAAAAGTACGCCTGAGCTTTGGCGATGTGGGCAACGCGGCAATTAATCCGTACCAAACATTGGGTGGTTTATCAACAGTTACTTATAACTATGGTACCAAAAACACCATCGGGGCTTACCCAACAAGTGCGCCCAATACCAATTTAGACTGGGAATATACCCGCACACTTAATGCCGGGATTGATTTTGGTTTATTTAAAAACCGTATTACGGGTAGCATTGATGCCTATCACGAATATACCCGGCAATTGTTATTGCCCGAAACTTTACCGCCAACATCAGGCATCCCTAATACCGTATTAACCAACGTAGGGAAGTCTGAAAATATCGGCCTTGAAATTAATTTAAGTACCGTTAATATAGCGGCAAAAGGGCGCGACGGCTTTGGCTGGACCACTAATTTTAATATTACCTTCAACCGCGGTAAAGTGGCCCAACTGGCTAATGGCAGTACCGTTGATATTTCTAATAACTTGTTTGTAGGGCAACCATTAGGGGCCATATTCGATTATAAAAAAATAGGGATCTGGCAAAATACCCATGCCGATTCTGTAACAGCCAAAGCTTACGGCCTTACCATGACCGGCGGGCAATCGGTTATCGGCACTATCCGGGTAGCCGATATTAACGGCGACGGCAAGATGGATGCCAACGACCGGATTGTTATTGGCAGCAACCAGCCGCTTTTTTCGGGCGGCTTTACCAACCGGGTTTCTTATAAAGGTTTTGATTTTACCATAGCAGCTACTTACAGGGTAGGCGGCATTTTAACATCTGCAGTTTATCAAAGCGGCAGCTTTTTAAATACCTTACAGGCGAATTATAATAATTTAAACATCCCTTATTGGACCCCTACTAACGGGCAAAATTACTTCCCTAAACCAACTAATGCTTTAACTAACCCACTTTACTCATCCACGCTTAGTTATTTCAGCGCCAATTATTTAAAAATAAGGAGTTTAAGCCTTGGCTATAATTTACCTCAAAAATTGGTAAAGGCCATAGGCGCACGGTCACTTAAGGTTTATGCTACGGCCGAAAATCCTTTTGTGCTATTTTCTCCTTATGTAAATGATTTTCATGGTATCGACCCCGAATCTGCGGGTACGCTTAGTGAAAATACACCTGCAACCAGGTCTGTATTGTTTGGAATTAATTTAACCCTTTAATCAATCGCTTATGAAGAGCTTATCGATATATTTAACCGGCAGCCTTTTGGTTATTACTTTAATTGCCGGCTGTAATAAGAAATTAGAGGAGGTACCAATATCCTCCTTAACACCAATTTTTTTCACTACCCAGCAAGGTTTTCAGGCAGGGTTGGATGCGGCCTATGCCGGTTATCGCACTATTTACGGCCCCGATAGCTATTTTGAGATGGCTGTAGGCGGTACCGACGAGTTTAGGGCGGGTGTTGATGGTACTGGTGCCCTGGTACGGTACAGTAGCGGCTACCAAACCACCGACGGTACAATTTCGGGCATTTGGAAAAATTGCTACACTTATATTAATACCTGTAACGGTCTGGTAGATAACGCGCCTGCCCTTGGGGGGATAAGTGCCGCTACCAAGGCCGGAATGGTGGCCGAAGCCAAATTTTTAAGAGCGAATTATTATTTTATTTTGGTTCAAAACTGGGGCGATGTTACTTTAAACACCAGCTTTCAAAGCGAGCCAACATTAGCCGCTTCGCGCGCAAAAATGGCCGATGTTTATAGTTTCATCATCCAGGATTTAAAGGATGCCATTGCCGGTTTACCGGCTGGGCCCCAAACCACAGGCGTATTGCCGGGTAAGGCCACGGCTATTGCGGCAATGCACGTATTAGCCAAGGTTTATTTAACGCGCGGCTATACCGTTGCCAAGCAAGCCGACGATTTTAAAAATGCGGCGGCTACCGCTGATAATATCATTAAAACCGCTGCCCCTGCGGCCGGTGTAAAACTATTGCCCGATTTTGGGAAAGTGTTTACCGAGGGTAACGAGGCTAATACCGAGGTTTTATGGACCGTGCAACATACCCCAAGCCTGGCCTATAACGGGTCGTCTACACAAAACAACAGCGGGCCCGATAATTTATATGTGCATCTTTTTGTATCGCGCTATGAACTACAGCCGGGCATGCAACGCGATGTGATTGACGGACGCCCTTACGCGCGCGTTATGCCTACCCGCTGGCTTACCGATACGGTATTTAAAGATAAAACTAATGATACCCGCTACTTTAAGTCTTTTCAATCGGCATGGATAGCCAATAATGCGGCCACCATACCTAAAGATGGATCGGGCAAACCCAAATACGCTGTGGGCGATACCGCGATATGGATGCCTGGTATTGAACTTACCGCCGCACAAATTGCTAAATACCGGTACCAGGTGCTACCCCCAAGTAAGTATGTAAATACCTTGTACCCAACCATGATCAAGTATTTTGATGATAAGCGTACAGATCAAAACGCGCCGTCTATCCGCCCGATCATTATTTACCGCCTGGCCGAAACGTATTTAATAGCGGCCGAAGCTTTGATTATGGATAACCGGCCGGGCGAAGCAGTGCCTTATGTAAATGCCATTCGCGAAAGGGCTGCATATCCAACCGGGAATGTAGCCGCAATGGATGTTACCGCCGCCAGTATGACGCTTGATTTTATTTTGGATGAACGCTCGCGCGAGCTTTGCGGCGAATTATCGCGCTGGCAGGACCTGGTTAGGACAGGTACCTTACTTCCGCGGGTTAGGCAGCATAACCTGGATGGAGGGCCTAATATCAAGCCTTTCCATATTATCAGGCCAATTCCGCAATCGCAGGTTGATGCTACTATAAGCGGGCCGGCGTACGATAACAGCAGGTTGTTCCCCGGATGGAATTAAAAAAAGAATAACAAATCTCTCCATTAATACATTGGTTTCGCAGCAGGAAATCCCGACGGCCACGCCGGGTCCTGCTGCTTTTTTTGTTGGTGAGTGCATTAAATCAGTTGGCAAAGGCGCTGCAGCTTTTGCTGTAAATGCTCTGCCTGGAAAGGCTTAAGGAGATGGTCCTGCATGCCGGCTGCCTTTATCCGCGCCTGCACATCATGCGATACAGAAGCTGTGAGGGCAAGTATGGGTATGGCCGATAGGGCAGGGTCCTCTAACGCACGGATGGCGCGCGCCGCCTGAAAGCCATCCATTACCGGCATGTGTAAGTCCATCAATATTAAGTCGAAGTGTTCGCTTGCAACCTGATCGACAGCTTCCTGGCCATTGACGGATACCCTGGTCTGTATTCCCCACTTTAATAGCAACCGCTCCAGCAGTAATACATTGATCTTATTATCTTCTACGATCAATACTTTTAAACCGTTCAGTCCGGCGGGGGCAGCTGTTGGAAAAGCCAGGTGCAACTGTTGGTCCGGACAGCGTTCAAAATTGATCCGGAAAGTAAATATCGAACCTTTTCCCGGCTGGCTTTCCAGTTCAATGTCGCTTTGGTATAAGCCAAGCAAGCGCCTCACTATAGCCAGGCCAAGGCCGGTTCCGCCAAACCGCCGTGTTGTATCGGATGAGGCCTGCACAAAAGGATCGAAAACCGCCTCCTGCCTTTCTGCAGCTATGCCTATGCCACTGTCGCTAACCGAGAAGCGGACATTCAGTTGATCGGCCGTTTCTGCCTGTATAGCTACACTGATCACTACGGTACCGGCGTTGGTGAATTTGATTGCGTTCCCGGCCAGGTTGTTGATGATCTGAGTAAGCCGGGTAGGGTCGCTGATCACCGGGCGGGACCGTAGGGCTTCGTCTATATCGGGCACTAAGGATAAGCTTTTTTCTGCTGCCCTCAGGTGCAGGCCGCCACATATTTTTTGTAATAAACTAAACAGATTGACTGGTATCGCTTCCAATTCGATCTTACCCAATTCACTCTTGTTGTAATCCAGAATATCATTCACCAGGGTCAACAAATTAGCAGCCGAAAATTCCAGTATGTCCAAATGCTCTTTTTGCGATTCCAGCGCGGTATCCCTAAGCAAGCCGGTCATCCCTATCACCCCGTTTAACGGCGTACGTAATTCATGCGACATGGTGGATAAAAACAAGGTTCGGGAATGTGCGAAAGCCCTCGCCTCGGTAACATTAATTTCCAGTTGCCTGTTTAGTTCTTCTTTCTCCTTTAAATTCTGGTAAAAGGCCTGGTAATAAAGATAATGTATCCAGGCAAACGTGAGGAAATTAAGTACGATAACCAGTTCATAAACGGGTGATACGAGCTCCTGCGGGGCGATATCCACCGTCCAGGCCGGTATTGAACGCGCAGCCAGGTACCAGCCGACAGGGATGATGGACAAGGCGCTGAAGATGGCCGCCCGGTAACCGCCTAATAGATAGTAGCTGCTCAACGTGGCCATAAAAACAAGCTGCACGGTAATGATATTGAGCCGTTGGGCATAAACGAATAGATTGGTCCAGATTACGGCCAGGCCGCAGCCGATGATAATGTGCGCGATGAGCCGGGTATCTTCCGGGCGATAAAGCAGCCACTTTAACAAGCTGAAAAACAACATGCCGATGGCGACTGCACGCACCGCCTGCATGGTTTGCCCGGCGTGGAGGGCAAAAGGCACAATCAGTAGTGTTTTGATGAGGGCAAAAACCAGCATCGAAAATACGATCTTAAGCTTAGCCCGTTGGAAAGAATCCAGTTCGGGTTCCAATACCTTACTCAGGGAAAAATTAAAGAAAGATAAAGATTGTGCCATAGGTTAATATTGCCCTACAAATATGCATTATCTTATTCCAAACGCCAATACCCCAACCGGGTACCAATAATTGCTATACAAGGTTTGGTGATATGAAAATGTACGGGTTTAATTATAATGGGTTGCTATTGTTTCATAATTATAATGGGTTGCTATTGTTTCATAATTCGTTTTGATAAGGTATCGTAAAACGGATTAAGCAACCTTTGCCCGTTTCGCTTTCCACACTGATTGCCCCGCCTTGCAAATCGACCAATTGCCGGCACAGATAAAGGCCCAAACCTGTACCCGGTTTTAGTTGGTTGCCGCCCGCCTGGTAATAACGCGTGAATAAACCTGCATGTTGCTCTTTTGGAATGCCGACGCCTGTATCGCGGATACCGACTTCGAGTATAGCCCTTTGGTGATCTATACTGTTGAGAACCGCTGATACCGTTACACTGCCTTCATCCGTATACTTTATCGCATTACTCAACAAATTGACCATCACCTGCTTTAATTTGAAGGTGTCGCCTGTTACGGAACTATCCTGATCTCCTGCGAAGCCAGTTGTGAGTAAAATTCCTTTCTTTTCAGCCATAAAGTGCATACTTTCTACCGCCTCTTGCAATACTTTAAAAGGTTTAAAAACAACCTTTAATAGCACCGTACCCTGCTGGTGTTCGAGCGCGCTGACACCCAGGATATTATTAACCGTTTCTATAAGCATTGCTGATGACAGGTTGATAGCCGACAGCTTTTTCTCCTGATCGGGCGATAAGGTGGTTTTATTCAGCATGTAAATAGTGCCGGTAATAGCCATCAGCGGGTTGCGGATCTCATGACTCATAGTGGCCAAAATCTCCGACTTTTGCCCAGCAAGGGCAACCGCCCGTTCATTTTCCATCAGGTAATTTTGTTCGGCTTCCCCGGCTTTACGGATGTAGATGATCAGCAATACAATAAAAACTAATATGAGCGTGATGGCTACGCCGATGAAATGGTCCATGTCGGCCGTTGTCGATTGGTACTGCTCCAATATCTTGTTACGGCCGGTTTCCCAGGCCGCCTGGTTAATATCTTTTAGTTGTTGTAAAAGCTGGTGTAATTGGTTAAGCAAGTTGAGGTTAGCGCTAATCAGTTGTTCGTTGGATAGTAATAAATAAGCGTTTTGCTTATTAAGCTGCTGTAATAACAGGGATGGTGCGAGGGAACGTCGCACCGAATCGCGGTGTTGTTTTTCGCGGATGGTTAATACTTTAACCTGATTTTTATTGGCTATGGCATCTTTTAGCCGTTTCAGCAGCCCATTTTTATTAGCCTCCTGCCTGATGCTAACCATTGTATCCGGTTTAACGGAACGCCCCCGTGTTTTAGCGGCTGGCGCGCTGATACTTGCTGGCGTGGTTGCTTTTAATAGGGAGTCAAAATGCTGTTTCAGGTCAAATACACGTTGCGAGATGGCCAGTTTTTGAGCAAAGGAGCGGGCTATCTGCTCCCGGCTCCCGGGAAAATACCGGGCGCTGTCGGCCTGGTATTTCCGCAGCAATTGGTCTATGCGGGTAAAGATGGTGTTGAGTTTGGCCTTATAGGCATCCAGTTTATCGGTATGACCATTTAGGGTGGCCTGCTGAAAATCATTTTCAGCGCTGTTCAGGTCCAGCAAAATAGCGCTGATCTCCGGTTCAGATGAGGATTCCTTCAGCCGGGCACTCAGGCCATCCAGCTTCCGGCTTATCGAATACTTTAAAATAACCGAACCGGCTGTTATGATAAAAGTAAAAAGCAGGAACAGGATAAACAGGTTCCTTAAATTTTTTGCAGCTGCGCCGGGCTTCACTGGTTTTTCACTCATCGTACTCACGCTATTATTTCGTTGCTAAATATAGCAGAAAAACAATAGGAAAATCTAACCCGGTTGACAGGCAGCAGCCTATCTGTTTGATCCAACCTTATACTAACCCGAAATAGCCAGCAAATAATCCATCGGCAAATGCCCGCTGCCTAAAGTTCGGTTATTTTGGTAAGGCTTCCCGGCTAAACGTACCCGCTGGCCCTGGGATATCCCTTGTAAAGAGACGGTTTTTTGATCGGCTTCCTCATCAGTAATATTTAATAAACGATAAGCATCGTCCGAAATGATAAAGTCGTTATCCAGTTCTTTGGTTTTGGCCTGTAGCCTGGAGGCGATATTCACCGGCAAACCCATTACCGATAATTGTGGCGCGTTATCCAGCCCAAACTCGCCAACAAAAACCTGCCCGGCATGCAGGCCAACGCCAATCTCTAACGGGCCGCCGTAAAAGGGTTCGGCATACGCGTCATTAAACAAACCAACAGTTTGAAACATCATTTTGGTGGCTTGATAAGCATTGTTCACCGCTGTTTTAATATCTGTTTGTAACCCAAAAACAGCATACAAATTATCACCTGCCATTTCTACCACCTTGCCCTGAAAGTTTTTAACAATCTGGTTAAAGGCTGTAAATAAGCGGCGCACCACCTGTATTACTGTTTGGCTTGGCTGTGATTCCATTAATCCGGTAAAATTGCGGATATCAAGGAAAAGGATAGCCAGTTCTTTTTCCTGGTCGGGTAGTGTATTTGTTAGTGCAGGGCAACTGCTATTTAATAATAAGTCGTCGTTTTTCATAAGCTATGTTGTATCTATATCCGTATAGACGTGAAGCACCGCAAAACATTTTAAACAAAATGAAAAGAATACAGTTGTGATACACAGATGACTGTGATTAGATATTAAAATGACAATCTGCTTAGTATTATAAATTTCCTGTTGCTTTTATTGAATTCCTATTAACCCAATTTCCCCAACTGTCTTGAACCGTAATGTTTTCCTTGCGGTCTTCCTGCTTTATTACCGATATTTACCGTTCAATTATATTCCCGGTAAAAAATGCTTAATCGTCGGTTGGTCTTACGTATTTGCTGTATGCTTGTTATAGCCATGCCATGCAGTTTACTGGCCTTTGCCCAACCCAAATACAATTTAAAGCACTATACAACGGAGGACGGCCTGTTGCACGACCGCATATCCTGTATCCTGAAAGACAGGGAAGGATTTATGTGGTTTGGTACCTGGGACGGCCTTAACCGCTTTGACGGGCATACTTTTGTGGCTTATAAGGGTATGCCTGGCGATAACTCCAGCCTGGAAAATAACAAGATCAGGCTGATAGCCGAAGATACGTTAGGCTACCTGTGGATTAAAACATTCGACAATAAAATATATCTGTTTAATAAAAAAACAGAAAGGTTTTTGCCCATACAGGGGCATCAATCGCCCGGGTTTATAAAAAACCTGGTGGTAGATCGTATCGTGCCTGTATCCAACGGCGATACCTGGCTACTATCGGCAAAGCAAGGCGCTTTATGTGCCTATGGCGATTCGGCAAGGCAAGGTGTGCCGGTTATTAAGGCATTCGGCAAGGCCGAAAAAGGAGGTTTTCATATCGGGAATGATCAGATCAATTTTTTGTTTGAGGATAGCCGAAAACAAATATGGCTGGGTACATCAGCCGGGATTTGGTGTTTGAAGAAAAGCCCGTCGGGTAATTATGGGCAGGTGAAACTACCCGGCGCGCACGCCGATCAATCATTTACCTGTATTGCGCAGCATGGCGATGATATTTACTTCGGCACCTCAAAGGGTAACCTTTTAAATTACAACTTACGGTCAAAAAACATCAGTACAGTTAACCTGGTACCCGGTACGGCTATCAATGCGGTTTATTATGCAAAAAATAAGCTGCTGTACCTTACCACGTCGGGCAAGGGATTGGTAGAATATAACCCGGTTAATCAGCAAGTTAATTTCCGGGCGCAGGAGTACAAGGAACTCAATAAAATTTACCAGGACCGGTATGGCTTGCTATGGATCCAGCCGCAGCATGGTATCCTTAAATATGATCCGGCTAATGCCACCTGCAAGTTGTTTACTCAAAAAAAAGATGCCGAGGCCCTTACCATACATACTACCTATCAGGTTTTTGAAGATACCTACCATGTTTTATGGGTTTGTATGGTTGAGGGCGGCTTTGGCTATTATAACCGCGCTGCCGACAAGGTAGAATACTTCCATGATGAGCCGGGTTCGCCCAATCAAAAGTTCTCTAATGTAGTAACAGTTATCTATGCCGATCCATCCGGGGTTTTGTGGTTTAGCGGATACGATAGGGGCATTAATAAAGTAATACTACAGCCCGATGTATTTAAACAATACTTGATAGATGAAGGTTCGGCAAGTAAAACTGCTAATGAGGTGAGGGCACTTTGTGAGGATCATAACGGCAGGCTTTGGGTGGGTACTAAGGATGGGCATATTTACCTGTATAAAAATGGTATCCGCTTAAGCGATCCGCTGGTTAACATGCCTGCTCCCGGGTTATTAAAGGCCTATTGTATTTACGAGAGCAGGGACAAAACAATTTGGCTGGGTACCAAGGGCCAGGGTTTGATACGGGCCAGGCCTTTAAAAGGCGATTCGGCGCATTATGAGATTACAAGCTATGTTAATGATGCCAAGAATATAAATAGTATTAGTAATAATAGCATTTACACCATATTTGAAGATCACAAAGGCCGGCTTTGGCTGGGTACTTTTGGCGGTGGTTTAAACATGGTGCTGCGCGATGGCGACAAGATTGCCTTTAAAAATCCAAAAAACGCGTTCAAAAACTATGCATCAGCCCGCGCTAAAGGTATCAGGTATTTGCAGGAAGATAGCCGGGGAAATATATGGATTGCCAGTACCAACGGCCTGGTTATTTTTAATCCCGACGATGGGATTGATAAATTCAAGTTCCGCCGCTATACAAAAGTGCCCGGCGATTCAACCTCGCTGGGTAATAATGATGTACAATATATTTGTCGCGATGTCAGCGGAACGATGTGGTTAGGCACTTTTGGCGGGGGCCTGCAAAAGGCCATTACCAATTTTAACCTGCAGGAAAAGGTTAAATTTAAGGTTTATACCACTGCTAACGGTTTGCCTAACGATATTATCCTCAGTATTGTAAACGATCGCCGCGGGCACCTTTGGCTGGCTACCGAAAACGGCCTATCCGAATTTAACCCGGCTACGCAAGTATTTAAAAACTACAATACCGACGACGGCCTGCCGCAAACACCTTTTTCAGAGTCGGCAGCTATACGGTCAAGTTCCGGCGATTTGTATATCGGATGTATTGATGGTTTTGTAGCTTTTGATCCCTTGCATGTAACCGGTAGTACCTATACAGCCGTAATTGCACTTACCGATTTTCAAATTGCTAATAAAAGCATAGCACCGGCTAACCCGGGTTCGCCGCTTAATTATGCCATAGATCATACCAATGAGGTGGAGTTAAAATACGACCAGAACTTGTTCAGTATCAACTATACGGTGCTTGAGTATAAAATAACGCACAAAATATGGTACGCCTATAAACTGGAGGGCTTTGATAAGCAATGGAACCAGGTGAGGAATTTGCGGCAGGCGGTTTATACTAACGTACCTCCCGGTAATTACACCTTTCGGGTTAAAACAGTGAGCAATTATCTTTTTAATAACGCGCCCGAAAGGAGTGTGGCTATTACCATTTTACCACCGTTTTGGAAAACCTACTGGGCCTATCTTATTTATATAATACTGGCCGGCATAGCTATTGAAATTGCCCGGCGCATTATTTTCACCATGATACGCCTGCGTAACCGCGTTACGGTTGAACAAAAACTGGCCGAATTGAAGTTGCAGTTCTTTACCAATATATCGCATGAATTGCGAACACCGCTTACGCTTATTGTTAACCCGCTGGAGCAGGTGCTAAATCATGAACAGCTATCAAAAAAGGGTAGGGAACACGTTAGTCTGGCCAATAAAAATGCTAACCGGATGGTACGGTTTATCAATCAGCTACTGGATTTTAGGAAGCTGCAAAGTGGCAGCGCCCGCTTACAGGTGGCCGAAGTAGACTTGATCGCATTAATAAAGCAAACCTTAAACTATTTTACCGAACTGGCGCACGAGCGCGAGATCAGCCTCACATTTAAAGGTGATGCCACGTTATTGATGGCTTGGGTAGATGCTGAGAAAATTGATATTGTGGTTTATAACCTGCTGGCTAATGCCTTTAAATTTTCGCCATCAGGGAAAAGCATAAATGTATTTATTGAACAAGCAGATGATACCTATATCAAAATAGTAGATGAAGGCCCGGGTGTACCCGAAGATAAACTGGAACAAATCTTTAAGCTGTATTACGAAGGTGCTTCAAATCAGGCAAATCAGCCTAAGGGTACTGGTATAGGACTGGCCTTTTCGAGGGAATTGATAAGTAGCCACAATGGAACTATCAGGGCAGCCAATAACCCAACCGGTGGAATGACGTTTACCATTTGCCTTAAAGCGGGTAAAAATCATTTTGACCCTAAAAAGGTAGATTTTGTAACAGCCATGCCCATTACAGCTGTAAATAATTTACCGGCAGCTATTTTTAACGATACCGGTATTGATGTTGACCCCTTAGCTGCGACAGAGAGCCTGCCCCTTGTATTAATAGTAGAGGATAATTTAGAGTTAAGGAAGTTTTTAGGCGATCAACTTAGCGCGTATTACCGGGTAGCAACGGCCGAAGATGGAGTTATTGGCCTGCAAAAAGCTACAACTTTAATCCCCGACCTGATCATCAGTGACGTAATGATGCCTAATATGGATGGCATTGCCATGCTGGATGCTATTAAACAACAATTGGTTACCAGCCATATCCCGGTGGTGCTGCTTACCGCGCGCTCATCAGTAGAACACCAGATAGAAGGCATTAAATATGGGGCCGATTTTTATGTGACAAAGCCATTTAACACCGCGCATGTAATTGCATTGGTTGATAACCTTATTCGCCAGCGCAAGCTGTTGTTCAATAATTTTATGGGCAATAAAAATGTACTGCAATTGGCACCAGGCGAGGTATTGATCACATCGAAGGACGAACAGTTGCTAAAGCAGGTGATAGAGATAGTAGAGCAGCACATAGCCGATGCGCAGTTTAATATTGATGATGTAGCCACGGCGGTAGGGTTGGGGCGTACCACCTTTTATAAAAAGCTAAAAAGCCTTACCGGCATGGCCCCGGTAGAGTTTGTGAAGGAAATGCGCCTGAAACGCGGCCTGCAATTAATGGATTCGGGCGAGTATAATATCTCCGAGATATCGTACATGGCAGGCTTTACCAGCCTGGCTTATTTTAGTACCTGCTTTAAGGAAAAATATCAGCAAACCCCTTCGCAATACTTAAAACAACTGAAAGAAAAACAGTTGTAAATTATTCCCTATTATTTTATTGTTTTGCCTGCTGATTTTTTTAAATCCCTCTTTTTATACTTAAAAACGGCGTTTTTACCAATTTTTATAAACTTTTCACCAATTTTTAAAAACACCACATCCTGTTTATAAGCTACGTTTGCTATACAATTATAAACAGCAAATACCAGCAAAATTTAAACGGGGATTGTAAATGCGCTCTTTTATTTAGGCATCACAAAATCTAATACCGGGCAAGTGTTATGCCGGTTATCTGCTAAAAAAAATCAAAGTATTCAACAAATACAGCTTGCGCAAGCTGCTGTAACTTATTTTTTGATGCCTATTTATGAAGAAAACTTTACGAAGTGCATTTGTGTTTTTGTTAGCCTTTTTAGTACTGTCCGGCTGTACTAAAAAGGAATTTCATGACCGTTATGACCGCCCCGCCGATTTGGCTCCGCCCATTTATCAGCAACTACAGGCTAAGGGCAATTTTACCAGCCTTTTAACTTGTATAGATAAGGCCGGTTATAAGGATATCCTTAACGAGGCTGGCTATTGGACCTTTTTTGCACCCAATGATGCGGCCTTCGCGTTGTATCTTAAACAAAAAAATATCGCCACTGCTGCCGATATTGATGTGGCCACCGCTACCGCTATTGTTAAATACAGCCTGGTTTTTAACGCTTTTAAAACAGACCGCCTGCCCGATTTTCAATCGGCTGCGGGATGGGTGCCGTCTTTGGCCTTTAAGCGCCGCACAGCTTATTATGATGCCGCGCAAACTATCACTGTGAACGGCCAAACAATTAAATATTATAACTCCAATCGCAACAATACCGGCGGTACCAATTATTATACCCCCGCCGATAATAACAATAAGTATATTCCTTATTTCCTTGATCGTTATTTAACGCCTAAAAACCTCGCCGCTGCCGATTATAATTATTTCTATCCCGACAATACGTATACAGGTTTCAACGTGGCCGGGGCGCAAGTGGTAAATAAGGATATTATTGCCGAAAACGGCGTGATCCACGAGATCAACAGGGTGATTGCGCCATTGCCCAGTATCGATCAGTACCTGGCATCAAACACACAATACAGCGTATTTAAATCCTTGTTCGATAAATACATGGTATCGTACGTGATCAGCGCTGATGCTACCAATAAAAATAAGTTGAACACAGGCTCGGCAGAAAACATCTACGTTAAGGTTTTTGATGCAGGCCTGGCTTACTCGCCCAATAACGAGAACTATTTAAAGCTGGATGATAACGACGGGCAGATGGAAGGCTACTCGATGTTTGCCCCCACAAACGATGCGCTTAATACTTATATCAATAACGTACTGCTGGAATATTATCCATCATTGGATGCATTGCCAAAACAGGTAATGTATGATTTTTTGAACGCCCACATGTTTAACCTTACCGTTTGGCCAAGCAAATTTGCAGTAACCACCAACGGACAGGGGCAGGGCGCTTTGTTTAATAAAGATGCCGATGTGGTTGATAAGAAGTTATTAAGTAATGGCGTGTTTTACGGAACCAGCAAGGTGCAAAACGCCAATGTGTTCAGCAGCGTGTTTGGCCGGGCTTATTTAAACCCCAACTATTCGTTAATGACCCGTGCCTTAAGCGCATCGCTTAAAACAAATATTATTAATACCAGCCTTAAATACACCCTGTTTTTAACATCGGATGCTACTTTAAAGGCCCTTGGCTGGTCGTATGATCTGGATGCTACTACCTGGCGCTATACACCACCGGGCGGGGGGACAGCATTGTCGGGTTCTTCGGCGCTTGATAAGCTTAACCGTATTATTAACATGCAGGTAGTAAAGGCCGATTACCCAAGCCTGCAAGGCAGTGGTATTGTTGAAACTTACGATGGCGAGTATATTAAATACGAAAATGGCAATAAGGTATATTCAACCGGCAACCAGGATGCCAACATCAAGGTAAATGTAACCAGTTCGCGCACTACCGAGAACGGTACGGTATATTTTATCGACGGTTTGCTTACCGAGCCAACGCTGGCAATAGGCAAATACCTGGAAACATTAGCTAATCAAACCAACTCGCCTTATAAAAAATTTGTGGATTATCTTAAAGCGTCTATCCTTTATAATACCACCACCGGCGAGATATTGGGCACAACTGCCGGTTCATTCTACACCGTACTGGCGCCAACAAATACCGCTATTGATGCAGCCATAACAGCAGGTTACCTGCCGGCCTCTACTGCGCCAACAGATCAGCCGAGTAAGGATAAGATAGCCAATTTTATCAGGTACCACATTATCCAAAAGGCAACCGTGGTTACCGATGGTAAAAAGGATGGAGGTTATTTAACGCTGCTGCAAAAAGCCAATGGCGACCCAACAACCTTGACGGTGAACAATACCGTGCCTAATAACATGTCGGTTACGGATATGCTGGGCAGTACTGTTAGTGTAACCACAGCATCAAGCAATAACTTATCAAACCGTACGGTAATACACCTGCTGAACGGCTTTTTAAAGTTTAACGCCAATTAACAATTATCAACCATAAAATAAGTGCCGGCATTGCCGGTAACATTAAAAACCTGAATTAAAAAAATTGTAATGAGAGTAATATTTACCCGTCTTCTTTTCTTCAGTGTCATAACGGCAATGGCTATGCACATTACTGCGGTAAAAGCTCAAACTGCCCCGGCCGCGGTTACTATTCGTGGTACACTGATCGATAAAAAGGATAAGAAAACGCTGATAGGGGCTACCGTTGTTGAAATTGATAAGGATAAGCGTACCGTTGCCGGTGTTGCTACCGATATTAATGGTAACTACGCGTTAAAGCTAAAGGATCCAAATGATAAGATCTCGTTTTCGCTGATCGGCTATAAAACGCTGATAGTAGATGTACAGGGCCGTACCACCATCAATATCGAACTGGAGCAAACATCAAATAACCTGTCCGACGTAATTGTATTAGCTAATAAAACAACCAATAATGGTCTGTTAACTATAGATCGCCGCAACTCTACCACAGCGGTAGCCGCTCTAAGCGCCAAGGATATCGAAGAAATGTCGTCGGCTACTATTGACCAGGCTATACAGGGCCGCTTACCGGGGGTGGATATTGCCGCAAATTCGGGCGATCCCGGAGCAGGCATGCAAATCAGGATCCGTGGTACATCTACCATTAATGGCTCAACTAATCCGTTGATCGTGCTGGATGGGATGCCTTACGAAACTGAGATCCCGTCCGATTTTAACTTCGGCACAGCCGATGAGCAGGGGTATGCCGCATTATTAAACATTGCACCGGCTGATATACAAGATATTTCGGTATTAAAAGATGCGGCTGCAACGGCCGTTTGGGGATCAAGAGCTGCCAATGGTGTATTGGTTATTAATACCAAACGCGGCAGGGTAGGCGCGCCGCAGGTTACTTATACCTTAAGGGCAACAGGTTCCAGGCAGCCACGGGCTATCCCCATGTTAACGGGTAACCAATACTCGCAACTGATACCCGAGGAAGTAATGAATCGTACGGGTACACCCTTAAACACACAAACTGTAAAAGAATTTCAGTACGACCCGAGCGACCGTTACTATTATAACAACTATAGCGCTAATACGGATTGGGTTGCTGCTATTACCCGCACCGGCTTTACGCAGGACCATAACCTTTCCCTTTCAGGCGGTGGTGAAAAGGCCCGTTACTTTGCTTCGGTAAGTTATTTGGGGCAAAAGGGTACCACGCTGGGTACCAATTTAGGCCGTATCACAACCCGTATTAACCTGGATTACGAGGTATCAACCCGTATTAAATTCCGTACGGATATTTCTTACGCCCACTCTAACCTGGATAGGGCATATAATGATGATGCACGTAGTATTGCTTATCAAAAAATGCCTAATATGAGCATTTATGAAATTAATACTGCCGGCGTAAATACCGGTAATTACCTGTCGCCATTATCAAATATCCAGGGCACTTACCCGGGTACCTTTAACCCGGTTGCCATGCTGGCAGCGGGTAAAAACAACTCGCTCAGCGAGCGTATTGTGCCGCACTTTAATTTACAATACGAGATCATCCCCGGCTTGTTCCGCTCTACTTTTGATATCCAGTTTGATATTAATAATACCAAGAACAAAAACTTTTTACCGCAGATAGCAACCGGCCAACCGCTGAATGATGTAGATGTAAATAATACCTTTGATGGTGATGCCGATCAGTTTGGTGTAGAAACAAAAACCAATTTTATATATACGCCACATCTGGGCGATAAGCACGAGTTTGTAGGCTTGCTGTCCTTCATGTCTAACGATAATAAGTCAACATCGTTGCAGGAACAATCTTCCAATTCGGGATCGGTATATCTGCAAGACCCATCGGTAGCATCGCGGGTGCAAAATCTGGCATCCAGTTCCTCACAAACCCGTAGTGTAGCCGCTTTAATTAACGGGCAGTACAGTTTATTAGACCGTTACATTGTTAACGCCGCTTTACGCCTGGATGGTAACTCCAAGTTTGGTCCGTCAAAGCGATGGGGCCTGTTCCCATCCATCTCCACCCGCTGGAGGATCTCGGGCGAGAATTTTATGAAGAAGGTGGATTTTGTAAACGATTTAAGCTTACGTGCCAGCTACGGCCAAAGCGGTAACGACCCACGTAATAATTATTCATTCTATAATTTGTATGGTAATTACGCTTACGATTACCTTGGTTCACCAGCTGTTTACTCGCAAAATATCCAGTTAAATAACCTGCGCTTTGAAAAAGTTACCGGGCAGGATGTGGGCTTAAGCTTTGCCCTTTGGAAAAACAGGATCAATGTTGATATCGACGTTTACCGTAACCGCACAACCGATCTGTTTTTTAACGGATTGAAATTGCCCGGTATATCAGGCTTTAACAGCATTAATATGAACATCGGTACTATGGATAACCAGGGCTGGGAAATTAACCTGAATGCCACTGCCATGAAAACCAAAGATTTTGGGGTTGACTTTAACTTCAACATCGCCAATAACACTAATATCATTCGTAAAATATCCGAGTTTTATCCAAATACCAAGGGCGATATCACTACTAATGGGCAGTATAAAACACTGCTGCAAATTGACAATCCGTTTGGCTCGTTCTACGGTTTCAGGTATAAGGGCGTATATAAGGATGCTTCGGCTACGGTTGCTACCGATGCCGCGGGTAAACCTATTGTTGGCCTGGACGGTGTGCCGTTGCAAATGCGCTTTAACTACCCTGCTACCGACTATACGTTTAAACCCGGCGATGCCCGGTACGAGGACGTAAACCACGATGGTAATATCGATTATAAGGATGTGGTATACCTGGGTAATGGTAACCCTAAATTTACCGGTGGTTTTGGCCCTACAATTACCTATAAAGGCAACCTGAAGTTTACCTTCTTCTTTAGCTATCGTTTCGGCTATCAAATTGTAAACGGTACGCGTATGCTTACCAGCAATATGTATGGCTTTAACAACCAAAGCACCGAGGTTTTGCAAAGGTGGCGCAACCCGGGCGATGTGACCGACGTGCCGCGCGCGCTGTGGAACGATGGCTACAACTGGCTGGGATCTGACAGGTATGTTGAGGATGGATCATTTATACGCCTGCGGTCTATCACCACCCGTTATACTTTCCCTAAAAGCATGGTGGCCCGGTTAGGGATTAAAAGCGCCAGCGCTTATATAACGGCCGAAAACCTGTTCACATTCACCAAATATACCGGGCAGGACCCTGAAGTATCGGTGCGTGGCAGCGATCCGTTCCGAGTGGCTACCGATAATTCACTAACGCCGCCAACACGCAACCTGGCTTTAGGGCTGGTAATAGGATTTTAATGATTGACAAAAGAGAAAAGACCGCTATGAATATAAAAGTAAAATCACTGATTGCATTGCTGCTGATCGTTTTCAGCACTACATCGTGCAATAAGTACCTTACCCTGGAACCGCAGGATGGTATCATCCGCCAAAATTTTTGGAAAACCAAGGAGCAACTGGCCGCCGCGGTTAATGGTTGCTATGCTTCCCTGTTAACTGACCCATTGGTAGAGAATCTGTTTATATGGGGCGAACTGCGTGGCGATATGCTGGCTGCCGGTACGGGTGTAAAGAGTAACGAGCTTAACGTAATAAACGTTAACATCAACTCGGCAAATACCATAACCGATTGGTCGGTAGTTTACAAAACCATTAATAATTGTAACACCATATTGGATTTTGGCCCCGATGTTTTAAAATCTGATAACACTTTAACACAACCCGTTTTAAACGGCTACCTGGGCGAGGCTTATGCCTTACGCGCGCTGATGTATTTTTACCTGGCCCGTACCTTTGGCGATGTGCCGCTAAAACTAACATCAACCACCAGCGATGCTGACAACCTGCAAATAGCCAAAAGCAGCCAAAAGGATGTATTTAACCAGGTACTGGCTGATTTAAAAATGGCCGAGGGTTTTGTATTAAAAAATTATGGCAATAACGATTTAAACAAGGGACGCATTACCTACTATGCCGTTGAAGCCATGCTGGCCGACCTATACCTGTGGCTTGACCAATATGATAACGCGGTAAAAGCTTGTGATAACATCATTAACTCGGGCCAGTTTACATTGGTACCAGGCGACCCTAATTGGTTTACTACGGTATACTTCCAGGGCAACTCGGCCGAGAGTGTTTTCGAAATCCAGTTTAACCAGAACAAATTAAACCCTTTCTACAACATGTTTGCGGTAACCGGTAAGCGCTTTAAAGCCGCGTTAAAGGTAAGTGCCGAAATGTACACCATAGATAATATAAACATCGACAATAAAGACATCCGTGGTGATGGTGCCGCGCTGAAGTTTAGTGATGGAAGCATTTACAAGTACCAGGGCATCAACTCGGGTTCAACCAGGGCTTCGTCGGCATCTTTCGCGCATTGGTTTGTTTACCGCTATTCGGATGTGTTATTGATGAAGGCCGAAGCACAAAATCAATTAGGTAATGGCCAGGCCGCGCTGGATGCTATTGCAAAGATCCGTTTACGGGCCAATGCCCTGCAAACATCAGAAATGCTTGTTTTGCCCGATGATAAAGACGGCGTAACCAATTACATTTTGGCCGAACGCGCCCGCGAGTTTGCCTTTGAAGGCAAGCGCTGGTTCGATTTGTTGCGTAATGCCCGCCGTAATAACTATGCCCGTTTAGACCTGTTGCTGGATATTGTAGGCACCACCGCCGATCCGCAGTACCAGCAGGCGGCTATCGTAAAGTTCCGCGATCAACGAAGTCATTACTTACCAATATATCTGTATGAGCTGCAGGCAAATAAAGCTCTTGTTCAAAATCCTTTTTACCAATAATTAACCAGGAATATGAAAACTTTAATTTCAAAAAAATGGCTCGTGCTGCTGATGGTGATCATCGGTTTCACAGCCATTTTGGCCGGCTGTAAAAGAGAACGGTTTGAAACAGCAACCACCAGCGATGTGAACATACTGGGCTACCTGCAACGCGATCCGGATAGCTTCTCGATGTTCATCTCCATATTGGAAAAAGCCGGCAGCGCCGGTACCTTGAACGGTTACGGTACTTATACACTGTTCGCGCCCAATAACGATGCGGTTAAACTATATCTGAAAGATATTAAAAAGGCTTCGGTAGATGATATCAGCGAAGCCGATGCCAAAAATATTGTGAAGATCCACCTGATCAGGGATACCATTACTTCAGATCAGTTTAACGATGGTAAACTGCGCACGGCCACTATGTACGGGCAATCGCTGCTTACCGGCGCTCAAAATATTGGTGGCCTTACCACGCTGACCATCAATCGCCAGGCTACCGTAATAAGGGCCGATATCCGCACGGGTAATGGAATTATCCATGTAATTGACCACGTATTGAAGCCCGCTACCCTTACCGTAGCGCAAATGATTGAACAAAATGCCGATTTTTCCATCTTCACCCAGGCATTAAAGGCTACTACGTTGTACGATACGCTTAATGTACTACCCATTAACGCGCCCGATTCGCTGCACATGTTCCTTACGGTATTGGCAGAATCTGATGCGGTATTGAAGGCGGCAGGTATCAATTCGTATGCACAGCTTAAGGCTAAATATAGCAATACCGGCAACCCGGCATCGGTACAGGATAGCCTGCACCTATTTATGGATTACCACGTATTGCCGGGCTTAAAATATCTGCCGGATGTTTTCAGGGCGTCGTCACATACAACCTTATCGCCGCTGGATGTCGTTACCACCAAGTTGATCGGTTCGGATATCCTGATTAACGACGACACGTTTAACGGCGTGCATGAAGTTGGCTCGAAGATAGACCGCCCGCATAGCGATAACACTACCTCCAACGGCGTATTGCATTTTATGGCCGAGCATTATGCCATTAAAGTACGTTTCCCTGTGCCTGTATATTGGGAAGTGACCGATCAGCCGGAGTTCCAAAAGCTGAACGGCATATATCATGTAACTAATAAAAGCAGCGCCAAATTTGCCGATGGCGATATCCAGGATATCCGTTGGCAAACCGGTTCGGTACAGTATATAGTTGCACCCGAGGCCCGCCAGTTCTACGTGTATCATAACGATTATCTGTTTGTAGCCGCGTTGCGTACTGCCGCTACAGCCAACAGCTGGATAGAATTAAAAACACCGCTATTGGTTAAGGGTAAATATAAAGTATGGATATGCTTTGTACGTCGCGGCGGGGGTAAGGGTGTTTCGGTATTATTTGATGGTACCTTGTTGCCACGCGTACTTAACCTTACCGAAAGCCTGCCGGCGCAGGTATTGGTTGGCAGTAACTGGACGTATCCTGCCGGCACTACGCCTGCATCGTTAGAGGCTTTAGGAAAAAAGATAACGTTTGGCGGCGGCAATGTGCCTTACTATAATAACCCTGCCCAAACTATTGATTATTACAGGGATAGCTACGGTTTGCTGGCTGGTACCATTAATGTTACCAAAACCGATCGCCATACCATCAGGCTGCAAGCTACGGCCGATGCATCAGGAGATATACAGATTGATATGATCCACTTTATACCTGAAAACATGGATCAGCTTTATCCCAAATTTAACCCCGACGGTACTGTAGTTCAAAAACCATAATGATGAAATTAAACACGTGTATGTTATCAAAATACGTTAACCGCCTGCTGTTGCTGCTGGTACTGCCTGCAGCAATAGTAAGCTGTAATAAATATAAAATTGAGCCTAATCAACCTGCTCTGGCGCAATCGCTTACGCAACTGATCCAGCAAACACCATCGCTGAGTACGTTTAATAGTTTACTGGTAAAAACCGGCTATGATAAAGTATTGGCATCATCAAAAATGTATACCGTTTGGGCGCCCGATAACCAAACCCTGGCAGGCCTTGATGCGGCTATAGTAAGTGATACGGCCAAACTGAAACAGTTTGTAGGCAACTATGTGGTTAACCTGGCTTATTATACCAATATGCCTGCGCCATCCATCCGTATCCGTACGCTAAATGGTAAGTACATTAATTTTACCTCAACCCAGTTTGAGGATGCCACCATTTCTACAGCTAACCAGTATGTGGGTAACGGTGTGCTGCATATTATTAATAAGATAGTATTACCTAAGCCTAACGTTTGGGAGTATGTTAATTCTACCGCCTTTACCGAAAAAGCAAGCATACTAAGCCTTAACTATACCGCTATCGACTCGGCTAAGGCTGTACAAACAGGTATCGATCCGGTAACGGGCAAACCCATTTATCAGCCCGGCACAGGCCTGGTTACCAAAAACCAATTGTATGACAGGGTAGGCGACCTGCGCGACGAAAGCCAGCTGTATACCTTTATCCTGCTGACGGATGCCACGTTACTAACCGAACGCACCAAGATGAAGCCGTACCTGAAAAGCACAACTCCCGATCAGGTTGAGCTGCTGGCATCGCTGCATGTAATTAAGGATTTGGTAATAAAAGGACAATATACCGTTGCCAATATGCCCGATACCTTAATATCTGCCGATGGTGTAAAGGTGCCTATGAATAAGACCGCCATATTGGAAACACATGTAACCAGTAACGGTATTGTATATGTAATGAACCAGGCCAATGTAAAACTATCTGACAAAATACGCCAGGTAAAACGCGAGGGCGAATTGCCCGATGGCTTTAGCCGAACCGATAAAAGCGGCAATATTTCATACCGCCTAAGGCTAAACCCCATTACCAGCCAACAGTTTAACGATATTTACATATTTAACCACAAAGTGCCGCTGTTTAATGTACACTATAATATTAAGGAGCTTTACAGCACCAAGTACAAAGTATACTGGGTAGCGCCTAATGATGTGCAAACGCTCACCTTTAAACAACGCTTTGCCATTAACGACCCATTATCTACCGCCTTTGCCGAAACACAGGTTGACCTGAAAAACTATAACGAGATCTACGTTGGCGATTATGATGCTGCAACTTTTGGCAGCGTGGTGGCCTATGTTGTAGCGGCCAACAATGGGGTAGATCAAACCAACTCTATTAACATCGATTATTTCAGGCTTGTGCCGGTATTGCCTTAACCTTTTAACCATACGCTTACAGAAACTATATGTGTGTATTTACCCGAATAAAAATATTTGCAACCTGCGGAGCTATATGTTTACTGACAGCGGCATTCGCTCAGGAAAAAACAGCCGCTTCGCCAGGTAGTGAAGTGAAAAAAATAGTGAACGGCTATACCGTAACCGGCCTGGTTACCGATGCCGCCACCCATAAACCGCTTTCGGGCGTTAACGTTGCGGTACAGGATGTTGCCGCCGTGATTACCGACGATAAAGGCGCTTTTAAGATTACCGTACCCTCAAAAACCAGTGTTTTACAGGTTTCTATACAGGGTTATCAATACAAGGAGGTTGCGGTAAACAGTCGCGGCACCATTAACGTTGCCTTGTACGAAGATGGTTTTAATTCAGTTTACGACCAGGTAACACTACCTTTTAGCAAGCAAACCAAGGCACAGCTAAATTACGCGGTATCCGGCATCAACAATACCGAAAGCAGCTGGAGCCATTCGCACGAGACTATAGATAACTCCATGCAAGGCCAGGTGAGCGGCCTGAATGTGATCCGCCGCTCGGGTACACCCGGCGTAGGCGCTAACCTGTTTCTGCACGGGTTTAATTCAATTAATGCTACCAATCAACCTTTATATGTAATTGATGGTGTAATTTACGATGCGGCCAGCTACGGTAATTCTATTATCGATGGACACGTAAACAATCCTTTGGCGGCTATCGATATTAAGGATATTGATAATATTACCGTAATTAAGGACGGTGCATCTTTTTACGGCAGCCGTGGCGCAAACGGGGTGATATTAATTACCACCGCCCATGCCCGCGAACTGACTACCCGTATAGATTTTGCAGCCTACGGCGGCTATAACTTTACGCCAAAAAATATCCCTGTTTTAAATGGTAGCGACTACAGGCTTTACCTGTCGGACGTATTGCGCAGTTCGGGCTTAACGGACGCGCAGATCCAGGCTAAGCCTTATATGAACGATGATCCGTCGAACCCGACTTATTACCAGTATCATAACAGTACCGACTGGCAGAAAAAAACTTTCAACCAAAGCTTTAACCAAAACTATTACCTGAAGATAACCGGTGGCGATAATATTGCCAAATACGCCCTATCTGTTGGCTACTTAAAAAATGGCGGTGTGATAGATAGTACTAATCTGCAGCGTTACAGCACCCGTTTCAACGCCGACCTAAACCTTACCCCAAAACTAACAGCAAATACTAATCTTTCATTCGCTTCATCAGAACAATCATTGAAAGATCAAAGCCTGAGTGCTACTAATCCTATGTTGGTGAGTTTGATCAAAGCACCGTTCCTGTCCGATCGGCAGGTATCGGCAACAGGGGTACAATCGCCCAATTTGGCCGATGTAGATGCCTTTAATGTAAGCAACCCTGCGGCGCTCATCAAAAACGGGCAGCAGGTAAGTAAATATTATCGTTTTACAGGTACCATTAAGTTCGGTTACCAGTTTAACAAGCACCATAGCTTAACTTCGGTAACAGGCCTTACTTACGATAAGGTGCGCGAGAACGTTTTTATTCCGCGTTTAGGCGTAGCACCCGATACATTGAGCAATGCTGTGGCTTATAGCCATCTGGGTGCATCTATCCAGCGCTATAATTCGTTTTATAACGATACCTGGTACAGCTTTAAACAAACCTTTAGCGGCGAGCAGGACTTGCAATTGAATGCCGGTTTCAGGTATCATAACAGCCAAAGCGAACAGGATTATGCCCAGGGCTATAATTCATCTACCGATGATTTTGTGAGCATTGGTAACGGTGTAACCAACCTGCGCCAACTGAGTGGGGGTTATGGTAAATGGATCTGGCTTAACACTTACGCATCGGCCAACTACAGCCTGAAACATAAATATTTCTTATCGGCCAATTTATCTGTTGATGGTTCATCGCGGTTTGGCAGCGAGATACCTAACGCGCTGACCATAGGCGGCAGTAAATACGCCGTATTGCCGTCAGTTGCCGCCGGCTGGTTAATATCATCCGAAGAGTTTTTATCACACTCTACCATTATCGATCTGTTGAAACTGCGTGCCAGTTACGGGTTGACAGGTAACGATGATATCGGCAATTTTAATACTAAATCGTACTATACATCTCAAAACCTACTCGGCGCGCAAGGCCTGGTGCTGAACAATATTGCTAACCCGCAATTGCAGTGGGAGCTAAGCAAAAAAATAAACCTTGGTTTGGATGCGGCGTTGTTTAACGAGCGCTTAACTTTTAGCCTGGATGTTTATCATAACGCCACCTCTAAAATGGTGATGTTTGAACCATTGCTAAGCGGCAGCGGTATGACATCGGTGATATCTAACAGCGGCGCTATGCATACCAATGGGGCCGATTTAAGCCTTAACGCCCGCCTTATTAATAACAGCACCATTAAATTTGATGCAGGCATTAATATCTCCACCTATCGCAACCGTGTTAACGCCTTGCCTGCTGATAATATGCTGACTAACTACGGCGGCGCTACCCTAATTACCCAGGTAGGGCAGCCGTTGGCCATGTTCTACGGTTTCCAAAGCAATGGTGTATATAGCTCAACTGCCGATGCTTCGGCTGCTCACCTGAGCGTGCGTAGTACAGATGGCAGCCTGGTGCCCTTTAAGGCAGGCGATGTACGCTTTACAGATGTGAACAAGGATGGTGTGATTGATAACAGCGACCGGATGATCATTGGTAACCCTAACCCCGATTTTGTGGGAAGCATAAACGGCCGCTTTAGCTGGAAGAATATATCACTAAGCGCATTATTCACCTTTAGCAGCGGTAATGATATTTATAATGCACCAAGGGCTATCCTGCAATCGCTTTCATCGCCGGCTAACCAGTTTGGCAATATCGTAAACAGGTGGCGTTTTGAAGGCCAGGTGACCGATGTACCGCGTGCCACCTATGGCGACCCAATGGGTAATACCCGTTTCTCTAACCGTTTTATCGAAGATGGTTCATATATCCGCCTGCGTACGCTGGCTATTAACTACAACTTGCCGGTTAAACCAAAGTTTATGAAGTATGCCATTGTTTATATCACCGCCGATAACCTGTTTACTGCTACCCGTTACCAGGGATATGACCCTGAGTTTAGCGCTACGGGCAGTCCGTTAACACAAGGTATTGATACCGCGCTGGAGCCGCAGTTCCGTACCGTACAGTTAGGTTTACGCATAGGCTTATAATAAAATTGAATAGCAACATGAAAATTAAAATATATCCGATTTTAAAAGTTACCGCAGCAGTAGTGCTGTTATCATGCGCCAGCTCGTGCAAAAAAATGTATGATGTACAGCCCGAAAACGTGGTTGAAGCCAAAAATACATATCAGAACATCTACGATGCCGATGCTGCTGTGACAGGTGTTTACGGTAAGCTGTTAAATATTGCCGGCCAGTACGAGGTAATGAACGAATTAAGGGCCGACCTAATGGACGTAACTCCCAATGCCGGGGCCGATCTGCAACAGATTAACACGCACGCGGTGCAGGCAGGCAATGCCTACGCCGATCCAACTCCGTTTTACGCGGTGATTTTGAATTGCAACGATGTAATGAAGAATCTGAAGGTCATGTTCGATACCCAAAAACTGACGGCAGCCGATTATAATCAGCGTTGGTCGGATGTGGCGGCCTTGCGCTCGTGGCTTTACTTTCAGTTAGGGATACATTATGGCACTATACCTTATGTAACGGAAAGTGTCAGCAATATTAATGATGTAAAGGATCCGGCTAAGTATCCCCGCATCACATTAGATCAGTTAGTTAAAACGCTCATCACCTTTATGGAGGCGCTGCCTTACAAGGATCCATATCCGGCCGCCAACTCATTGGTTACACAAATTGACGGCTACCCGTCTAAAATGTTTTACGTGAATAAAAACTGCCTGTTGGGGGATTTGTACTTGTGGAATAATGACTATCATAAAGCGGCCATGACCTATAAAACCGTAATGGAAACATCTACACCAAATGGCCCGAGCGATAGCTATAATTACTATAATACCTACACGCTAAATAGCGGATCGGACAATGACGCGGTATCGGCAGGGGCATGGCAAACATTCTTTTCCCGCTCCATGCAGGATCGTGAGTATCAAACAGAATGGATCTGGTCGATGGTGTTTGATAAGGCTTTTGCACCCGAAAATCCATTTATCAACCTGTTTGCCAATTCGGGTGGTAAATATCTGGTTAAGCCATCGCAAAACGCCATTGATAACTGGAACGCGCAGCGCCAGTCGGACGGTACCCCGTTTGATTTCCGTGGCCCTAATAACACCTATAAAATAGTGAACGGCCAGCCCGTCATCATGAAGTTTTTATATAACTATGTAAGCGCCTCAACCGGCTTACCTGCCGATCTGTTGGCCAAAAATGGCCGCTGGTATATTTACCGTACGGCAACCTTGCATTTGCGTTATGCCGAAGCAGCCAATCGCGACGGACAAACCAAAATTGCCTGGGCCCTGGTAAATGCCGGTATTAAGGGCGCTTATGACGATACGAGTAATCCCGATCCAACGCAACGCCGGATCACAAATCTGCCGTTCCCGTATGATTTTGATGCCCGCAAGCTGGATGCACCTACCATTCGCGGTAAATTCCACCGTAACCTGGGGATACGTGCCCGTGTAAACACTACTTCGCTGGATGTTACCCTACAGCAAACGGCCAATATGTTGCCCATGGAAGACAAAATTATTGACGAAGGCGCGTTAGAACTGGCCTACGAAGGTAACCGCTGGCAGGACCTGATGCGTATTGCCAACCGCAGGGGCGACCCCGCATTCCTGGCCGATAAGGTTTATAATAAGTTACTGAAGGATGGTAACCCTGCCGCAGCCACGGTAAGGGCCAAATTAATGGACAAGGCCAACTGGTTTTTACCTTTTAAATAAAATAAACATCTACCTATAAATACCCTTAAAAAGAATAACGAAAATGGATTTAATACAATCAATAAAGCACAACCTATTTAAAGTACTTATATTGGGTGCAACCACAGCAGGCTTCACCAACATAGCCTGCGCGCAGCAATTAGCTTTTCCCGGGGCCGAAGGCTTTGGCCGTTTTGCCACTGGTGGCCGCGGCGGAACCATATATCATGTAACCAACCTGAATGATACCGGTGACGGTTCTTTTCGCGATGCAGTGAGCAAGCCTAACCGTATTGTTGTTTTTGACGTATCGGGGGTAATTAAAATTACCGATAAGATAGCCGCATCTCCCAAGATTACGATCGCCGGTCAAACAGCCCCCGGACAAGGGATTGTAGTATATGGCAATGGCGTTTCCTTTGCCGATAGCAGCATTATCCGTTATATGCGTTTCAGGGGTAGTATTAATATGCCAAGGGGCGCTTGCACGGTAGTGGCTGATAATTGTAAGGATGTTATCTTCGATCATGTAAGTGTGGAGTGGGGCAGGTGGGATAATTTCCACATTAAGGGTACTACCAATATTACCCTGCAATATTGCCTGATAGGCGAACCTATTGATCCGCAGCGCTTTGGTGCTTTGTTTGAAGATCCGCATAATGTTACCGTACACCATTGTTTATGGATAGATAACCAAAGCCGTAACCCAAAAGCTAAAGCGGGTATAGAATACATTAACAATGTGGTATATAACTGGGGCGGTACCGGGTTTGTTGGCGGCCACTCAGGGGCCGATCATTTCCAGGATGTGATAGGTAATTACTTTATAGCCGGGCCAAATTCGGGTCGTGCCTATATCGGCCAGTTTGCACTTACCGATCATGTTTATCAGCGTAATAATATGGTAGATATGAACAAGGACGGGCAATTGAATGGCCGTATGATGAGCGACTCGGACATTACACGGTCAAGCGCTACAGTGTTAAAACAGCGTAATTTTAATACCAATGTTACTATTGACAAACCTGCTGATGCTTATCAAAAAGTGTTGGCCGGTGTGGGTGCCTCCATGCACCGTGATGCGGTGGATACCCGTATTATTGGTTACCTGAAAAGTTTAGGAAAAACTGGGGCGATTTTTAAAACCGAAGCAGATGCGGGCGGCCAACCCGAGTTGCAAACGGTTAAACAACTGGCAGATAAAAATAATAATGGCATCCCCGATGAGGTAGAAAATAAGTACCTGGGGGCTAATAATACCGACTCGGCAAAGCTAAATAAGGATGGGTATACAATCCTGGAGTCGTACCTGAATGATATTGTGAAAGTTAAATAAGATCTTTTCTTTTAATTGGTCGTAAAGGGGGACACCCGCCCGGGTGCTTCCCCCTTTCATTTTAAAAGTATAACAACTTAAAAAAGCCTTTCAGCTGATGTTGAAAGGCTTTTTTATGCTCATCTATATATTTGGATAAGGTGCCAATAATTTCTTTAAAAAAGCAAAACCAAATTATTCTTGTTTTGTTTAATTTGGACTTCAAGCAGCCTCATCCTGTATATGCACGTTTTTAAACCGGTATTTATCTGCTCCGCATTGGGCTTTTTATTAAGTCTGTGCTATGTTCATGCTTTTGCCCAGGCCCGAAAAAGTACCGCTTCGGATACTACTTTATTATCCGTACAGGAGATCAAAAAAATGACGGTGGAGGAGTTAATGAATATCGAGGTTACCTCGGTTTCCAAACGGCCCGAAAAACTTTCGGAAGTGGCTTCGGCTATACAGGTGATTACCAACGAAGATATCCGGCGATCAGGTGCCAGCAGCCTGCCCGAAGCACTAAAGCTTTCGCCCAATTTGCAGGTAGCACAATATAATGCATACGCCTGGATCATTAGCGCACGCGGCTTTAATAATGTTTTTTCTAACAAACTACTGGTAATGATTGATGGGCGCACCGTTTACAGTCCACTGTTTGCAGGGGTTTATTGGGATGCGCAAAGCGTACCATTGCAGGATATTGATCGAATTGAAGTAATTAGCGGGCCGGGCGGTACCCTTTGGGGGGCCAACGCGGTTAATGGGGTGATCAATATTATCACTAAAAAAGCAAAAGATACCAGGGGTTTGTATTTGTCGGCCGCGGCGGGAAGCTACCTGCACGATCAATTTTCGGCACGGTACGGTGGCAGTATAGGCTCGGCTATTACTTATCGTATATACGGACAGCGCAACGATATAGACCGGACACAGAATGCCGCACGGCAAGATAATAGCGATAACTGGAGTTTTAGCCAGGGCGGGTTGCGCATGGATTATGATGCAGGTGGGAAGGATAAGTTTTCGCTACAGGCAAATTTCCAGGGCGGCACCGAACATACCAATCCCGGCCCCAGTAGCTTTGATGAACAGGATGGCATGATCTATTGGTCGCATACAATTTCGGGCACATCGGCTTTGCTGGTGCAGGCCTATTACGACCGTAACTGGCGCCGGGATTTGCCCAGTACCATTAATGACCAGTTGCAAACTTATGATATTAACCTGCAACACCATTTTAGGTTAGGGAAAATAAACAGGTTGCTTTGGGGGGCCGAATATAGGCTGATGCAGGATAACTCGCAAAATACAACCACTTTTGTTGGTTTTGTGCCGGCAATGAGGAACTTGCAGCTTTACAGCGGCTTTATCCAGGACGATATCCAGTTGGTGCCAGATGCGGTTAAACTTACCGTGGGCACCAAATTACTTAATGATATTTATACAGGGTTTGAATTGCAGCCCAGTGCGCGGTTAACCTGGACACCTGGTAATAAACAAACCCTGTGGGCTGCCGTGTCGCGTGCGGTACGTACCCCCAGCCGTATTGATGTAGATTATCATATACCTACTTACCCTGTTCCGGCATCTACCCAAAACGTTGGGGGCGGGCCCAATTTTGTATCAGAGAAGCTGGTGGCTTATGAACTGGGTTACCGCGTGCAGCCAACGTCAAATACCTCTTTATCAGCAGCGCTATTTTATAATAATTATCGCGATTTGTATAGCGTAGAGGTAGTGCCAGGTACCAAAACTTACCTCATCCAAAATGGTATGGAAGGTAATTCGCAAGGGGTGGAGCTTTCGGGGCTTTGCCAGGTAAGTAAGGGTTGGCGCTTGCGTGGTGGTTATACATTTTTTCATAAGAACATCAGGGATAAACCCGGGCATAGTTTTGATACAACTTATGAAGGGACAGATCCGCAACACCAGGGGGTACTACAATCTATGCTCGATCTATCAAAGCATTTTCAGTTAGACCTGACTGGGCGATATGTTAGCGGCAGGCCGCTTTCGGTTATCGCAGGTGTGCCTTTGGTAAATGCCTATTCTAATTTGGATGCCCGTTTGGCCTGGCATTCCGGGAAATTGGAGCTTTCCATGGTCGCTCAAAACATGTTGAACCCAAGCCATGTAGAATTTGCATCAAACCGTATCCCCCGTAATTTTTATGGTAAAATAGCGCTTGGGTTTTGAGGGGTAAAACAACATATCGTTTACTGATGGCCTGTTTTTTATTAACGGCAGGGAACTTTACGCCGGCAATAGCACAAGGGAAACCGCCGTTAGAGTACCAGGTAAAAGCGGCTTTCCTGTTCAATTTTACCCGTTTTGTACATTGGCCCGCATCATCTTTTGCTTCGGCAGATGCGCCTTTTGTGATTGGGATAGCAGGGAACGATCCATTTGGTACTTACCTGGATGACATGGTTGCTGATGAAAAGGTAGATGGGCACCGGATCATTGTGCGGCGTTATGCAGACGGGCAGGAACTGAGCGGATGCCATTTGTTGTTTATTAATAACAACGATCCGGCTAAATTAAGTGCCTGCTTATCACTAGTTGTACATCAAAACGTGCTGACCGTGGGCGACAACGATAACTTTATTAAGGCCGGCGGTATATTACGGTTTTATAAGGACGAAAACAGAATTAAAATGGAGATCAGGCTGGCCGCCGCGAAAGTCGCCCAATTAGAGATCAGCGCTAAACTGTTACAGGTAGCTAAAGTAAATTGATATGAAACACAGTTCCATACAAAGTAAGATTATGAATGCCATTTTGCTCGCTTGCAGTGTGGTATTGCTGTTATCGGCGGGGGCTTACTTTGTGTTTGAATATGTGAGTTACAAAAAAACGGTGAAGAATAATGTGGCAACATTAGCCGGGATTATTGCCTCTAACAGTTCTGCCGCGCTGGCTTTTGATAGTCGTGCCGATGCGAGGGATATCCTGGGCGCGTTGAAAAGCAATCCGCATATTGTGGCAGCCTGCCTTTTTGATGAACATAACCGGTTATTTGTAGCCTACCCGGCAACAATTGATAGCAAGCTATTACCGACAAGCCCACAGCCGGATGGCTATCGTTTTATTAACGGTACCCTTGAAGGCTATGAACCGGTGATGCAGCAATCGGGCCGCCTGGGTACTTTGTATATCCAATCCGACCTGAAAGAGATCTACACGCAGCTTGGCCGCCTGATCTTTATTGCAGGCCTGTTGTTCGCCGGTTCTTTAACTGTCGCCTATTTTCTTTCAGTGTTCTTACAAAAGCGCATCACAAAACCCATACTTTTACTTGAAAACACAGCACGAACGATATCCGAACAGCACGATTATTCTGTACGCGCAGTGAAAACCAATGCTGATGAATTGGGGTCGCTGACGGATGCATTTAACCAAATGCTTACCGAGATCGAATTGCAAAACCAAACCATCAGCCAACTGGCTGCGATTGTAGAATCTTCAAATGATCCGATCATCAGTATGGCACTAGATGGTACGATCACCAGTTGGAACGATTCGGCCGAACGGACTTTTGGCTATGCTGCTGGTGAAATGATCGGTCAGTCTATTTTAACGATAGTACCGCCTGACCGCATAGAGGAAGAGGCGGAGATTTTAGCCAGGCTTGAGCAAGGGGAACGGATTGAGCAGTTTGAAACCCAGCGGCTTACCCGTAATAAAAAACTGTTGGATATTTCCCTAACGATATCGCCTTTGAAGGATGCCGGGGGCAAAATAATTGGTTCATCTAAGATAGCGCGTGATATTAGCGAGAAAAAGCAGGCCGAACGCCGTAAGAATGACTTTATAGGGATGGTGAGCCATGAATTGAAAACACCGCTAACCTCTATCCGTTCCTATGTGCAGGTTTTACTGGCCGAAGCAAAAAGACGCGGAAGTGATGCCTTTATTGTAAACGCGCTGACAAGGACTGATGTGCAAACCAAGAAAATGAGCCACATGATACAGGATTTTTTGAATCTGGCCCGGTTAGAAGAGGGAAAGATACAACTGATGCTGCAGGAATTTCAATTACAGCCGCTGATAGAGGAAATTGCCGGTGACGCGCAGTTTCTAACTACTAACCATAAGATTATAACAGATAATTGCGCGGATGTAAATGTATGGGGCGACCGTGAAAAGATAGGCCAGGTATTAATGAACCTGTTAACAAATGCCATTAAGTATTCGCCCAAAGGCGGTGATATCCGGATTAGCTATACATCGGAAAATGAAAAAGTCCGTATCCGCGTAAGCGACCAGGGTTTAGGGATTAGCCCTGCGGAACAAAAAAAACTATTCCAGCGCTTCTACAGGGTAGAAAACGAACAGGTACAAATGGTTTCGGGCTTTGGCATAGGCTTATACCTGGTTTCTGAAATACTTCGTTATCATAACAGCCAAATTGAGGTAGAAAGCAAAGAAGGCGATGGTTCTTCCTTTTACTTTAGCCTGGAAACTCAGCGCTAAATATAAGTTCACCGGTATTAAATAATAAAAAAAAGACAATAGGTTTGTAATAAACTAATCTTTAATTAGTTTGTTAAACGATCGTTGTAGTTTATCAGTATACAAAGCATGGGCAAAATATTTACAATAACCGAAGGACTTGAAAACATGGGCGCGTTGCGAACGGGCGGGCAAGGCTCGGTTTATAAAGGGCGCCGCATTGGCCCAATTATTAGCGCCGTAAAGCTTTTGCCAACGCCCATCCATACCGAAAGCACCGATGATAAAAACTACCGTAATTTTCTGAACGAGGTAGATAAGCTAAAAAAGGTAAACGAGATCCCCAATCCCAACGTTGTAAAAATCCTAAATTCGGGCATAACCGAAAGCGGATCATTCCCATTTATCGAAATGGAGTTTATAGAAGGGCCCGATCTTGGTGAGTTGTTAACGCCACCGCATCCAAAAATATTTACGTTAAAAGAGGTTATAAAATTAGCCGATCAACTGGCTTGCGCCTTGGCCCATTGCCATAAAGTGGGTGTAAAACATGGTGATATAAAAAGCAATAACGTAAAGTTTAATGTGTATTCGGGTAATTATGTATTGCTGGATTTTGGCCTTTCTATCATGTCCGACGAGCAACGCCGCAGCAGTATGCGCCACGCCGGGGCTATCGAGTTTATGGCACCCGAACAAAATGAAGGTAAAATGCTGTTTCAAACAGATATTTACAGTTATGGGGTTATTTTGTATGAATTGCTGGCCGGCGAGGTGCCATTTCCATTAAAAGACAATGGCGAAACCGCCCGCAATACCGTAATGATAGCACACATGGAATCGCCGGTGCCCGATCCCTTGCAGCTTCGGAAGCAAAACCTGCCTTCGGACTGGCCAAAAAAGCAGCAGCAAACAGAGATGAGCGTGCCAGGCTGGTTGTTAAAACTGATTTATAAATGCCTGGAAAAATTACCGGAGAACCGTTTTGCCGATGGTATGGAGTTGCACGAAGCCATTGTGCAAAACAGCATTGGCGATGTTAGGGAAGAGGTAACCCCTCCAATTAATAATGCCATAAAACAACCAGAAGCAGCCGCAATTATTGATACGGGAATGGTCAATCAGCCGGTTAACAGTAATATGATGCAGATATCCAAACCGGTATTTACCGGCTTAATGATATTACTGTTCGGTTTTATGGGTTATACCGCTTATTTGTTATTTAATAAACCGGTAAAACAAAGCAATGTGGCTATCCAGCCAAATCCCGATTCGGCCCGGATTGCGGATAGTATGGCCAATGCAAACAGGTTAAATAGCGCTGCAGCATATCGCGAAAAAAAGCGATTGACAGATTCTATTATTAACTCAGGTATTAATGGTGAAATTGAAAAGGCCAGGAGAAGGGGCCAATACGATCCCGATAGTACAGAAGTGGATAGTACACAAACACCGCCAGGGAATTTTTAATTTGACCTGCTTACCAAAAAAAATGTAATGATAATAAGTTTAAGTTAAAACATACGGACCTGTTATCATGTTTAAAAATTTGTTACTATCTTAATACCATTCTACCGGTTAATTTATATGGATTCAAAAACTTCTATCTGGCAACGCATGGGGATACAGGACTGGTTTTTAACCAGTGCAAACACCTCCAAATCAAAAAAACAGCAAACACTTACGCCCGATGATGTTTATAATTATGTAATAGATAAGTTTAGCGATTCCATCCGCCAGCTTTCTTTTGCCGACCGTATTGTGTTTTACCACGAATACATTATTAGCTTTAATGCCGATGATTACCAGGAGTTTATGAATAATAAGCAAGGCCTCTTTGGGCTGATAGTGAACGAGACGGTAAAGAAATTCTACGAACAATTAAAACAATACCAGGCCGCGGGTAAAACGGTAGTCCCGTCAAGTTCAAAGTGGGTATTTCGTTTAGTATCCCATCCCGATTACGCCCGTGGCGACATTGGTTTTATAGGTAAACTATTACCCGGAAGCACCAAAAAGGAAGAAAATTTAAGGGTTACCTTTATTCCGCGCCAAACGGGTATCGCGCAAACATTTGATATTAGTCAGGATGTATTAAAGGGCTTTAACTATTACAGTGAAGGATATTACGAACTGCCTTACATACAAGAGTTGGAACATGACGAGGATGCCCCTGCCGATAATCGTAAAAAAAGCTTCGCTAGGTTTGAAACCATTCTGCCCGAAAAGCAATTTGCCGGTAAAAAGGTAGAGTATATTATGAAAGATGATGAGATCATTGTATCGGGCGATGAGGAAACACGCGAAGACCCGAATATATTTAAACTACCAACCGAATGGGTAAATACACCGCACCTACAGATCAGGTATAATAAATCGGACGGTAAATTTTATTTAGCTTCGTTTGGCGAACGCACCATATTGAATGAAAATGAAGTGGAACGGAGCAATGTTAACTCACCAGCGTGGGTGGAGCTGCCTGTTAATTCAAAAATATTGCTGAACGGGATAGTTGGCGTTAACATATTTAAATCATAAGCGTATGTCACATATATTATCGGCCGCTTTATTGGTTATTGTGATTGTACTGTTAGTTACCCATTTTAACGACATTAAAAACTCAAGCAAAACTAATGGCTGATCAGTTTTACGGCTTAACCGATGCCGGTAAGGAGCGGACAAATAACGAGGATACCTTTATTGCACAGCAAACGGCCAATGGCAAGTTTGTTATTGCCTGCGTTATTGATGGTGTAGGTGGCTACTCGGGTGGGGAAGTTGCGGCCGCTTTAGCCCGCGAAGCTATTTTAGAAAGGCTTGATAAACCCGTGGGTGAACTGATCCCCATTATGATTGATTGTTTTAACCTGGCCAATCAAAAAATACTGGACGAGAAAAAGCAGGTAAAAGAACACGATAGCATGGCCTGTGTGGCTACATTGGCTTTGATTGATATGGAGCGCAACCAGTTTTACTACGCCCATGTTGGTGATACCCGCCTATACCTGCTGCGCGATGATTCCTTAATTAAAATATCTCACGATCAATCCTTCGTTGGTTTTTTAGAAGAATCGGGGCGGTTGACGGAAGAAGCCGCTATGGCCCACCCCAAACGGAATGAAATTAATAAGGCCCTGGGGTTTGAAACCAACCTGGCTAAGGACGGTGATTATATAGAAACCGGGCAATCGCCTTTTTTACCGGGAGATACTATTTTGCTTTGCAGCGATGGCCTGACAGATATGGTTGGCAAAGCAGAGTTAACAAATATCATCACACAAAGTACCTCTTTAAAAGATAAATGCCAGGTGCTGATCAATACCGCTAATCAACATGGTGGGAAAGACAATATCACAGCCGTATTGGTTCAAAACAGCAAGCAAAGTGCGCCGCATAGTGCTATGATGCCAGCCGCAAATCAAAAAAAAAATGAAAAAGCAGGTGAACCTGTAATTCCGGTAAAACCAGCTACCATAGCCCAACCCGCGCATAGCCCAACACCGGCAAAAAGTAATAGTGCATTAATCACTATACTATTTATACTCATGTTGCTATTCCTGGGTACTACTGTGTGGCAATTTGTACAGCATCAACAGCCTGTTCAGGCTATTGTGAAACCAATCCCCCAAACTGTTAATAAGCCATTAGGTAAACTGGAAGCTAAGCTACAGGATGCCATAAACCATATAAAAGGTAATTTACTGGTGCTTGCCGATACCGCGTTTGCATCTCCCATTGTCATTAGTCAAGCCATTCAAATACAAAAAGATACGCTATTTATTAAAACCAAAGGACGGGTCGAACTGCAAAGCGATTCAGGCTATACCGGCGCGGCATTTAGCCTTTCAAAACAATGCAAACTGGTACTATTGGATAGTTTAACTATAAAAAATTTCCAAACAGGTGTCATTGCCTATAATAATGCTTTGCTGCTGAAAAACGTACGCTTTGTTAATTGCGCCATGCCGCTGCAAAACCTGTTTGCTATTCCCAATAATAAATACATCAGCGGCGCTATCCCAACCTTTAAAGCCGATACTATACCTGTAACCCACAAGCAAAAATAATGGAGCAGGAAATTGTAATACAGGTTAGCCGAAAAAAGGAACGCCTGTTCCTGCTATTAATAGCGGCAGTATTGGGTTTACTGTTTGTGCGCCTTTTTTATATCGAACAAAACAATTTTACCGATGTAAACAAACGCCTGCAGGATGGCACCATGGTGAACCTGAATGCTAAAAACCCGGCGAAAAATATCCGCAACCTGCTGGAGAAAGGATATTACTTTGAAGATAAACGCGACATAGACCTGATTGAAAACATTATAGCCGACCGGATAACCACAGGCGGCAAGTTTGAGAATATTGGCGAACTGAACAAGAAGAAATACAATGTTGATGCCGATGATGCCATGAGCAGGGGCGGCAAATTGTTCAGGGAGCGTGTAGTGGTTTCACGATCGTTATTAGGTTATACCGGCGATGATTCGCTGCGCTTTGTACAGGAAAGCACCAGGCCGCCGGTATTTCCGGTCGTTACTGATGTAGGCTTATCCGGCAGTTCCATATCCGGGCAGGTGCTGGACAAAAAGGCACCTGTTGCGGGTGTATTAATACGGCTGCAAATGTTATTGCCACAGGATAGTACTTATAACGATGAAGAGGCCGACCTGGTAAAAACTAAAAATATAGAAGGGCAGGGCTTTAAAAAAACATATATTATTGACGAGCAGAAGCAGGGACACCTGCAATCGTTGGTAGCCTTTGCCCGTACCGATGATCAGGGAAATTATACGTTTAAAAACCTCCCGGCAGGTAAAGCTTTCGAGGTTTTGCCATTGCAGCCCAACTACCAGTTTGGCCGGTCGGCAGGTACCGAGAGTTTGGATGATGACGCCGTATTTAACTTCAGCCGTGCGCCGCATACCATCAAGCTGCTATCAACCCGCGATTTTAATATCCTAAAAAAGGAAAAGTCGTTCATTATCCGTACACCCGCGCAATTTAATTGGTCGTTTTGGATCATCATTGCTTGCTTTTTTGGCTGTTTCGCTATCACCCACCTGCTTTTAAGCTGGAAGTTTAGCAATGCCGATCAATTAATATTGCCATTTATAATGGTACTTACAGGCCTATCCTTTTTAACGCTGCTAAGTTTGCAAGACCCGTTGCGCGACCGCTTTTTAGCTAAAGATTCGTTAATATACCTGGGCATGGGTTTTGGTGCAATGATTTTGATGCTGCTGTTTAACCTGCGCCGTTTTACGGTCGATTCTGTTTTATATCGCTTAATCATCTTTAAAAATAACCGAAAGGCAGCCAACGGCTGGCCGTGGATCATTATTGCCATTGGCTTACTGGTTTTAACTATCCGTTTTGGCTCGGGGCCCGAGGGGAGCGGGGTTAAGGTAAACTTGTTTGGCTTTCAACCCAGCGAAATTGTAAAGTACCTGGTCATTGTGTTTTTGGCCGGCTTTTTTGCCACTAACGAGAAATTTATCAGCGAATATGCCAGTTGGAAAAAGCGTTTTTCGTTCTTCTCCTTCGCGGTTATTGCTATCGGTATTGCCCTTTTCCTATTCCTGATGCTGGGCGATCTGGGGCCTGCCATGGTGATCTGTTTTACATTCATCATACTGTTCTCTTTTTCCCGTGGCGATTTTATGTTTATGGCAGCCTCGGTAGTATTTTATGTGTTGGTTACCTGGATCTTTAAAAATGTATGGCTTTCGGCACTGTTGACAATTGTAATGCTGGTTGCTGTAACACTGTTTAAACGCAAGCAACTGAGCGAATCGGCTATCATGGCGCTCATCATCATAGCCGGGTTTTTAACTATTGATAAGATTCCCCATTTAGATAAACTGATCCCCGGCCCGGTACAACGTTTGGTAGATCGTAAAGCCATTTGGCAAAATGCCTGGGATAACGAGGTGTACGGCGGCGACCAGGTAGCCAACGGCCTTTGGGCCATGGCCAGCGGTGGCGTTACAGGCCAGGGCGTAGGCGAAGGTTTTGCCAAAACCATCCCCGAAGCACACACCGATATGATCCTGCCATCCATAGGCGAGGAGTTTGGCTGGACGGGCATTGTATGCATATTCCTGGTCTTTCTGTTGTATCTGCACCGGTCTATTATTATTGGCCGGCAAACGGGCAGGCCTTTCCTGTTTTATTTATGCGCGGGGATTGGTATTTGTACGTTCGTTCAATTTTTGTTAATAGCCGGTGGCTCAACCGGGGCGCTGCCTTTATCGGGGGTTTCCTTACCTTTCGAAAGTTATGGTGGTTCATCGTTAGTGGCTAATTTTTTAGCGGCAGGTTTTTTATTATCGGCATCGCGGGTACAAGGTACGCCCGTGCAAATGAACTATATTACCAAGCAACAGGACCGCAACCTGGTGCCAGCTTTAATGATGGCCTGTATCGGCATTTTATTGCTGACCATTAACGTATCGCGCTATTTGTTTAATAACGCCAAATGGATCGTAAAACCATCATTAGTAGCCGATAGGAGCGGCGCGCGGATGTTTAGTTATAACCCCCGCATTGCTATACTGATGAATAAATTGCAGGCAGGTACATTATACGATAGGGAAGGCCGCATCCTGGCTACCAGCAACCCGCAGTTGATACAAAAGCAACGGAGATTATTGGATGCATCCGGTATTGAAAATTACAATTTGGATTCGGCTATGCATAAGCGGCTAACGCGTTATTATCCATTCGAGGAGCAAATGTTTTTTTGGGTAGGGGATGCCAATACCGGCGTTTTTAACGGCAGCACCAATGGCTACTTTGCCGAGTATGAACACGCGGCCGAACTGCGCGGTTTTAAAATGCCAATAGCCAGTTATAATACCCATGCCAGCCGTTACCAGGAAGACCGCTTTTTGCCGCGCGGGGTAAAGGAAATGTCGGTAAGTAAAAAAGATTACAGCGCTTTGGCACCTTTGCTAATTGCCGGTATTAACAGCAGCGCGGTAGAGGCCTTTAAAAAGCGCAACCGCGATGTGCAGTTAACCGTTGATGCCGACCTGCAAACCAGTATCCAAAAATCAATTGCTACCGATACTTCCTTACACGATAACCGGGTATCAGTTGTAATTATGCAGCCCAACACCGGCGATGTGCTGGCATCGGCGGTTTACCCGCTGCCACCGGTGCATAACTGGGACCAGTTGACGATGCCGGTTAACGAGCAAAATAAACTATCGCAATGGATGACCACCAGCGATCTGGGTTTTACTTATGCCACCCAACCGGGATCGACAGCTAAGGTATTAACCACTATGGCAGCCTTTAATAAATTAGGTTTAGCGGCGGCCAATAAAAAATTTACAGTAGCTACCTGGGAACGGATCCGTACCAAAGGCTTAGAGCCTGACGAAACCGGCGTAATTACATTGGAAAAAGCCGTAGCTAAATCAAACAATGTGTACTTTATTAAGTTAGCTAATCAGGAACACTTGCAAGAGGATATGGCTACCTTATACTTAAAAACCGGGATGTTTTTACACGGCGTTGGCGGCTATTTTTACGGCAAACAACCTGATAATGCCGCGCAGGAAGAAAAATGGCGGGAGCTATGGCGCAAAACCGAATTTAATACCAGGCCACGGTACGATCCTAACAACATACGCCGTACCCGGGCCAAGGGCATTTCGGGGATGGCCTGGGGGCAGGGCGAGTTAATTGCTACACCGGCAGCGGTTGCCCGTTTAGTATCGGGTGTAGCCAATAATGGTAATTTAGTGGCCAATCGTTTTGTGCTAAAGGTAAGCGATACCGCGCAGGCGGTTAAAGGCAGTATTAAGCTGGCTAACGATCCGCAATACACAGCCCTGATCACTAAGTATATGATAGAACAAAGCGCGCCTAAAACACCCATATTGGGCTTAAGTGTTGCCGGTAAAACCGGTACCCCCGAGCGGATCTGGAAAAAGCAGGGTATTAACGATGGTTGGTACGTGTTTTTTGCGCCAATGGCAAAAGGTAAGGGCAATATTGTGGTATGCGTGCGGATAGAATCAACAAAAGGATCGTCGGATGCGGTGCATTTGGCAGGTAAGCACGTTATCCCTTTCCTGGTTAAAAAAGGTTATATCAAAAGCATCGTACCGGATAAGGAAGAAGTGGTAACAGATGAATCAAATTAAAAACGTAAAGAGCAATGTTTAATATATTTAGTCAAAGCAGTGAAAGCCCTAACGATGTTAAAGGTGTACGGGATGCTTTGCTACGTGCTATAAAGGAAAACCTGCAAAAGGCCGAAGGTGGCGAGGGGCGAAATATTAAAGGCATCAACCTGTTTATTAGCGTTAATGCCAATGATAAGCACATGTATGAAGCTGCCGTATACCAGGACGAGCAGGAAAGATTTAAAGACGAGGTGCAAAAAATAGCTGATGATTTTGATATCGGCTTGCCGGATAACTGGATAATGGAAGTTAATTTTAATGATGAATTTCCACCCGAGGCCATCAGGCTAAACGATGTTAACGCGGCCATATTTATCCGCACTAAAGATCATGTGATCCAAAGATCAGGAGATGCTTATATCAGGATCCTGAATGGCGAAGCCGAAAAACCGGAATATCATATCACATCCGAAGATGGCAAGCTAAACATTGGTCGCGAGAAGAAAGCGCAAGTTGACGGTGGTTTTTTCAGGACCAACCACATCGCGTTCCCTGGTGATATAGGTAACGATGCCAATAAATATATCAGCAGGCAGCACGCCCATTTGGAGTGGAATAACGAGAAGGGTTGCTTTATGCTTTTTGCAGATGAAGGTGGTATCCCGCCCGGCAATAAGGTAAAGATCCGTTCGGCAGTTAATGATAAGTTGATTAAACTACATTCAAGCCACATCGGCCATCAGTTGGAAGAGGGCGACCAGGTAATTTTAGGGGAGACAGCCGTAATAGAATTTAGCTATAAGAGGGGAAGTAAAAAGTAGTGAGCAAGGTATTTACCATAATGGAGGGGCTGGAGAACATGGGCGCGCTGCGTACCGGTGGCCAGGGCTCGGTATACAAAGGCCGGCGCATGGGGCCTATCCTAAGCGCGGTAAAACTGTTGCCAACGCCTATTCATGCTGAAAATACCGACGATAAAAACTACCGCAACTTCATGAACGAGGTGGAGAAGCTGAAAAAGGTAAATGAGGTAGCTAACCCCAACGTAGTTAAAATACTAAGTTCGGGCATTACCGAAAGCGGATCGCTCCCGTTTATCGAAATGGAGTTTATAGAAGGCCCCGATTTAGGTGAACTGCTGGCCGAACCCCATGATAAGATATTCACCATTAAGGAAACCATAAAGCTGGCCGACCAGCTGGCCGGGGCTATAGCGCATTGTCATAAAGTAGGGGTTAAGCACGGTGATATTAAAAGTAATAATGTAAAGTTTAATGTACATAGCGGCAACTATGTGCTGCTGGATTTTGGCCTTTCGGTCATGTCTGACGAGGAACGCCGCAGTAGCATGCGACATGCCGGTGCAATAGAATTTATGGCGCCTGAGCAGAATGAAGGCCAAATGCTGTTTCAAACAGATATTTATAGTTACGGTGTGATACTTTACGAGTTGCTTGCCGGCCGCGTACCTTTCCCGCTGCATGATAACGGCGAAACCGCCCGTAACACCGTAATGATAGCCCATATAGAATCGCCCGTGCCCGACCTGTTGGAACTGCGTAAGCAAAGCTTACCGGCAAATTGGACTGAAGCACAAAAACAAAGGGAAATGCAAGTACCTGCGTGGCTACTGAACCTGGTTTACAAATGCCTGGAAAAACTGCCCGAAAACCGTTACAATAATGGTATGAACCTGCAGGAAGCCATTGTACAAAATAGCATACTGGCCGACGCTACAGATAATCATATTGTTGTTTTAAAAACCGAGAACGAAGGCCTGCAAAGGCAGCTTTTGCAATTGCAGGAGGCTGCAGCTATTACAAAAAGATCGGCTGTAAGTATCCCTAAAACCATGTTTAAAGCGGCATTAGGGCTTATACTTGTATTGATGGTATTAAGCGTTTACGGGCTTTTTAAAAAAGAAGTGGTCTATCAGCCGGCCCTAAACGCAGGAAAGCCGTATGTCCCTATTATGCTGCATCCTTATACACCGCAGTCACGTGTAATTACTATTACCAAACCGGTTAGTGATAGCATTACCAATGCCCGTAAAGCCAAAGCACTGGCCATCGAAAAAAAGAAACATAAACGGAAGAAGTTTCTTGGGATATTTTAATAGCCTGTACGTAATCATCGGCCGTTAATTCAGCGGTTGAACGGAAAGTCGCTAACATAAGCAATGGCAATAAACGGCAGCGCGTTTTAAAGAAAGTATTAATTAAACAGCTAAGGGCAGCTCTATCCAAAAGGTAGTGCCATTGCCCTGTTGGGTATCCAGCCAAATGTTGCCATTGTTTTGCAGCACCATATCGCGGCAAAGGATCAGGCCAAGGTGGTTGCCCTTTTCGCCCTGTGTGCCAGTGCTAACCACATGCTCCAAACTAAACAGTTTTTGGCGGTCGGCATCGCTAATGCCAGGCCCGTTATCGTGTACGGAAATTAAAGCCATATTATCCTTAATTTGGGCGTTAATGGTAATTTCATCGCCAGGGTTGCAAAACTTTACGCTGTTTGATAAAAGGTTA
>JAZKAO010000010.1:0-63715 GCA_040389105.1 Bacteroidota bacterium
CAATTCGCCCCGGATTTGTACTTTTGTCCCCGGAGAGCTGGCAGAGTGGTCGATTGCGGCAGTCTTGAAAACTGTTGAACTGTGAAAGGTTCCTGGGGTTCGAATCCCTAGCTCTCCGCTGATGATATAAAGCCCAGTAAATCAAGTATTTACTGGGCTTTTTTTATGAACCCTAAAAACTTCGAACCTAATTCGCAAAAACGCCCAAAAATGCACAATTGTACATTTTTGGGCGTTTTTGTTGATATTAGAAGTTCACAAAATCCATCAAATCATTTAGTCTATTAGCATCATTGGTGGCAATTTCGGGGCAAAATAAAGACGCGCATAATAAGTTAAGTGTTCTCCCTACTTACTTCTTGAAATTATATATTAAAAAATTGTCTACTATCGATGGCGAATTTCTTTTCAGACGTTTGATAAATTATCAAATACCATGTTAGAAAACAGCTTCGGAATGTTTTACTATTTAAAACATTCAAAAAATCAAAAAAATGGCAACAAGTATGTCTATCTACGAATTACCGTCAATGGCGAGCGCCGTGACATATCGATCAAACGTCAATGGACGGAGGAGCAATGGAATCCACAATTAGGAAGAGCTATAGGCTACAATGAATCGGCAATAGAATTGAACTCTTATTTAGAAATCATTGCATACTAAAATTAGTGCCATTCCATAAAATGGTTTTGAAAGGATTTTGCATAGTCGTCATTAGCTACTGTTATTTCGTAAAATTACGTACCCCCTGGGATTTTATTTTTCTTATATTACACTGTTTATCAATGTTTAAACTATCAATACATAACTGTCGAAGAACATATTGCTTACGTTGCGGAAGAATCCGGTGGTACAAAATATAGTCTTGGCCTTTTTCAGTAAAAACAGTGTTATGTCCTGGGCCATAAATCGTACTATCTGGTGAGGTAGCTAAAATCGGATTGTTTTTCCCTTTAGTGAAAGGACCGAGTGGACTATTGGAAACGGCATAACCAATTTTGTATGTTGCATCTATAGCTTTACCATAAGAAAACATCAAATAATATTTATTCTTTCGTTTGATCATATGCGGTGCCTCAAAATATAGCGGTGGGGTAACGTCCAAAGCTTTGCCATCAAAGGAGATCATATCATCTTTAAGTTTTACCGCCATACAGTGGCCATTTACCCATCCAAAGCCAGAGCCCCAGTATAAGTATGCTTTTCCATCTGTATCAATAAAGCAATCGGCATCTATGTTATGTACTTGCGGAAAATCCGTGTACTTAACCAAAGGAGAGTTATCTGCTTTCGCATTTTTCCATGGGCCTAAAGGCGTTACACTTACTCCCGCCCAAATCTCACTTCCTACGGCTACATACATATAGTATTTGCCATTCAATGCCTTCCTGACAGAAGGAGCCCAAACCATATTTTTTTGAGAAGTAGGACTGGTACAACTTTTTTTGGTAGGCCAATTAAGATGATGTTGTTTAAAGTGTTTAAAATCCTTAGTTTCTAAAACACCAAGTTCATTTCCGCCCCAGGGGTCTGTTGTTGCATAGATAAAATACGTGTTCCCATCTTTGACAATGCATGGGTCTGCATAAAATCCACTTGTAATAGGGTTAGTAATAAAACTCTCTGCTTTGGTTTGTCCTATAGTGTTTGTATATGCTAATAGAAGTACAAACGGCAATACAGCCAATAATTTTTTAAACATAATTATGAATTTAAATTGATGAATATCTTTAAAGTTGATTTAGTTAACGGGCGTCGTATGATGGCCTCACCACCTTTTGCCGCTATATTTAGCTGCAAGTTGTCGCCAAACTTGCATTGTGCATGATCTTTTTGAATACCGCGCTTCCCATCATCCTGGTATCGTACCATGTCATATTTTTTCCCCTTCTCAATAAAATCTAACTTATCCGCTTGCTTTGATCTGTTAGGCCGCTGGCACTAACTAAAAACCAAACATCGCCTTTGCGCCTGGCAACGGTAATTGATTTGCCGATATCTCCAGCTAAATATTTTGTTTCATCCTATACGGTAGGTACGTATTTAAAAAAACTCGATGTCTGCTCTCTCTGGATTGTAGCTGATCGTTCGCCAGGGTGTTACCAAGCTATCTTTAAATAGAACAAGCGTATCGATTTGTATTTATATCTTCCGGATTTGGGAAGTGTAATACAAGTATTATTTATCTGAAAACAAGAAAGTTCCGAAAGCAGGTTGGTCGCGGTCAAAATCTTCCGGTCTAATTTTATCGATTACCTTTTTTGCAAATGGCATAGCCAATCCTTTGCGGCCCACATAATGATGATAAACCATTTCCCAAATGGGTATAAACTTGCCTCTGCTTTGCGTTGAGATAATTTTCCAATCACTGTATTTTCCTGTTACGTCTTTCCAGGTTGTAAACGGAACTGTATCGTCTCCAAGGTTATAACGGGCAACATATTCAAAACCCTTTAACAGTCGATTATCTAAAGCACTATACAAATCATCATCTTGTTGCCAGGCTTCTTCACAAACAGTTGCCATTGCACCAATCCCTAATTGGCTGTGGCCTTGATCGCGGCCGCTTTCCTGTATCTGACCAGTCTCGCCGCTGATATAGTTTTTGATGGTCCCGTTATCATTCGCATTGTTATAAAAGTCGATTGCTTTATTGTACATCTGCCTGTTATCCAAATAAATTGCGGCTGCCATATAGGTTTTTGTGTTTATTGCCCCCCAGTTGCCATTTGTATAGGCCGGTGCTTTGTAAAAAGTTTCTATTACAGGTAAAAAAACTCCGGTAATCAAATGAGTGATCTTTTCAACCTGCACGGGTGTTATACCACTGTTACTATGCCGCAAAACCTCCGCTGCATATACAATCTTAAAACCTTCCAATCCTGCCAGTAGCGGCGCATCATTTGTTGACGGTATTGTTTTTAATACATCAGCATAAGATTCCAGTATCTCAATAGATTTTTCAGCATGGGCGCGATCCTTAGTAACCATCCACATAACCGCATTCAGATAGGCTGCACTAAAATCCATTTCCATTTTGGTTTTAGTCCAGGCAAATTCCCCATCACGGGAAATTGTGGCGTATGGGCCATTCATTTTATAATCCGCCGAAGCCCTCTCGTTACCCTTTAATAAAAGGTATGAACTGTAAGCGGGTTCTTTTTTTTGTTGCACCACCTTGCTAAGTTCATCAAACTGAAGCTGGGTATGCAATATTCCGGGATGAACAAAAACTTTTTGAGCACATACCCATAAAGGTGAAGCAAAAGCAACAAAAAGGATTAAACATTTATTTTTCAAGGCTGTCATAGTAATTATCATCAGTTATCTTTAGAAAAAGTTCTTACATAGGTTATTTTTCCCCTTACTGCACCTGTTGTACTGGCAGTAGTATTAACCACAAAGTAACAATTACCAGCTTTTAAGTTGATAAGCTCAAAATCAGAAAAGGCGTTTAACTGAAATATAGTATTTTGCGAACTACCTGCAGCGCCGGTAGGCAGCGGCGCTGCAAAGGTTGCTAACGTACGGGTAATAACGTAGGGCTGCCCGGCTGAATTAGGGCCGTAAATTGCGATAGACGTTGCTGTACTATCCAACTTTGACCAGTTTACAGTGTAATTAAAAACCCGGTTATTTTCGTCGTATGTTGCAGACAACAACGCAGTGCCAGAACCGGTTTTTGCAGGCAACGCCATCGCAGTTGTGGCAGTCCCTGTATATACATCAATGCCTAAATCAACCAAACTATTGTGATACTCTTTTTTACAACCCATCCAAAGTATGGACAAAATAAGGCCCGCCAAACCGATGGCTATAAATGCTTTATATTTACTTTTCATTTTACTTTTCTTTTTAGTTACTAACTAACTGATATTCATTAATTGGTGATGGTTAAGGTAACTTGCCTGATAGTTTTTGCTTGCCCATCTGAACTTACATTTTGAGCCACAAAAGTCACAACATAAGTACCAGCTTTTTTAAAAACATATTTATACTGGGGTAATAATACCGAAGTTCCCTTGAGGACAATGCCCAGATCAGATGATATCACCGACAAGTCCATAGGCTTGGAAATTGCCCAGTCTTCATCTTTTGAACTGCCTGTTGCAGGGGCATTAAAGGTTAGCGATGCATTGGCGAAAACCCAGATGTTTATTGGATTAAGCACTGAATATACATTGCTGAATCCGCCTGTCTGAATACTTCCGGCAACCACATTTGTTGTATCCTTAAAATATGATTTAATGGTTAAAGGCGTAACAGCCCATTTACGCGACTGCGAAGTTGCTGTACAGGTATCTGCTACATATTTAAAAGCGATATATAAAGGCGTTGAGCCTTTTGTAAGATCTTCTAAATGGACATTGCCCGATGCTATTGCAGTTGTAGTAACTGCAAATTTGGCTCTGCTGGTAATATCGGTCCAAGTAGCTTTTTTGATATTCGGGGCATCCAATACCCCCGAGTAATCCGTAGAGGCCAAAACGCTGACGTAGTTACTGGTTAAGGGTTGCGTGGTAGCAGATGCCGCAGTAGTAGTGGTAGAAAAATTCATAATGGTCGAATCTTCCAGCGCTGTAGTTCTTGTGGCATTAGCATAATTATGATTTGGCTCGCCCGAATAAAAGGTGATCTGATCGGGGTTAGAAGCAAAATTAAATTTTACAGTATCCTTTATGCTATATGTAGTGGCAGTTGTAGTTACTGTAAACGCATCCGGCGCTTTGATGTCAACCTTGTTGCAAGCCACGAAGGCGCCGGCAGCAAGCAGTAATAAAATGTATTTTTTCATCTCTAATTCTTTAAATCGTTATTAATAACCCGGATTTTGTTTCAACAGAAAGTTATATTGCAGATCATACGCTGGTATAGGCCACAAAAGATCTTTATTGCCAATACCCTGCACAGGCGCAGTAGGTATACTTGCATCTGTAAATTCGGTTGTGTAAGCCGGAATGGGCGTAAAATATTGTGGACCCGTTGTGCCGTTTAAGTCGGTAGCTAAACTTTGCACAGTGGGTACCAATACACCCCAACGTTTTAAATCTGGCTTTCGCAATGATTCAAAAGCCAATTCAAGATATCTCTCTTTTTGCAAAGCAGCCCTGAAAGCATCTTTACTTAAACCCGAGAGCGCCGATGTGGCAGACGTGGCGGTAGTTATTGAAGCGGTCGCGGTTGCCGGTATACCAGCATAGGTAAAAACGGCACCAGTAGTAGCTGCGGTTGATGCTCCTGAAGTTTGTGTTGGCCCTGTCGCGGTAGACGTTCCAGCTGTTGTTACAGTATATAATTTACCTGAATTTATAACTTGCGCGTTAACGGCATAAGCCACACCTGCGGCCCATGATACGCCTACAGTAACAGTTGGTGCCGATGAGTATCCTGAACCTGGATTGGTAACAATGATTTGCGAAATAGATTTTGCTACGGCTGATGGATAACACACTGCCGCTGCGCCTGCACCGCCGCCGCCGGTTAAGGTTACGGTTGTTGGCGCTGTAGAAGTTGAGGTATAACCGCTGCCAATTGAGGTAACGTTAAACGAGTTGAGCATGGGGGTTGCACTATATGCCCTTGCCCTAACCTGATTAATAGCGTTATAAGCAATACTTGTAGGGCCATTCAGTTCATTTTCTGCCTCGGCAAGCATTAGTAATACATCCGAATAGCGCAGTACCGGGAAATTGGTACAAGAAATGGTTTGCTGGGCTAAACTAAGGGGGATTTCATATTCCCTGCGCCATTTGCCAGGGTTTCGTGACCAGATCTGAGCAGGTTGAAAATAGGTCTTTATGGAAACGGCAGCTGCAGTGTTATTGCCGGTAATTGTCCATGTGTAGTTGCCAAGTGTCCAGTCCCTTCTTAAATCGCCTGGTTCGTAACTGCAGTATAAACGGGCCTGAGATTTTACGTAGCCATAATCATACCCATAATAAACCGTGCTTGCGCCGGTAGCTATCTGGCTGTTGCTAATGCCCGTAAACACGCTGAATTGGCCTCCGGCAGATGTGCCACTGCTCATTACGTTAAACCCTATTTCCCACATATTTTCGGTATTATAGGTATCTTGCATCTCTGCCATAAACACGTTTTGAAAATTTGGCTGCAGTGCATGCTGGCCCGAATTAACTACTTTTAAAGCCCAGGCTTTTGCATCAGCATATCGTTTGGTATCGTTTAACGGCGCGCCTGCGGCATAAAGGCAAACCCTTGCCAGCATACCCTCTACTGCGGTAACAGAAACCTTTTCCGAATAACCGAGCGAAGCGTAAGTTTGGTCTTGCAGCATACCTTCGGCTGTTGTCATATCGGTAATGATTTGATCGTAAACTGCCTGTAATGGCGTTCTCGCGGTTTGCCCCTGTAATGGATCTGTAGTTGCGTGTAGGGAAAGCGGTACGTCGCCAAACCACTGCGCCAGCATAAAATAATAATATCCGCGTAAAAACAACGCTTCACCTTTTGCCCTTCTCACAACATTGGGGTCAACGCTGGTTGCCGAAGCATCAACATTATCCAAAAACGTATTACAGTAGTTGATAGACTGGTAACACGCTTTCCAAAATGCGGTAATATCGCCATCGTTAGGAGCCGGACTAATATAACTGTAAGTGGTATAGCCGTAGTTGGTATTGTAATAATAGGTTTCGTCGGTTCCCACCATCATTTGCGACGTATAGTTTTTACTGTACATTGAGGACTGGCGTAGGTTATTGTACATACCGGATAAGGCGGCAGCGATCTGCTTGGCAGAGCCATACCCCGTTGCCGGTGTAAGCTGGCCTGTGGGTACGGTATCGAGTTGTTTGTTACAACTTGTTGCGATGAATACACCAAGTATGAATATAAATATGATACGTTTCATGTTTGTTTTTAATTAAAGGCTTACGTTAAGGCCAAATGTCATTACTCTTGTTCGTGGATAAGGGGAAAAATCGAATCCGGGGGTTAGGTTATTGCCCGATGCTGTTGATACTTCTGGATCTGGGCCGGTATATTTTGTGAGCGTGAAAAGGTTTTGCGCAGAAAGTGACAACCTTGCCGAGCGAACCCCAAGTTTGCTGGCGAGCGTTTTGCTAAGGTTATAACCCAATGACACGGTTTTTAATCTCACAAAAGAACCATCCTCGATAATCCGTGTTGAAAACTGGCGTGTTCCGTTGGTATTTGCGTTAACCCTGGGATAATCATCGCTTGGGTTGGTAGGGGTCCAGCGATTAACGTAGGCTGCCCACATATTCTTGTTAACGCCGCCTTGGTTGGCCGTTAATGACGAGCCTGACTGCGGGGCATCGGTGCCACCTTCAAATTTTAAAATATTGGCATCCATAATCTGGTTTCCGTACGACCATTGCATGAACACGTTCAAATCAAAGTTTTTGTACGTGAAATTGTTGGTTAGCCCACCATAATTTTTAGGATAGGGGTTACCTATGGCTGTATAATCATTGGCGTTAATTATGCCATCGCCGTTAAGGTCTTTAAATTTCGGGTCGCCCGGCTGTACCACCAATGCTTGGTTTGTGTTTGGTGAGCCCAATGTGTTTTTGGTGGCGTAGTAAGGGATATTTTCCTTCAGCACATAATAAAACCCAGTGGTACCATTGGGTATTTTATAAAAATCACTTAACTGGTAATTACCCGCCGATACATAGCCGTAAAACTGGGCCACAGGCTGACCTATTTTGGCAATGTAATTACCCTGTGCTTCTGCCGATTCGAATGATTTTGAAGTGATTAGTGAGTTTTGACCATTTGCAAGTGAAAGCAATTTATTGCGGTTAAACGAGATATTAAAGCTGGTGCTCCAGGAAAAGTTTTTGTTGGTGATGTTAACTGTAGAAAAAGTAAACTCCAAGCCTTCGTTACTAATGGAACCTACATTTTCATAAGCACTGGCAAAGCCGGTAGAATATGGTACTGATGCGTTTAGCAAAAGGTTTTTTGTTTGACGGTTATAATAATCAATTTCTGATGTTAACCGGCCTTTAAAAAAGGAAAGGTCTAAACCGGCATCGGCTTCGTAGGTGGTTTCCCACTTTAAGTTATAATTTGACAGCGTTGAAACTGTTGTTGCATTTATGTTGGTATTATTGAACGATGTATAGGCTGTAGAACCTGTCGCCAGTAACGATTGATAGGCAAAGTCGCTCACGCGGTTGTTACCAATCACCCCATAGCTGGTACGCAGTTTCGCATCATCTATCCACGAAACCTTTTTCATAAAGTCTTCAGATGAGAACCGCCAGGCAAATGCGCCCGAAGGAAAGAACCCCCAGCGATTATTAGCTTGTAATTTTGATGTTCCGTCTTCCCTGAAATTCATGGTCAACAGGTATTTTTCCTTGTATGTGTAATTGATCCTTGCCAGATATGATTCCAGAGCGCTTAAAGATGAATTAGAGTTAATTTGGTATGGAACGCCTTGCCCAAGCCCGCTGATACCTAACGATTCGTTGGGAAGGTTGGTAGATGAAAAGTAGTCACTGGCACTGCTATTGTACTGATAGGTATGGCCAATTAACGCACTAAATGAATTGTCTGCATTAATTCTTTTGGTGTAATTAAGGGTTGTTTCGTTTATAAAAGCAAATGCGCTTGTACGGGCTGTAGAACCATTTACACCATAAGTTGCACCGGATGTAGTAAGCGGGCTTCCCGATGCTGTGTTGGAGTTGTTAAAAATATTTGTCCTGCCGTTAAGCGAGGTAAGCCCTGCGGTAACACGTAGTGTCAAATTGGGATTGAAGCGGTATTCTACATAGGTGTTACCGGTAAGTGTAGTATTAAATCTGTTATTAATTTGATTTTGTGTATTGATAAAGGGGTTTACGCTATTGGTACCGGGCACACCACCATCGGCTATATTATTATCTATTAATTGATCCAGAAAAAAACTCGGGTCGGTACCGGAATTAGAGCCAAGCACCGGGCGATACGACCAAATAGTATTCATTAAGTTAAATGCTGCCAGGTTTTGACCATTACCGGTTGGGTTTGCCTGAACCGATGGGATTTGACCGTAAGATTTGGTATTGGCATAATTAACGTTCACACCGACCTTTAATTTATCGTTCACGTTTTGATCAAGCACCATGCGGCTTTGGTAGCGTGTAAAACCGCTTTTGATAATCAGGCCCTGCTGATCTGAAAGGTTTGCCGAAACCAGGTAGGATGTTTTATTATTATTGCCAGATAACGATAAGGTATGGTTTTGAAAGGTAGGCGCACTATTGAAAAGCAATTTCTGCCAATCAATAGTTGGCACATTTTTATAATCTTCTAAAGTCTTACCGTTCGAAAAATAAGCAGCGTTTGCCCAATAAGGATTAATATCGTTTTGTAATTCAACAAACTGGTATGCATTCATTAACTTAACATTATTGATAGATTGCTGTATGCCCCCGTTTGCATTGTAATTAATAGTAGGTGTTGCAGATGTGCCCCTTTTGGTTGTAATAACAATAACGCCGTTAGCGCCGCGCGATCCATACAGGGCTGTGGCCGAAGCATCTTTCAAAACAGAGATCGAGGCGATGTCCTGCGGGTTTATGGAATTGAAGTTGGCATCTTCCTGCGGGAAACCGTCGATAACATATAGTGGAGCGGCTGATTGTGTAACTGAACCAACACCACGGATAATAATATCGGCATTTGCGCCTGGCTGGCCATCGGCTGAAACTACCTGTACACCCGCTAATCGCCCAGCTAATGCCTGATCAATAGATGTAACCTGCGCTTTTTGTGCGTCGGCCATATTTACCACCCCAACTGATCCGGTTATATCCTGTTTCTTTACAGATCCATAAGCAACTACTACCACCTCGTTCAAATCAGCAACATTTTCCGTCAGTGTTAAACTGATCACGGTTTTTGAGCCGACGGCAATTTCCTTTGTTTGGTAGCCAATAGATGTAAATACCAGGATGGTGTTTTTGTCGGAGACTTTAATAACGTAATTTCCTTTAGCATCGGTATTGGTAGCTATTTTTGTGCCTTTAACGGTTACGGTTACACCGGGTAATGGCCCAACTTTATCGGTAACGGTACCAGCAACACCTGTTACCTGAGAAAATGCTGTTAACGAGCACAGCAAAACTGCTAAAATAAGAGAGACGCTTTTTGCCTGATAACAAAGTATCTTATTTACTTGTTCAGGAATTAGGTATGTAAAAAAATTTCTCATTAATTAAAAATTTAGTTGCAGATATTGGTTTAATAAATTGATTTATACTGGTTGTTAACCAGTTCCTGTCGGTATTACATTTAAAATATTTTTCGCCAGCACTCATATTTCATATAACTGAAATAATGTTTGCTGATGTTTCTACTTTTATTTCGGAATACAGGGGGCCGGCTAATTGGTTATATTATGAATGCAAATCAACTACATGCAATTGTTTTAAGGATACATTTTTAGACCAAAAAAGGTAACAAAACGTTCTTTTTTCCTTAGGAAATCTTTTTTGTCGACATAAATCCGGTAAAATTGCATTCCGCATTTATGTTTTAATCCTCCCGCTATTTTTCAAGCCTAAAAATCATCGCCATACCCGCTTTCGCACGGATATCGACCGGCAATATATCGCCCTGTTTAAACCTTGCTGTTTTAACGCGAATACCTTGGTTGCCATCATCTTCATAAATTGTTGCCATATACTTTTTTCCTTTAGTTAAAAAATCAAGCCTTAATGATGTTTTCCACGGCATTAGGCCAGTCGCGCAGCCTATGTACCAAACATTGTCTTTTTTACGGGCCACACTAATCGATTCGCCTATCTCGCCGGCCAGGTAACGGGTTTCATCCCATACGGTAGGTACGTATTTAAAAAACTCGATGTCTGCTCCCTCTGGATTGTACTCGAGCGGTCGTCCATACCAAAAAATCGCTTGTAATGGATCAAAATATATTACCGTTAATGCGAGTTGTTGCCCCTTACTCACTTTAACGTTTTTGCTATAGGAGTTGGTCGCGTTAGGATAGCAAAATGTAAAATCGGCAGCTCCGGCAAGAAACCTTGTGTAAGGTAAGACTGTGTTATGAAATGCATCAGGGCTATTTTCATCCCCTCTGATACCTTCCTGGCTAAGTTGAAACGGATAACGGCGTGCCAAACCCGTAGGCTTATAATGATCATGTACGTTGATCACAAATCCGTATGCACTCACTTTGGCAATCGTGGAGTCCAGCCACGAAAGGCCTTTTTGAGTTCCGCCATCAACAAACCCAAACTTTATGCCTTTAATCCCCCAATTTTTAAACACAGGCAAAAAGGTTTCTAACCTTGTTCTTAATTGATTGTAACCAACGTATAATATTACATCTACTCCCTTGTCTTTGGCATAGCTAACTATTTTTGGCATATCAATAGAAGGGATAGACTGGGTTGGATCTGAAGACATATTCCATTCTGAGCCATACCATCCGCCGTCAAGCATTATATATTGAAAATTCATCTTGACTGCGAAGTCAACACCATCCATTGCAGCATTGGTACTCAACTGAACGCGGAACACCTTGCCCGGTTTAATATTCAATGGCACTTGAGTAGTTAATGGCATCACCAGTTTTAAGTTTAAATCGGCAAAATCGTGCAACCCAATTGCACTTTCGGAACAGCTAATGGTGCGCCAAGGGCTTTCCAAGCTATCTTTAAACACCACATCCGAGTCTTTTTTAATCGCGGTTACCATGTGGTTGCGGTACAAAGTATCCGTGTAAAATTGAAGTGCTAAGCTATGCGGCGCTACTCCCTTTACCAATACGCATTTGGTAAAAGTTCTGTTTTCAGCCTCGCCAATGCTCATATACAGCCCATTTTTTGAAACGAGCGTAGATGGAAAATCGCTTATTCCGCCAAGAGTATCTATATCCATGAGTCTAAATACAGACTCCTCATGATATTGATATATTTTAGCGTTATTGGCTAAGTTAAATTGTGTTAGTTCCTTAACCAATTTAATTGGCTGTTCTAGATCCTTACTTACATATTTAAAAGCCAAACTGCCGTTATAAACTCGGATGTTTATATCAAACTTCGCATCTGTTGTTTGACAATGAATGATTGCCTCCTGGTAGTTATTTTCTATTCTGGCATTTTCACCTAACGGCCAGTCAAAGGTTTCCCGGTGTTTGTTTTGATCTATGCCGGATACAACGATTTGTTGTTTAAGATTTATGGTTGTTGTTTGCAATCCTAAAGCAGACCAATTTACTACAGCCTTATCCTTAAAATTCATGTTGTAAACTAATGCTTGATGTTCATCTAATCCAAAGTGAACAACAGTTTGTCCATCGGGTGATGTTAATTTTTCGATTGCTTTAACCTGTGCATGGGAAACAATTGCCGTTAACGTTGCTGCAATTAATATTATAAAGTTTTTTCTAAGCATGGTTGGTAGTAGTTTGAAGTTTGATAATCGACTCAAAAAGTGCAGCCGCACCTGTTAATGGGGCAAGTTCACCTAACTCCGCTAACTGAATATTTATATTGAGACGCTTTTTTAAGTGTGGCAAAAAGAGCCCCGATGCACGTGCTATATTACCGCATATAATTAGCACTTCGGGTTTTAATGAATATACCGGCTCCAATAAAAAATTACTCATATTCAAAGCAAACTCTTTAAATATCTCTTTAGCTGTTGCATTACTGTACGCTATTTCGGCTAATTCCTGCACGTTAGACACACACATGCCGGTTAATTCGTGATACCGTTTCAAAAACCAACGTGTTGATAGGTAATCATCTGCGATACTCTCTTTGAATGGTTCGCTACCTAAGTTCAAATCTATAGTTTGGTCGTTTTTAAAATGCCCCGAGCCGAAACCTGTTCCAAGTGTAACCCCCATTACATTTTTGAAATACTTTCCAGCACCAGCCAATACTTCACCCGCTATTGTTGCCTCTGCGTCGTTCCTAAACTTTATATCCATCGGAGAAAGCTTGAGCGCATCGGCGAGGTATTGCTTAATATCCATCCCGTACAATGCTTCGTATTTATACAAACCTTTGATATAGGCAATGCCGTTTTGATAATCAAAAGGGCCTGGCATAGCCATCGCCAGTCCTTTTACCGGTAGTTTTACATTCTCGATTGCATTTTGGAGAGTAGTTACCCAAATCGATAAGATTTCATCCGCGTCGGCTTTGCTGTTCAGTTCGGCACGGATAAGCGATGATAATACAACACTATGGTTTGCAGGATTGCAAATTGCCGCAGTTATGTGCGAACCTCCTATATCAGCGCTTACAACATATTGGCTTGTTAATTGGTGTTTCATTGTCCCTTTAATTAACTGGTTTGATATACATAGCTTGCCCACCCGATGGCAGGAGTTTCATATTTATGATTGTATCTGAATCAATTATCATCTGAGAAGTTTTAACATGCGTCGCAGTGTTGACGGCAGGATCATCCGTATAAATTACTGCTTCGTACTTGGTGCCCTTTTTTAAAAAGTTCAAGGGCATATTAAGTTCCCGTGCATCATTATTGGTTATGGCTCCAACAAACCATTCATTTCCTTTCCGCTTGGCGGCGGTGATATATCGTCCAATTTCACCTTGTATAATTTTAGTCTCATCCCAGGTGGTGGGTATTTTTTTCCAAAACTCTAATTCCGGCTCGCGACTATATTGTTCGGGCTTGTCGTACCAATATAAAGTTTGTATTGGACTAAAATAAATTGCCGCGAGTGCCAGTTGATGCGCGTGTGTCGTTTTTATCCGCTTATCAAAATAACAAATGGTGTAATCCGCCGGGCCTGCGATGAACCGCGTAAACGGCAGGATAGTATTGTGTGTCGCATCAGGCATTTCTTCATTTCCTCTTATTCCTTCAGCGCTCATCAAATTGGGCCAAGTCCGTTGTTCACCCGTAGGCCGCCAATCATCATGAATATTGACCATTATCCTACTTGCAGCCGCTTGTTGTATAGCCATTTCTACCCAAGTGGTCCATCTATGCGACCCCACCTGTACAAAACCGAATTTCACGCCTTTAACACCCCAGTGATGATAAATACTAAAAAGACTATCACTTTGTGCTAACAAGCCCTGTTGATTAACATACAGCCAAACACCGATGCCTTTTTCTTTGCCATATCGAATAATGCCGGGCAAATCGAAATCGGGAATAGCTACTTTGCTTGCATCCGAATTGAAACTAAAGGCCGGCCCGTACCATTTCCAATCAAACAAAATATACTGCATTCCCATATTAGCGGCAAAATCTATATTGGCTTTCGCGCCGGCGGTGGTTAGGTTAATTACCCGAATGATCTTTCCGGGCACAATCCAACCGGTATTTGTTATTCTGCTTGGTCTATTCAAATTTTCTATCAGGTAATTATGCTCGATCAAATCACCGGGCTTGTCCGCAACCATTATCGTACGCCATGGTGTGCTTATTGGCGAGATTAGTTGCGCACCACCAAACATAGAAGTAACTACGGTACTTGGCTTGGTTGGACTTAACTTGAATTTTGTGCGGGCATAGTCAACCAATCCCGCTTCGGCAAGGCTTACATATAATTTGCCGGGTAGTTCAAGTGTTAAAGGCCTTTCACTTTCCCCCGGCCAATTAGCTAACGATAATTTATAGTAGGGCGCCTGCGCCCAATTGGCAAACCATGCCTGCGTATCTTTAGGCAGACTGAATTCGGTATTTTCGGCAACTATGTTATAATAAGTTCCTTTGGGGTTTTCCGGAAGGTAGTAGCGGATAGCCAAGCCCTCGTCATAGACACGAAACTGAACCTGCATCACATATATTGGATTGTCACTTTTTACAAGTGTTATGTCGGCTTCATTATAATGGTCACGAACCTCACTCTGCTCCCCGTTTACAGGCACCCAACTGGTATCGCGGCTGAAATTTTTAACATCCGTTACTTTTAGATTATCACACCAGTCTGTCTGTTTATCCACTGGCAAGGCCATTGCTTTTTCCGATAGTTGGTTGTCCATTTGTATATCCAGCAGCGACTCATTTATTACTGACTGGCCTTTGTACATCAATTGATAATACATTGCGCGTTTATGATCCGCCATCTCTTTTTGATAAAACCTTACTTCGATATTTTTATCAGGCGAAGTGGCAGTTACCGATGAAGCAGGTACTAATTGTTGTGCACGTGCAAAGTTTATAGTTATTATAGCCAAACAAAATAGCAGGAAAAATTTAGGATGCTTAAGCATGAATTGAGGTATAAGCTGATTAACTCTTGTTGTTAGATAATAATAAGTATTTGGATTGGTGCTTGTTGGTCTCATTTATTATCAATGATTTTAGTTTCTCCTGTTTTAACATTCAGGCTAAAAGGCCGAGGTTCTGGCAGCCATAGCTTACCATCGCCAATTTCTACCGGCATCCATAGATAGCGCGAGTCCCATTGGGTTTTAGGTTTCCAGATGTCGCCCATAAAAATCACCGATGTGGTTTTAGTGCCAGCTACTTTGATTAGCATGGTGGATTGCGAGCCGTAGGTTTTAGTTTTAGGCGGGGCGATATCTTTAAATTCCGTCCACGGGCCAGATAATGATGGCGCCGTGGCGTACTTATTAGGATTGGGCGCCCAACTGGTTAATCCCGAGCCTATGGCATAATAAAGGCCGTTGTAATGCACTATGGCTCCGCCTTCCATGTGTGCAGGAATAAGGCACATTTCTTTTTCTACGTCTAAATAATCGTCTGATAGTTTTGCTATGCGAAAACCATAAGGCCTATCTTCAAACACCAGGTAAGCAGTTCCATCGTCGTCAATAAATTGGCCAATGTCGCGGCTCTCGTGCCCCAGTGGTCTAAAGGTTTTTATGATTTTAAAAGGGCCTTCGGCTTTGTCGCTTATGGCAACACCAACTCTTGCATAGCCATAGTTACTGGTTACAACTTTAGGGTTTCCGCTCACAGAACCGATTACCTGTCCGTCTACGTGCATATACATCACAAACTTTTTAGTTTTGCTGTTATAATAAACTTTAGGTCGTTCTATAACCCATTTGCCTAATACAGTATCGGGTTTAGTGGCTTTTAGGGCGTCTCCTTTAAAGGTCCAATTAACGAGGTCCTTTGAGTGATAACAGCTTACGTAGCGGTAATTAGTATCTAAGCCCTGACGGCGCTCTTCGCCGTACCAGTAATAATCATTTTTGATTTTAATGATGCCGCCCCCATGTGCTTGAATGTGGTCGCCATTAGTATCGGGCCATACTTCTGTCGGTTTAATAACAATGGATTGGGCTACTGCCGAAAACACAAATAAAATGAAGGCTGTTAAACTGTATAAAAATTTCATATTTGTCGTTAATGTAAGGGGGACCGCAATAGGCCTCATTTATAAATCCAGGAAAAGCTATATCTGAATAATACGGGCTGGTTTAATTTTGATCGTAATGGTTTATTATCAAAGCAAAAGAACAGGAAATAAACACGATAAATCATCTTAAATAGACCAAATAGGGTAACAAAAAGGTCAAAAAAAATATTAGAAACCTGGTTAATTGCTAATACTGAGATCATTTCATTAATTCTTTGTTTTGGTAATGCAGAACGCACATGTAACGGGTTCGGTTGTTGATACCGTTTGCCCGGCAAATGGAGCATTAGCCCCCTTAGTTCGTTCAGCGAGATAAACACTCCGCCCCATTGCCATGCAACTATTATTACTTTAACAGGATACTTTAATAACTGAAAACTAATTTTCCATAGCAGGGGATTTTAGAGGTTCATCAAGTATGTTTAATCTTGTAAAGTTTAGCGCCAAACAAAAAGATTACCGCATAACAAATGATAGGCAGGTAATAGGCCTGTGCCACGTTGTGATTGGCTACCTGGCCCATAATGAACGGAAATATAGCCCCGCCAACAACGCCCATTGCAATAAAAGATGATGCTTGCTGCGTATGGGTGCCTAAATTCTTCAAGCCTAAACTAAAAATTGTTGGGAACATGATGCTGAAGAAGAAATTGATCATCAGCAAAGCGATGTACGATGTCCAACCTAAACGCTGACCAACGATTACGCACATAACAATATTGCAGGCAGCAAATATTGCAAGCAATTTATTAGGTGCTATAACTGTCATTAGCGATGTGCCAACTATACGCCCAAGCAACATCATCCCCATAAACGCACTCATCATGTAGCCAGCCTTGGCATCGGTAAAGTGCATTACATTTGTGCCATAATTAATAAAATACGCCCATGTCCCGGCTTGCGCAGCTACATTAAAAAACTGTGCCACACAAGCCCACACAAAGTGCCTATGCTGAAATAATTTTTTTGAAGGGGCAACGTCTACATTAATTGCATCCGCCTCATCCGGTTTTATGGCGGCATGAGGGTCTGTAAGTGCAGGTATTTTTAAAAATATAAAGGCAATGGCTATTAATAACACCACGATGCCAATACCTACATATAAGGTTTTCACTGAAGTAAGGTCAATAGTTTTTACAGTATCACCGCTTAAAAGAAAAAATGCCCCGATAGATGGGCCGATAATTGTACCTACTGCATTAAAGGTTTGGGCAAAGTTTACACGCAGATCGCTGCTGCGCTGATCGCCTAATGCTGCAGCAAATGGATGTGCTACTGTTTCAAGCGTAGCCATGCCGCAGCCAACAATAAATAATGCTATCCTGAAAAATGTAAATGACGCCGCATTGGCTGCCGGTACAAATAAAAACAAACCGGACGCAAATAATACCAATCCTAATATTACGCCTGGTTTGTAACCATACTTCTTCATAAACAAACCGGCAGGGATACTCATAATAAAATAAGCACCAAAAACCGAAAATTGGATTAATCCTGATTGAGATATGGATAAGTTTAATACCGTTTGAAAGTGTTTATTGAGCACATCGCTCATAGAATGAAGCAGCCCCCACATTAAAAACAGTGAGGTAGCAAAAGTCAGGGTAATAACAAACTTCTTCTCTGTAAACGCTGGTTTATTGGTCATTGATTTTGGTTTAAAATACTCGTTTATTAGGGTTTAATTAATTTGCAAACTGAAGTTTTTTCAAACGAAGCAAGGCCTCCAAATAATAATAGTCGGCATAGATTATTGAAGCATCTATCTCGGTACTGGCAGGGCGGTGGCCTGTGGAATGTTGTAAGAAGGCATTATTCTTTTCCCGGCTTTGGTATTCAGGAGACGACAAAGTTTTCATCATCGCTATTGCTTGTTTACGGTACATGGCAGCCTTATCTTTGTTATGAACGTAGCCAGATAATTCTAACAAAGCTGATGCTGTTACGGCGGCGGCGGATGCATCCCGCGGGGCGTTTGGTATTGCCGGATCATTAAAATCCCAATAGGGGATATGGTTGCCTGGAAGTTTTCTGAGATAAACATCCGCTACCTTTTGAGCAAAATTCAAAAACTCCGATTTTTTTGTTTCACGGTAACACATGGTAAAACCATATATCGCCCAGGATTGGCCCCGCGCCCACATCGAACTATCAGAATATCCCTGATGCGTAACGCCTTTAATCTTTTTGCCGCTTACGGTGTCATAAACCACTACATGATAGGCGCTGTAGTCTGGCCTAAAATGATTTTTCATGGTAGTTTCGGCATGTTTAACCGCAATATCATACAGCTTATAACTACCGCCATTTTTGGATGCCCAAAACAGCAATTCAAGATTGATCATATTGTCAATAATGGTGTTATGCGGCCAGTCCATTTTTTTCACCTGTTTTGGCCAGGATAATATAGTGCCAACTTTTGGATTAAAAAGAGTAGCTAAAGAGTCTGCTGATTTTAATATCACAGCCTTGTACGCGGGATTTTTGGTAAGTTGATAACCTTTGCCAACACTATTGAAGACCATAAAACCCAAATCATGGTCAAATCCGCTTTGAACAGACAATGGGGTTAACTCTCTTGTGAATTTATCTGCTGCTGTTTTCCATTTTGCATCATGGGTGCCATCATACAGCATCCACAATATGCCTGGCCAAAAGCCGCTACACCAATCTTTGTAAGTAATATATCTCCAATCACTTTTATCATGATCGATACTGCGGGGAATATTTGTTTCTCCCACTGGTATTTTCTTTAATGTTTTCTCGGCCTGGCGGGCACAGTAATTAATATTTGTTGTTACAGATAACTGTTTTTGAGCAATACATGGGGCTGCCAAAAAACAAATCAACAATACAACCGTGGCAATAATTACTTTTGATCTGAATCGATACATTAACATGGGCTCTTAAGTTTTCTATGACAATCCGCCATATCAATTGGTTAAATTGCGAAAACAAAAGAACATGAATTTTAAAGGTAACTCCATCATAAATCGACCAAATAGGGTAACAAAAAGGTCAAAAATGATTTAACAAGCCACTCTATTTCTTATAGGGCGTAAAGTTTTTATTGTTAAGGGAGTATTCATCGCTAAAAGTCCCTCTATAGATTTTGATATATTCCGACGGTTTCATTCCGAATAGTTTTTGAAACTGCAGTCTGAAATAATTGGGACTGTTAAAGCCGACCATCATACAAATCTGGTTGACATTATAATTTTGCTTAATCATTAATTCGGCCGCCTTACGCAACCTAATCAACCTTATAAATACCGTTACCGAAACACCGGATACCGATTTTACTTTTCTGTACAGATTAGAGTGGCTCATGCCTATCTCATTTTGCAGGGTAGTTACGTTAAAGTCGGTATCGTCAAGATATTGTTCAACAATGGCAATACATTTTTCAATAAACTCCTTGTATTCTGCGGAAACCTTTATAGTATCGCTGTTATTTAAAGTGATACGGTTGTAAAAATAGTTCTGTAGTTTATTGCGGCTTTTTAGCAAACTATTTATGCGGGCTACCAAATATTCTTTATCAAACGGTTTGGTTATATAATCGTCAGCGCCGCCCTCAACACCTTCTAGCTTAAGTTCAGGCGAAGTAGTCCCTGTCAGCAGGATGATAGGAATATGCGCTGTTGCTGAGTCTTCTTTTACAGCTTTGCAAAAATCGATTCCACTAATGCCTTGCATTTTAATATCGCTGATAATAATATCGGGTAGATATTGCTTGGCCATACTCAAACCTTCTTCTCCACTGCTGGCCTCATAAACATTGAAATCAGCGCTAAAGATATCAGCTGTATATTTTCTAAAATCGTCGTCATCATCGGTAACCAACATACATTTCCGCTCGGAAAACAACTCACTTTCATAGGGATTTGCCGGGGCCATTTCTGATATTATACCTTGTTCTTCCGATATTGGATCGGTTAGGATGATTTCAGATTCAGCAGGACTATTAGTAAGGTCAAATTCTTCAAAATGTGTTGTGCCTTTTAACAATGTCAACGTGAATATAGTCCCTTTCCCAATGTTGCTTTGATAATTAATCTGGCCGTGATGGGCTTCGGCAAAATGCTTTACTAAATACAAACCAATACCAAACCCTGGTTTGATAATACCAGAATTATCTTTGGCCTGATAAAATTTTTCAAATACTTGATTACCTGTTTCATTTTTAATACCATTTCCGGTATCTGCTACGGTGACTAATACCTCGTCATTAGTTTCAGTTACTGAAAAAATCACACTCCCAGCTGTGGGCGTGTATTTTAGAGCATTTGAAAGCAGGTTATATAAAATGATCTCCATTTTAGACTTATCAGCATATATCTCCAATTTTTGATTGGTACATTCAAACTTATAGCTGATGTTTTTATACCCGGCCTGTTGTGTAAAGCACAAGTAAACTTCGCGGCATAAATCGTAAAAATTGATCTTACTCGGAAAAATCCGTTCAATGCTACTGTCTGCTTTTCGGAAATGCAATAATTGATCTACAAGACTAAGCATCCGGCGCGCGTTACGATAGATGACGTTGATCTCGTTTTCATGCTGCGGATCGGTTACTTTCTTCTTTTGTATCAGCGCCTTGGTGGGGTTAATAATTAGTGTTAGCGGTGTGCGAAATTCGTGTGAGATGTTAGTAAAGAATGCCATTCTTTTATCATTCAGTTCCTTCTCTTTTATACTCAATAAACGGTCTTTCTCATATTCGGATCGCTCCAATTCATACTTTGCGCGCTCAAGATCAAGTTCGGCACCTATCCGTCCTTTTTCGGCTTTTTCCTTCGCCATATTTATCCGCGCAAGAGAAACTTCATAAGTTAACCTGGCTTGGCGGGTTTGATATACATAGTAAATACCGCCAACCGATGCTACTGCTATCACATAAAATGAAATTGCCCACCACGATAAATACCAGGGTGGTAAAACATGTATTTTTAACACCATTTCTTTAGGCATCCATTGCCCGTCAGTGTTAGTGCATTTTACCCGGAAAGTATAAGTTCCCCCGTCAATGTGCGTATAGGTAGCGGTGCGGACATTTCCCGTGTATTGCCAATCATGATCCCAGCCCTCCATCTTATAAGCATATTTGATCTTGTCGGGAGCAGTAAATTCAAGTGCGGTAAATTGAAATTCAAATACCGCTTGATTATACGGAACCTCAATGCCACGAATTACATCTGCGGTTTTTTCTGTAGTGTAGGAAGAGTTGCTTTCTAATGGAATATTATTAACCAATAAGCTAGAAAGTACAAGGTTTGGAACGTGGCTGACGCTACTAATATTTTCCGGCATAAACATATTAAAGCCATTAATGCCACCAAATAACATCTCGCCCGATTTTAGCTTATAACCTGCATTGTAATGGAACTGGTTACTTTGCAAGCCATCATTTTTATAAAAATTCTTGAAAATTTTGGTACGTGGGTCAAACTTTGATAGTCCATAGAATGTGCTTAACCATAAATAACCCGCATTGTCTTCCTCAATATTCAAAACAGAGTTATTGCATAAACCATCATCGATTGTATACCGGGCTGTTATTTTGTTGTTACTACGGTTAAACAAAAATAGGCCGCCGCCTTCTGTACCAATCCAAAAGTTGTTCTTGCTGTCTTCGTAAATACTGCGGATATAATTTCCAAATTCGAAAAATCGATGCTTTTTGTTAATCCTGTCAATATCTACTAATTGCGTCAGCATTGCTGCCCATAAGCGGTTTTGCCTGTCTGATTTGATCATACATATATCAGATAGATTAGTGTCAAATGCATCAAACTGGTTGGTTTTCACATTAAGCCGATAAAGCACCCCGTTGCTTCCCCCTCCTTTTAAAGTACCAACCCAAATGTCTTTATTTTGATCTTCGGCAATCGCACTAACGCTCATGTTTTCTAAACCAGTCAAGGGATTGACACACCGATATTTAATAAATCCATCCGATGCCTTATCATATTTGTTTAAGCCGCCAAATGTGCCTATCCAAATGTTTTGATGGCTGTCTGGTACAATACGTAAAACGGTATTGTTACTAAGCGACTTTGCATCTGGAGTATTTTTATACTGCTTGAAATTATTGTTGGCACGATCCCAAACGGCAATACCCCCACCGTCTGTTGCTATCCATAGTTTGCTATCAGGCGCCTCATAAAATGAATAAATATAATTCAACGGAAGTGAATTTACATTGGCTGGATCGTTTGCTACAGTTTTAAAATTATACTTCTGCTGGTCAACTACATTAATGCCGCCATTTAGCGTACCTATCCATATCCTTGATTCCCTGTCTTTGTAAATAGTATAAGCTAAGTTGCTTGACAATGGGCTTTTACCATTTTGTCCGGTAAGCCAGCTCATTTTTCCGGTTTGTGTATTGGCAACGTTCACACCCTTACCATTAACGGCCATCCATAATTGATGGTCATTATCCAGTATCATGTTTGATAGTGGCTTGCCGGTTAAACCATAATTATTCGGCTCGGTGATTTTTGATAAAGTATGTGCTTTACTGTCGTATACATATAAGCCATTTACTGTACCCACCCAAATCTTTCCGCCATCCGGTGTCAGACAAAAAGCGTGTTTTACCGACCCGTTGAGGACTCGGACCTGATGTAGTTTGTAATCAAACTGACAAAACCCAAATTGAGGCACAAATAATAACAAGTCTTTAGACTCGTTTTGCACCATAACCTGTACATCATAATTCCTAATTTCGCTGCCATTGTTCATCAGCGGTATCTGCTCGGTCTTTTCCCCAATGCCTGAACTCATTAGTAAACCCATTCCAAGTGTCCCTAAAAACATATTTCCCTGGTGATCGCATTTAACTGACCTGATTCCAAACGTAATTTTCTCTATTGTTTTCGCGCCGGGTTGTTTGAAATATAGCGGCGAAAATTTCCCAGATAGATTGTTATAAATGCTTACGCCGCCTTGAGTTCCAATCCATAAATTTGCTTTATCGTCTTCTTCGATATCAAATATATAGTTGTTGATCAAAGAAGTAGAATCGCCCACTTTATTGCGGAATATTTTAAAGTTGTAGCCGTCGAATCTGTTAAGCCCATCAAATGTGCCAAACCACATAAATCCTTTGTGATCCTGGAAGATTGCACGAACTGAATTATTAGACAATCCCTGATCGATACTTAAATATGTAAGTGGTGGATAAGCGTAAGTTTGAGTAGAAAGTAGTATAACGACAATCCAAATTACATGGATGTAGGGCTTTAATTTATTCATTTTGTCGTTAATATATCAAAAGAATATATACAATCACATCTTTATCCCAGTGAGTTTTGAATACGGCTGCCCGAAAAAATAACTGTGCAATAAATGGTTCAAACTCCAATTGGCGGTGGAGTGTAAGCAAAAGTAGATACAAATCATGAGAAAACAATAACTATTGAGGTATCGCAGGCTTTATAAATATTTGGAGGAAATAAGTAACAATTGAATTGCGGGGAGATCGTATCGGATAGCTAACTATAACGTGGCGGACGACCGGGTCTATATTGACGTAGATTTTTTTAAATACGACTATTCATAGAAATGATTCTAACAGTTTTATTATGACAGGATGCGTATTCGCTTACAAGCTGGACATTCCGGCATGTTTGACCATGCTGTTCCGTAGGCATTTGATCAATGAGCTGCGTTGTTGAATATTAATTTCAAATTTTAAAACCAGCAACTTAGCATGGTCAAAGTGTAGCGGAACACCCTGAACTTTTTTCCGGAACACGGTGATAATAGCTTCGGAATATCCAATGAGTAGCTTGTTTTTACAAGTCTATAGATTGGGGCTTTTCTTCTGGACGTAATTATCCCCGCACACCCATAGATGAACGCAATTTTTCTCCATTTGTAGGGTCAATTGTGATTTCATCCCTTATCATATTTTTTAATTTTCTGATCATTCCGTCTGTGGGCTCGGCGTTGGAGCCATCATTCGTTTTAAAATTAACTTCGATGTTTAAAGAACTTTCGGTACTGCTGTCCTGAAACGAGGCTCCAGGTAGTAAAGTTCTCTTTTGCAGCACCGCTCCATTAGCTTTAATGGTTATGATAGCGACCATATCTTTGCGCGTATTTTCAAATTTGTAAACAATAAGCGGATTATCCTTTGCGCCTCGTTTAAAATAAGTTCCTTTTACACCCACATAATCTACCTCCGTTTTTTCGATGCCCTTGGCATTATCGCCAACCAATGCGACATTTTGCACATCGTTCGCGCTGATCTTTTCTGATAAAAGTGAACCATTGTTTTTACTGATCTTTTCGCGTTGTTTGGTGCTGCTGATTAGCCCGCTCTCAGGCTGGGTAACGCCGGCGTATAGCAAAGTGGAAATAAAAACCACTTTGATATCGCCAATGTTTTCAAACAGGCTGGCGTATGGTTTAATGGTAAACGTTTTTTGTTCAGGAAGGCCTTTGTTTTTACTGATGTTAAATACCACCAGGCAGTTACTGGCAGTAGCGTTTTTTAGCCTTACCGCAACGGTTTCCTCAGCGTCCGCTTTAAGCACGGCGTACTTGGCAGCAACTCCCTCGTAATCGCTACTAACGGTAACCTGTGCGGCGCTATACTGCGAACGAGTCATCAACCCTGAAAGCAATAACATAAAAGCCGCGCATCTCTTTAAAATCATTGTAGTTTCCATTTTAGTTTTCCCCTAACAATTTATTCTTTGCTTTTTCAAATTGTTCTTTGGTGATGGTGCCGTCGTCCAGCATTTTCTTCAATTCTTTGATCTCATCGGTAATAGATTTCCCCGCTGTCGCTTTTACCTCCTTTACCAAAGCCGGTACTGCCACAATTGGGACTATTGGTGCAGGCTCGTACTCAATAAGCTTAGCGAGCGAATACTTTTTGGTGATGGGAAATTTAAATTCGTTAAAGGCGGATATATACAATACGGGTTCGCCATTTTCTTTCGAAAAGAAATGATCATAGGGTTTGTTGGTGAATTTAAAGGTCTTCACCTTGGTCATATCTTCGGTACTGATCAAATAAAGTTCATCTTCCAAAATATAGGTTAACCATTTGTCATCCGGCGTGATATGGAAGGTTGGCAGCGAGTATAAATCAAACGCGACTGCATTAAACAAGTATTTTATGGTAGGCAAAAAATTATAAGGCTTTGCAACCATCGTTTTATTGGCTTGATTTATTTTATTATATAACGCTTCGCCAGCGTTAACCTCAGCCGCTGATATTTTCCCGGCGGCACCTAACTTGTTTATAAAAAACAGGTCACCTTTTTTATTCATGGCAATTCCGGTTAATGAATTTACAAGCCCGGTATTGGCTCTTTGTTTTTCGGTTGTACCGGCATATAATATGGTGCTCGAATATTTGGTGCGATCCTCCGCGTCCAACTGAATTATCTTATTCGATTCGCCATATCCCCAAAACAATGTGAGTAATCCACCATTTATGGGATAACAATAGGTTTGAATAGGTGCCGCGACATGCGATGCGTCGGCCACTACACTTGTTAAACCCCTCTCTCTATCCTTTAGATAAAAGTTAACACTACCAGGAATTGGGTATTGTTCAACGCCATTTTTAGGATTGGCCGAGAAATCATGTTTATAAGCGACCAGGTTAGTTACTGACGAATTATAGAGCGGATTGAAAATGATTTTATTTTGAAATACGGCAGATCGGATGTCGACGAAATTCATCGCGTATAAAGCAGCACTTTTAAGTTTTATCGCTTCTCCTGTGTTCGCATCTATCACATATGCCTCTTTTGTATCAAGGCAATTACTGCCGGCCGGTACTTTAATATCACTGCTACTTATATAAAAGCGAGACTCGTCATCGGCTATTTTCAACAACACCGGCGAATTGTTTGCTGTGTTATCTACGCCATTGTTACGATCTGGTATAACCGTCAGATTTTTTTTTATTCCTTTTGAAGGATTTTGAAATTTAAGGATTCCGATCTCCACAAACAGCGAGGCGCCGTTATCAAAGTCATATTTGTATAACGGAGTGACCGTATTAAATGGCCGATACAACACCGCGGCATCTATCAAGCTGCGGCTAAGGCCCCGGTCGGTTTCAGGATAGATCATAAAGCTGCTCATTTCGGCCAGTTTTTTATAATCCTCGTTAAATTTCTTTTTGGCTTTGGCATCGGCAATAGCGCCCATAACCAAATCTACCCCAATAGCCGCGTTTTGCGCCCACTGAGCCGAACCGGTCACGTCAGTCAGTGCCGACATAAAAACCGGGTCGTTCGCAAAAGCCCCCGGCTTATAGTTGGCGATGTTGTTTTTGATGCTGCTCACCAGTTCTTCAGGATTGTTCATCAATACGTTTAAGCCCTTTGTGGTTGCGCCAAATTGCGCTATCGATGACAAGTTACTATTTTTTGCCAGGGCGGTACCCAAATCCCAATAAACCTGGCGCATGCTCAGGTTGCCGTCTACACCAATATTGGCGCTGTATGCTAATAGCTTGTTTTTCAGTCCGCCATCCGGGATGGCTTTGGCCACATTCTCTAACAGTTGCTTATCAACTTTTAAAGGATTATCGGGATTAGATTGCAGATTAGTCAACAAGTTATTGATCACGCTTTGTTCGGCACTTTGCGCGCGAACAATAACAGTCGTAGATAGTAAAAGGCTTAGCGTTGATAGTAGTATTTTCTTCATGATTTAAGATGTTCGGTTTGATAGTTATAGATAATTATTAATAAACAGCTTCCCAAAGCCTTTGCGGGATAGCAACTTCGCAGGGGCACTTGGTTTTGTTTATCATAATTTGCTTTAAAGACAAAATGAGCTTTTTTGCGTATTCCTCATATCCATCACTATTAAAAGTTGCCCGAGCCATGGCAGCCGCCGCGCAAAACGAATACATTTGGGCGTCTTTAGGGTTGATTCTCATACTGTCCTGGTATTTTTTTGCGACCTCTTTATAATTAATAAACTCCTTTTCGGTTGGCGCATCGCTCATAGCACCTGAGAAGGAGAACTTTGTGAAACGATCAGGAGCAGTGGTTTTGTACATTTTGGCTGACTTGTTATCAGTCAATGTTATCCGGTATTCGCCGTACTGACTGGTATATTTATAGGTATCTCCGGATACCAAAGTATACGACGTTTTTTTGTTAGGTTCTTCTACAGACAAGCCATTTTCGGTTTGAAAGATATTTACTGTATACTTACCGTCCCCGCTGGTATACTGCCCTTGCATAATTTTGATTTGAGACGATGCCGGCAAAGCGCAGGCCCACAGCAGGGCAATAAAAAAAAGGGTTTTCATATATGATTTTCAGAAAGGTATCGGATAAAATATCAACAAGAGGGGGGAGTTCTTATCGATCGTAAACACTGCCAAGGGTTTATAACACTTATAAAATGCAATAAAACTATGCAATGCTTATATATGTAAATATATAAATTTAATATTTGCATACAATCTTAGCTTTTAAAAATAAGGTTTGAAGCTTGTCGCAAATTTTATTACTTTCTATTTAATATGGCTTTTCGGTTTCCGGTTCGGTCCATTGTTTTGCTACCCATGAATTGGATATGGCGCTCCAGCCCGCTCCTAACAAATCTATAAAAAAATCTGCTCTGTGATGATTTAATCAACATCTTTGCCGCATGGTAAAAAACTTTACAATAAAACTCGAATATACGCAATTTCGTTTCAACACTCTTTCTTCCTCTACGCTACAAGTATTCCAAGTCTATATATACCACGCGGGGCGAAACAACAGCGTTTTCATATGCAGCGCAAAGGTGATGCCTTTTTTATCACTGACCCTTCCGCTTGCCCGCCCGAGTATTTAAACCTGGAAGCCGAGTTGAGCGCGGCCATTTTCAGCAGCCAGCCAACACCATCAGGCGCCAGGTAATTATAGCCCTTAAGATTAGTGACGGAGTTTAATCTGGGTTTCCTTTATCATAATTGGCATCTTGTTATACATCTTCATATTGTCCCTGATGCTGTAAAAGATATCGCACGATTCATGATCTATAGCATAATTAATTTATTTTCATGGCCCTATATAAAGTATTTAGGAAATTTTAAAAAAATCGTGCTGGAATGCATAAAAAAGGATTGGTTGAAAAAAAATCCTTTTTGGGGATATCAAACTAGACGGACTGAAGTAGTTCCTGTAATCTTAACAAAAGAAGAGATACTTAAGATTACAAAAAAGAAATTCAACACAGAAAGGCTTAATTTTGTACGGGATATATTTCTGTTCAGTTGTTACACAGGCTTGGCATACAGCGATGTATACAAGCTGCGAAGTTCAGATATTATCATTGGGATAGATGGTGGAAGGTGGATTATCACAACCCGGCAAAAAACAAATTCCGGCACTAGGCTTCCTCTCCTGCCAAACGCCCTTCTTATCCTTGACAAATACCGAGATCATCCAAAATGCATAAATAAAGGAACAGTACTGCCTGTTTTGAGCAATCAAAAAATGAATGCTTACCTAAGAGAGATCGCAGATGTAACCGCCATAGATAAAAAACTAACCTTTCATGTTGCCCGGCATACTTTCGCCACCACAATTTACACTTACTAACGGTGTACCAATAGAAACCGCATCGAAGATGTTAGGCCATAAGTCCATACAACAAACGCAACATTATGCTAAAATTATTGATGTTAAAATTAGCGAGGACATGAACCTATTAAAGAAAAAATTAAAACTTCAATAATGTCGATACTGGTCTAAAACATCAAGGCTCCTTGCAGATAAGTAGAATGTGTTTCTACGGCACATTCTACTTATTATAATGCCGGCGGACAGATCCGGCGTATTATATTTAGTTACACTTCATAATTAAATAAATCTTACTCTTCTGTTAAAGAAGATTAGCCAATTAATAGAGTTTAAATACCATTTTTAAGTTCGAGTGAATTAATCAAATTTTGGAGGGGCTTTAATGAGACCGATAAATTCTAAACTTTTGATAGGACGAAAAATCACATACTTTTCAGCAATAGTTCAACTCCTAATTACTCCTGAACTTTTGATATTTTGGAAACTCTTTTGTAAATTTACGCTATCAGATTGAGTGAATTTAATCGGATTTTGGAGGGTCTTTAAAGAGACCAATAAGTTCAAAACCGTCATACAAGCGAGATTAGGGCGATTTTGAGCAAAAGTTCAGGAGCCTAGCTCTCCGCATCTAACATCATCAAAAATGAACAAAAGCCTGTAAATCAATGGTTTACAGGCTTTTTTTGTTTGCTCAAAATGCCCTAAAATGCTCAAAAGATCGGGACAAATTCGTAGCAGTTTTTTTTTGACAAAAACTGCTACGAACGTACATGTAAGGAAATGACAATCAAGTTGTTCATAAGGCGAACATCTTAATTCCCAATAGCTGTTTTTTGACATTTATTCACTTACTGCAATTGCGCAAATATTTGATTTTTTACTACTTCCATACATAAATAACATTTTCATAAAAGCTAAATCATTATCTTGGCATACCATTTATAACTATCCGTTTTGATATGGATAAACCAATGTTATGCGGCAATTATTGAAGTATATTATTATCCTGTTTTTACTTGCTCCTGCCTTTTGCAGCGGGCAAATTACGCCTGTAAAATTTAAACATCTCACTATTAACGAGGGGCTATCGCAAAACACGGTTTACTGTACCCTGCAGGACAGCGAAGGCTTTATTTGGATAGGTACGGAAGATGGCCTGAACCGTTACAACGGTTACGATTTTAATATTTACAAACACGGCAAGCAAGCCAATACCCTATCTAACAGCCAGGTTACCTGCCTTTTTGAAGATAAAAACAAAACGCTATGGGTGGGCACAACCGACGGACTAAACATTTACGACCGCCAGAAAGATTGTTTTAAACGGGTATATACCTTATCGAAAAAAACCTCCGAGAATAACGATTTTATTACCACCATACTACAGGATAAGGCCCAAAACCTGTGGGTGGCCACTTATGATGGCTTGAAACTTTACAACAGTGCCAATAATACATTTACCCATTTTTTGATCAGCGACCCCGAACGTAACAAGCTGACCAACAAAATACAAACCATGACGCTGGCCGACAACCTGTTATGGATCGGTACTGGAAACAACTTAAAACTATTTAATACCGCCACTCATGCCTTTATACCCCTGCCTGGTATTTTAGATAAAAGCGATGAGTTGAAGCACAGCGGCATCCGCTGTATTAGGCTAGGCAGGCAGGATAATTATTGGATAGGTACCGAAAATGCCGGTTTGTACAATTATAGCCCCCAAAAAAAAACACTGGTAAACTACCGTCACCAACAGGATAATACCAACAGTTTGCTCACTAACATTGTGCGCGATGTATTGGTGACCGATACTAACGAGGTTTGGATTGGCACGCGGGAAGGCCTCAGTATTTTAAAGGGCCGCACGGTAAGCAATTATACTTATGATAAATATAGTCCCGATGCGTTAACCCATAACTCGGTGCGCCATTTTATGAAGGACAGGGCGGGCAATATATGGGTAGGTACTTTTGCCGGCGGCCTGAATGTTTTTTATGCCCAAAGTAAAAACTTTATTAATATATCCGAACAGATCGGTTTAAAACCTGGACTAAGCCAGCGTGTGGTAAGCGCCGTACTTAAAAACCCAGACGGCAGCCTGTGGATAGGTACCGAAGGCGGGGGCTTAAACTACGCAGACCTGAAAAATAACAGTTTTCAGCACTACCCTATCTCGGGCCCGCAAAATTTGGATGGCAGCAATATTATTAAAGCGATAAGTAAAGATGCACAGGGCAACCTTTGGGTAGGCACTTACAACGGCTTGTACTATTTTAATACAGGGCAGCGCAAGTTTATTCCGTTTAAATATATTAATAAAGACACTACTACTACGGTAAGTCAATTTTACGCGCTTAATGCCGCCGGTGATGAATTATGTATAGGCACTAACGGCGCAGGCCTGCAATTTTTAGCCAAAGATGGTCAGGTGACCAGCTACTTGCATACCAAAGACGATCAGCATAGCATCAGCAGTAATAATATTAGTGCTTTGCTGTACGATAAGGGGAATTACTGGGTAGGCACCCAGCGCGGCTTATGCTATTTTGACCTGCACACTAAAAAGTTTAAGCGCTTAAAACATAACGACAAGAACCCATACAGCCTGAGCAGCAATACGGTGATCAGTCTGTTTACAGATCCCCGGGCCCGCCTGTGGGTGGGTACCGAAGGCGGCGGCATTAACTATTATGACCGCGACCATAACAAGTTTTACAGCATTGGCGAAAGCGATGGTATGAATAACGGCGTAATACATGCCATTAACCAGGATGCGCAAGGCAATTTATGGGTAAGTACTAATAAGGGCTTGTCAAAAATCGCGTTCAAGCAATTTAACGTGCCTTTTACAGGTCGCATTAAAATTACCAACTATACAATTGCTGATGGTTTGCCCAGCAACCAGTTTTCAAACGGGGCTACCAATAACAATGCAGGCAATAAAATTATATTTGGCAGCATAGCCGGCATAACGTTGTTTGATGCGGCCCATATCATTACCAACACCTACAAACCACCGGTGGTGATCACAGACTTTCTAATTCGTAATAAACCGGTTTTGCCCGGCGATGCCGATTCGCCGCTTCAAAACCAAATTAACGAGACCAGCGAGATCAAATTAACACACGACCAGGGTTTTATCAGTTTTCGGTTTGCGGCGCTTAATTTTATTAACCCCGACAATAATAGCTACGCTTACAAACTGGAAGGACTGAAAGGCGACAACGGCTGGCATTATGTAAACAACCAGCGCATGGCCACCTATACTAATTTGGATGCCGGCACCTATGTTTTTAAAGTAAAGGCATCAAACAACGATGGTGTTTGGAACGACCAGGTAAAAACTATTACGCTAAAAGTATCGCCACCATGGTGGAAAACCTGGTGGGCGTATTTAATCTACACCGCTATAATATGCCTGTTACTATATGTATTTTATACTTACGCTATAATAACGGCTAAACTAACTAACGAGCTGGAGTTTGAGCACCTGAGCCACCAAAAAGACCAGGAACTGGCCCAACGCAAGCTTACCTTTTTTACAAATATATCGCATGAGATAAAAACACCGCTTACGTTGATACTTGCACCATTGGAAAAATTGATCAGGCTAAATGAGAGTAACAATAAGGTACAAAACCACTTAATGCTGATGCAGCGCAATGGTGAGCGACTGATCAGACTGATCAATCAACTGCTGGATTTCCGCAAGTTTGAGGCCGGCAACATGAAGCTGCAGGCCGCCGAAGGTAATGTTGTACGCTTTATTAACGAGATTGTGATATCGTTTGAAGGGTATGCGCAATCAAAAAACATCACCCTCAGTTTTAAACCAGACGTACAGGATATTAAAGTTTATTACGATCGCGATAAGCTGGAGAAAATCTTATACAACCTGTTATCTAACGCGTTGAAATTTACACCGACAAATGGTAAAGTATCAGTTCGCGCAAACACAGAAGCGGACAACGTAGTTATTGACGTAGAGGACAACGGCGTAGGCATCCCACAGGAAAATATGGATAAAATATTTGATTGCTTTAACCACTTTAGCGATCCTAAACAAAGCGTGAGCGGTACTGGTATAGGCCTATCTTTTTCGCAAGGATTAGTTGAACTGCATGGCGGCAGCATTAATGTTAGCAGCACTATTAGTACCGAAACCGAGCGCGGCCACACCTGCTTTACGGTAAAACTACCTTTAGGCAGCGCGCATTTACACCCCGACCAAATAGTATCCGACTTTAAGGATAGCGAAAACATTGAACAATATCTGGTAAACCCGGTTGCCAAAAAAGCTGTTGTTAAAGACAATATTGTAAGGGTTGACGATGCCGAAAGACCGGTGATGCTGATTGTGGAAGATAACCCCGAGGTATTAAATTTTGTTGCCGGTAACTTTAGCAGCAATTATACCGTGCATACCGCGGCTGATGGTGTGGAGGGTTTAAAACTGGCCCTTGAACTGATGCCCGATATTGTGATTAGCGACGTAATGATGCCTAATATGAACGGTATTACCCTATGCAGCAAGCTAAAAACCGATACCCGCACCAGCCATATCCCCGTGATATTATTAACCGCCCGCACCCCGCTTATATTTAAGTTGGAAGGTTTGGAAACCGGAGCCGATGATTATATTACCAAACCCTTCAGCATTGATATTTTAGAAAGCCGGGTGCGCAATTTGGTGGACTCACGGAAGAAACTGCGCGATAGATATCGCAAAGAGATTAGCCTGCAACCGCAAAACGTAGCCATTACATCGCCTGATGAAAAGTTTTTAGTGAAAGTGATGGCTTTTATTGAAGCGAACATGTCGGAAACTACACTAAGCGTAGAAGAATTGGGTAAGGAAGTAGGTATGAGCCGGGTTACCCTATACCGTAAAATAAAAGCGCTTACCAACCAAACCGCTATTGAGTTTATCCGTGGGATACGCATTAAACGGGCTGCGCAGTTACTGGAACAAAATAAGTTTAACGTAAGCGAAGTGGCCTACATGGTAGGTTTTGTAGATGTGGATTATTTTAGAAAGTGCTTTAAAGAACAATACGGCTATACGCCTAAAGAGTATGCGCACACCCTGGATAAACATTAAAAACTAAATTTTAACTGCGGCCAAACGTTGTCTGTATATTATTACCTGCGAGGTTTTTACCCGGGTGTTAATATATTGCTGGTATTGTCCTTGGTTTTTACCTAAGGCGCGCATTAGCTTAATCAGGGCATTGGTAAGCTCGTAATCAAAAAAGCTTTCTTCCGAATACTGAACCGGGCCATAAACTATGCCACCCTGTCCTGCAATTAGTTGTCGTTGTCTGTTAACAACTTTCCTATCGCGCAGCAAATCGTAATAGGTATGGTACGGCCAAAGGTGCTTAGTTTGTAGTAGTTCTTCCTGCACTTTAATCAGCACCAAAGCTTTTAAGGCCTTGTTTTGTAAAGCTCCCATAGGTACGGCGTGGTATTGATGATAGATAGCCGCCCGGTAGCGGTGCATTTCGCGCTGTAATTCGGGCTCATATACGGGCAGGGTATTTACTCTTGCCATCACGTTATTTGGTGTAGCGATTGATTGATGCGGAGCCGGGTTATGCAGCAAAAACAATAATAAAAATCCTTTTATCATTTTATACCAGGCCCGTTATCGGCACCAATATTAGGGTTAGCTGTTGATGATACCAGGTTGCCAAAATAATCGCGCCCGCCGTTAGCAGGTATCATTTTACCGGCTTTTATAACCGATGAGCCTGTTTTTACACGATAACCATTTAAAGTATTTAAGCCGGTTGCACCGTTGCCGGGTTTAGCAAATAAAGGATCGGCAGTTAATTTATAGCCATCATGTGGTTCGGTGGCGGGGTGCTGGCCGTAAAACAGGTTATATTGAATATCGCGCACCTGCGTAGCATTATCCTTATCCTTTACCAAAATGTATTTAGCTGTGGCGCTGTTGTTGTAAATAATATTGTTGTAAAATTGGTAATTGTGGCTGTTCTTAGGGTTCTCGGCAATTACTATCGGACTTAAGCCTTCGCTGATATAGAAATCATTGTTGTACACCGAAGCGCTTGTGAAAGGATAATTAAAATACACCAATTTGCCTTTATCGTTCTGACTGATATTATACCTTACTATCACCCCCGTATCCTGCCTGGTATTGCAAAACCACATTAAGCCGTGCGCGTTATCATGGCTGTAGCTATATTGCCATATGGTGCCGGGGCTGTTCAGGTCGGCATCATATAAACTCCCATCATAATCGGGCGAACGGTTAAGGTATCCCTCATTATACTGAAATACTGTACCCTTACAGCTGCGTGAAAAAATAGTATTACCAGTAATGCCCATTGCCGTTTCGTAACACAGATTATGCTCCACCAAACCACCATCGGCCAGCCTGATGATCATGGCATTTTTAGAGATGTGGTGCAGCGTATTCCCTCTTACAATTAGGTTGGTTATCTTGCGGCGCTCCCAATTAGGCGTACCCGGGTAATCGGCGCCTGATACTTCGTTATTGGTAACTATGCCCTGGTTCTGCACATCGTGTATCATGCAATCCTGTATCAACACATCGTTATAGCGAGTATCTTTTTTATCATCGGCATTCACAGTAATAAATATCCCGGCCGTGCGTTTTTGCGGGGCTTCGTGCCCAATTCGGCCTTTAATGTTGTGTATATCGAGGTTTTTAAGGTAGATGTGTTCGATCAGGCCGTAATTGGCCGCAGTTACCTCCACCCCACGACGGTCGCCTTCTTCGGGTGCATCGTTGGTGATTTCCAAATTAGTGATTTCCCAATAACTTTGGTTAAACAGATATACTACACCCTGCCCTACCATTCCGCCTCCGTTAATGAGCGGCTTGTTGCCCTTGCCGTATTGAGAAACTATAATTGGCGCACCAGCCGCGCCCGATCCTTTGGGTGCCAGCTGCCCCGTCCACATACCGCCGGCTTTAAATAAGATACGGTTGCCCGGAACAAAGATTTGGGCGTTTACTTTATCTAAAGTTTTCCAAGCCGATTTAATACTTGTACCGTTATTCGCGTCGTTACCCTTATCGGCATCCACGTAATAATCAACTGGTTTTGTAACAACCGCTGCACTTTGCGCCGAAAAATGAGGCATCAAACGCAACATACCAAAAACCATCACTGCCAATGCTAATACCGGTAAAATCCATAATCGCTTGTTAATATCAGGGTATGCCGCTATCATAGTTAAATGTATTTATTTTTTTATGGGATGCGTTTTTATTAATCTATTATTTGCTTCCCAAACTTGCAGTTGCGGCTTTAAGGCGCTTTCCATTGAACTGATCTGCACCTGGCGGCCTTTATCTATGTCATCTCCAAGTTCCCTTGTTTCGCGCACCAGCACAAAGGTGATATGGCCGGCGGTGTGTTTTTTGATGATATCAGTTACATCCAAACTATGATATTGCGCTTTTGCATCGAAAGCCAGTTCGCCGGCTACATACGCCTTTTGCCCAACCTGGTGAATTAATGCTTCCAGAACATCCAGCAACGGGGCGTTTTTCCAGTTTAACTTAGCGGCATCTAAACCATTACCCGGTATAGCGTATACATGCAGGCGAAAAGTACCTTTAGCATCCATAGTTTTGCCGTTTACCTTTAATAATATCCGTTTGGCGTTGGCTGTGCCATTGGTGTTAAAATCAATATAGGTCACTTCGTTTTTATCCGGCTGGGCAGCATTAAGGGCTACGTTTAATGCTTTGGCTGTGCCATAGTTTTTTGCACTGTTTGCGCCGGCACTCACAGTGGCATCCCCGGCAGGATAAATCACTTTTTGTACCGATGCCTTAACCGGGATGGTGAGTAAGGTTACACTTTGCGCGCCAAGGGTTAAGCTAATGCTTTTATCAGCTTGTAATTGATACACGCCGGTCACCTCGCCGTAGGCTTTATCAGTTACGGATTCGGCAATTACAGGCGTGCCTGTTGTTATTGGTAGTGAACTTAAATTTATTTTGGTGTGATAGTTAAACTGCCCGCGCTGCACCAGCCACATGTAATAAGTTTGCTGTTCGGCGTTGTAGCTGGTGTAGGTATCTAACCCGGCATCGGTTACCGATGCCTCAGTTTTTAACAATGGCAGCTGATTTTTAAAACCTTTGGCAAACAAGCGCACTACTTCGCCGGTACGCTGGATACCCGATACGTTAAAATCAGGCCCATCTGAAGGCCCGTCATTAACTGCAAACAACTTGATCTCGCGCACACGTAACACACCGGGGTCGCTGCTAATCCAGCGGACTTTGCTGGTTGTTACCGGCTGTGTAAAGGTTTCAAACAACTGCACATATTTACATCCCTTTTCGGTAGCGCCGGGGATATCTTTCCACGCGCTCCCCTCCTGGTATTGCAGTTTAAAATTCTTTACCCTGTCCGTACCCGTAAATACGCCGTACGATGAGCCGGTATAAATTACCGCGCTGCCTAATGTTTCAGGCTTACCCAAATCTATTTCCAGCCATTTTTCGACAACGGTGCTATCCGAGCGCCACATCGACTCATCGGTTTTCGCCCCATCCACAATATTTTTTGCAGCCCATTCAGGGTTATCGGTTGATGATTTGACCGGCTTGTTCAACGCCAGGTTATGGTAAGCATCCTCTATAATGCGTTTGCCATGCCAAGTTAAATGATGGCCAGATTTAATGCCCTGGGTATATGTACCGCTGCTGGTGTTGGCAAATTTAAAGGCCCACATACCATAACCATTATTCTTCATGTTATTGGCATATATCCCTGCCCACTCGGTAAACAGCGACGGCGAATCCATGGTTTCTTCCTTATCAATAAGGTAGGCGTTCATCCAACGGCCAATTTCGGTAAACACGATAGGCAGGGCATTCCCGGCCGGATGGTTATCGGTAATTACCTTGCGGATGTTGTTTACCCGGGTAGTATAACCTGCCGCCGGTGAGTTATAAGAATGGGTAGAAAAGATATCGATCAAATCATGATCAATGGCTTTACCATGATAATCGGTGCGGATGGCTTTGCTTACGCCGGCCCACCAATCGGTGTTTTGCCCGGCAGTTACGGGGCCAACAAAGCGCCCGGTAATCTGGCGGCCATATTTTTTATTAACATCCTGCACGGCGCAATGCACCGCGTCGGATACAATTTGCATCCCCAGTATCCAGGTATCCAGTTTCATCGGGCCCGATGCTACGTGGTTTGGTTCGTTTTGCATGGCAAACATGCTGACATCGCCCTGTTTGGCGGCGTGATAGGCCAGCGCGTAATAACGCTGCCATTGTTTCCATTTATTGGCCCAGGTATCGTTAAAATCAGTGTTGTTCATTTGTAACAAAGTTTCAATATGCAAACGCTTTAATTCAGCCAGCGCGTAATCAAACACCATGGCATTAGTAGATGAGGAATCCATTTTTTGATACAATGGGTTCAGGCCATCCCATTTAATAAAACGGTTATGTTCTGGGCTCGCGCGTAATTCGCTTTTGCGTTTATCAAACTCATCGGCGCTGTTTAAGGTGGCATCAACCTGTACAAATTTCTCGGGCACAAAAGAGTTCATGGTAGCCCAAACCCTTACGCTGTTTACACCGGCATATTCCAGCCAGCCCGATATATTACTACCGGGGAAATAGTAGCCCTGGTTATAGCCCACGTATTTCAGACTTTTGCCTACCTCATCCTTACTTACTTTTATGCTGATGTTTTGATCGGTAGCCACCAGATCTTTCCGTTTAATATCCGATGTTAGGTTAGGCGGTGCAGGCATGTTTTTAGCCTCGGTACCCAGCGCTTCAATTTCCATTACGCTAATGGGCTCACCGTCATCACACACAAACCTGATCTTAAACGTGGTGATAGCCGGGCTAAATTTAAACGAGGCTTTTAGCTGCCGGTTCTCCAATGTTTCGGTATTTGGGAAGTTAGTCCAGTTGGCATCGTCCCAATATTGCAGCCTGAAGTTTTTGGCCGAAAAAAAACCTGCCGCCTGGATCTTCTCGTCGGCCGTTTTTTCATCGTCGGGGATACCGCTGTATATATTTACCTGGTCAATGGTACAGTATTTTTTCAGGTCTATCTCTAAAATATGGGGTGCCTTGCCATTAGCCGTCATCCATTTCGATTGCCGGGTCACCTGGCCGTCAACCACGTTTTGGGCGGGGTATCTTTTATCTTCGGTAGTAGCGGTAATGGGTTTTTGCAGGGCTAAATTTGTTTGCTGGGCCACAGTGGTCAGCGTGCCGGCCAACAATAATCCGCCGCATAAAAAGGGTAAGTAGGGTAACTTCATTTGGTATAAAATATAATTGGTTTGCGCGCCAACAGCGCTTTTATTCAGGTGTTACAATATAGGTTGTCGGGTGTCAGCGCATACCGTCCAAATAGTTCATATGTACCGTACATAAGTAACAGTAAAACATGTGTTGTATATCACTACGGGCATTTACAGAAATACCCATTCAAAAAAAATGCAGCATCCTTCGGGTATAATTGTATGAAATGACGGGTAGCAAAACAGAAACGCCTGTATACCTTAGGGCACCAATTAAAACACATGCAGCCACCTTTAAAAGAAAGACCGGTAACTAAAACAAGCACCATGCTAATAGTTGCGTTGGTAATTATTTTGATGGTGCTTTTTGTATTTAACCTGGTGATATAAACGCGAACCCTGAGAAGTTCAAAGAAACCAATTTATTAAACCAATAACCATTTCTTGTATGAGACAATTTTATCAAAAATGCCTTAGGCTGCTGGTATTGCTTGTTGTGCTAACCGGCGTACTGAACAACCAGGCCAGGGCGCAACAAGGCATCCCGGTAACGGGTACCATTATCGACAACACTACGCTGCCATTGATTAGCGTGAGTGTTACCGTTAAAGGCAAACCCGGCGGCGTAGTGACCGATGTAAACGGCAAATTTGCTATTACCGTGCCCGATGAAAGCGCGGTGCTGGTATTTACCTATGTGGGTTACGTAACCGAACAGCGCACCGTAGGCAAAACCCGCCAGTTTAACTTAACCATGGCTGCCGAGCCTAAAGGCCTTAACGAAGTAGTGGTGGTAGGTTACGGCACACAAAAACGTAAAGATATTACCGGTGCCGTGGTATCGGTTGACCCTAAGCGGTTGGAAAACCTGCCCAACACCAACTTTGCCCAGGCGTTGGAAGGCGCGGTACCGGGCCTTACCATTAACCAAAACAGCGGTGGTGCCGAAGGTAACGATCAAAGCATCATCATCCGTGGCCGTCGTTCTATATCGGCCAGCAACTCGCCGCTAATTATTTTAGATGGGATCCCGTATAATGGTTCTATATCGGATATTAACCCGGGCGATATCAATAGCATGGATATCCTTAAAGATGCATCGGCAGCAGCTATTTACGGCTCGCGCGGTGCCAACGGCGTTATATTGATCACTACTAAAAAAGGCAGTGCCGACGGCAAGCCGGTTATCGCTTACGATGGATCATACGGCATACAACGGTTGGGCAAACTGCCTACTTTGTTTACCCCAACCGAGTTTTATGCGTTTAAAAACGCACGTTACCCGGGTATTATGACCGCGTCTGAACAGGCGGTGTACGATTCGGGCAACTTCCCCGATTATTTTAAAATGGGTACACGCAGCGGCGCGCGTAACAGCCAAACCATATCGGTACGTGGCGGTGGAAACAGCTCCAAATACTTTGTATCGGCCAATTACCTTGATGTAAAAGGTATTGTAAAGAATGATAATTTCAAGCGTTTATCAACCCGTGCCAATGTGGATGTGGATGCAACCAAGTGGCTCACCTTTGGCACCAGCACCACGCTTAATTATGATGACCGCAGCGGCCTTAACCCCAGCCTAACAGGCGACGGCAGTATTTACAACTTTAACCCGCTTACAACAGCCTACAATGCCGATGGATCTTTAACTGTTTACCCATGGCCCGAGAAAAATGCGTGGTCAAACCCATTAGCTAATACACTGGTTAACAACTCCGATCATACCTACTCTATTTTTACCACCAACTACGCGGTTGTTAAATTGCCATTTATACCGGGTTTACAATACCGTATTAATACAGGTGTAAGGTATTCATCGCAAAACAACTACAGCTATTACGGTCGCAACACCAAACGTGGCTTAGAAGCTTTGGGCGAGTTAAACAAAACCGATGCCCTTGGTACCGATTATACGATTGAGAACATATTGGATTATAACCGCAGTTTTGGTAAGCATACTATTTCTTTCACCGGCTTATATAGTTATGAAAGCAATGTATCTACATCAAATACGCTAAACGCGCAGGGTTTCCCTAACGATGTGCTTACCTATTACCAGGCCAACCAGGCTTTACAAGTGTTGCCAAGCAGCAGCTACACTAAACGTGCGCTGGTATCGCAAATGGGCAGGTTAAACTACAGCTACGATAGCCGTTACCTGTTAACCTTAACCGCCCGCCGCGATGGCGCATCTCCATTTGGCGACGAACGCAAATTCTCGTTCTTCCCATCGGCAGCCATTGGCTGGAATATCAGTAACGAATCGTTTATGAAGGATGTAAACGCGGTATCAAACGTGAAGTTGCGTGTATCATACGGCAGCAACGGTAACCAGGCGGTTGATCCGTACAGTACTTTTGCTACCCTGGCTAATACCCCGTACATTAACGGTACAACTACCGCGGCCGGTTATATCCCTAATAAACTGGGGGATAAAACCTTGCATTGGGAAACTACCAAATCGCTTAACGCCGGTGTTGATTTTGGCCTACTGAACGGCCGTATCAACGGTTCAATTGATGTATACTCTTCAAAAACAAGCGACCTGTTGCTTAACCGCGCCATATCTACGGTTACCGGTGTAAACAATATTGTGCAAAATATTGGTAAAACAGCTAATAAAGGTATTGATGTGGGCATTAACAGCGCTAACATTAAGGGTAAAAACTTTAACTGGAGTTCGAACGTAATTTTTACGCTTAACCGCAACAAAATTGTAGATCTATACGGTAACGGAAAAAACGATACACTGAATAACTGGTTTATCGGCCATCCTATAGTAAATAACTTTGGTTACCAGTATGCCGGTGTATGGCAAACTACGGACGACCTGACCAAATCGCCGCAACCTAATACCAAAGCGGGCTATGCCAAAATAACCGATGCGAACGGCGACGGTAAAATAACCTTGTCTGACCGTATCCTGTTACCCGATGTACAGCCTTCTTTCAGCTATGGCTTGGGCAATACGTTCAGCTACAAAAACTGGTCGCTGTATGTATTTGTTAACGGTGTACAAGGTGTAACAAAAGATAACGGTACCCTAAGCGATAACGTAAATACCGAGGTTGAAAAAAACACTTATGTTAAAAACTACTGGACGCCCACCAACCCGACTAACGATTATTATGCCAATGCCTTGCAGCCGAATTATCTGCCCAATACCAACAATGTGCATATTTTTCAAAATGCCAGCTATTTGCGTGTAAGGGACTTGTTGCTCTCCTATTCGTTACCAAAATCTATTATGGATAAGGTAAAGTTTAGCAGGTTTAAGGTTTATGTAGAGGCGCGTAACCTGTTCACTGTTACCTCATGGAAAGGCTTCGACCCTGAACTGAGCGACCAGGCAGGCGGTGCACCCCTGCAAAAAGAGATCATTTTTGGTATTAACGTAAGTTTATAATTCATAACAATTATTACGATGAAATTTTATCATAAAATATGTTTGGGAACCTGCCTTGTAGCATCCCTGGCATCATGTAAAAAATCGGCTTTGGAAGAAAACCCGCCGCACAAATTAGTGGCAGATAACCTGTTTGTAAATTACGACGGTTTCCAAAACGCGCTGAACGGTTTGTATTACGAGGTACGCCGCAGCCGTTCGGGCATCAGCACCAGCGATCCGGTGAACGATATGGCTTTTGAAATGAACCAGATTGGTGTAGATAACGGCTACGGCAATTATATCACCACCAATACCGAGGGAATTTTCAACAACTGGGGCGCTTTGAATAATGCCGGTCAGGCTTATTATACCAAAACCTGGGCATATTTGTACGAGACCATCAACTCGGCCAATACGGTGATAGACCGTTCAGCAGCCAGCACGGTATTAACCGATGCGCAGCGTAACGCTATCCAGGCCGAAGCACGTTGCATCAGGGCTTGGGCCTACCGCCATCTAACGTATTTATGGGGTGACGTACCATTGCAATTGCACGAATCATCGGGCGATAATGTACGTACCGATTATGACCGCAATACCGTTGCGCAGGTACACGCGCAAATGAAAGCCGACTGGATATTTGCCGACCAATACCTGCCGGTAACCAGTACCAACAACGGCAAATTGATAAAAGGCGTAGCCGAGCATTTTTTGGCCGAACTCTACTTAGCCGATAACAAACCCGATTCGGCTAAGATCTGGGCTACCAAAGTAACTACGAACGCGGCTTATAAACTTGTAACGGCCCGTTACGGTGTGAACGCCACTAAACCGGGTACTGCCTTTACCGATATGTTTTTAGACGGAAACTCTAACCGCAGCGAGGGTAATACCGAGGCGCTTTGGGTATTGCAAAACGAGTTGAATGTAGTGGGCGGCGAGGGCAATAATATTATGCGCCGCTACTGGGTAAACCGCTATTACTCGTTAACAGTTAAAGGTACAGATAATAAAACTACCAGTCCGTTTGCGCCAAGCGCCGATTTTGGCGGCCGTGGTATAGGTCGTTTAGGGCCAACCAAATGGGCTTTCAGTATTTATGAAACTGCCGACGACCGTGGCGGCGATTTTGCCTGGAGGTTCTCGTATGCTATTAATACCAACCCGCCTAAGGGTTTTGTGTTAGGCCAGGTAGTTCCGGTTGACCGTGCCAGTACCGAAAAGATCAGCAACCCTAACTACCCTAATACCCGTAAATGGGATTATACCAGTCCGCTGGATGTTAACTCATCGCAAAGTTATAACGACCAGATCTTTTTGCGGAGTGCCGATACCTGGCTGCTATTAGCTGAAGCCAATTTTAAACTGGGTGATTTGCAGGGTGCTGCTGATGCATTGAACGCAGTACGTACACGTTCGCATGCATCAACCGTGACTATCGCGCAGGTAAATCTTGATTTTATTTTAGATGAGCGGTCGAGGGAGTTAGTTACCGAAGAGGATAGGCGCTATACCCTGCTGCGTACCGGTACGTGGCTAACTCGCACTAAGGCGCATAACGCCATTGCCGGGCCAAACATCGTAGCGCGCGATCAGTTATTACCTATACCACAGGATGTAATTGATGCCAACCTGACCAAAAGATTTCCGCAAAATCCTGGTTATTAATTCGTTAAGCAGGTATTAGCATAAAAAGACATGATGCGAAGGCTGAAAAGAAATATACTAACGCTTACCCTTGTAGTTACTGCTATTGTAGCCAAAGCGCAAATTGGCGCGACAGAGAAGTTTGATCTGTATGTTTTAATAGGGCAAAGCAATATGGCGGGTCGTGGCCCGATAACGGAAGAAATAGCCGGCGAGCACGACGACCGTGTTTATATGTTTACAAAAGATAAGCAATGGGTGATAGCCAAACACCCATTGCATTTTGACAAGCCTAAGGTTGGAGGCGTAGGGCCTGGGTTAACATTTGGTTTAACCATGGAGCAAGCCTCCCCATCAGTAAAAATTGGTTTGATACCTTGTGCAGTTGGTGGTACGCCTATTGAGCACTGGGTACCGGGTGCCTTCGATCAGGCAACTAATACCCATCCCTGGGATGACGCGGTGGAACGCATAACAGCCGCCATGAAATATGGCACTATAAAAGGTGTAGTATGGCACCAGGGCGAAGCCAATAGCACCCCCCAAAAAGCCAAAATTTACCTCAGCCAGTTAACTGACCTGATACAGCGTGTGCGCGCTTTGGTTGGCAACCCTAACTTGCCATTTATAGTTGGCGAATTAGGCCGTTACCGCCCCGCCTATGCAAACATTAATTTCCAACTGGCGCAACTACCCGCAACTGTACCATTAACGGCAGTCGCCTCATCTGAAGGATTAATCCATAAAGGCGATACCACCCACTTTGATGGCCCATCGGCACAGGAAATGGGACGCCGCATGGCCGCTAAAATGCTGGAGGTACAGCGAAAATTGAAAAAGTAGACTCTTCTATTAACATCGCGTTTTTTATAATCTGAATTAGCATGAAAAAGCTATTGTTACCCGCATTACTTGTTTGGAGCAGCTTAGCCTACAGCCAAAACACTATAATTAAACTATGGCCCGGTGCAGTACCGGGTGAAACATCGCCCAAGCATGTCGCGGTTTTGCGGAATAGTCTTAATCATGTAAAGCGTATTACCGATATTACCGACCCTTTATTAACTGTGTTTAAACCACTAACAAGCAATAACCTGCATACAGGTATTATTGTATCGCCGGGTGGTGGTAATAAATATCTAGCCATTGATTTAGAAGGTGATGAAATAGCGCAATGGCTCAGTAAAAAGGGCTACACCGCTTTTGTATTGCAATACCGCGTACCTATGAAACAAGCAGGTGCCGAGCAGGATATACAGCGTGCGGTGCGTTTGGTACGAAGCAAGGCTACTGCCTTTCAGTTAGATACGGGCAAAATAGGTGTTATGGGATTTTCGGCCGGCGGTAACCTGTCAGCCAGAGCCTGCACCCAGTATAATTTAAAACTGTATACCCCGGCTGATACTGCCGATTCCTTATCGGCTAAGCCAAATTTTGGTTTGCTCATCTATCCCGGGTCATTAACCAACTCTGCCGATCATCAACTTATCCCCGAAGTAAAGGTGGATAAAAATACGCCGCCTGTTTTTATTTCCGTAGCCAGCGATGATCAGTATGGTATCCCCTTCCTACTGGCTGCTGCACTGCGAGAAAGCAAAGTGCCGTTCGAACTGCATGTTTATCCCAAAGGCGGTCACGGCTATGGCTTACGCCCCGGTAACCCTGCAGCCGAAACATGGCCTGCCTTAGCCCTAAAATGGCTAAAGCAAACCGTTAAATAATTTCTACTTTATATTGGTCATCACTCATTTTTTACTAAAAGCGGTTTCCAGTACCACTACCCTTCTATCGCCGGTGTAAACCATATTTACAGTGCTGGCATTTACCTTGCTCTCTATCAATACCTTTTCGCCGGGCGCTATAACATGCGTGGTTTGGGGCAGGCCGTTCACTTTTATTTTTAGGGTAATAGGTTCGGTTGCCGGGTTCCACACCAAAGATGTAGCTGTATTTTGCCCTTCGGGGATCTTGCACCAAAATTTGGCTGTGCCTTCCGGGCCGCTGTCGGCTAATATTTTAGGCTGGCCGCCAAAGGTTTGCGCGTATGGCCCCCAGGGCCTGCGCCCGTTGGCTACGTACTGTATACCGGGGCGGGTATTAAAGCCAGCAGCGCTCCCACCAGCCAATTGGTAACCTTCTTTACTTACCACTATGGCTTGTTTACGCCCGTCAAAACTGGCGGGTAAGCGCGGAGTTGAGTTTACTAAAAAGCCGCTGTAATAGTCGGTCACCACGCCTTTTTCTGTTTCATATTCGCCCCAAATAATCGGACTGGTTATGGTTTGGTATTGGTTATGTCCGGCTTTGGCGCTGGTGTAAGTTACCAGGTTAATCAGCAACCTGTCAGCTACCGGATCTAACCCGGCACGGTTCACCAAGTCAAATCCGCTTAAAATAATGCTGCCTTTGCCTATAAACTGCTCGGCCACGGCAATAGCCTGCAACCCCGAACCATAATTGCCTAAAATGGTAGTGTTACTTACACCATCGCGACTATCCAGCGTAAAGCCATCAGTAACCGGGTAAATGGCCGGCATGCCTTTTTGGTTCTCGCTCCAGTTGTTGTAATCTGAAAACACCCTTAAATTTTGACGGGTTACACCGGCAAATACAGGGTGTTCGGGCCGCTCAGGGTTAATATAATACCCATTACGGGGCGGGTTTGCCGATACGGGGTAAACTGGGTGGTCAATATCAACGGTACTGTTAGCAAGTTTACTATCCAGTAAAGCGTTCAGGTTAATACGGTGCAGGCTATCCTGGCGCAGGCAAAGGATACGGCCCCCACGGCTGATGAAGTCTCTAATGGACTTAGCATTGGCAACAATCATATTATCTGCCGCGTTATCACCAATCACCACTACCTTACCCACCGGCAGGTTTTTCCACGAGGTAATGGCCTGGCAGGGGATGTTTAGTTTGGCTAAAGCCGGTTTAAGTTTACCGCTACCATCGTACACTAAAACGGCCTGATCAAGCGCGGGGTTATTTGGTATAAATTGTTTGCCTGATATAAAGACATCAAAGAAATTTTGTGACACCACTTTATTATTAGCACTCAACTTGCCGGTTAGTTTGTAGTAACCAGTAGTTAAGTTTGCGGGCAGTTTTATCTGCAGGCTTTTTTGTACCGATGCATAGTATGGCACATCGGCCATGCTAATGGTATCGGTAAATACCAGGCTTTGGGCCTTATCGCGCAGCTGATAGATCAGCTGCGCGTTTTTCAGATCCTCAAAGTGTTCGTCATCGTTAATAATATGCACCACAGGTTTAAGTGTCGCGCCGGCGTACATATTCTTTGTCCAACACTCCCAGCTTAATAATACCGGCTGGTAAGATATTTTCACCTGGTCGGTAACTGGTTTGGGGTGCATATCGGCAAATTTCTCCACCGTATCCCAATTATAAAACATAATGGTGAAGGGGAATACACCGCTCAGATCGTGGTTTTCGGTACGCAACTGCCTGAACAATTCGGTAGCATAACGGAAGGTGCTGCTTTGGTGTTCGTCCGCCAGGCGCGATTGCAGGTCTTGCGCTGCATGCCCCGTCCAGGCCAATTGCGAACTTGGGTTTTTATGCGCCGGGGTAAGGTTATAGCGCCCATCCGGGCCGGTATAATTGCCCACACATTCGGTAAAAGTAATGGGCTGGTCGTGTTTTTCTATCGGGATGATCTTTTTGTTATCGCGAATATTCAGGAAAGTATAGGGCGAACTGTAATACCAGCCCCAATAGCGGTGGATATCGCAAATATCGCCGGCCTTGCCGTAGCCGTAACCGGCGTTGGCAATGTATACCCGGGTTTCGTCCCATTTTTTTAATTTATCGTAAGCGTAAGCCAAAAACTTTTCCCAAGGCGCCGCTCGCGATCCCGCAAAGGGTGTCTCGTTGGTCATGGCATACACCATTAGGCTGGGATGATGGGCGATCAGGTTCAGCTTTTCATTCTCGTACCAATCTACACCACGGTCATAATCGCGAGGGAAGCCGCCGTCGGTTTCATCGCCAAATTGTTCTTTGTTGTTTACCTTTTCGCCGCCCGCAACCTTGCCGCTGTAGTTACCACCAAAAACCATCATACCCAACTCGTCACATACATCATACCAGGCCTCGGCATCTGGGATGCGGATAATGTTTACGTTGATACTTTTCATAAACTTTACATACTCCAGCGCAAATTCGCGGCTTTCCTCTACTTTGGCCGGGATGCCCCGCCCGGGTGGATTAATAGCAATCCCTCTTAAAAATATAGGCTTGTTGTTTAAATACAAGTTACCGCCGCGCCGTTCAAAGCTGCGAAAACCGGCACGTTCGGTCAGTTCGTCCTGAAGTTTGCCATTGCTGTATTGCTGTAGGCTTATTTGGTATAGGTATGGATTAACCGGTTGCCATAGCACTGGTTTTAAACCGTTTACCACAAATGCCAGTTGCGCTTTTTTAACGTTTGTAGCTACGGTTGGCTTCACATCGCCCTGCCATAAAACTTTGCCGTCTGTAATTGAGGTGATGATGACCTTAAACGTATTGGCCTTTGATGTTTGGTAGGCGGCATCAACCACTACCCGCAAATAATCCATCCCTGTAAAGGGTGTAATGGAAAACGCCGAGGCATTTTTGGCATAAGTATTTGGTATGGCCGCCAGCAGGCATAACAACAGCAGTGCTCTTTTCATTTGGTGGTGATTGGCAAGTTTTAATTAGCAGGTATTAACGGTTAATGTTTCTATCCAGATTTTTGTAACGCAGCATAGCCTCAACAAAGTAGTAATCGGCATAGGTTAAGGGTACATCAATTAAAGCGCCTTTTGGGAAATGACCTACGCTGTGCTTCAGCAGATAGCCACCGTTGTCGCCGTTCACTGCTTTATAAGTTGGCGATGACAGGGTTTTGATAATGGTTTCGGCCACATCTATATAACGTTTAGCATTAGCAGCATCGTAGCGTGACAGTTCTATCAGTGCCGAGGCATAAATAGTCGCTGCCGATGCATCACGCAAAGCATTGGGGATACTCGGTGCACTGTAATCCCAATAAGGTACCTTATCGGCCGGCAGCGTTGGATTGCTGAGTATAAAATTGGCGATATGTTTGGCTTGCTCCAGGTAACGTTTGTCGCCGGTTTCGCGGTACATCATAGTGAAGCCATAAAGGCCCCATCCCTGCCCCCTCGCCCAGGCGGATTCGTCGGCCGCACCCTGCACGGTTTGTTTTTTGATCACCTCACCGGTAGCCGGGTTATAATCAACCAAATGATACGAGCTATAATCGGGGCGGAAATGGTTTTTCATGGTAGTGTTGGCGTGTGTGATAGCCACTTTTGCGTACGATGAGTCGCCGGTTACTTTGGTAGCCCACATCAGCAATTCCAGGTTCATCATGTTATCAATGATCACACGGAAGTGCCCCGGCTGCGATCCCCACGACATAGTGCAGCCCACCTTTGGGTTAAATCGCTTAGCCAACGATTGCGCGCTGGTGACCAATATCTGCTTATAATCAGCTTCGGGTGCGATACGGTTGGCTACACCGTAGCTATCGTACATCATAAAACCAATATCGTGCGAGTCGATGGTTTTCATCGGCTCCATTACTTTCAATTGTTTAATGCCCTCGTTATACAAAGCTTTATCTTTTGAAACCGAGTACAAGTAAAACAGCGTCCCCGGGTAAAAACCAGTCGTCCAACCTTTGTTGGCCTGGGTTTTCCAGGTGCCATCGTGGTTAAATGTTTCAGGCAGACTATCGGCCGGGACATGCTGCATCAGCACCTTATATTGCTTGTCGGCATCGCGCATATTTTGGTCTATCAGCTTCAGTATTTCGGGTTTGGGCTTAAAGTTTTGTTTGCTTTGCGCAGTACATATTATCGGGGTGGCCATTACAGTGGCAACGGCTATAGTAAAAAGGTATTTTGCTCTCATTTTTGATTATTTTACTGATATTATAAATGGTTAATCTATCGCGTGGTCAATATGGATCTGCTCGCCTTTCCAAACTTTTCGGGCTGTCCAGTCCTCATCCTTACCCTGCCAAAATGGGTCGGTCGCCGGCAGGCCTAACATCAGAAACCCTTCCGAACACAGGTACAGGCTGCCGGTAGAAATATAGTTCTCGCCGATATCGGGCTGGTGGCCATAAATGCCTATTTGCAACCAGCCGGCTTTATCAAAGGTATTTGGCGCTTCTACCTGGCGGTTGATCATGGTATAAAGCGCGGCGCGCACTTGTTGAGGTTTTACTTCTTCGGGCAATTCGTGCATCATGGCTATCATAGACAGCACCTGGAATGCCCCAAACCGGTAAGCCAGCGAGCGGCCAATGGGCGGGTAAGTGCCTTCCGGGGAGATCAGGCGCTCCTGCACGGCGGCATAGCGCTTAATATGGGTAAGCGCCAAATCATAATCTTTTTTCTTTACAGCTTCCTCATCGCTCCAAACTTTAAGTACGTTGATCAGCATCGGTTGGATCACAAAGCTGTTATAATAATCCCAATGAAAATTGGGGCCGTCGCCATAAGCGCCATCGCCTTTATACCAATTCATCAGATGTTGCTTTACGGCATAATCCATCCGCATTTTATCGCCCGATTTGTCGAACTTTTGCAGTGCCGTCTCGATAGTAGCGCTGAACAGTAACCAGTTACTATACGATGGCTGGATAACCCGGCTTGACTTTAACGCACTAATGACATTGGCTTTGGTGGTAGCATCCAACTTATCCCAAATTTGATGCGGCGAACGCAGTAGGCCCTGGGCAAAAAAGGCGGCATCAACCACGGGCTGCCGGCCCTGGTAAAAGTTCATAAAATCGGCCGCTTTAGGGTCGGTAGCGTTACGGATACCGGTGATAAACAGCTGGATATATTTAGCGCGCAATTTACCTTCGGGGGTGTCATCGGTGCCGAGTTCCAGCCATGGAGCCATGCCAGCGTACAAACGGCCAAAGGCTTCCAAATAGGTGCTGTACACCCGGTCTTTAGCCACTTTGGCTTCCACCGGCATAGTCTTTTTCAGTTCGTTTCTGCTGAGGGCGTTCAGAACCGGGTCGGCAATACGGGTTAATGCCGAAACCAGGTAAGCACGTTCGGCCGTAGCGCCGGGCAGGGATTTTTCCTGCGCATGTACGCTCACTGCAACGCCCAATAGTAAACCGGCAAACAAGTGTTTGTAATTCATTTAGATCGTATTTATTTATGCTTGAAATTTAGTTTTACCAGGTAGATATCGTTACTGCGCATGGCAAACTCGCTGCTGTATGTGCCGTTTTTAACGGTGATATTAGTAGTTTGTATGGGGTTGCCCGATGACAGACCGCTCAACTGCGTAACCTGCTGCGGGGTAATGTACGACGGCCTTCCCCAGGCAATGTATTGCGAATAAGGATCGTTAGCGCGATAGCCGGTTTTGTACACCTGCAGCGTGTAGGTGCCATTGGCCAGGTTGTTTAATTTTAGTTGTACCGATTTGCGCGGCAGCGGTGGCTGATCTTTTATAAAATAGCCCTGGTCAAAATCTCTGCCCGTTTCCGGGAAGGTAAAATCCCAAAACAGGGCTTGCACGTTTTTGTCTTGTTTACAAATGATAGATGTAGGGTCGGTATTTTTTAGTTCGGTAGCACCTAAACTATTTAAATATTGGTAGGCGTAATAGGTAGGCTTTTTAATATTCTCCAGGTTAACCAAACCAAAACCACCGTGGAATGGTGTTACCGCCGGACCGGCCTCCTCAAAAATATCGGTAAACGTCCAGTACGACATGGAGTTTGCATAAGGCATTGCTTTTTTTAGCACATTTAATATAAAGGCCGCGTTTTGATAACTGTCGTGAATAGGGTCGTGTGATGACGGCGAGGTATTCCATTCGGTTAAATGGAATTCGGCATTTTTGTATGCCGAGTTATTGATCTGCCCGCGTACCTTTTTTACATTTTTTGCAACGGTATCAGCATCCGCCTTTAACTTTTGCTTTTTAGTGCCAAACTCATCCAATACCGATGTAGTGGCATAATCATGCGTAGTTACAAAATCAACCGGCAACTTGTTATTATCACAATACTTTAAAAAATCATCAATCCATTTAATAGCCGATGTAGCCGGGCCACCTATCCTGTAACTGGCCGACACACTTTTTACCGCTTTAGCGGTATGCGCGTAAAGCTCAAAATAGTCGGCTTGGGTACCTGCGAAGAAGCCACCCAAATCGGGTTCGTTCCATACTTCAAAATACCATTTCTCTACCTCGGCCTTGCCGTAGCGCTCCTGCAAATGCAGCGTTAACCGGCGGATCAGCTCATCCCACAGTTTGTATGATTTGGGTTTGGTTACATTACCTTTCCACCAAAAAACGGTTTTGGTGGCGCTGGCCATATCATTAGGCATAAAGCTTAATTCTACAATCGGTTTGATGTGGATGCTCAGTAGAAAATCGTACAGCTTATCAATATACTGCCAGTTATAAACAGGGATGCTATCCTTACCCATTACAAACACGCGCATATCATCGTGCAGCAGGCCATGCATACGGATGTATTTAAAGTTTATATCCTTTTGCACCATGGTAAGTTGCTGCTGCCAGTCGGCCCGTAAGCCTTCGTTAGCACGACCAGCACCTATGCATTCGTTAAAAACCGTCGACCTTTTACCGGTTACCTGGTTTAAATCGGCATTAATTATCCGGTTGCCTACCTGGGCACGGGTATTAAAAATGCAAACGTGCAGTACAAATAAACAGCTTAAAAATATCCTCATAAAATAGCATGGCCTTGCAAGGCGGTTAATTGGTTATAGCGTTGCAATGTATCACTTTCCATAACCACAGAAACGGGTCAAATGAAACAGATATGTATTATAAAATTGACTTGCGCAGCAAAGCCACAAAGCCCAATGGCGATGTAAGCTATGTATCATTATACCCGTATGTTTGATATAAACACACCTGTATGCTAAGCTGTAAACCCTTAACTTTATTGCCTTATAAACCACCAATACTATACCTATGTGTAGCTTTTTTTATTTAAAACCCACTTTAATTGCAGCCCTGCTGTTGATTACTATAGCGGTAAATGCCAATGTGAAACTCCCCGCTATTTTTGGCGATAACATGGTATTACAGCAGCAAAGCCAGGATAAAATTTGGGGTGGGGCCGAGCCGAACGCGGGGGTTACTATTACCACCGGGTGGAACAATAAAGCTTATAAAGCTAAAGCCGATGCACAAGGTAACTGGATGGTAAAGGTAGCCACCCCTGCAGCCGGCGGCCCATACCAAATTACCTTTAACGATGGTGAATTACTGACATTGAAAAATGTATTAATTGGCGAGGTTTGGTTTTGTTCGGGACAATCGAACATGGAAATGGCTTTACGGGGGAACTCGTCTCCTATCCTGAATGCAAACGAGATCATTTTAAATGCTGATAACAGCCAGCTACGCTTATGCACCATCCACACGGCCAATACGCTTAGTCCGGAAAAAGACGTAAAAGCTAAATGGGACGAATCTACGTCGGAAACGGCGCGTAACTTTAGCGCTATTGCCTACCAATTTGGTAGTATGCTGCAAAAAAAACTGCATGTACCGATAGGTTTAATCGTATCAAGCGTGGGCGGCACTACTATTGAAGCCTGGATGAGTAAAAACAGCTTGGCCGCCTTTCCAGAAGTGTTTGTGCCTACTACTATTTTAGATACTGTTAAACAACCCTGGAAATTGCCGACTGCCCTTTTTAACGGCATGGTAGCGCCGGTACTTGGCTTAAATATTAAAGGCATTATTTGGTACCAGGGCGAAAGTAACCGTCACGAGCCAAAGCTATATGGCCGGCTTTTCCCCGCCATGGTGGCCGACTGGCGAAAGCAATGGGGACTGGGCGACTTTCCCTTTTATTTTGTACAGATAGCGCCTTATGGGTCCACCGATAAAACCCGAAGCGGGCCAATGGTGCGCGAAGCGCAGTTAAATGCTATGGCTTTGATTCCTAATTCGGGTATGACATCAACTATGGACGTAGGGATGGAAAAGAATATTCACTACACCAATAAAACCATCCCCGCCCAACGGCTGGGTTATTGGGCGTTGGGTAAAACCTATGGCATTAAAGGGATTGGCTACAATGCGCCTACCTATCAATCTATGCAAATAGATGGCAATAAAGTTACCCTTACTTTTAGCAATGCACCTTATTTAACCAGTTTAGAAAAACCACTGACGCTGTTTGAAGTGGCCGGTGCCGATAAGGTATTCCATCCAGCCAAGGCTGTAATAAAGGCCAACACTGTAATACTGCAAAGCGACCAGGTAAGTAATCCGGTTGCCGTGCGTTATGCATTTAAGGAGTTTGTGGTAGGTGAACTGTATAATAATGATGGAATCCCGGCATCCTCTTTCCGTACGGATACCTGGGATGATGTGCGGTAGTTGGATGGATAGGGAGACCTGTGTATCAAATTTAACCTGTCATTATCCCTGACTTTTTCTAATGCATCGATAGCGTCCGGCTGAAAGAGATCCAGGGCCTCAATTTCGACATTGGAGATACCTTCCAGTTTTTTCCTTTGCTTTCTCCTTATCCCAGGCAGGTACTATTGGTCGAAGAAACGGAAAATTTGGCGCAAAAGCATATTTACATTTAAGTTTAGCATCTGATATATCTTCTGCGGTTATTAAGGTAAAAGTGATTGTTGAATTAAATATATTTCAACAAAATGCTGAATTAAAGCATTGTTTTCAAGTTCGGGGTAAAATCGAAGCAATGAATTTGGAAATGAATATAAATAATTAATTTACAGCAGATTGCACACCAATGTTCAGGAGCCTAGCTCTCCGCCCAAAGGGATGATTTTTCAATCATCCCTTTTTTTGTTTATCAATTAACCTTTTTTCCTTCATTCCAACCACTTATCACACATCAAATCAAACATAGTTGGAGTTCAATGCCATTTTGATTGTTTAAGTTACTTGTGTTCCAACATTTCTGGTAAAATGATAAATATCTGTGTTGCTATTTTTTTGTGCATACGTTTTTTGATAATAAAAAAACGATGCACCTAAAATTGCTAAAAATATCAATGGAAAGAACGACTGAAAATCCATTCCATCTACAGCAAAGTGGCTGATACTTGCAAATAAGAAATTAAAGGTAAATCCTGCATAAGCAAACTCTTTAAATCGTTTGGGAACTTGTGGAATAATCAAAGTCAATACTCCAAGTATTTTAAAAGCTACTAATGCGGGCCCAAAATAGGGTGGATAGCCCAAATGACTGACACCTTGCTTTGCCGCTTCAGTTTGAAAAGTTAAGTCAGTTAATACCCCTTCGAACAAGAAGATGATAATTGTTGTTGTCCAAAAAATTATTTTATCCTTTTTCATTGTGTCTGTTTTAAATTTTTTTCAATAATGTTTCTAATTCATTTAATGTTATAGTGAACCCTTCTTTGAATCCCATTTGAATATGCGTTTCAAGGTCGGCAAGAGTTTTATGCTTTATTAGAATGCTTACTTTTGTTGCTCCATTTTGTTCACTGAAATTCAATTCCCACTCTGAACTTGGAAACCCTGCGTCAATGTTTCCATTTTTATCAGCAAAAGAAGACACCCATTTAATGGCCGTTTTAGGGTCAATGGAAGTATATTGCTCAATAGACCAATGTTCTTGCCCTTCCGGGCTTACCATTGCGTAAAATCTGCGTCCACCCACTTTAAAATCCATAGTCTTTGTTTTCGACTCCCAGGGCTTAGGCGCCCACCACTGGTCAAGAATTTCTTGTTTGGTAAATGCGTCCCAAACGATTGGCAGCCTTGCTGCAAACTCTCTGTTTACAAATACCGAATTGGTTGATTTATCAACCGTAAAATCAAATGATAAATTACTCATGTTTTTGTTTTATAGTTATTAATAAGGCATATAGCCAAAATATTCTTGAATTGTTTCTTTAATCCTGTGCTGGAATTTGTGATGCATCCATGTAGACAATTTCCCACTGGTGCCCGTCAAGATCGGCAAAACTGTGCTGGTACATCCAACCGTAGTCTTGCGGCTCAAAATAAATGCTAGCCCCGAGCTCCTTTGCCCGATCTACGATCACTTGAACCTCTTCCCGCGAACCGGCGTCCAGGGCAATTAGCACTTCAGTTGCAACTGTCGCATCGCTGACCGGCTTTTTTGTGAAGGTTTCAAAATAAGGCTCCGTCAAAAACATTGCGAAGATGTTTTCACTGATGATCATACAGCCCGCTTTATCGTCGGTAAATTGGGGATTGAACCTGAAGCCAAGATTGGTGAAGAAGGAAATTGAACGATCAAGATCCTTAACGGGTAGATTGATAAATACTTTAGTTGCCATTTTGTTGAATTAAAAATTGTTAATTAATAATTCAAAGATCAGGCAGACCTTTCTCTATAACATTTACATATGTTGAGAAAATGGAAAATTATTTGTTAGCAAAAAAGATTCTGCTGAGCTGTGTTGGGGTAATACCTAAAAAGGAGGCGATATGATGCTTTTTTAGGCGGGTTACTAACGTAGGATAATTTCTCAAAAAAATCCTGATATTTAGTTTTTGCAGTTTCTGCTCTAAACGATATCTCTAAAGGCTCCTTTTCAATGATCCAATGTTGTTCCATATACCTGATATAGAACATGGCCACGTCGGGGTGATCTCCTATGAGCTTTTTAAAGCCTAAGAAATCGTATTCCAGAACAATCGTAGTTTCGATTGCGGTGATGGTAAACATGCTTGGTGTATCGGTGAGCATTGCCGTTACTGATGCAGCGAAGCGATCTTCGGGGAAAAAATATTTAATAATGCTCTCTCCTTTTTCAGAAGTATAATATTGTGAAAAAAGTCCTTCCATCACAAAAGCAACCCTTCGGGGATGCTGCCCCTCATTTATAAAATTCTCTCCTTTCCGGTAAATTTTCTGACGAAACAGGCCAGTCCAGGCGCTTTCTGCCTCTTTTGACAGCTCATGGTAAGTCCGTATTTTCCGGAAGAAAAGGTCAGTATTCACAATTAATCGTCATGTTATTTGTCACGAAGCAATATGCTCACTTTCAAAGTTAAGCAACATTTAAGGATAAGGGAAGGGCCAGTGGTATAAAAGAAGACGCCCTGCAACTCAATTATTTCCTGGAAACGATGGAAAACCTGGTATTCAAGGCTCGTAAAAAATTAATAGAGCGCGAGGAACCCATTACTGCCGAGGAGCTGCGCCAGATGATAACCGGCAAGGACGGGTAATACCCTCGGTGATCAGGAAGTATTTTTTGTTTAATTGCTTGCGAAACATAAGCTGCCTGAATTCAATAACGTATTGCTCGTCCAGTCCCACAACTCCCATAAGCACGCTATTCAATACGGTGAGTTCTTCAGCTAAAAGACTTTCTGTATTCATACGGGCGATTTTAATATTTAACAAAGATAAATTACTTTGTAGCTTAAAAAAATCAATGATGTGTTGACTGAACATATCCAATAAAAACACTTCTGCCGTTAACGCTTTGGGCTTTTAAATATCTTTGATTTGATGAACACCTGATCGAAATATTGGATGGTTAGAACACCAAACATACCCAAAATAAATACCCACTTATACCTTGCGGCTATCTGCGAAAATTCGCCACCTAACAGCGGTGCCAATAGTAAAAACAGGCCATAGACTATTCCCGTTAACAATGCAACCACTGCGCTCGAAAGACCGAAAGACCGAAGTTCGCTCTGCTGCCTGGCTTCAGCCTCTACTTTGCGTTTTACTTTAGCTGCGAAATCATAAGGCAAGCCAGTTTCAGGCTCCGCACTGAGCAACTCCAATAAAAGCTGATAGGCATAGTTATCATCGTTAGGCAGGTGTCCCCTTTGTATTTCATCGTCAATCTTCTTTTTCATAACAGGTCGCCTTTAAGGTGTATCTCTATTTTCTCCTTTAATATTTTTCGCGCCCGGAAGAGATAATTTTTTATCGTTCCTTCCGGCATGCCGGTAATTTCCCCGATCTCCTCATAAGAGAATTCGCTAAGATGAAAAAGCGTAATCACGGTCCGGTATTTCTCGGGCAATTGTAAAACCAACTGTTCAATATATTTTGCCGCATCTTTTTTGGTCAGCAGCACCTCCGGGTTATCGTTGGTAAAATGATAATGCGCTATATCGTCCGGGTAATTGGTCAATACTTCCTTTTTATATTTTTTTTATATAATTAATGCCGGTAAAATAAGCTATGCGGGCTATCCAGGTGGAGAGTTTTGACTGAAAGCCAAACCTGAAAAGACTATTATAAACCTTGATGAAAACTTCCTGGCAAATATCGGCCACATCTTCCGGCTCCCGTATCAGGCGGCTGACCACAACATAAACCAGGCGTTCATATTGCTTCACCAAAGCATCAAATGCGCTTGTATCGCCATTCAAAATTTTGGTGACAACCTCCCTTTCATTAAACATGTTTCATTAGTCAGTAGTTTAGAAAAAAAGGTTGCAGAAATTAATAAAAAAATTTGCAACCTAAACTCTTCAGAATTTGACTACTGTGTAAATTTTATTCAAAATACAATCATATGAATCAGCAAAATTCAGCCTTCTTCGCGGTGATCGGGATGGCCGTCATCATAGCCTGGGTTATCATAGCCTGGTATAATTACCGCCTGAAAAAGCGCATTATCGATTCGGGTCCGATTAACGACGAAGCGCTTGGTTTTGTCAAAAAACTATCGGGTTCAGGTAACGAGGCGCTCAAATGGGGCTGTGTTATCTTTTCGGCGGGCCTGGGTTTGGTAGTGGTCCATTTTGTCAAATGTGATGAAGGGTCATCCCTTCCCTTTGGTATCGAGGCCATGTTCATCGCGGCGGGTTTCCTGGCCTATTATTTCGCCGTGAAGAAACAAGGTTCGTAATTCCTGTCGTTGGCTTAAGCCCTCGTCATTATTCAAAAAAAATTAAAAGTATTTTTTACTTAAGGGGGATGCTATTGCCCTTTAAATCCTTAATTATCATGAAAAAGAACTATTGGTGTTTTATTAATTTGTTGCTTGCGGCCGTTTGCTTCGCTCAAAATTCCTCCGCTCAAAACAAAATAAGCGGACATATTATCGACAGCATCTCGCAGGAGCCGGTCCGCTTTGCCACATTGACCCTCAGAACGGCCAAAGACAGCCTGGTGATGAATACCATCAGCAAGACAGATGGGAGTTTTAGTATGGATAATATCCCGTCACAAGTCTATCACCTTGTCGTTATCTCGGTCGGTTATGAAAGAAAGATGGTCAACATCGACCTGGTAAATACCAAAGAAATAACTTTAGGCAATTTAGAATTGACCCGTCAGACCCAAAGCCTGAAGGAAGTTAAGATTACAGCTGACCGTCCTATTGTTCAGCAGAAGACCGACCGCATTATTTACGATAAGCAGGCGGACCCGGAAAGCAAAGCAAGCAATGTCCTGGGGATGATCCATAAGATACCCTTTCTTGCTGTTGACGCGGACGATAATGTGCTAATGAAAGGCAATACCAGTTTTAAAGTACTCATCAACGGAAAAGAGTCGAGTATGTTCAACAACAATCTAAAGGAGATACTTAAAAGCATGCCTGCCTCCACTATATTAAACATTGAAGTGATCACGACACCGCCATCGAAATATGATGCCGAGGGTTTGGCAGGTATCATCAATATCGTCACCAACCGTAAAATAGCGGGTGGATATAAGGGAAACATTACCATCAATGAAGGATTCCCGAACAGCGGCCCCAGTGCCGGCGGTTCAGTAACGGCGCAGCAAGGCAAGTTCGGCATTAACGCGTTTGGCGGCGGGAGCAGCTACACCAACCCGGCGACAGACTACCAAACCAGGCGTACTGCTTTTGGTTTGGATCCTTCGCTATTACAGCAGAATGGCTATAACAGTGCCAATACTAAAAACGCCTACTTCGGCACCGATCTGAGCTATGAGATCGACTCATTGCATTTACTTTCCGGAAATTTTAACATCAGCGGCAACAGGAAAAATGGTTTTACCTATCAAAATTCATTACTAAAAGCGGCTAACGGCACGTTACTGCAAAGTTATGAGCTGGAAAACAATAACTATTCCAACGGCAGCGGCTTTGATGCCGCATTAAATTACCAGTTGGGTTTTAAGTCAGATAAAAATACACTGCTCACGTTTTCTTACCGCTATTCGCAGACAAGCGCCCGCAGCAATACCGGTATCAGTTTCAGCAAACCGGGTTATGCCATACCGGATTACCAACAGCCGGATGATGAACACTGGCATGAGCAAACCGCCCAGGCTGATTATACGCATCCCATCCATAAGGTGATCATGGAAGCCGGGGTTAAATCCATTTTCCGCAAAAGCCGGAGCGATTTCCAATACCTGTCGCTTAATAACGCCAGCAAGCAGTTCGAGAGCGATCCGGCAATGGGCAATATCTTCAACTATACCCAGGATGTCATCGGGGCTTATAACTCGTACCGGTTCAGCCTAAAAAAATATAATTTCAGCGCCGGCCTGCGTGCGGAAGAAACGATCATAAAAGCCAATTTTATCTCCACCGGCACCCTTGTCGACAAAACCTATTTTAATATACTGCCCTCCCTTGCCATCAGCCATCCGCTTGTTGGCAACAGCAGCCTGAACTTCGGCTATACACAGCGTATCCTGCGACCGAGTATCAGCCGCCTTAATCCCTTTGTCGACCGTTCTAATCCTAATTTTATCATCGCCGGCAACCCCAATTTACGGCCGGTTGTCATGAACGATCCGCAATTGGGTTACAACACCACTCTCGCTAAAAACATAAGCCTCTTTTTAGCTGCCGACTATGCCTTTTTCAGCAACCTGGAATTGCCGGTCGTTTTGTTCGACCCCGCGACGCGGATCACGACAACCACGTATGAAAACAACGGCAAGGGGGGCGGCCTGGGTGTTAACATCAATCTCAATTATTCGCCGGCTAAGTTTTATAGGCTCAGCCTTAATGGCAACGCCATGCAGTTTTTGGTCGACGGCCACCGGCAATATAGCCGCCAACCGTATGCACATACTGACGGGCCACATTTCGCTATCCAACAGCTTTAAATTCGACACCGGCTGGAGCGTCAATGTGAATGCGGATTACCAGAGCCGGATGCCGCGTTCCATCCAGGGCGTTTCGAATGCCTATTTTAGCACCTCCGTAAGCGCAAATAAAGAACTGGTCAAAAACAAACTCTATTTTTCGGGTGCTGTCAACAATCCTTTCACACAATTCCGAAACAACGTGGTCACCACTACCTCGCTGGATTTTTTCCAGGTGGATGAAAATCAAAAATATTTCAGGTATGCTACCTTCGGCTTGAATTATAAATTCGGAAGGTTAAAAAATGATATCAAAAAGAGCCGTAAAGCTATTAAAAACGATGATGTGGGTAATGGAGCCTTTTGAGATTCAGCGTTATTCCCCACAATTAATTACTTTAACAAAAACTGGTGCAGACAAGTAAAACGGTGCTTACTGTTCCCTCTCACAATTTTTCAGCAGCATTTATATAACGATCGATCAAACCTATTTGAAAAATGAAGCTCTTTTTTTACATCACCGAATCATGTTTTTGCACTATTACTTTGTGATAACTGATGTACGATACCACCAAAAGCATTATGAAAGGTGCGACCAAATTGAATACAGGATCGCCAGCCATATAATGGGCAAGTATAGCAGACGAGAAACTGAGAGAAAAACCGAAATAAGCCCATTCCTTAACTCGCGCGGGAACGGCAGGAATAGCTAATGCAATTGCGCTCAGTAGCTTGGCAATTCCCAATTCGACACGGAACCAATCAGGAAAATCCCTAATGTGCAAACTCTTGTTAACTCTATCTATAACACATAATTTACGCTCAATTATTGGTTATTATAAATACATTTAATAATTATTTATAAACCCAAATGAAAAAATTATTTTACTTGTTTATCCTGATCAGTTTATCAGCTGCCGTGCATGCGCAAAGTGGGCGGTCGGTTTTGGATTTTGATCAAAACTGGATGTTTAACCTGGGGGACGTACCCAACGGCCAAAACGCTGATTTTGATGATGCCAGCTGGCGAAAATTAAATTTGCCGCATGACTGGAGCATAGAGGGCGAATTTAAAAAAGAAAACCCGGCCACTGTGGAAGGCGGCGCTTTACCAGGCGGTATAGGCTGGTACCGTAAAACCTTTACCATCCCGCAAACGGATAAAGGCAAATTGATCTATATTGCTTTTGACGGTGTTTATCAAAAAAGCGATGTGTGGATAAACGGCCATCATTTAGGTTATAGACCAAACGGTTATATCAGTTTCAGATATGATCTTACGCCGTATTTAAATTATGGCGGTAAAAACGTGATAGCTGTAAAGGTTGATAATTCTTTACAGCCAAATTCTCGCTGGTATTCAGGTTCGGGCATTTACCGTAATGTTTGGCTGATAAGCACTAACAAAATTGCTGTTAACCATTGGGGTACTTTTGTAACCACACCAAAGGTAAGCGCCAGCCATGCCGATGTTAACCTGAGCGTTAGCATAACAAACGCGGCAGGCAATACTAAATTGGCCACTGTTGTCAGCAGCATTTATGCTGGTGGTAAAGTAGTAACAAGCAAAACCCTTACCGGCGTTAGTTTAAAAGATACGGTTACTACTGTAAGCCAGAATTTCGGCGTTAATAACCCGGTATTATGGTCGGTTAACAAACCATTCCTGTATAAAGTACAAACTAAAATATTGGTGAATAATGTGGTGGTTGATCAGTATGAAACACCGCTGGGTATCCGTTATTTCAATTTTGATGCCGATAAAGGCTTCAGCCTGAACGGTGTTTCCATGAAAATAAACGGCGTTTGCGAGCATCATGACCTGGGCGCGCTGGGCACAGCATTCAACGTGCATGCGCTGGAAAGGCAGTTTAGAATATTAAAGGAAATGGGCGTAAATGCAATACGCACCTCGCACAACCCTCCGGCACCAGAGTTTTTAGACCTTGCAGACCGCATGGGCTTTATTATTATGGACGAAGCATTTGACGTATGGCAGATTCATAAGAGGCCTCAGTTTGACTCTCATCTTTTCTTTAGGGAATGGCACAAACGCGATCTGACAGATCAGATACTGCGCGACAGGAACCACCCTTCCGTGATGATATGGAGTATTGGTAATGAAATACCCGAGCAACGAGATACCAGCGCGACACGTATAGCCCGCGAGCTGAGCGGCATTATCCACCAGTTGGATACCACAAGGCCAATCACTACAGCCAATAACGAACTCGGCCCCGGCAATAAAATTGTTGAATCGGGCGCTGTTGATCTGTTAGGCTACAATTACCATAACGAGCAAATAGCCAATTTCCAGAAGGATTATCCCGGTAAAAAATTCATTGGTACCGAAACTGCTTCGGCGCTGGAAAGCCGTGGTGTTTACAATACTTCGCCCGATACCATTCAACGGTGGCCGGGAGGCATGGTA